>CAZKUK010000001.1:0-189405 GCA_964555915.1 uncultured Mycobacterium sp.
CGTTGCGCCCGGCGCTGGCAGGGCAGACGAGGACGCTCAGCCCGCCGGCGGGAACGATCAGGTCGACCGGGCCGTAGACCGGGCCCCAGGGCCCGCTCATGCAGATACCGTCGGCACGGATCGCAGGCGGTGGTTCGGGCCGGTCGGGGGGAACTTGTGGCGTCGGCTCCGGGAGCGGAGGGGCGTCCTGGCTGTCCGGTTCGCTGGGGTGCCGCCCTGCCGCCTGATCCATTGCGTCCTTTCGCACCCCGGCCGTCTGCACGAGTAACGGATCACCGGGAGGTGACGTCCAGATTCCGGTGCAAATGGATGGGCGCAGGTTCTTACTTCGCTGGGTGATGTTACGCGGTGGCGTTCCCGGTTTCGGTGGTGTGGGGACCAGCGGGCTCGATGAAATTCGAATGCCGGATGCGGTGATGATGTCATGGGCATCACCCTGGTGGCCGGCGGAACCCCGGCTAGCTGATCAGCGGATCGCGTGGCATTCCGAGGATACGTTCGGCGATCTGATTGCGTGCCACCTCGGAGGTTCCGCCGGCGATGGCCATCCCCCGGGCACCCATTGCCGCGCGGGCCGCCAACGCCCCCTCCCCACCCTCGAGTGCCAGTTCCGGCCCCACCAGCCCGGCCGCGATGGCGCCCTGCTCCTGGAAGTGTTCGGCCAGTTTGAGTTTGGTGATGTTGCCTTCCGGACCCGATCCGGCGCCGGCGATGCTGCGTGCGGCACGGCGCAGGTTCAGCAACCGCAGTGCATGATCGTCGGCGAGGAACCGGCCGACCCGCGCGGCCGCTCCCACCATCCGGTCGCCGTGGCTCTGGGCCAACTGCACCAGCCAGGCTGACGCCGGGGCGATCCCGCCGGCCCCGCCGCCGATGCTCACCCGCTCGTTGCCCAGCGTGGCGCGGGCCACCGCCCAGCCCGCGTTGACCTCGCCAATGACATCTTCGTCCGGGATGAACACATCGTTGAAGAACACCTCGTTGAACTCGGATCCGCCGGTGATCTGGCGCAGCGGCCGCACTTCTACCCCGGGGGCCTTCATATCGATGATCACCATGGTGATCCCGGCGTGTTTGGGCACATCGAAATCCGTGCGCACGGTGGCCAGGCCCCGACGGGCGTAGTGGGCGCCGCTGGTCCAGACCTTCTGGCCACTGATCGTCCAGCCACCATCGACCCGGGTGGCCCGGGTCTTGACGGCGGCGGCGTCCGAACCGGCGGAGGGCTCGGAGAACAACTGACACCAGATCTCGTCCTTGCGCAGCGCTCTTTCGACGAAACGATCGATCTGCGAGGGCGTTCCGTGCTGGATGAGGGTGAGGATCACCCAACCGGTGATGCCATAGTCTGGGCGGACGACCCCGGCGGCGGAGAACTCCTCGTCGATCAGCAGCTGTTCCACCGCCCCGGCGGCCCGCCCCCATGGCCCGGGCCAGTGCGGCATGACGTAGCCGGTCGCGATGAGCTCATCGAGTTGGGCGGCGGCATCCAGCGCGGCGATCCGCTGCGCCTCGGCGCCGATCTCGGTGCGCAACCCCTCGGCTTCCGGTGGCAGGTCGAGGCTCCCCGCCCGGGCGATGCCCGCGGCAGCCAGGTCGAATACGTCGGTGGCTGCGCTGTCGCCCCCGAATATCGCGTTGACGGTCAGTGCCCGGCGCAGATGCAGGTGGGCATCATGTTCCCAGGTGAACCCGATACCACCGTGCACCTGAATGTTGAGCTCGGCGTTGCGCACATAGGCGGGCAGCGCCAGTGCGGCTGCGGCCGCAGCGGCGAGCTGAAACGATCCCTCGCCGGTGCCCGTGGTCTCCGCCGCCGCCCGTGCGGCATCCCAGACACAGGCGACGGCCGATTCGGCGGCCACCAACATATCGGCACAGTGATGCTTGACCGCCTGGAAGGTCGCGATGGTCCGGCCGAACTGTTCGCGCACCCCCGCGTACTCGACTGCGGCATCCACACAGTCCGAGGCACCGCCAACCGCTTCGGCGGCGAACAGGGTGCGCGCCCGAGCCAGGGCGGCGTCCCGAGCACCCGATAGCAGGTTCGCGCCGATCACGACATCGGACAGTGTGACGCTCCCGGAGCGGCGGGTGCGGTCCAGACTGCCCGGCGTCTGTAGGGTAACCCCGTCGGCGCCTCGCTCGACGAGCACCATATCGTCGCCGGTCGCCAGTAGGAGGAGATCAGCCGAGGCCGCACCGAGCACCACCCCCGCGACACCGGATACGCGTCCATCGGAGACGTCCAGGCCCTCTCCGAAACCGATTGCGGCGGTGCGCGATCCGTCGATCAACCCGGGCAGCAACCGGGTTTTCTGCTCCTCGGTGCCCATATCCGCCAACACCGAGGACACCGCCACGGTCGGCACGAACGCGCCGGGGGCGACCGCACGGCCGAGTTCGTCGATCACCACCACCAGTTCCGGCAGCCCGAAACCCGAGCCGCCGTAGGCCTCGTCGACATGCAGCCCGAGCCAGCCGAGTCCGGCCAACTCTCGCCAGAAGGGAGGGGTGATCTGCTCGTCGGCGTCGAGGAGTTCCCGGGCGGCGTGGCGGGCCTTCTGCGCGGCCAGGAAGGAGCGGGCGACATCTCCAAGTTCGCGATGGTCGTCGGTCAGGGCGATCGGCACGAATACCTCCTCAGCTGGGATGGGATCAACGGATGTTCCGCTTCGGAGCCGAACGCCACCCGGCATCCGGCCGCAGGATTACTCCAGAGCGCTGATCAGCTCGCCGATGGTGTGGTGCGCCTCGAGCGGGTGACGCAGCCGGCCCCTGACGTTCACCTTGTAGAGGTTGCGGCGCCCCTGCTTCTTCTTGGTGAGGTAGCGGCCCGCGGTGAGGTCGGCCAGGATCACCTGGACGGCGCGTTCGGTGATCCCTATCCGCAAACCGAGTTCGCGAGCGGTCAGCGACTCGCCGCGGGCCAGACAGAGCAGCACGTGGGCATGGTTGGTCAGGAATGTCCATCCGCGAACATCGGGTTCAGCCATGGCTAACTTTGTATCACTGTCACCATTCATGTATGCGGATTCGCGACTACAGACGCGCGAACTGTTCCTTACCCCGCTCGAATTCCCCCAGCATGCCGGCCGTCAGGGTGGGCCTGATCTCCCCGATCGCCGTCAGGTAGTCATCGGTGATCGCCGGCTGCCCGCTGCCGTCGCGCATCTCCCGCTCGAAGGCGGCCTGAGCACCCTTGCGGGCGGCGAATTCGATATCTGCCGGGGTGAACAGCTCCGACGCGGTGACCAGCCGGTCGACGTCGATCCCGGCGTTCGCCGGCCCGAGATAACGCTGCCACACCGCCCGACGGGCGGGCTGGTCCGGCGGACCGACCGGGATCACGTAGTCGAAACGTCCCGGTCTCAGGAATGCCGAGTCCAGAGAGTGAACAGCATTGGTGGCACACACCAGCAGGCGGCTGTCATGCTGCCGAAACGCGGGGATCAGCTTCAGCAACTCATTGGTCACGCCCAGCTCGGCGGTCGAAGCCCCGGCGCGCGCGGTGGCGATCTCCTCCACTTCGTCGATGAACAACACCAGTTCATCGAGATCGGCCAGATCGGCGAACGCCTCCCGCAATGAGGCAGCCAGGCCACCGTTGCCGGTCGCCGCCAGCCGGGACGGAAACAGTTCGACGAAAGGCCATCCGAGCCGCGATGAAATGGCCTTGGCGAAGCTGGTCTTGCCGGTTCCCGGCGGGCCGAACAGGATCACCGCCTTAGGCGGGCGGACTCCGTAGCGCTCGGCGGTGTCGGGATGTGCCAGCGGGTCGACGATGCGCCGCTCGATGATCTGTTTCTCGTATTCCATCCCGGCCAGGTCGCTCCAGAGACCAGGTGGCAGCATGTGCCCGCCGAGCTCATCGAGCAGATTGGCCTGATCCGGACCGAGGTGTTCGAGCAGCTCGTAGTACACCAAACCGTCGCGACGGGCGTAGGCCGAATTTTCCAGCGCCGCGGCGCCGGTAGCGCCCTCGGGCAGCACTGCGCAGATTCGGCGCACACCCTGGCTTCGCAGCCGCCGCTCCAGGTCGGCCAACAGTGCCGAGCCAACACCGCGACCGCGCCACCGCGCTGCGATGGCGAGCAGCAGGATCCACGCGCGCTCGCCCTGGGTCTGGGCCACCGCCATACCGACAACCTCGTCGCCGACCTCGGCCACCACCGCCGACTCGCCGGCGCGCGCGGCTGCCATCACCTCGGCCACGCTGAACACCGGTTCGGCCGAACCGGGGCCGCGGCTCTCGTCCCACACGCCGATCGCTTGATCGAGATCCTCATCGTGGTAGTCCCGCAGGCGCCACGCCGGCATTGACAGCCCTCCTCAGTTTTTGCCCGGCGCATGCCCGGTGGATGTGTCCGACCTCCCCCGGCCGGGGGCTACCAGCGGGGAGTGACCGCCACCGAGAAGGCGTCCGGGTATGAATCCAGGTATGAGCCCGGGGGCTGAGTCTATGCAGTTTCGAGTCTGTGGGGTTTCGAAAGACCCGACCCCTTTTTCAGGGGCCGGGCCTCTCTTGAATCAAGTCCATTGTCGTCGGCGTCCGAAGGACCCTGTTCCCGCGCCGACGAGATTCCAAACACCTCCCGATGCCGTTACCGCAACCGGCGGGGTTTACCGTTCTGGCAACGGCGGCACGCAGATAGGGGACCGTGGGGTGGACCTGAACTGGTCACGTGACGATCTGGATTTTCGCGATGAGGTTCGGGCCTTCTTGAATGAGAAGCTCACCCCGCAGTTACGCCACGCCGGCCGCCTGATGACCAGCGTCTACGCCGACCATGAGGCCAGCATGGCCTGGCAGGCGATCCTGAACGAGCGCGGCTGGGCGGCCCCGGCCTGGCCGGTGGAGCACGGCGGCTGCGATTGGACCCTGACCCAGCACTACATCTTCAGCCGGGAATCCACCCTCGCCGGTGCCCCCACCCTGTCCCCGATGGGGATCATGATGGTCGCCCACGCCATCATCGCCTTCGGCACACCCGACCAGAAGGATTACTTCCTGCCGCGGATCCTGACCGGTGAGGTGTTCTTTTGCCAGGGCTACTCGGAACCGGAGGCCGGTTCGGATCTGGCCGCGCTGTCAATGGCAGCGGTCGACGACGGCGACGATCTGGTGTGCACCGGCACCAAGATCTGGACCACCCACGCAATGGAGGCGAACTGGATCTTCGCCCTGGTCCGCACCAATCGCGGGCCGAAACGCCAGCAGGGCATCACGTTCGTGCTGATCGACATGGCCGCACTCGGTATCGAAATCCGCCCTCTGGTGATGACGTCCGGCGAGGAGATCCAGACCCAGATTTTCTTCGAAAACGTCCGGGTGCCGAAATCCAACGTCATCGGGCGTATCGACGATGGTTGGACGGTGGCCAAATACCTGCTCGAGTTCGAACGCGGCGGTGGCGCTGCGGCTCCAGCCCTGCAGGTAATGGCCGAGTCGATCGCCGAGTCGGCAGTGTCCCAACCGGCCCCGGCCGGCGGAAAGCTGATCGACGATCCGGCCTTCGCCGCAAAACTGGCCGATGCCCGTATCCGCACCGAGGTGCTGGAGATCCTCGAGTACCGGGTGCTGGCCACCGTGGCGGACGGCCGCAATCCCGGTGCGGCCTCGTCGATGCTGAAAATTCTGTCAACCGAACTCAGCCAGACCATCACCGAGCTCGCATTGGAGGCGGCCGGTCCCCGCGGACGGGTGTACCAGCCGCACGGCACCCGACCCGGCGGCCCGGTCGCGGACTTCACCCCGCCCCCCGATGGCTATATCAGCGGCGAGCCGTGGCAGGCGGCCGCCCCGCTTCGCTACTTCAATGACCGGGCCGGCTCGATCTACGCCGGGAGCAACGAGATTCAGCGCAACATACTGGCCAAAGCGGTCCTGGGGCTGTAGCCGGCATGGATTTCAATCTCAGCAGCGAGCAGGAGTTACTCCGGGCCGGCCTGAGCAGATTCCTCACCGCACGCTACGGCCTGAACACCAGCCGCGCGGCCGCCAGGACAGGTCAGGGCTGGCACCCGGAGATCTGGCAGGGGTTCGCCGGGGAACTCGGCATCCTCGGCGCGACGTTGCCAGACTCCACCGGCGGCAGCGGCGGCGGACCGGTCGAGACGATGGTCATCGCCGAGGAGTTGGGTCGCGCGCTGGTGATCGAGCCATTCATCGACACCGTGGTGGTCGGCGCCGGCCTGCTGGCCCGAGCCGATCCGGGCGTGGCAGCGCCGGTACTGGCGAAAATCGCTGACGGGTCGGCCGTCGTCGCACTGGCGCTCACCGAGGCCGATAGCGGCGATCATTGGGAAGCCCTGTCCACCAACGCCGTTCCGGACGGCAGACACTGGATCGTGACGGGTTCCAAGATCGTCGTCAGTGGTGCTCCGTTGGCGACACACCTGTTGATCGCTGCGAAGACACCGGAGTCGGAGCAACATTCCTCGGGTATTTCGCTCTTCGTGACTGAGTTCGACCGCACCAATCCACCACCGGGCCTGCAGGTGCACGCTTACCGAACCATCGATGACCGGCGCGCCGCCGACCTGACCTTCGACGGCTTCCGCCTACCCGCCGATGCTCTGCTCGCCCGGAACTGCCGGCCCTCGCTGGCCCGGGCCCGCGACGACGGGGCGGCCGCAGTGTGTGCTGAAGCGGTCGGCGCCATGCGCACCGTGCTCGACCACACCGTCGATTACTGCAAGCACCGTCAGCAGTTCGGTCAACCGATCGGGACGTTCCAGGTGCTGCAACACCGGATGGTGGATATGCACCTCGAACTCGAACAGGCGGTAGCTGCGACCTACCTCGCGGTACTCAACCTCGACGCCGAACCGGACGCGCGGGCCCGAGCGGTCTCTGCAGCCAAAGTCACCGTCGGAAGGGCGGCCCGCTTCGTCGGCCAGAACGCCGTGCAGTTACACGGCGGTATGGGCATGACCGAGGAACTGGCCATCGGGCACTACTTCAAGCGGCTGACAGCCATACAGTACGAATTCGGTTCGACCGACTTTCACCGGACGCGCTACGCGCGACTGACAAACGGTCTGGAACAGTCGCGTGCCGCCACGCGTTGAACGCTCATCATCGGAGACAGGGAGTTGACATGCTCGACAAGATCACCGGAGCACTCAGCCAAGCGGCCGAGGCGGCCGGAACCATCGTCGGGATCCGGCACGGCACCGAAGAACCGGCCTTCACCGTCGAGAAGCGGATCGGCGATGTCGAAATCAGGCGTTACGGATCACGGATCGCCGCCGAGACCGCCATCGAGGCCGACGAGGAAGCCGCCCGAAGTGAGGGTTTCCGGCGGCTGGCCCGCTATATATTCGGCGGCAACAAGAGCAAGACCAAGATCGCGATGACGGCGCCGGTGGCCCAGCAGCAGGGCGAGAAGATCGCGATGACCGCACCCGTCGCCACCCAGCGCGGAACCGCAGGCGAGTGGGTGATTCGGTTCTACATGCCGTCCGAATTCACGCTCGAAACCCTGCCGACCCCCGGCGATGATCGGGTGCATCTAGTCAACGTTCCCGCCGAACGGGTCGCGGTGCTCCAGTTCTCCGGACTTCCGAGCCCCGGGGCGGTGGCAACGAAAACAGACGAGCTGATGTCAACACTGAAAGCCAATTCCGTTGTCACGGAGTCAGATCCGGTCGGCTGGTTCTACGATCCGCCGTGGACGATTCCGTTCCGGCGGCGCAATGAGGTCGCAGTCAGCCTGGGGGCGGCAGACTAGGGATCTGGGCTGCCGGGACTCCCGAGTCCGTATCCTGCGGCGCGGAGATCCGCTGCGCCCGCTGTGCGGCGCCTCCAGGCTCGACGGAGCTCATCGGCCGCTGGGCGAGCAGCAGCAGGGCATCGCTCATCGTGACGTCCTCAGAACGGACCGCCTGCCAGATATCGCGCAGGTATCCCAGTGTGCGACGCTCCGGAGCCGTCTGGGTGGTGCCCGGCGGAAGGTTGTCGGGACTCGGCAGATGCGGAACCCCCTCCGGGACCGCAGCGGCCGCAGCCGATGTCACGACATCCTCCGAGACCGCCGCAGACTCTGCGACGGCCGGTCCCGGCGGATCAGCGGGAGCAGCCGAATCGGCCACCGCGGCCGGAGCCGACAGTGTTGCCAGGGCGACGCCCAGCGCGCCCGCGGCCACGCGGACCGACCGTTGACCGACCACCATTCCACCTCCGCACCGATGGGTTCTTCAACAGATAGATCCGCTGACAGGCCCGATTCGTTACAGGCTGATCAGAACCACCGCCGGGTGTGGGTCCGGGCGGGGATAATTTGGTGATGCGACACGTTGTAGGTACCGCCATCCTGGCGCTGGCGTTCCCGGCCATGGCGTACGCGACGCCCGGCGATGCCGTCCCCCCCGTCAGCGCCGCTGCTGCCGCCGCCGGACTGATCGACGTGCGCTCAGTGGTACCCGATGCCATCGTGGACCTGCGCTACGCCACCGCCGACAACTTCCTCGGCATGCCGCTGTATCCGCCGGATGCCCGCTGCCTCGTCCACGAGTCGATGGGCCCCGGCCTGGCCACGGCCGCTGCCGCGCTGCGGGCGAAAGGCCTGACGCTGGTGTTCTGGGACTGTTACCGGCCGCATGAGGTGCAGGTTCAGATGTTTGAGGCGGTGCCCGATCCGATGTGGGTGGCGCGGCCTACCGAATATGCCCGCAGCCACGAGGCCGGCCGGTCGGTCGATGTGACCATGGCCGCCGGCGGCGCCCTGGTGGATATGGGAACCGACTTCGACAACTTCACCCCTCTGGCGGAGGCGTACGCCACCGACTCGGTGAGCTCCCAGCAGCAGGCCAACCGCGCGGTGCTGCGCAACGCGATGGCCACGGGCGGGATCGCCCCCTACACAGGCGAGTGGTGGCACTTCGACGGCCCCGGCGCCGGGCGGCCCCGCGCCATCCTGGATGTGCCCGTCAACTAGCCCGGGCAAGCGCGACCGTGCGCATCACGCACACCCCACTGGAGCGTCGGCGTACCGACACGCACTCTCGCGGTCAGCGGGCTCCGACACGGCCGTCTTATGCCCGGGCCGCTCCGGCCGCCGCCACAGCGCGGGCCGCGGTACTGAACCGCAGGGCCGGATCCTCCACCGGGCCCTTGCGCAGTCGGGCGTAGTCAGACCAGTAGTCCATCTCGATCGTCCAGGGGCCGCGGTCACCCTGCTGCGGGAAAGAGTCCACCGACCGCAGGACGTAGCCGGCACTGAAGTCCAGCATCGGACGTCTGCCGAGATTCGGGTCATCGGCAACCGGGGTGACACTGGTGTAGCCGTGTTGATCCATATAGGCCATCAAACGGCACAGATGCTCGCAAACCAGATCGACCTTCAACGTCCACGACGAGTTGGTGTAGCCGAACGAGAACGCCATATTCGGGATGCCGGAGAGCATGAAACTCTTGTAGACCAGGCAATCGTGCGGATCCTGCACCGTACCGTCCACCGACACTTCGATACCGCCGAAGAGCAACAGCTTCAGACCAGTGGCGGTGACGATGATGTCGGCCTTGAGTTCCCGGCCGGAGGCCAGCAGGACACCGGTCTTGGTGAAGCGTTCGATCTTGTCGGTCACCACCGAGGCCTTACCCCGCCCGATGACTTTGAACAGGTCGGCATCGGGCACCGCGCACAACCGCTGATCCCACGGGTTGTATTTCGGGTTGAAGTGGGTGTCGACCTCGTAGCCCTCCGGCAGCACCTTGGCATTGATGCCGCGGATGAGACGCCGGGCCAGCTTGGGCTGCTTCTGGCACAGGTTGTAGATGAATCGCTGTTTACCGATGTTGAAACGCCGCGCCGCCGCGTAGGCGAGCTTGGCGGGCAACGCTTTTCGCAGACCGTTGGCGATCGGGTCCTTACGCGGTAGCGGCATCACATAGGACGGCGAACGCTGCAGCATGGTGATATGCCCGACCTCGTCGGCCATCGCCGGAATGAGCGTGACGGCGGTGGCCCCGCTGCCGATCACGACGACGTCTTTTCCCTTGTAGTCCAGGTCTTCCGGCCACTTCTGAGGATGCACGATGGTGCCCTCGAAGTCCTGCTGACCCTCCCAGGTCGGGGCGTACCCGCCCTCGTAGTCGTAATAGCCGGTCGCTCCGAACAACCAGCCGCACGTGACCTCCCACTGCTGACCGTCGCGCTCGAGCGTCACAGTCCACTGCGCATCCTCGGTCGAGAAGTCTGCCTTGATCACCTTGTGGCGGAGGTAGATCCGCTCCTCCAATCCGTCCTCCTCGATGACCTCGTGCATGTAGTCGAGGATTTCGTGGGCGTCAGCGATGGCATTGTCGGAGGTCCAGGGCTTGAACTCGTAGCCGAAGGTATGCAGGTCCGAGTCCGACCGGATACCCGGATACCGGAACAGGTCCCAGGTACCGCCGATCGCATCGCGGCCGTCGACGAGGGCAAAGGTATGACCGGGCAGCATGGTGACCAGATAGTGCCCCAAACCGATCCCGGAGATACCGGCACCGACGATGAGCATGTCGACATGCCCGGTCAGAGGTTCATTGAGGCGGGCCTGATCGAGCGAGGCGGCGGACATAAGCACTCCCGGTGAGACGCTAGGACTGTAACGTGACTAATGTTATATTTTTACCGACAACTGTCAAGGACTCCGAAAAACCGCCCGAAAGGATCACGTGCCATGACCGTCACTCCGGTCCAGCGGCGCGCACCCGTGCAGGCACGCAGTCGGCAGACGGTCACCCGCATCCTCGACGCCGCTGCGGCGATCGCCGACGAACAAGGTGTCGACGCCGCCACCACCCGGGCGATCGCTGACCGCGCCGGGGTGTCCGCCCCCTCGCTTTACCGGTTCTTCGCCGACCGTGAGGCAATCCTCGACGAACTCCTCGAACAGCACTGCGCCGCACTCGACGCCCGCTGTGTCGAGGCCGAGCAGACCTGGCAGATCAAGTCCGTCGCCGAACTGCTGAACAACGAGATCGATCTGCACGTCCACTACTACCGGCGGTACCCGAGCTCGGCGCGACTGTGGATGGGTGGGCGCACCTCCCCCACCGTCACCAAGCATGTCCATGCCCGGATGCAGACCCTGGCCGACCGCCTGCACACCATGCTGGTGGCTGCCGGGCTCATCCCCCCCGATACCGACCCGCGGGCCATGCTGGTGGCCGTCGAGATGGCCGACCGGGTGCTGGAACTGTCGTTCCGCGACCCTGCGGGATCGGATGCCGACTTCGACGAGGAAATCCTCGCCCTCGGCCGCCGCGCGCTCACCGCCTTCGGCCTTGACCTTTCCCGGGACCTTTCCCGGGACCTTTCCCGGGACCCCGCCCCGAACCCTTGCCGGCCCGCCCCCAACTAACCGGCATCAGCACCACGGCCGGTGTGGCGTCGGCCAGCCTCTCGAAGGCGTCGACAAACCCCTCGACGATCATCTCGTGCTCGGGCACCAACGTTGTGTCGCAGGCGATTCCGAGCATCACCTTCCCGTTGTAGCTGGAGATCGTGAAACTCATCGGCTGGTCGCCGGAGATGGGAGCCCAGCCGACGATGCCCTCCACCAAACTGCCCGCCAGATACACCGGCATAGCCGGTCCGGGAACGTTGGTCAGCGTGCCGAGGGTGCGGTTGGCGAACATGTCCACCGAGGCCTCGTAGAGTCCGCGGCCAAGACCGGCGATGGTTTCCTGGAACCGAAATGCCAGCGCCGCCTCGTGACCGTGCTTGATCCGTTCCATCCTCCGCTTGGCCGCGGCGAGCACCTTCAGCGGGTCGGGCTCATCGGTGGGCAGTTCCAGTTGCACCAGGGCGAAGTCGTTGCCCAAGGTGTCGGGGGTCAGATCCAGCGGTGTGAGATTGACCGGCACCATGAACGTCACCGATGAGCAGGGCGCCTCATGTGCCCGCAGGTAGTCGTGCAGGGCCCCGGCGACACAGGCCACCAGGACATCGTTGACCGAGCTGTGATTGGCCCGCCCCAGCGCCTTGATGGCGGCCATCGGCAGCGCCTCCGACCAGGACACCGCCTTCTCGCCGCCGGCGGTGCCGGTCCACATGGTGGCATCGTTACGGGTGCCCAGTAGCAGCTTGCGGACGGTGTCCACATCACCGGGCACGGCGGAGAAGACGTCGACCAGCATCCCGCCGCCGGGCACCGCGACCCGTACCGTGCCGGCCACGTCGGCGGCACCGGCCTTGGCCGCCGTCATCAGCGTCGCGCCGGCCCCCACCGGGTTGCGCAACACGAACCGGCCGAGCCGGCCCGCGCGTTCGAGCAGACGGGGCGCCTCGGCGATTCGGCCGATAGCACCGCCGGCGGTCCGCGCGGCCTGGCCGGCGCCCGTCCGAACCCGCCGGCTCAGCGACTGGCCAGGTGGGTGCGGGTAGGCAACGGCCGGGGTGACGGCGGGGGCCATCACTGGGCCGCCCTCGGAGGTGACGTCGAACAGGCTCATCGCGACCTGCAACATCCGCAGACCGTCGGCGATGGCGTGATGGGTGCGAAGGATCATGGCGCTGCCCTCGCCGTACCGTTTGATCCAAATCGACTGCCAGAGCGGATGATCGCGATTGAGCATCTCGGCGCGCCGCGCGGCGACGAGATCCTGCAGTCCCCGGGGATCGTCGGGGTTCTGTAACGACACCAGGGAGACGTGGTTGTCGACGTTGAAATCCGGATCCGGCTCCCACCACCACGAGCCGTCCTCATCGCAGACCGCCCGGCTGCGGAACACCGGATACCGATCCAGCAGCCGTTCCTCAACCACCTCGCGCAGGGCACTGAAGTCCAGCGGTTCGGCGGTCCAGATGACGGTGTCGACCACCATCAGGTTGTTGGGCCGGTCCATCTCCAGCCACAGGGCGTCCTGGACGCCGAGCCGACGACGAGAGTCCTGACTACCAAGCCGCCGTCGCTCGCCCACCGCCACCTCCGACCGAAAGATTGACCACCACCCTAGCCTTGCCGATGAAATGCCCGCCCGCAGCTTTGCGGCCGGCGCACCGCACCGCAGATCAGCCGATCTCGAAATGCTGGTAGTCGACCGGGTCACGCCAAGCCCCGCCCCAGCGCCAGCCCCGGTCGGTGAAGGCCCGCACCGCCGGATCGCCGGCCGACAACAACCCGGGTGCGGCGACTCCGCGGTCCAGATAACGGCCGGCGGTCTTGGGCTGCAGGTCCCCGCCACTGTCGATATAGGGGTTGACCAGCGGGTTGACGTCGATAGCACGGCCGTAGGCGTGCAGTGACCATCCGGTACCGCCAGGCAGCGGTCGACAGTTGAACGCCGAAGTGTTGTTATCCCGCATCGACAACTCGTCTTCGGCGCCGGGGTAGTTTTCCACTGTCTGCATCTTGGCGATGGGATAGCGCAGCTGTGCCAGTTGGCCGAAAATCGCGATGACATCGTCGACGACATCACGGTGTACGACCATCGCGCCGCGGTGAATGCCGCCGTCAGGGCCCACGTAGTCGAGTTCCACCCGACGCAACTCTTCGGGTCCGACTGGACAGCCGGGACGCCAGGTCGCACCAAGATCAGCCCCTGTCACCGGCAGCACCGCCGGTGCCGGCCGCGAAGACGGGCGAGGGGCGGGCTGCGGCGGCGGCACCGATCGTGCGAATTCGGGGTAACGCCCGTCTTCTGGTGGCGCGGACGACACCGATTCGCCGCACCCGGCCAGCAGGGCAACGGCCACCGCCGTGACCAGCCATGCGCCGGTCCGGCGCGGCGTCGTCAAATTCCGCATCTCATCACATGACGATCTCGTTGCTCAACGCGGTTCAGGCCAGGAGCGGGGCGATCACCGATCGCGGCACCAATACCTGAGTGGCTCCGTCGGCCTCGGGTAACAACCCGCCCTGACTGAAGAAGAAGATCACGCCGTCATTGGTGATCGCGAAGTCCTGGTAATTGGCCGGATCGAGGCCGGCGGCGGGCGCGATGGGCACGGGCTGGCCGGTCTGGGTCTGTAGCGCGCTTTGCACCGCCGGGAACACGACCGGCAGCGGATCGACACCGGGCTTCCACAACGTCTCAAATGTGATCAGTTCCCGGTACGCCTGATCCCAGACGAAGGATTTGAACGACGCCTGCGGACGCGGAGCCCCGATGTTCTGGAAGACCCGGAGAACGACCGAGACCTGACCACGCGGCGGGACGACCGAGTTGTAGGTGGCGGCACTGATATCCAGCGAGTAGGGCGCCAGCCGGGGTGCCGGGGATTTCGCCACGTCCAGGAACTCGTCACGGGCCTGTGCGACGAACTGCGTGACCGCCTGCATATCGGGGAAATCGCTGGGAACGCTGATGTCAACGAGATAGCCGGGGTCGGTCAGCTGGATCTGGCAGGCCGTGCCGTTGTCGACACCCTCGATCTCGGTGCAGTAGTCCGTCGGGTCGGCCACTGCCGCGGGCGCGGACCCGAGCGCGACGGTGATCGCCGCGACGACCGCGACCAATGCTTTATGCACGTTTTAAGACTCTAACCGGTGCCCGTCGCGGGCACCATGGGACCAGATCCGGACCGGCGTCGGCGCCGGACTGCTCGGGCCGGAACCAGATCCGGTTTCGTTCCGCCGATTCATTCCGAAAACTCGCCACCTGAGCAATAGTTGACATCGACAAGGAGGCGCAGTCTCCCGTGAGCCCGACACCCTTTATCGCCGCCGGCGCAGTACGCCAACCCGTCGAGTCAGACGACCGGTGAGACTTGTGGCCGAGACCCCTGAGGCTGGCATCCGCAGCGGACCCGAGACCCTCGACGATGTCCATGCGCGGCTCGTTGACTGCTGGTCATGCAATCGGCACGTTCCCGAGAAGATCCACCGCCAACTCGGTATCGCAGTCGCAGAGGTCGTCGCCAACATTGTGGAGCATGCCGCGAAAGACGGCCCAGTGCTGCTGCAGATGTCAATCGAGGTCAGCACCGACCGCGTTCAGGTCACTTTCACCGACGACGGCGGCCCCTGTCTGGTGGACCCGGCGACCGCGAAAATGCCCGATGAGTTCGCCGACCGCGGGCGGGGTATCCCGATGATGAGGGCCGTTCTCAGCAAGTTGCATTACCACCGCTCAGCCACGCACAACCATTGGCGACTGATCAGCCGGCCCTTCGGCTGATCATGCGTCGCGGATAAACTAAACAGCGTGAATCCCCAGTGGCAGCCACCGACGCAACCCCCGTTGCCGCCCGAGAAGTCCGGCCACTCCGGTCGCCCGCCGCGGTCCCGCTGGTTGCCCGCGGCGATCGTCACCGCCGCGATCCTGGTCGCCGGCGCTGTTATTGCCGGCGCCCTGATCCTGCGAGACAGCCGCGCCGATTCGGCGGGCGCCGCGGAGACCACATGCCAGGCCTGGACCGAAACACGTCAAACCCTTCGGTCCATCCCGGCTCTGCCATCGGGCTGGACCTGGGATACGCCGGATATCGACACCTACATCAGCAACCAGAACGCGCCGGTGGGCCAAGCCCTGGACTCGTTCGAGCCCAAGATCGCCGAGACCCCCGCCGATGTGGCTCTGGCCGCTGAGAAATACATCGCAGCGCGCCGCCAGCAAATGCGATCACTCGCCGACCGCAGTTACACGCCCGCCGACGGAAAAGCCGTCGACACCGCTTTGAGCAATCTGAATCAACTATGCGGTATCGACGACAGCGGACGCCGGATCTGATCCGCGACAGGCGCAACCACACCTCGAGCAGACGCGGCCAAGCTCAGCCCATACCTCGTGGGCCCTTCGGTTTTGCGACAAACTCCTGCTCGGGGCGCCCGGTGGCACCGTAGCGCAGTCCCACCTTAACCTCGTCGCTGGTGGCCAGCCCCGCGAGATGACGCTGCGCGGTCGCACGTGAAACCCCGATCGCGGCCGCTACTTCAGCCGCGGACATCGGCCCTTCCGCACCCGCGAGCGCCTGCAGGACAAGCTCCTTGGTCGGTGACGGCGTGGCCGCCGGTGACTGCTTGGCCACGAGCCGGGGACGCAGCGCATCCAAGGCCGCATCGACATCCGCGGGCCCGAGATTGGAACCGGAGAGAATCCGCCGGTAGCGGGCGTAGCCGGAAAGCCGTGCGGCCAACTCGGTCGGGGCGAACGGCTTGACGAGGTAGCTCAACGCACCCGCGGCGATCGCGGCCCGAATGGTGTGCGCCTCGGTCGCCGCGCTCAGGACGATCTTGTCGTAGGCCACCTCCCGAACGAAGTCGATCCCGGATCCGTCCGGCAGGTAGACGTCGACCAGGGCCAGATCGGCAGGGTCGGCCTTACGAGCGGCGGCGAGGGTGTTGGCGGTGCCGACCACCGTGAAGCCGGGTATCGCCTCGACGACGCCGGCGTGCATATTCGCCACACGGAAGTCGTCCTCGACGACCAGAACCCTCAGCTTGTTGCTCACTGTTCGCCCTCCGTCATGACGCCCGGCAGTCGGGCGATGAACTCCGCGCCGCACAATTGGGCCCCCGGATTGCCCGGGCTGGCCAGCCGGATATCGCCGCCCAGCGCCCGAGCTATCTGCCGGGACAGGCTCAGCCCGATTCCGCGGCCCCCGGGCAGTTCGGCACCCTGCTTGGTTGATGTGCCCTCGACGAATATCCGGTCGACGAGATCCGGCGCCACCCCGTCGCCGCTATCTGCCACGGTGATGTGCAACGTCGGACCGTCCTGCAGCAGTTCCACATCCACCAGCCTGGATGCGCTCCTCCCGATACGAGCGGCCTCGATGGCGTTGTCGAGTAGATTGCCCAGCACGGTCGTGACATCGACAGGAAACGCGAGCTGGCCGGGCGCCCAGGTGTTTGGGCCGATCCGCAGCGTGACGCCGGCTTCCCTGACGCCGGCGGCCTTGGCCGCGAGCAGCGCCTGCAGGTAGGTGTCGCGCACCGCGTCAATGCCCGGTAACGCCGACCCCAGCGGGCCGGACCCGAGCAGCTCCTCGAGATAGTGCGACGCCTCCTGGGCGTGTCCGCCGTGCAGGAGCCCGTTGAGCAGGTGCAGCCGGTTGGCGAATTCATGACGCTGCGCCCGCAGCACGGTGCTCATCAGTTGTACGGCATCCAGTTGGCGGGTGAGCGCCTCGATATCGGTGCGGTCCCGCACGATGAGGACGGTACCGAGTTCGCGCCCCTCCCGCGACACCGGACGGGCCGAGACCACCAGGACCCGCTCGCCGACATTGGCCAGCGTCGGGGTCGGATCACAGGACCGCAGGACTTCCAGCACGCGCGGTGTTAAACCGATCTGGTCGGCGGGATGCCCGGCTGCGGGCCCGATCTGAAGCAGACGGCAGGCCTCGTCGTTGACAAAAGTGGTGTTCCCCCGGCTGTCGGTGGCCAGCACCCCCTCGCCGATACCGTGCAGCACCGCCTCCTGGTTGCGTACCAGTTCGGTCATCTCGGTGGGCTGAAGATCCAGGGTCTGCGCGCGCCAACGGCGGGCCAGAAGTGCCGACAGGACCACGCCGGCCAACAATGCGGGACCACCGGTCATCAGGGCCAGGCGCTGCTCGTCCCGCAGCAGTTCGTACACCGACGAGGTGGACATCCCGACGCTCACCGTGCCGATCACCCGGTCTGAATCCAATTCCCGCACCGGAACTTTGGCGCGCATCGATGGCCCCAGCGTCCCGATCTGTTCGACCACCTGCTCGCTGCCTGCCAGCGCCGCCGATGGATCGGTGCTGACCGGTTTGCCCAACTCGTCGGCATTGGGATGGCTCAGTCGGAGTCCACGGTCATTGGTGATCACCACGAACAGAACGCCGGTACCGGCCTGAACCCTGTTCGCGAGGATCTGCAGCGGACCATCCGCCAACTCGGCGGCCGTGGGGAGCTTCTCGTCGTACTGGGCGACGTCCGCACGAACCGCGGGCGCGTTGGCAAGTACCCGCGCGATAGCCAGCGAGCGCTGACCGTACTCATCGAGTAGCCGGTTGTGGTAGACCACAGCCAGCAGGCCGAAGGCGATCCCCAGGGTGAAGACCACCACCGCGAATTGCAACAACAAAACCTGTGTCGCGAGACGCACATCGATGCGCCGCTTGCCGGCCATCCCGGCAGCCTAACCGGCTAACTAAGCAGAATGCGCAAAAGCCTGGTCGGCGAACATGTCGGCCCAGTCCTCGGTCGGGTCCGCCGCGTCGGCGAAGGCTCCGCGGAGCACACCGATGTAGTGGTGCACCGAGTGCCGGCCCTCCGCGGTGTCCGGGAAAGAAACCGTGACGCTGGTGTGGTCGGCGTGCCGGATGATCCACGCGTTGATCCCGCCGTGCGAGAGGTTGTCCAGGTAGATCCCGAATCGGTTGGCGTCGGCATCGGCCAATTTACGGAAGTCCAACAAAGACACCATCATCGCCGGGTTGCTCGATGAAGTGACCCCGAGTTCGTCGGGCGAGACCAGGTCCAGGACCCGCTGGAACGGAATCGCCGACATCTGCCGGTTGGCATCGAAGGATTTCTGGGCGGCTCGGGCCGTCTGAGCGAAATCGCCGTCATGGGTCGGCACCGAGACTGGGAACAGGCTGGCATACCAGCCCACACTCGTGGATTGTGCGTTGGGACGAGTATCCGACGGGGTGAAACCGTTGAAGGTTTCGGTTCCGGTGAGCTGATGGTCGGCCAGCGCCGCACAGGCCATGACCCCGCCGCTGAATCGTGCCCCGGCGGCGCGGCATGCCGTCTCGAAGGCCTCGGTTTCATCGGTGTCAAGAATGTCGAAGGTGACAACTCCACCGGCACTGCTGGCCGAGGTGTCGCCAAGTTCCAGAGGGAACCGGGGCCAGTTGCCGTCGTTGTTCTGGGCGAAGTCCACCCAGTCTTTGACCGGTCTGGAATCCGTCGTCATTGCCGCAACCTGCAGACCTTGCCGCGCCGTGAAGTCACGGTAACCGTCGGTCTCCGGCAGCGGGTTGGGAAACCTGTAGATAATCGCCTGATAACTGAGGTGGATATCGCGGTAGATCAGACCCGCCGACGTTCCATCGGTGTGCAGGTGATCGATGTTGGCGTAGACAGTGAAGTGGTCGGCCTTCTGGATGACGCCGAAGCTGAAACAGTCCCACTCAAGCGTTCCCGGTGTCGTGGCCACCACGTGAGTACGGATGTCTTCCTCGTCCATGAATCCGAACGCGGTCGGGACGAACTCGATCCGGTCGGGATCACCAACGGTCCGCCGGGTGATGATCTCGGCTTCGGCGCCTACCACGTCGAAGGCGCTGTGATAGGTGTCATGGCGACGGACGTGCAGGTTGATCGCCTCGGTCATGGCGGCCACATCGCACCAGCCGTCGACATCCCAGGAGGCCATGATCAACCGCGGCACCTGCCGGCCGAGCCCTTCGGCGAAGCGCGCCGTCCGCAGATGCTGTGCCTGCTGAAAACTCGGCGGCAACGGATCGGAGTCGGCGCGCGCCATGATGTCACGGCTGGCCGGGGACGCCGTCCACGTGGTCACCGGCCCACTCCCGGGCTGCCACGACCTGTGCGAACCAATGGCGACCATGTCAGAGACTCCTTACGCTGCGGTAATAAACCTTTCGATGAACGTAGGTTCAGCGTTACGGGATGTCGTGCTTGTGCACGCTGGCCGCGAAATGCGCGATAAACACACTTTTGCGCATTGTGCTCAGGGTGGGTGCGCGGCGCGAGCCCCGGCCACCCGATGAGTTCCACAGTCCACACCCCGCTGCCCCGGCCACTACTGTGTTGCCGGAAGGGAAGTGTGGAGAAATATGAAGGGCGTCATCTTCAATCTGCTTGAAGAGGTGGTGGCCGACGCGTACGGCGAACGCACCTGGGATGATGTGCTCGACCGGGCAGGCCTCGATGGCGTCTACACCTCGCTGGGCAACTACGACGACGCCGAAATTGTGCAACTGCTCTCCGTCGTCGCGTCCACGCTGTCGGTTTCCGACGACGAGGCGCTCCGCTGGTTCGGGCAAAAGGCGATACCCAAGATGGCGAAACGCTGGCCCGATTTCTTCACGCCGCATCAGCGGGCGGTGCCCTTCCTGCGGACTCTCAACAGCGTGATTCACCCCGAAGTGCGAAAACTCTACTCCGGGGCTTACTGTCCGCACTTCGACTACGAGTCCCCTGTCGATGGATCGTTGGTGATCGGCTACCGCTCCCCGCGCAAACTGTGCGGCCTGGCCCACGGTTTCATCCTCGGCGCCGGCGACCACTACAGCGAGACGCTGGCCGTCGAGCACCTGGAATGTATGCATGCCGGGTCGGACCGCTGCCTGATAGCAGTGACACCGACATGAGGCCCGAGATCGCCGCCGACCACGGACGGGCCCATGATCCCCACGCGCTGATCGCGGCGTTGACGGAGGAGAACACCCGGCTGAACCGTCGACTGGAGCGCGAACGACGCATCCGCCATCAGGCGGAGGATATCGCCGAACAGGGATTGCGCGACCTTTACCAGCGGCAGGTGCGACTGGAGACGCTCGCGGCGCTGGCCCAACAACTATCTGCGGCACTGACCCCGGAGGATATCGGCGCGGCGCTATCGCATCAGGTACTCCCCGCCGCCGGCGCCCAAGCACTGAGCCTGGGACTGGTTGGCGCCGACGGACACGGTCTGGAGTGGGTCACCGTATCCGGGTTCTCCGCCTCAGCGCTCGACGGACTCGCGGGCGGGCCGCTGGCCGAACGCAGCGTCCCCGCCGACGCCGTCCGATCGGGGCGGCCGATCATGATCCGCACCAGCGCTGAGTACGCCGAGAACTACCCGGATACCGTCCGCTGGTCGATTCTGAGCGGGGCCGAGTCGACCGTCGGCTGGCCGTTGACCGTAGGGGGAAATCCTGTCGGCATCCTGCTGCTGGCCTGGTCTGAGTCACAGCCGCTGGACACCGCCCAGCAATCCTTCATCTCGGCGGTGGCCACCATGGTCAGTCAGGCGCTGGTACGCGCCCGGATCTATTCCGATGAGCATGCCCGCGCGGCGATCCTGCAGTCGGCGGTGTTGCCGAACAGCCCGGTGGAGAACTCCGGCCTCGAAGCCTGTGTCACCTATGAGCCCGCTGATGCCGCCCAGGGCCTCGGTGGCGATTGGTACGACATCATGCCGCTGCCCGGGAACCGTACCTACCTCGCGGTGGGGGATGTGGTCGGCCACGGGTTGTCGGCGGTAGAGGATATGGCGCAGTTACGCACCGCCGGGCGTGCGCTGGCCCACCATGGCCTCCCGCCCGCACAGTTGTTGACCGAGCTCAACGGATTCACCCGCCATGCCAGCCACGGCAAGTTCGCCACCATGGCGGTGGCGATCCTCGATCGGACCACCGGTTCGCTGTGCTATTCCACTGCAGGTCATCCACCACCGCTCTTCCGCCGCTCGGCCGTTGGCGGGGTGAGTCGGCTCGCCGATGCGAATGGCCCAGTTCTCGGACCGCTGCGTGAGGCCGCCTACACGCAGAACCGGTTGGAGATCAGGCCGGGCGACATCTTGGTCCTCTACACCGATGGTCTGGTCGAATGCCGCGACATGGATCTGGAGACCGGCATCACCCGAGCCGAGCGCATTGTCGCCGACTGGGATGCCGCCGCCGACGCCGACGTCGGACGGGGCTGTGGGCTGATCCGGGAACTGCTGTTTGCCCGCGACCGGGCTGACGACGTCTGTGTCGCCGTGTTACGTTTCACCCGGTGAAACGAGCCCTCCGCGGTCGCGGTCATGCAGCGGCTATGTCGCCGGGCGAAAATAAGGTTCAACTGTGCCGGTGAGTTTGATGACCATCGGGTTTCCGCGACGATCCTTCGCCGTGGAGACCTCAACACGCACCCAACCCTCGGCGACGTCGTATTCGACAACATTGGTTTTCTCGGCGCCGTTGAAGCGAATGCCCACGTCGCGGCCGAGCACTTCTTCGTTGTAGAAGGGGCTGCGTGGATCACTGGAAAGGTGATTCGGCGGAAGGTCGTCGATCTGATCCTCGGACATGGCGGCTTTCGTTCGATGCGTGCGGTCGTGGTGACAACTCACCTAGAACCTACGTGACCCCAACACGGCCTAAGGCTTTAGACCGACGTCGCGCTGTTTGAAATAGTGAAATCGACCTACACGGTGGGCGCAGCGTCGTCGTTGCGGATGTAGATGTACTTGGAGTACCTCGTCGGGCCCAGGAAGTCGGGATCGACGACGGCATTGGTAGCTCCAGTCAGGGTAATTCTGACGGCTTCCTCACCCTCCCCCACCGCAGCATGATTTTTCGATGGTTACAAACAGCGGTTACGATGGTTATTATCTGTCACAGCGACTGTTTGTAAAGAGGTAAGCATCATGCTGTTCGAGCCGCCGGAACCGGACGCTCGCGAGCACGAGGTCATCTCCGAAATCGACGAACTTCGCCAGCGACTGCGTTCGCGCCTCTATGAACCGCGCCGCTGGACGGGATCCCTGCGCCGGGAGCAATTCGCCCGCGCAGTCCAGGGCTCCAACAGCATCGAGGGCTACGAAGCCAAACTCGATGATGCGCTGGCCATCGACATGGGCGAAGAGGCTCTGGACGCGAGCGAAGAGACTGCGTTGGCCATCAAGGGCTACCGCGACGCGATGACCTATGTCCTCCAACTTGCCGAGGAGCCCCGGTTTCGTTTCGAAGAGCAGCTCATCAAGAGCCTTCACTTCATGATGACGAACTACGACCTGAAGAGCCGCCCCGGTCGGTGGCGCACGGGCCCTATCTACGTCCAGAAAGAAGAGACCGGCGAAATCGTCTATGAGGGCGTCGACGTGGACTCCATCGACGGCCTCATGCACGAACTCGTCGCCTACCTGGAATCCGATGGCGACATCCCCATCGTCGTCAAAGCCGCGATGGCCCATCTCAACCTCGTATTGATCCATCCCTTCCGGGACGGAAACGGCCGGATGGCTCGCTGCCTCCAAACCCTGGTGCTCGCCAGGGAAGGAATCGTTTCCCCCGTCTTCTCCAGCATCGAGGAATACCTCGGACAGGACACGCGCTCGTACTACGACGTGCTCGCGGCGGTCGGGGCGGGCTCATGGCAACCAACCAGGGACACGCGGCCCTGGATTCGCTACGTGCTCACCGCTCATCTTCGCCAAGCGAAAACCGTTCTGCGCCGGACCAAAGAGATCGAGACGGTGTATCTCGAACTCGAACGCCTCGTCGCCCGCTACCGACTACCGGAGCGAACACTCGAAGCCCTCTTCGACGCCACCTCCGGGCTCAGAGTGCGGCGGGCCGTTTACCGCGCGATCCTCGAAAACCAAAGCGATGACCCGGTCAGTGAACAGACCGCAACCCGCGACCTGCAGAGCCTCACCAACCATGGGCTCCTCGTCGCTCACGGCGAACGCCGCGGACGCCATTACACGGCAGGCCCCGAACTCGCCGCCATCCGCGAGCGCGTGATCAAAAACCGCGATCCCCGCGACGACTCTGACCCCTTCGCCGTTCCGGCCTCGGATTCAGCACAAGAAGGGCTGTTCTAGATTCCCCGACCCACTCTATTTGCCGCTTTCACTCCACTGCCGATTGAGCCGTTCCCTCAGATCCGCGGCTTCCGCCTCCAGTTTCTTTAACCGACGCGCGGATGCGGGCGGCGGGCGTGGCCGCCGACGTGGTGGCCGCCTGGCACGGCCACACCGAGCGGATGACCCAGGCGGTATACGGAAGGGGCCCCGACGACAGAAACGTCGCGGCGGCGAACGTGTTGGCGATAAAGTTGGGCACAAGTTAGCCATTTTCCGTTCGGTCGGTTTCGGCCAGCAAACGACAAAACCCGCCCCGAAACAATTCAGGGCGAGTTTTTCTCTGTGAAGCTAAGGGGACTCGAACCCCTGACCCCCACACTGCCATGAACGGGCAGAGCCGCTGAACAGACAGTTCAGCGGCGTTTTTGGGCTGTAGTTGGTGTCGTAGAGGCTGTAGTTGTCGTCAAGACTGTCGTCGATCTTCGGGCGGCGGGATGATCATCCACCGCTCGCTGTCCGCGATGCCGCCGGGGTGGGCGTCGAGCACGGCTCGCACCGCCGCAGCCAGAGCATTTACAGCGGCGCGGGTTCGCGTCCGGGCCGAGGGCAGCAGGATCAGCCCGGGGTGACTGCGGCCCATTGCCAGCCACTCAGCCGCGAGGGGACGAAAGTCCTTGATGTTGTTGGTGACCACCGCACGGCCTTCGGCGGTCGCGGTCTCGAAAAGTGCGCGGTCGCTGCACGCGACCAGGTCATCGCGATCGGCGACGGCCACCACGTCGTGGCCCGCTTCACGCAGGAGCGCCGCGATCCGCGGCGAAAGGTGCTCATCGAGCAGAGCCTTCACCTGCGCAGGGCCTGCTCAGCGGCTGCCGCAGCCGAGCGGCCGCGCTCATAGGCGGTCTCATTGGCTGCGATCTCAGCGTCGATCTCTTCGCGGTATTGGCCGTAGTAGGCGACCGCGGCTTGCACCAGTCCGATCGGAATCTGCAAATAATCCGCCGCCGCGGTGATCGATCCATCGTTGTCCAGGACGGTGGCGATGACCTCCCACACATCCAGGCCGCGGCCCACGAGACCGGCCCGGCGGCCACTCGGGCCGTCGAGAAACCGGATCAGGGGATGAGCGTCGCCGCGCAGGCCTTCTTCGATATAACGCTGAGCAAGGGTGCGTTCGGAAAGGTGTGCGCGGCCGGCCTCCTCGGTGAGCCGCTCCCGCGAACCTGCCGGCAGCCGCAGGGTAAAGTGATTAGCCATGAAACCATGTTACACGGCGTGACACGCCGTGACACGGTGTGACACCGGCCGTTGACCGATCCAAAGTTGTAGCCTCGCAAGGTCCACACCCCATGCGCGCCACACCAGAATGTGGTGGTCAGCCGTTGTCGTCGAACTGTCGTCAAACCGCCCGGGCCGCCCCCGCCCAGCAAAAACCCGAGGCCTCACGGCCTCGGGTTTTTGATTGTGGAGCTAAGGGGACTCGAACCCCTGACCCCCACACTGCCAGGAACAGGCATGGCCGCTGAACAGGCAGGATACGGCCAGATCCCGGTTGTAGTAGGTGTTTGGAGGCGTAACTGTCGTCGGCGTTGTCGTCAAAACTGTTGTCGTCGATCTGGCGGACCCCGCCCGGGGCGGTTGTGATGAGCCTATGGGTAAACCGCTAGGGCCCTAATGCCGAAATCGGCACCACATGGACCCCGTCGGGTCGTTTCCCGCCGCCACCCGTCGCTGTCACGACAGCGAGAGCGGCAGGCCTGCCGTGCTTTGAGGTGTCTACATTGGCTGCGAAATTCAGGAGTCCCTTCGCAGCTGTGTCGATCACGTTTTGATCGCCCGTCAGCTTCACCTCGAATGCGGCCCAACCGTCCGGCGTGTCGATGATCGCGTCAACTTCCTTACGACCGTGAGACTCCCGCCAGGAGTAGAGCTTTCCGTCGAGCGGTTGCGCATAGATGCGAAGGTCTCGAACAGTCATCGCTTCGAAGTGGAATCCGGCCGCCTCAAGGTCGGCAAGCAGATCCCTCGATCCAACCTTGAGCGCGGCGGTTCCCAGCGATGGGTCGACGAAGTAGCGGACCGGCGCCTCCCGAAGTTCGGTGCGCGACCGCATGTGCGGCTTCCATGCCGGCGAGTTCTCGGTGAGTTTGAGACGATTCAACGCGTCGAGATACGAGTTCACAGTCTCTCTCGCCGGAGCGCGATGGTCATCGCCGGCAATGTCTGCACCTAGTGCGGTGAGTTTTATTGATGTCCCTACTGAACGCGCGAGGGATGAGAGAGCGCGGCGCAGTCGATCGGGAGTGCGCCTGCCGACGCCGAGCTCAGGTATGTCAATGTCCACGATCTGGGCGAGATAATCGGCAATCCACGCGCGGGCGCTGCGCTCGGACTGATCAAGCAAGGCAGGCCAGCCGCCGATGACGATTCGCTCCATGAGGCCTGGAACCGTCATCGCGGTTCGCTTCGCCCTTTGGTCTTCACCGCTAAGCAATGCCGCCAGCGAAACCTCCCCGGTCGAATGGCCGGACTCGAATAGGCTCATCGGCCGCATCCGGAGCGTGCCAATCCGTCCAGCGCCGGAGTGCAATTCGCGCTCATCTTTGGGAGTCGCCGAACCGGTAAGGATGTACAGACCTCGACGACGCAGATCATCGACATGCCGCCGCACCTGGTCCCAGACCTCGGGCGCGCGCTGCCATTCGTCGAAGAGGATTGGCGTCTCGTGGTCGAACAATTCCTCCGGGTTGAGGCTCAGAAGTGCGCGCGCGTTCGGGTCCGTGTCGAAGCGAATTGAGGTCTTCGCCCGTTGAAGGGCGGTTTCCGTCTTCCCGCAGCCCTTGGGGCCGTCGATGAGGACGGCACCAATCGCGGTCAGCCGCTCCGCCAACTCAGAATCGACGACGCGCGCCCGATAGTCGAACATGACACGTAGTCTACGTTTTCGACAGTTTTCACTCTTGTTTTTCGACAAGCCCTGGTCGCGCTTTTCGGCAGCCCGCGGCCAAGGTCCTGCACTAATCGCAAGCTGGGACAGGAATGGAGGACCCATGACCACCACACGCGAAGTGTGGGGTCCCACGTTGTCGTCAAAACTGTCGTCAAACGGACTCCGGGAAGCCCGAACAGTCGACGTTTTCCCTGGTGGAGCTAAGGGGACTCGAACCCCTGACCCCCACACTGCCAGTGTGGTGCGCTACCAGCTGCGCCATAGCCCCAAGCTTGGACACGAAACTACACCACCGCCTGATCCGCCTCAAAACCTCCGCCGCCGGGACTCCGGGACACGGACCCCGCGGGTGCTCGTGCCCACCTGGTAGCGACAGCCGCCAGAATCCCGGCTCCGACTCTGCACCTCAGGGCAGCTCCCCGGCCGCTTCCGGCCCCAGCGGTCTAGCCGGGGTGTGCTCCACCGGGGGTTCACCGCAGGTCTCCGGTGCGAATATCCACCCGATCGAAGCCAACACCAAGGTGCCCCCGCTGATTCCGAACGCCCATCCGAACGACAGCTGCTGGGCGATTACCCCGACCCCGAGTGACCCGACGATCGAGCCGAAGTCCGACATCATCTGGAACGTCGCGATCGCGGTGCCGCCGCGGGCTTTGCCGATGATGTCGGCCACCGCCGCCTGCTGCGGTGAGTTGTAGACCCCCGACGCCAGCCCGGCGAACACCGCGCCGGTGAGGAACACCGGCAGCGACGGCGCAAGACCGAGCAACGCCGTCATGACCCCGGCCAGCGCCAGCCCGGCGATCAGCAGTGGCCGGCGCCCGATCCGATCGGACAGCCGGCCGCTGGGCAGCACTGCGATGACATTGCCCACCGCGAACGCGGTCAGTGCCAGACCGGCGATCGCGGGACTGCGGTTCAGACCCTCGACCACGAACAGCGGCACCAGCGCGAAACGCAGACCGAACAACGACCAGCCGGTGGCGAAGTTGGACAGCAACGCCGCCCGATAGGCGCCGTGACGCAGCGCTGACCGCACCGTCACGGTCGGATCGCCGCCGCCGGCCGGGGTGGCGAGCGCCGAATGGCGCAGGCTGATCAGCACGATGGCTGCTGCGAACAGCAGTAACGCGCCGTAGATGACGAATGGCGCGCTCAGGCCCAGACCGGCGGTCAAGCTGCCGACCACCGGTCCGACGACCGAGCCGATTAAAAACGCCCCGGAGAACAAGCCGGCCACCCGGCCGCGGGCGTCGGCCGGACTCATCCGGATCATCAGACCCAGCGCCGACACGAAGAACATCGTCGAGCCGATACCGCCCAGCGCCCGGAACACCAGAAGCTGCCAGTAGGTCTGGGCGAACGCGCATGCCGCCGTGGAAACGGCGACCACCAGCACCCCGCTGATATAGACCCTGCGCTCCCCCAGCCGCTGAACCAGCAGCCCGGTTGGCGGTGCGGCCAGCAGGCGCATCACCGCGAACGCCGTGATGATGAAGGTCGCCGCGCTGATGCTCACACCGAAGTGCCGCGCCAGTTGGGGCAGGACCGGGGCAACCACCCCGTAGCCCAGCGCGATGATTGCGTTGGCGGTGACAAGTGACCAGACCTCGCTGGGAAGCCGAGACCGGGCCGGCGACGCGGCTCCCTCGGCTACCGAACTCACGAGATCACTGTATGCACCACTTCCCGGGCCGCCTGCTGCACCTGCGCCAGATGCCCGGAACCCAGAAACGACTCGGCATAGATCTTGTAGACGTCCTCGGTTCCCGACGGTCGGGCGGCGAACCAACCGTTGGCGGTGGTCACCTTCAAACCGCCGATCGGTGCACCATTGCCCGGGGCGGCGGTGAGTTTGGCGGTGATCGGCTCCCCGGCCAGCTCGGTGGCGCGGACCTGTTCGGGTGATAGTTTCGCCAGCCGGGCCTTCTGGTCGCGATCGGCCGGGGCGTCCACCCGGGCGTAGACCGGCGATCCGTACTTCGCCGTCGCCTCCGCGTAGCGCTGCGAGGGTGTCTCACCGGTGACGGCCAGCATCTCCGATGCCAACAGCGCCAGGATGATCCCATCTTTGTCGGTGGTCCAGACCGATCCGTCACGCCTCAGGAACGATGCGCCGGCCGATTCCTCACCGCCGAATCCGATCGTGCCGCCGAGAAGCCCGTCGACGAACCATTTGAATCCGACCGGCACTTCAACCAGCGTCCGGCCCAGGCCGGCCACCACCCGGTCGATGATCGACGAACTCACGACTGTTTTGCCGATCGCCACCCCGGCCGGCCAGTCCGGCCGGTGGCTGCAGAGATACTCGATTGCCACCGCCAGAAAGTGATTGGGGTTCATCAGACCGCCGTCGGGGGTGACGATGCCGTGCCGGTCGGCATCGGCATCGTTGCCGGTGGCGATCTGGTAGCTGCCCCGGTTGGCGATCAACGACGCCATCGCATTGGGCGAACTGCAGTCCATCCGGATCTGGCCGTCGGTGTCCAGGGTCATGAACCGCCACGTCGCGTCGACCAATGGGTTGACCACGGTCAGCGCGAGATTGTGCCGCTCGGCGATCGCAGCCCAGTAGTCGACGCTGGCCCCGCCGAGTGGGTCGGCACCAATCCGGATTCCCTCGGCGCGAATGGCGTGGATGTCGACGACGTTGGGCAGGTCGGACACGTAGGCGTCCAGGTAATCGTGACGCTGCATGTGGCGCCGGGCCCGGGCCGCCGGAATCCGCTTCACCTCCGTCAGTCCGCCGCGCAGAATCGCGTTGGCGCGCTTGGCGATCGCGGCGGTGGCATCGGTGTCGGCCGGGCCGCCAGAGGGCGGATTGTATTTGAACCCGCCGTCGCGGGGCGGGTTGTGCGACGGTGTGACGACGATCCCGTCAGCCAGGCCGGTGCCGCGGCCGCGGTTGTAGGACAGGATGGCGTGGCTGATTGCCGGCGTCGGGGTGTAGCGGTCCGCCGCATCGACCAGCACCGTCACATCATTGGCCGCCAGCACCTCGCATGCGGTGGTCCAGGCCGGCTCGGACAGGCCGTGGGTGTCACGGCCGAGAAACAGCGGGCCGGTGATGCCCCGGGCGGCACGGTACTCGGCGATCGCCTGGGTGGTGGCCAGTATGTGACCCTCGTTGAACGCCCCGTCCAGACTGGACCCGCGGTGCCCGGAGGTTCCGAAAGCCACCTGTTGGGCGACGTCGTCAGGGTCGGGTGCCACCGTGTAGTACGCCGTCACCAGCTGCGACAGGTCGATGAGGTCTTCGGGCTGCGCCGGCGTACCGGCGCGGGGATTGGCCGCCATACCCGTAATTGTGCCGCCGGAAGGTAATACTGAGCCGGTGTTCGGCCATGACAAGCGGGAACTGGCGGCGGTCTTCGCCGGCGGGGCATTAGGCGCTGCCGCCCGGGCCGGGCTGGAATCGCTGGTCGCACCGGATCCCGGCCGCTGGCCATGGCCCACCTTCGCGGCCAATATCGTCGGCGCTTTCCTTCTCGGCTACTTCACAACCCGACTCCTCGAACGGCTGCCGTTGTCTGCCTATCGCCGCCCGCTGCTGGGCACCGGGTTCTGCGGCGGGCTGACCACCTTCTCCACCATGCAGGTCGAGACACTGCGGATGCTTGAGTACGGCCACTACCCGCTCGCCGCCGGATACACCGTGGCCAGTATCTCCGCGGGGCTACTGGCGGCCTACACCGCGACCGCATTGGTGCGCCGGGTGAGGATCCGCTGATGAACGTCGCACTGTGGGCCGGTGTGATGGTCATCGGCGGACTGGGCTCGGTGGCCCGTTTCCTGGTCGACGGCGCGGTGGCTCGGCGAGCGTCGGGATCGTTCCCGGTTGGCACGTTGACGGTCAACATCACCGGCGCGCTGCTACTGGGTTTGGTCAGCGGACTGGCCCTTGGCCCAACGGCGGCATTGCTGGCCGGGACGGCATTGCTGGGGGCCTACACCACGTTCTCCACCTGGATGCTGGAGACCCAGCGCATGGCCGAGGAGCGGCGGCTCGGGCCGGCAGTGCTCAACATCGTTCTCAGCGTCGTGCTGGGACTGGCCGCCGCAGCCGCCGGTCTGTGGATTGCGGGCCGGCTGTGACCGACTACCTCAAGCTCACCGCCTACTTCGGCGAACGGCAGCGCAGCGGCTCGCAGTTCGTGGCCGAGGCAATGCTGGATCTGTTTACTGAGCGCTGCGTCGACACCAGCATCATGCTGCGCGGCATCACCGGCTTCGGCACCCATCACGTGCTGCGGACCGACGAGTCCCTGAGCCTCTCGGAGGACCCCCCGCTCGCAGTCGTCGCCCTCGATACCGATGCCGTCATCAGCAACCTGGCCGGTGATATCGCAGCCCTCATGCAGCACGGGCTGATTACCGTCGAACGGACGCGCCTGGTCGACCAACCCGCGGCCATCGCGTCCGATACCGGGTCAGCGCGGCTGACCGTCGCGCTCGGTCGCAACCGACGGATCCGGAGAACACCCGCATTCGCTGCGGTCTGCGACCTGTTCTATCAACACCGGTTCGCCGGAGCCACCGCACTTCTCGGGGTGGACGGCACCGCCGACGGACAGCGCCGCCGGGCCCGATTCTTCAGCCGCAACCGGGACGTTCCGCTGGCGATCATCGCGGTCGGCAGCACCGATCAGGCGCGCGCCGCCCTGCCTGATCTGCAGAACACGTTGGTCCGGCCGTTGGTCGTCACCGAACGGATCAGGGTCTGCAAACGCGACGGGGTGCTGTTGGATCGGCCGCCGGCTCTGCCCGCCACCGACAGCCGCGGCCGCCCGCTGTGGCAGAAGCTGATGATCCACAGTTCCGAATCCGCCAGGCACGACGGTCAGCCCGTCCACCGGGCTATCGTCGGCCGATTGCGCCAGCAACGGGCCGCAATGGGGGCTACGGTGCTGCGCGGCGTCTGGGGATTTCAGGGCGACCGGTCACCGCGGGGGGACCGATTTATTCAATGGGGCCGCCAAGTACCGGTGACCACGATCGTCATCGACACCCCGGAAAACATCGCGCGCAGTTTCGACCTGATCGACGACATCACCGCACAGCACGGTCTGGTGACATGCGAAACGGTGCCGGCGTTGCTCGCACTGGTCGGCGGAGAACGGCGCGGCGGCCTGGAACCCGCGGTCTATCCCTGAGCCTTGCGGCTATCGGCCAACACCGTCAGCAACACCACGGCATCGGAATCAGCATGCAGGCCGTGTCGCTCGGGCGGGATGATCAGAAACCCGCCGGGTTCGCCCGACCAGGTATCGGAACCGGCGGTTACCCGCACCCGCCCGCGCAGCACCTGCAGGGTGGCCTGCCCGGGACTGTTGTGCTCTGCCAGTTCGGTGCCCGCAGCCATCGCGATCAGGGTCTGACGCAGCATGTGATCATGCCCGCCGTGCACCGTGAGGGCCGAGCGGCCGGCAGGTGCCGATCGTGCCGCTTCCAGGTGTTCATCGGCTAGCAGTGTCAGCGATAGACCGTCCATATGCCCTTCACGTCCTTACTGTGCCTGTTCTGTCGCTCTTCTGATCACGCCAGCAGCAGCACGCCACCCACTAACAGTGCCACCACTTTCGCTGCTTCAAACCCGACATAGACAAAGTGCGCCCGGGACCGGCCGGACCGGGCGACGGATGCGTCGGCGAGCACCGCGTCGGAGCGGCGGGTCAGCGCGGGCCGGACGGCGACGACCTGGGCGCCAAGCGCGGCCACCGCCGCCAGCAACGCCGCCGTGGCGCCTCCCGGCGCCCGGCCGAGCACCACCGCCACCAGGGCCACCGTGGCCAACACCACTTCGCAGACATTCAGCGCCCGGAACACCAGACGCCCGATCCCAAGACCCAACTGGATGGTGATTCCGGGGGCGCGAAACTTCAATGGCGCCTCCAAAAAGGAAATGGCCAGCACCATGCCGAGCCAGATGAAGATGGCCGCGACGGCCAGTGCCAACCAGTGATTCACCGCTGCTCCTGCCTCACCCGGACCATCAGCACCGACCATCCGGGCCGGAAGCCCGATCGTGGCCGGACGGCTACGTCCGACGCCGTCACCTGACGGCTACCAAGCTAGCCCTCAGAGCCCGGCAGTCCGACGGCCGGTGGTTTCGGAGCGGAGTCCGCTCGTATTGCGGTGATCCGACGCTGCGGACCCCGTTCTCACCGGGTCGGCGAGGGGCTGACCGACTGGTCGGTGAGCAGACTGTCCGCGGCAGCCAGCCCGGACAGGGCCACCATCGGCAGTCCCCCGCCCGGGTGGGCGCTTCCCGAGGCGAGGTACAGACCGGGCACACCGGCCAGCCGATTGGGCGGACGCTTGAAGGCGGCGAACCGGTCGTTGCTGGCCGCGCCGTAGATGGCCCCGCGGCTGCCGGGGAAGGCGGCGGCCAACTCCGCCGGACTACGGCGCCAAACCAGCGCATCGCCGTCCGACCACAATCCGGCTGCGCGAATTCGCTGTGTGACAGCAGCTTCGACGGCGTCCCACATTTCCGAATCCCGCTGAGCGCCAGCCGGTTCGGCCGGGGCATTGGCCATGACGAAGACCGGCTCGTCATCGGTCCAACCCGCCCGACCATGGCAGAGTTCCTGGGCGCAGAGGTAGACCGTCGGCGTGGCCGGTGGCCGGTCATAGTCGAAAATATCGCAGAACTCGGCGTCATAGTCGTCCGGAAACAGCACCTCATGAGCCACCCGGTCCGGCCGCCGGGCAGCCCGCAGTACCCCATTCCACCCGGACATCGACGCCGTGGCCGCCGGAAGGTGACGCCCGGCCGCCGGCAGCCCGCCGTTGCGCAGCCATCCAACATCGGCGTTCACCACAACTGCCCGGCCGCGCCGCTGCCCCCCATCGGTCAGGACCACCCCGGCGACCGAATTCCCCTCCACCAGAACCCGTTCGACCGGTATCCCGCATTCGATCACCCCGCCGTGCGCCTCGATGGCGGTGACCAGCGCGGTGACCAGCGCGTACATTCCACCCTGCACGCCATAACCGCCGAGGGAAAGCTCCACGTGCGCAATGCAGTTCAAAGTGGCCGGCGCTTGCCGGGGATCGCTGCCGTTATAGGTCGCGTAGCGACGCAACAACATCCGCAGGTGCGGCTCGCGAACGTGACGGTCGATACCACCGGCCATGCTGTGCAGGGGATCGACTGCGGCCAGAGCCCGCGGGCGGCGCAGGGCCAGGGCGAACATCGCCGACCAGGTGGGGGCCGGACCGAGGACGAAGTTCGGCGCCGCCGCCTCCCAGATCCGCCGGCTGTAGGCCAGGAAGGCCGCCAGTTCAGCCTCCGCACTCGGTCCGAGAACCGATCGGATGTTGGCGAGCGTGCGGTCCGGGTCGTGGGCCACATCCAGCACGCAACCATCAGACCAGCGGTAACGAAAACCCGGGTCGAGACGGCGCAGGCCGATCACCTCGTCCAGCCGTAGCCCGGCACGGGCGAATAGCCCGGCGAAGACCTCCGGCAGCGTTAACACGCTCGGGCCGGTGTCGACCACCACCCCGTCCAGCTCGACGATGCCGGCCTTACCACCCGGTCGTGCGCCGGCCTCGATCACTCGCACCGGCAATCCGCGGGCGGATAACGCCAGGGCGGCGGCCAGACCACCGATACCGGCACCGATCACCAGGATTTCCGCACCGCGTTCAGTAGGCATGCGACCTCCGGCGGCGGACGGTCCGGAGGATCCCCCCGGGGCGCACCAGCGGGACGAACCCGGGCAGCGGGTCCTGGGGGTGGGTGCGGGCCCGGCGCCCGTCGGTCGCCGCCACAGCGGCGATATCAATCGCAGCCAGACCCTCCAGCAGCGCAGTCTCGATAGCCGGGAGCAGCGCCTGCCCGTCGACCGCCGACCCGGGCAGCGGCGGACCGAACCAGACGAGCGCCGCCGGGCGGTCCCGCTCCAGAAACACGTAGTCGATGCACGCGACGATGACGTCCACCGGGCTGTGGCCGTGCATGACCGCGATACCGCCCTTGAGATCCAGCGGCCGCAGGTGGGCCGGACGTTGGCGGCCCTGCGGGAAGATCCACACACCGCGGCCCGGCCGGTCAAGCAGAGCCGCCGAGTTCCGAAGGCATTCCCGGCTGCGTTCGGGGCTGCTGCGGTCCAGCGGCAGCGCCCCAACCCAGCCGAGGAAGGGCAGTTTGCGCAGATTCACCGCGTCCATCACCGCCCACCCCGTTCCGCCGAGGGCCTCATCGAGTAGCGCCAGAAGCAGGGCATCCCACCACGCGACATGATTGGAAGCGAATAGCACCGGCCGGTCGGCCAGCGTGGCACGCGCCCGATCAAGTCCAGCCACCCACAAACCGTCCAGCCCGCGGGCAACCCGGTGGCGGGCGTAGGGGCGCGCCACACGGAGAAAAGCCGGGTGTCTGGTGTCCCCGGCCCGGCTCAGCGCCTGCCGGTCAGCCCCGCCGTCCGGGGGTGGTCCGGGGTCCGGGGCAGGGTTCACACCGCCTCCCGCTGGGCGCGGGCCGCGTACGTGCGACCGCGCCAACGAATATCACCGCGCCGGCTGCACCGGAAGCTGTTCAGCAGCACACCCATCATCAGCAGCACGGCCAGCGGGTGCAGGAGCACACTGACCGGACTGTGGCCGTAGCGCAGCGCCATGATCAGACGCAGTGCCAGGTTGGCGCCGACGCCGACCGCGGCGGCCGCCGCCAGCCCCCCGGCACCGGAGAGCGCAGCGATCGGAAGAGCGACGAATGGTACGACGAACACCAGCAGGTGCAGGATCAGCACGAGGATCAGCGCCAACGGGTGACCGCCGATACCCTCGTAGAAGTTTTTCGAAAACCCGCGCCACAGAGAGGCCCCGTCGCCGTACATCCGGCAGTCGGCCACCTGGTCGCCGTCGGCGAAAACGACCCGCCCGCCGCTCTGTTTCACCGCGCGGCACACGGCCATATCGTCCACCAGCGCGGTACGCACCCGCGCCCAGCCACCCGCCGCGGCCAGCGCCGACCGCCTGATGAGAAGCAGCTGGCCGTTCGCCGCCAGCACCCGCGGGTCGCGGGTGCGGTGGATCAGCGGCATCGGCAACCAGGCCACATAGGACAGGTGCAGCAGCGGGATCATCAACCGTTCGGCGAAACTACCGGTTCGCTGGCGGGGCACCGCGGTGACCAACGCGGCACCGAGTCCGCCGGGTACCAGGTCGGCCGGGCCGAGCAGCGAGAGCATGCGCAGCACACCGTCGGGACGCAAGATGACATCGGCGTCGATGTTGAGGAGTAGTTCGCCGCCTGACGCGGCGGTGAGCCGGTGCAGGGCGTGCGGTTTACCGACCCAGCCCGGCGGCAGGCCGTCCCCGCCGATCACCCGGAGTCGGGGCAGTTCAGCCTGCAACCTCGCGAGCAACTCGCCGGTGCCATCGGTGGAGCAGTCGTCGTAGACGATGATCTCGGTGATCGGACCGCGGGCACCGTCGGCCGCCCGCACGCAGGCCTCGATGTTGTGCACTTCGTCGCGGGCAGGTATCAGGACACTGACCCCGCCGGGTGCGGCCAGTGCGGCCGCCGGCAGCGGCCGGCCGCGGGTCCAGAACAGCGCGTTGAACGCCACCAGGCCAAGCCCAGGCAAGGCGGGCAGGGCCAGCAGGGCGGCCGCCACCCGGGCCCACAGCGGAGCGGATCCGTCGACCAGGGCGCCAACCGACAGCTCGTGGCTCATACCCGCACGGGGCCCGAACGGCCGATCAGTCTGGCCCACCGGCCGTCGCTATCACCGGAGAACAGCGGCAGCCACATCGAGTTCGGCCCGCCGGCACGGTGGACCCGCATCCGTACCAGGGGCCGCAGCAGGTCGGAGTCGACCCGGTCCGGCACCAGGTTCTCCCCCATGCCGTACCCCTGCTGCCCGCCGCACCGACCGCGCAGCAGATAGCGTTGATAGAACGGTCCGTTGTCGAGCACGGTACTGACTTCCGCCGAGACCGGGCGGCCGTCTGGGTCGGCGAAAGTGATGCTAACCGCCCACGACAGTCCCCAGAGGCTGCGGCGCAGGCCGCCCACTTCAAGCTTGGGATCCTCACACATCCGGGAGCTGCCGTCGGCGGCGATCTCCACGACAAGATCGCGTGGAAGCTCCCCGGGCGCCGACGGGACAAGTCGATAAAAGATGAGGTCGCGGCCCGGCAGCGCGAGTCGGCCCCACAACCAACTCTGCACGCCGAGGTCATGTAGCGGCCGGGTGGCGCTGTTGCGGTCGTGATAGACGCGGCCCTCGACCCGAAAGTCGCCACCGGGGATCTGCAGGTCCAGGCCACCCCGGCTGGCGGCGATCATCGGGGCCCACACGTGGGCCCCGGTCGGACCGGCGGGCCCGGCGGCCCCGGGCGGGTCACGGCGCAGCGGGCCGGAGAGCCATAGCTGACCGGTGGCCCGGCCGCCGGTGGGCAGCGCGAGGTCGAGATCGGCCTTTAACGCGCGAGTCGGAGCGTCGCCCTCGGGGGACGGGGTGTCGGTCCAGGTGAAGCTGGAGTCGCCGAGCCGCCAGGATCGGCTATCCGGGCTCCAGGAGCAGTGATCGGGGGCGAACTCCGACAGCAGGTAGAACCGCTCACGCCCACCCTCGTAGACCACCAGATTGACGCTGGGCCGGTTGATCGGCAACTGCGGGCGGCCGATACGGGATGAGCGCGCGTAGCCCGGAAGGAAGGGCAGCCCCCAGGACCAGATCAGGGTGGCGCCGCGGCCCCGATCATCGACCAGGTCGACATAGAACCAGGTGAATCCGCCCGGAGCGTGCAGTACGGCGGGGTCGGGTCCGCGGTCGGCGGAGCATAGCGTGATCAGGAGGCCTCCTGGAGCCGACGCGGTACGGGCCGGGAACGGCCGAAGTCTATCCAGCGGCGTCAGCCGCCGATGACGTTGGGCACGGGACACGGACTGCGCGGTGCGTCGCACTGTGGGCCGTACGTCTCGCAGAAGGCCGAAGGACCGCGATCAGATCAAAGCCACGCGCGGCTATCTCCGCCCGCCCGCCTGCATGTCATCCCGGCGGCGGTTCGGATCATCCCCTGCCGGCCAGTTCACTAACCTGGCCTCACACTCCGTAACAAGGATAGGAAGCCGATGACCCGACAGTCCCGGTTCGAAGGAACCATCGGCCACACCCTGGGCGACTCGCAGGCCTGGTTCGACGAGCCTCCCCATCCAGGAGCCGATGCCCCCAACGTGGTGCTGGTCCTGCTCGACGACACCGGCTTTGCGCAGTTGGGGTGTTACGGCTCTGATATCGACACCGCCCATATCGATGCGCTGGCCGCGAATGGGTTGCAGTTCACCAATTTCCATGTCACACCGCTGTGCTCGCCGACGCGGGCCGCGCTACTGACGGGCCGATCCCAACACGCAGTCGGAATGCGGACGGTCTCGAATTTCCGGTCCGGTTTCCCGCACCAACTCGGCCACATCGCCAACGAGGCGGCCACTATCGCCGAGGTGCTCCACCAACAGGGCTATGCAACATTCTGTGTCGGAAAGTGGCATCTGGCACCCATGGAACAGTGTTCGGCTGCCGGCCCGTTCGATCAGTGGCCGCTGGCCCGCGGCTTCGACCGGTTCTACGGTTTTCTGGATGGCGAGACCGACCAGTTCCATCCGCAGCTGGTGTGCGACAACCACCCCATCGAACCGCCCGGACGGCCGGAGGACGGGTACCACCTCTCCGAGGACCTCGTCGATCAGGCATTGACGATGATTTCCGACTCTCGCGGCGTCCGACCGGACCGGCCATTCTTTCTCTACCTTCCGTTCGGCGCCACGCACGCCCCCCATCAGGCGCCGGCGGATTACCTCGCCAAGTACCGGGGCGCGTTCGACGACGGGTGGGATGTGGTGCGGCAACGGTGGTTCGACCGCCAGATCGAACGCGGAGTGATCCCAGCAGGTACCGGGCTGGCGCCGCGCAACCCGGGAGTGGACGCCTGGGATGACCTCGGGGACAGTCAGCGCAGGCTGGCGTGCCGGTTACAGGAGGCATTCGCGGCTTTCCTGGACCACACCGACGATCAGATCGGCAGGCTCGTCGACGGCCTGCGTGATCTGGGCCAACTGGATAACACCATCCTGCTGGTGCTCGCCGACAACGGCGCTTCACAGGAGGGCGGACCGTTCGGGGTGCTGCATGAGATGAAGTTCTTCAACGGCCTCCTCGACACCCCTGACGAGGTGATGGATCGCCTCGAGGATATCGGCGGCCCGCACAGCCACACCAACTATCCGTGGGGCTGGGCGCAATGCGGTAACGCACCGTTCAAGTGGTACAAGCAGAACACTCACGAGGGCGGCGTACACGTGCCGATGATCGTGCACTATCCGACCCGGATCGCTGCCGATCAGCGCGGCAGCACTCGCGATCAGTTCGTCTACGTCTCCGATGTGGTGCCGACCATCTACGACCTGCTCGGGGTGACACCGCCGCAGAGCTACCGCGGTATCGAGCAACTCCCGGTGACGGGTCATTCTTTTGCCGGCGCCCTCGACGATCCGGGTGCTCCCGCAACGAACACGGTCCAGTATTTCGAGATGATGGGCAGCCGGGCCATCGTCGCCGGTGACTGGAAAGCCGTCTGTAAACATCTGCCGGGCAACGACTTCGAGACCGAGCGGTGGGAGCTCTACCATCTGGCCACCGACTGGTCGGAGTGCAACGATCAGGCAGCCGCGCAGCCCGATCGGCTAGCGACCATGGTCAAGCTGTGGTGGACCGAAGCCGAGAAGTACGGCGTCCTCCCGCTTGATGACCGCACCATCGAACTCTTCGGAGCCAGGTTCCGGCCGAACTCCCCGCACCCGGTCGACCGGCATTACGTCTACCGACCACCGATGTCGCCGTTACCCGGCCAGGCGGCGGCGGCCATCGGAGGGCACGATTTCGATCTCACCGCGCGGATCTCGCGGACCGCCGGCCAGGAGGGCGTGCTGTTTGCGACCGGAACCGAGAACTCCGGTATCGCGGTGTTTGTACAGAACGACAGACTTGTCCTCGACTACAACGCATTCAACGACCACTCCGTCGTCGAGTCGACCATTCCGGTCCCCATCGGAGAAACCAGCCTCGTGGTTCGGCTGCGCCGGGGCCCGGGCCGCACCGGGTCGATCAGCCTCGACGTTGACGGCCAGCCGGCGGGAACCATCGAGGTGCCACTGATCATGATGATGATCTCCTCGGTTGGCGCCAGCATCGGCTACAACCATGGGTCGGCGGTATCCGAGCGATACCGGGCGCCGTTCCCGTTCGCGGGCACACTTCACAGCCTCGAGATCCAGCTCCTCGACGACGATCCCGCCGCCGGCGAAGCGCGGGCGGCATCGGAACTGAGCCGGCAGTGACTTCAGGGCGGGATATCTTCCGACTCCCGGCCACGGTGCTTTTCGCACTCGGCATCGTGGATCTGATTCGCGGCGTCATGCACACCTTCCTGCTGCGCTGGTCTGGGGTGCACATCGCCGGCTTCGACCCGGTCACGACGCCGTCGGACCAGTTCTTCATGCTGGGAGCCTTCGGCATCTCCAACTTGCTGACCGGGTTTCTCTTCTTGCTGATCAGCCGGCGGGCCCGGGAGTTATCCCCCTACGTTCTGGCCATCATCCCCGCGAGTTACCTGCTCGGCATGATCGGCATCAGTGTCGCGGGCGTGTCCGGTCAGTCGGCGTTCGGCGGCAAATACCTGATGTTCGTCTACCTCACCGCGTGTGTGATAACGGTTTTGGTGTTCCTGGTGCAGCGCCGCGCGCAGCTGCGACGAACCATTGGGGCAACAACACCCGAGCCGCGGCCGACGTCAAGCAGAGCATCGACGGATAGGCCTGACTGACCTCACTTGTCGGCTATGCCCGCCGGCTATACGGTTTCCCGCCACGTGCTCCGCCTAAACCGTCACCCTATTGAGGGGTGAAACGCGCAGCTGCCCAGCACATTACGCACCCGCTGTGGTTTTCCGCATCAGAGCTGGGCGCCGATACCGGCGTGATTCGCGCCGGGGCAAGGCCGACGTTCGTTTGACTGGGTTACAGAAAACGTGACAGGTTGGAGGAAACGAGACAGTGAGGCGTTTGCGACTTTATGGGTTTGCTCGAGTTCGTTCGAGATCGCTGGGCGGTGCTGTCTTTCCTCGCCTACCAGCATATGAGCCTCGTCGTTCAGACTCTGGCCATCGCGACCCTGATCGCGGTCCTCATCGGCGTGCTGATCTACCGCTCGCCCTGGGGCGTGGCCATGGGCAACACCGCATCCGCCATCGGTCTGACCATCCCGTCCTATGCCCTGCTGGGAGTCCTGGTCGGATTCGTCGGCCTCGGCGTTCTGCCCTCGGTCATCATGCTGTCGTTTTTCGGGGTGTTCCCGATTCTGCGCAACGTCGTCGTCGGGCTCACCGGCGTGGATCAGACATTGGTGGAGTCCGCCCGCGGGATGGGTATGAGCAGGCTCAGCACCCTGTTGCGACTGGAGCTACCGCTGGCCTGGCCGGTGATCATGACCGGTGTGCGGGTGTCGGCCCAGATGCTCATGGGCATCGCGGCCATCGCGGCATTCGCGCTAGGCCCCGGGCTGGGCGGTTACATCTTCTCTGGGATCTCCCGGATGGGCGGGGCCAACGCGACCAACTCGATCGTGACGGCAACCCTCGGCATCCTCATCCTGGCCGTCATCCTCGACACCGTGCTCAACGTACTCACCCGACTCACCACCTCAAGGGGGATCCGTGTCTGACCTGGCAACATCCGATCAGGTTCACCGCAACCAGTCGGCGCCCAGCGGAGCGGCTCGCATCCTGCTCGACGGTGTGACCAAACGCTATGACGACACCTCAACCCCCGCGGTGGACAATGTCACCATCGAAATTCCGGCCGGGGAGATCGTCATGTTCGTCGGCCCCTCGGGTTGCGGTAAGACCACCACCATGAAGATGATCAACCGCCTGATCGAGCCGACGAGCGGGCGCATCCTCATCGGAGACGACGACGTCACCGAGCGCAATGCCGACGAACTGCGGCGTCATATCGGCTACGTCATCCAGGGTGCCGGGCTGTTCCCGCACTTCACCGTCGGCGACAACATCGCTATCGTGCCGCGCCTGCTCAAATGGGACAAGAAGCGGATCGCCGAGCGGGTCGACGAGCTACTCGACCTGGTGGGCTTGGACCCGGAGCAATACCGTGACCGCTATCCCCGCGAATTGTCCGGCGGGCAGCAGCAGCGGGTAGGGGTGGCCCGCGCACTGGCGGCGGATCCCCCGGTGCTGTTGATGGACGAACCTTTCGGCGCGGTCGACCCGATCACCCGGCAGCGGCTGCAAGACGAACTGCTCCGCCTGCAGGATGAGCTTCGCAAGACCATTGTCTTCGTCACCCACGACTTCGACGAGGCGGTGAAACTCGGAGATCGGATCGCAATCCTGCAGGCAGGATCCAAGATCGTTCAGTACGACACCCCGGAAGCGATCCTGACCAACCCGGCCAACGACTTCGTCCGGGACTTCGTCGGGGCCGGGGCGGCGCTCAAGCAGCTCACCCTGAGCCGGGTGCGCGATGTGACGTTGCACGATGCAGCGGTCGCCCACATCGGTGACGATCCGGCCGAGGCGGCCCGCGCCGCGCAGGCCATCGACCGGGAGCACGTCATCGTGCTCGACTCGCAGGACCGGCCGCTGCGGTGGATGTCGCTGGAGGACCTCGACCGCGCGCAGGCGCTGAAGAAAGTCGCGCGCGATGACGATCTGGAAAGTGTGAACCTGGCCTCGACGCTCAACGACGCACTCGATGAGATGCTGACCTCCTCGCACGGCGTCGTCGTGGTCACCGGACGGCGAAGCGCCTACCAGGGTGTGATCCGGGTCGAGACCATCATGGATGCGATCTCCGGCGCCCGGGACGCGGCGCATGCGGGCGGGCCGTCTCAGTGACCTCAGCGGTGATCGACGTCGACCCTGAACCCGCCTCGGCCACTCGGACCCGACCACCTGGCCTCGCCCGCTGGGTGATACAGCCGCTGGCCTGTATCGCGGCGGTGGCCGGATGCCTGATCTACGTCCAGCTGGCCGATGTATCCGAATCCGAACAGCGTTCACTCGCGGTGCCGAATCTTCTCACCCTTCTGGGCCAGCATATGGCCGTCAGCCTGTCCGCGACCGTGCTGACATGTCTGATAGCGATCCCGCTGGGGATCGCGCTCACCCGCGGCGGCATGCGGCGCTATTCCAAGCCGATCATCACCGTCGCCGGATTCGGACAGGCGGCACCGGCCATCGGTCTCATCGCGCTGGGCGCGGTGGTCTTCGGGATCGGCCCGCTGGGAGCCATCGTTGCCCTCGTCGTCTACGGCGCCCTGCCCATCGTGGCCAACACCGTCACCGGTCTTGACGGTGTCGACCCGCGACTGGTGGAGGCCGGCCGGGGAATGGGGATGTCAAGCGCCGCCACATTACTGCGGGTGGAGCTTCCGCTGGGGTTGCCCGTCATCATTGCGGGTGTGCGCACAGCACTGGTGCTCATCGTCGGAACCGCGGCCCTGGCGTCGTTCACCGGAGCCGGCGGGCTGGGTCAGCTGATCACCACCGGTATCAAGCTCCAACAGACCGTCACGCTGGTGGTGGGCGCCATTCTGGTTGCGGCGCTTGCACTTTTCATCGACTGGCTAGCACGGGTCGTCGAAATACTTGCCGCGCCGAAAGGACTGTGATCGGCATGCGCACGGGTGTTGTTCCACGGTTCAGCGGTGTGGGCCGCACCGAAAAACGGCGCGCGAAGCGCGTGGGCGTGCGGATGTTCGTCGGGGCCGCGGCCGTCGCTGCGACGGTGACCGCGTGTGGGCTGGAGTCTGCCAGCGGCATGGTTCTCGACGCGAAGCCGGGAACGATCCAGCACTATGACTCGCTGGACGGGGTGAAGATCACCGTTGCGGCGAAGGATTTCACCGAGCAGTTAATCCTGGGCAATATGCTCTCGATCATCCTCAAAGCCGCCGGCGCAGATGTCACCAACATGACCAACACCCCGGGCAGCTTCGGCGTGCGACAGGCCCTGATCACCGGCGACGCCAACGTGGCGCCGGAGTACACCGGCACCGGGTGGATCAACTATCTGGGCCACGATGACCCCGTCAAGGGCTCCGAGGCGCAATGGCGTGCCGTCGATGAGGCGGACCGGCCAAACGGTCTCACCTGGCTTCCACCGGCCCCGATGAACAACACCTACGCCTTCGCCATCCGGGATTCAGCCGCTGAGCGACTCGGGGTCAGGAAGCTCTCGGATCTGGCCACACTGCCGCGATCGGAGCTGACTTTCTGCGTGGAAAGCGAGTTCGCGAGCCGCAATGACGGTTTCGTGCCGATGCTGCAGACCTATGGGCTGTCGAAGGCCGACCTGGGCGAAGTGACCACACTCGACACCGGTGTCATCTACACGGCCACCGCCAACGGCGATTGTAATTTCGGTGAGGTGTTCACCACTGACGGCCGGATCCCGGCTCTTGACCTGCGGGTGCTCGAGGATGACAAACAGTTTTTCCCGCTCTATAACCTCACCGAGGTTGTCAATTCCGATCTGCTGGCGGCGCATCCGGAACTGGAGGAGATATTCGGGCAACTGAACCCGAAACTCACCAATGACGTGATGATGGCGCTGAACGCCAGGGTCGATAGCGACGGTGAAGATCCCGCCCTGGTGGCACGGTCGTGGCTGATAAAAGAAGGGCTGCTGTCGTAGGAGTCTCGCCGAGAAAACAAAACAGGCCAGGGCTTTTATGGCCCTGGCCTGCCGTTATACCGGTGGAGCTGCCGGGAATCGAACCCGGGTCCTACGGCATTCCCTCAAGACTTCTCCGTGCGCAGTTCGCTATGTCTCTACTTGGATCTCCCGGTCACGCGAACAAGCCGAGATGACGATCCCAGTCGCTGTGAATGTCCCTTTGAGTCCCGCGACCGGACTCATCGGTGATCCCTCTAGCTGATGCCAGGATCCGGGTCGAGGGCGCTCCCGGTCTGACAGACACACCGTCGCTTAGGCAGCGAGGGCGTAGTCGCGCTGATTGGAATCGGCGCTTAATTGGTTGCAATGACGCTTACGGTGGTCTCTTGCCTGCACCGGCACGCTTCCCTTGATTCGATGCGCGAAGTCGAAACCGTTCAGCCCCTCGCATCCCACCCGATACCTTCGATGTGGTTCTTCGATCGTACTTGAGTCCAACGACAGAAGGCCATCGGAAATTTCCGGTCGCCCCCGGACCGCAGAGTTGGTACCGCCGCCGATGGACACCTGTTGGGCACCGCCCCCGGGTGCCCCCGATGGCGCGATGGCACTAGATGACGTAGGCGAGGTTCTCGACGATCCGGGCCCCGGCTTCGGCGTCACCGGCGTACTCGATGTCCTGCGGGCGGTCGGCGAACAATGCCCGCCCCCCCGCCAGCCTGGTGAACTGCAGGCCGTCGACGGTGATGGCGATGGTCGGATCCAGACCACTGAAATCCTCGACCAGGGCGGCTCGGCCGTCCACGACGACCCGGATCTGCCGTGACAGCGGCCCGGTGAGTGCGATGAGAACCCGTGATCCGTCCGGCGCCTTCCCCTTCTTGCCCACGACGAACCCCATACTGGTGACCATCTCGTCAAGGGCCAGCCGGGAGTCCGGCCCGGCGAGTTCGTCATCGCCGGCCGACCGGCCCACCGCATGCCGGATATCGTGTTCGTGCATCCAGCAGTCGAATACCCGCACCCGCATGAAACGGCCGTAGCTGTCCGGGCCGGCCGGGGTCAGGGTGACGGCGTTCCACTCTTCGATCGGCATCGCCGACAGCATCGCCTTGCGCCGGGAGGTGATATCCCGGAATTTGGCCAGCATGGCGGCCGGGGATTCCCCGCGCAGATGCTCCACCCATGCCTCGTTGAGCGCGCCGATATCGTTGCGCACGTATTCGGGCCGGGCCGCCACAGCCTCCGGAGTCGGTGTTCCCGACAGCATCATCTCGGTGCCGATGATGTGGGCGACGACATCGTGGACGGTCCATCCGGGCAGGGCCGTGGGCGCCTGCCAGGCATCGTCGGGCAGATCGGCCAGCAAGGCCTCGATCCCGTCCCAGGAGGCGAACAGCGCGGACAGCGTCTCGCTCTTGTCGAGGACGGTACGCGGTCGAGGTGTATCGGCGGGAACGTCGGCCATCTCTGCGATGCTAGTGGACATCGGGAGCGCACCACCCCGAAGTGCCGTGATCTCAGCTGCGCCCGATGTCCTCGTTCCACAGTTCGGGGTTCGCGGCGATGAAGTCGGCCATCATGGCCGCGCATCGTCCATCGTCGAGAATCGTCACCGGCACACCCGCATCGGCGAGCCAGCGGTGCGCACCGGTGAAGGTTCGGGCCTCCCCGATGATGACCGCGCCGATATTGAATTGGCGCACCAGCCCGCTGCAGTACCAGCACGGCGACAGTGTGGTCACCATGGTGGTCGATCGGTAGTCCCGTTGGCGCCCGGCGGCCCGAAAGGCGTCGGTCTCGGCATGCACTGAGGGATCATCGGACTGGACCCGCCGATTCCGGCCCGCACCGAGCAGTCCACCGTCGGCCCCGAACAATGCCGCCCCGATCGGAATACCCCCCTCGGACAGTCCTTTCCGGGCTTGCCGGTAGGCGATATCCAGCATGGCCTCGGGCGCACCCAGACCACTCACGACATACCCTTGGCGCGGCGGCCGAGTTCGCGGACCACCTCCCGTTGCGCGTCGCGGCGCGCGATGTCCTGGCGTTTGTCGTGGGCTTGTTTACCGCGGGCCAACGCCAGTTCCACCTTCACCCTGCCGTCGGTGAAATACAACGACAGCGGCACCAGGGTCAGGTTGCCGTCCCGGATCTTGCCCACCAGCGTGTCGATCTGCCGGCGGTGCAGCAACAGTTTGCGGTTGCGCCGCGGGGCGTGGTTGGTCCAGGTGCCGTGGTGGTACTCGGCGATATGCAGGTTGCGGAGCCAGATTTCGCCGTCATCGACGGTGGCGAATGCGTCGGCCAGCGAGGCCTGACCCTCTCGCAGGCTCTTGACCTCGGTTCCGGTCAGCACGACGCCGGCCTCGAACACCTCAAGCACCGAATAGTTGTGCCGGGCTTTGCGGTTGGTCGCCACGATCTTCTTGCCGCCCTTGACGTCGCCGGCCTTCTTGGCCGCCGCCGCCTTACGCTCCACCGATGACTTGACCACGCTACTTCCGCACGTACAGCCGCAGGGTGACGTAGGCGGTGGCGGCGGCCATGGCCACCCCGATACCGAACATGATCGGCGCGATGTAGAGGATGTCGGCGTAGTCGATCCGGGCGATCAGGTTGGCTTGGTAGAACTGGTCCAAAGCTTTTTCCAGGAATAGCGCGCGCACCGTGATCAGACCCGCGATGGCAAGCACCACACCGATCGTCGCGGCCAACACCGCCTCGAGCAGGAACGGCAGCTGCGTGTACCAACGCGTCGCGCCAACCATGCGCATGATCCCGATCTCGGTGCGCCGGGTGTAGGCGGCGACCTGAACCATATTGGCGATCAGCAGGATTGCGCTGATCGCCTGCACCACCGCGATCGCGAACGCGGCCCGGGAAAGCCCGTCGAGCACCGCGAACAGCCGGTCGATCAGCTCCTTCTGGTTGAGCACGTTGAGCACGCCGGGCTGGCCCTGCATGGCGGTATCGAATTCTTTGTGCTGCTCGGGATCATTGAGTTTGACGATGAATGACGCCGGGAACGAGTCCCGGCTGGCGACGTCTTTATATTCGGGGAACTTGGCGACCGCGTCGTAGTAGGCGTCGTCCTTGTTGAGGTACCGCACCGACTTCACATCGTCGCGGGCTTCGATTGCCGCCCGCAGACCCACGCAGGGCTCGGCGTCGCAGCTGGGGTCGGCCACCGAAACGTCGTTATTGAGGAAGACCTGGCTCTCGACCCGGTCGAGGTAGATATCGCGGGACTGGTCGGCCAGCCGAACCACCAACATGCCCCCGCCGAACAGACCGATCGAGATGGCCGTGGTCAGGATCATCGCGATCGTCATGGTGACGTTCCGACGAAGCCCGGTGGCGACCTCGTTGAAGAGGAACCCGGCGCGCATCTAGCGGTCCATCCCGTAGACGCCGCGCTGTTCGTCGCGCACCAACCGGCCCAGCGACAGTTCCACCACCCGCTGGCGCATGGAATCGACGATGTGGTGGTCGTGGGTGGCCATCAGCACGGTGGTACCGGTGCGGTTGATCCGGTCCAGCAGGTCCATGATCTCCCGGCTGGTCTCCGGGTCGAGGTTGCCGGTCGGCTCGTCGGCCAGCAGCACCAGCGGCCGGTTGACGAATGCCCGCGCGATGGCGACGCGTTGCTGCTCGCCACCGGACAGTTCGCCCGGCATCCGGTTGGCTTTACCGGATAACCCGACCATGTCCAGCACCTCCGGCACCACCTTCTTGATGAGGTCGTTTTGTTTGCCGATCACTTCCAGGGCGAACGCCACATTCTCGAATACCGTCTTCTGCTGCAACAACCGGAAATCCTGGAACACACAGCCGATGACCTGCCGCAGTTTGGGAATCTGCCGGCCGGAAAGCTTGTTGACGTGGAATTTTGAGATTTGCATCTCCCCGGACGTCGGGGTGTCCTCGGCCGTCAGCAGGCGCATGAAGGTGGATTTACCCGACCCGGACGGGCCGATCAGGAAGACGAACTCGCCCTTGTCGACATTGAGACTGACATTGTCCAGCGCAGGGCGTGCGGACGCCTTGTACTGCTTGGTGACATGGTCGAGAGTGATCATCACGGCTCGTCAGTGTAGCCCCAGACCCCGCGGGCCTAGGGCCTCGGAGCGGTCGGGGCCGCACCGGTGGTCGGCGATTCCGGCGGGCTCGGGGCCACCGACGTCTCCGGGGCGCCGGGGGCCGTGGTGGTCGGCGCGCCTGCCGGCTCGGACGCCGTGGTCGGCGTCGTCTCCTCACCGCTCGTCGGGGTGGTTGGTGTCGTCGGTGTCGTCGGTGAGGTCTGAGTCGTGGTGGTCGTGGTGGTCGTGGTCGGCAGCTGGACGTCGGTACGCGGGACCCAGGTGTAGGCCGGGTCGGGGATGAAGCCCGGTGGCACCACGTTGGTGGCCGGGATCTGCGCCGGAGGCGCCGGTACGGGCTGGTAAGTCTCAAAGATCCACCAGCTGCCGAGGAAGACCAGGATCAACGCGACCGTGGACGTCCGGACGCGTCCACCGAACAGGTAGCCGGGCCAGCGGCGGCCTTCCCGCCGATTGCTGCCGCTCATCGCTGCCCCGTTCCCGGGAACCCGGCCTCAGGGCTCCCGGCGACCGCCGTGGCGGCCAGCCCCCCGACGATCGGCGTGCTGTCCCCGGATGTGAGGACACCGACCTTGGTGAGCGCGGCGATGACCAGCAGCCGGAGCCGGCGACCGACCTCGAACTGCATACCGGGCAGGGTGCGGGCCACCATGCGTAGGTTCACCGTGTCCTTCTCGATGCTCTCCACCCCCATGAGCTGGGGTTTGTCCAGCAAGAGTTCGCTCAGCCCGGAGTCCTCGGCGGCCGCTTCACAGACCTCGTGCAGTACCTCGTTGACCACGTTGAGGTTCGCGGAACTGGGCACCGGGATGTCGATGACGGCCCGCGCCCAGTCCTTGGACAGATTGAGCGCCTTCATGACGTTGCCGTTGGGAATGGTGAACATCTCCCCCTCGGAGGTGCGCAGCTTGGTGACCCGCAGGGTCACCTCCTCGACAGTCCCCATCGCGGAGTTACTGGGGCCCAGGGTGAGTTCGACCAGGTCGCCGAATCCGTACTGCTTCTCGGTGATGATGAAGAACCCGCTGAGCAGATCCTGGACCAGACGCTGGGCACCGAACCCCAGCGCGGCGCCCAGCACCGCCGCCGGTGCCACCAGGGAACCGACCGGAATCTCCAGGATGCCGGTCGCCTGAACCGCGACGACCACTCCCAGCATGGCGATCGCGATATAGGAGATCACCGAGGCTACGGCCTGGCGATGTTTGACACTCTCCGAGCGGACCAGCGCATCGCTTTCCTCGAAGTTCGCATCGATATGCCAGCTGATGCGCCGGGCCGTCCAGCTGATCAGCCGGGCCACCAGCAGGCCACCGATCAACAGCATCGTCAGACGCAGGCCCCGGTCCAGGATGAATTCACCGAGTTGGCCATGCCAGAAGTCATGCCACTTCTGGGCCAGCGGGAATGCTAGGAAGTCAGTCGTCATCTCGTCGGTTGCGCCACCGGATTCCCGCTTCCAGGAATCCGTCGATGTCCCCATCCAGGACGGCGGCAGGACTGCCGACTTCGTAGTCGGTTCTCAGGTCCTTGACCATTTGGTAGGGGTGCAGAACGTAGGAGCGCATCTGGTTCCCCCATGAGCTGCCACCGTCACCTTTGAGGGCGTCTAGCTCAGCGCGTTCTTCCTGCCGCTTTCGTTCCAGCAGTTTCGCCTGGAGAACCCGCATCGCAGCCACTTTGTTCTGTAGCTGCGATTTTTCGTTCTGGCAGGTCACCACGATACCGGTCGGGATGTGGGTGAGTCGAACCGCGGAGTCGGTGGTGTTCACCGACTGCCCGCCCGGCCCGCTGGACCGGTAGACATCGACACGCAGATCGGTCTCCGGAACGTCGATATGGTCGGTCGTTTCGGTCACCGGCAACACCTCGACCTCGGCGAAGGAGGTCTGGCGGCGGCCCTGGTTGTCGAACGGGCTGATCCGCACCAACCGGTGGGTGCCCTGCTCCACCGACAACGTGCCGTAGGCGTAGGGAGCGTGCACCGCGAACGTGGCGCTCTTGATGCCGGCCTCCTCCGCATAGGAGGTGTCGAACACCTCCACCCCGTAGCCGTGCTGCTCCGCCCAACGGATGTACATCCGCATCAGCATCTCCGCCCAGTCGGCGGCATCGACCCCGCCGGCACCTGATCGGATATTGACCAGCGCCTCGCGTTCGTCGTACTCACCCGACAGCAGGGTTCGGACCTCCATGGCCTCCACATCGGCCTGAAGTGCCTTCAGCTCGGCATCCGCTTCCGTGAGGCCCTCGGCGGCATCCTGTCCCTCGGCCTCCGCAGCCAGCTCGTAGAGCACCGGAAGGTCTTCCACGCGCTGCCGCAGCCCCTCCACCCGGCGCAGCTCACCCTGCGCGTGCGAGAGCTCACTGGTGACCCGCTGGGCCCGACTCTGGTCATCCCAAAGGTTCGGGTCGGAGGCCTCGTGCTCGAGTTTCTCGATCCGCCCACGGAGCGCGTCGACGTCGAGTACCCGCTCCACCGTCGTCAGGGTGGCGTCCAGGGCAGCGATATCCGACTGTCGATCCGGTTCCACGCAGTCTCACGTTACCGGCCCGGCAGCCCGGTGATTACCATCCCAGCATGCGTCCTTACTACGTCGCCATCGTCGGAGCCGGTCCCTCCGGGTATTTCGCGGCGGCATCCCTGCTGCGGTTCGCCGACGAGTCGATCGGCGGCGGCGCCGACGTACACATCGACATGCTGGAGATGCTGCCCACTCCCTGGGGCTTGGTTCGTTCGGGTGTCGCGCCGGACCACCCCAAGATCAAGTCGGTCAGCCGCACCTTCGAGAAGACGGCGGCGGACCCCCGGTTCCGGTTCTTCGGCAATATCGCCGTCGGGCGCGATGTCGGCGCCGACGAACTCGCCGAGCGCTATGACGCGGTGGTCTACGCCGTGGGAACACAGTCCGACCGGGCACTGGGAATTCCCGGCGAGGAACTGCCGGGCAGCGTCGCGGCGGTCGACTTCGTCGGCTGGTACAACGCCCACCCGCACTTCGCTGAGATGACTCCGGATATCTCCAGCGGCCGGGCGGTGGTCGTCGGCAACGGCAACGTCGCCATCGATGTGGCGCGGATTCTGGTGACCGACCCCGATGTGCTGGCTCAGACCGATATTGCAAACCATGCCCTCGATGCCCTCCACCAGCGCGGCGTGGCCGAGGTGGTGATTGTCGGACGCCGCGGCCCGCTACAGGGCGCGTTCACCACCCTTGAGCTACGCGAGCTCGGCGAGTTGGAGGGCGTCGACGTGATCGTCGATCCAGCCGACCTCGCGGGGATCACCGACGCCGATGCCGCTGCCGCGGGTAAGACCACTGCCGCGAACATCAGGATTCTGCGGGACTACTCGACCCGTGAGCCGCGAGAGGGCATGCGGCGCATCGTTTTCCGCTTCTGCTCCTCTCCCGTCGAGATCACCGGCCTTCAACGGGTGGAGAACATCGTGCTCGGCCGAAATGAGCTCACCACCGATGACGACGGCCGCACCGTGGCCGTCGATACCGGCGAGCGGCACACACTGCCCACCCAACTGGTGGTGCGTGCGGTGGGCTACCGCGGAGTGGCCATTCCCGGCCTGCCCTTCGATGAGCGGTCCGGCACCATCCCGCATACCGGTGGGCGGATCACCGGGCGCACCAACGACTATGTCGTGGGGTGGATCAAACGCGGACCGTCGGGCGTGATCGGCACCAACAAAAAGGACTCTCAGGAGACCGTCGACACCTTACTCGCCGATCTGACCGGCACCGACTTCGACGAGGTCGGGCCGGACTACACCGATGAGCTGGCCAGGTGGCTGGCAGAACGGCAGCCGGCGGTGGTCACCGACGACCACTGGCAGCTGATCGACAGCCATGAGCGCACAGCGGGCGAACCGCACGGCCGCCCACGGGTGAAGCTGGCCCGGGTGGCCGATCTGCTGCACATTGCGCACCGGCCCTAGAACCGGGCAAGCCGCTGTTCCGGGGCAGAAGCTCAGGGACCGTACTGTTCCGGCTGCGGTTGTTCGGGGGGCGCGAACAGCCACTTGTCCGGATTCTTCGGTGAGTACATCACCGGCATCAGCTGCCCCATGGTCGGCCACGCGGCGGTATCCACCGCCATCCGCTGATAGACCACATGTTCGCTGACAGTCGGCCCGGTGATCACCCCGGTGATCGTGACGAACTGTTCGCCCGGGACGTCCGGTTGCGGGCTCACCCCGGTCACCAGCAGCGTCCCGTGGGCCATCTCACCGCGCGGACCGCGGCGTGCCATCAGCCGCGGACCGAGGATCAGCGCCAGGGCTCCGATGATGAGCAGCAGGATCCCGAATTCCATCATCAGGCCATGGTAGGACTACGAGCGTGGGTGGCGAAGACGCGGGGAATGCAGGTGGCGAAGTCGCCGGATCCGTAAGTGGTGAAGAGATGGACCCAGGTATCGCCCGCGACCTCGATCTGGCCCTGTCCCTTGCCGTGCGCGCCGACACCGTTTCGCTGGCGCGGTTCGGCGCGCTCGATCTCCGGGTCGACCAAAAACCCGATTTAACCCCGGTTACCGACGCCGATATCGCCGTGGAACGCGAAGTACGCGGCATACTCGCCCGGGAACGTCCCGACGATCGCATCCTCGGTGAGGAACGCGGCGGAGCGCCGGTGCTCCAGGGACGGCAGTGGGTGATCGACCCGATCGACGGCACCAAGAACTTCGTCCGCGGCGTTCCGGTGTGGGCCAGCCTGATAGCGCTGCTCGAGGACGGAATCCCGACCGTCGGTGTGGTGAGCGCGCCGGCCCTGCGCCGGCGCTGGTGGGCCGGCCGGGGACTCGGTGCACACACGGCGCTGGCCGGCGCACCGCCGCGCCGGTTGTCGGTCTCGGCCGTCGGCGACCTGAAATCGGCGAGCCTGTCCTTCTCCAGCCTGACCGGCTGGTCCGACCTGGACCTGCGGGAGCACTTCCTCGCCCTGACCGACGCGGTATGGCGGGTCCGGGCGTTCGGGGACTTCTTCTCGTACTGTCTGCTCGCCGAGGGCGCGGTGGACATCGCCACCGAACCGGAGGTCAAGCTCTGGGATCTGGCCCCGCTGGACCTGCTGGTCCGCGAGGCCGGCGGCCGTTTCACCAACCTGGCCGGCGAGGCCGGCCCGCACGGCGGCAGCGCCGTGGCGACCAACGGCCTGTTACATCCGGCGGTGCTGGCGGCCCTCGCCGGTCTGTGAGATCGGTTACACGACCCTCGCTATCTTACTCCGGAGTAAGATAGGTTCCACGCATCTGCTCCGCACTCACCCCGAGGCGCTACATGACCAACACCCTTCCCTCCCGCAGCGGTCGCGCCCGGAACAGCGCCGTCGGCCGGCACCGGCGCAAACGCACCGCCACGGATATCGGCCTGGCCCTGCTCACCCCGCTGGTCGGGCAGGAGTTCCTGGACCGCCACGGCCTGCGCGGCCCGCTCAACCGGGGCCTGCAGTACGGGGTCCAACAGGTGTTCTCCGCCGCCGGCGCCGCGACTCGCCAGTTCAGCAAGATCCAGGGCCGGACCGGGCCGGCGGTGCGCCTGACATCGACCCCACACGGCGATTATTTCGACCTCACCCCCGACGACGACCAGAAGATGATCGTCGAAACGGTCAAAGAGTTCGCCGAGGAGATCCTGCGGCCCGCGGCACGGGATGCCGACGATGCCGCGGCGCACCCGGCCGATCTGATCGCCAGGGCCGCCGAACTCGGCATCACCGCGATCAAAGTGCCCGAGGATTTCGACGGTATCGCCGAGCACCGCACCGCCGTGACCAATGCGCTGGTGGCCGAGGCCCTGGCCTACGGCGACATCGGCCTGGCCCTACCGATCCTCGCCCCGGGCGGGGTGGCCTCCGCGCTGACCCACTGGGGCAGCGCCGATCAGCAGGCCACCTACCTCCCCGCGTTCGCCGGGGACAACGTCCCACAGGCCTGCCTGGCGATCACCGAGCCGCATCCGCTGTTCGACCCCACCGCGCTCAAAACCACCGCGGTGCGCACCCCCGGCGGCTACCGGATCGACGGCACCAAATCGCTGGTTCCCGCTGCCGCCGATGCTGAATTGTTCGTCATCGCAGCGCAACTCAACGGCCGGCCCACCCTGTTCGTGGTGGAGTCCGGCACCTCCGGTCTGACCGTTCGGGCGGACCGCAGCATGGGCCTGCGGGCCGCCGCCCTCGGCCAGGTGGAACTGGACAGCGTCTCGGTGCCGGTCGGCGCCCGCCTGGGCGAATCGGAAGCCACCGACGCCCAGCGTGCCGGGGACTATTCCGAGGCGATCGCACTGTCCCGGCTGGGCTGGGCCGCGCTAGCGGTCGGCACCTCACATGCCGTTCTGGACTACGTCATCCCCTACGTCAAGGAACGCGAGGCCTTCGGCGAACCCGTCGCCCGTCGGCAGGCGGTGGCCTTCATGTGCGCGGATATCGCAATCGAACTCGACGGGCTGCGACTGATCACCTGGCGCGGCGCCGCCCGCGCCGACCAGGGTCTGCCCTTCGCCCGCGAGGCCGCGCTCGCGCGGAAGTTCGGCACCGACAAGGCAATGCGTATCGGCCTCGACGGTGTGCAACTTCTCGGCGGGCACGGCTACACCAAAGAGCACCCGGTGGAGCGCTGGTACCGCGATCTTCGAGCCATCGGTGTCGCCGAGGGTGTCGTCGTCCTGTAGTCAGGTCCGAGAAACGGAAGAACCCACATGGCAATCAATCTGGAAATGCCCCGCAAGCTGGAAGCCGTCATCGATATGGCCCACGCCGGCGCCGCGGAGATCATGCGTCCGATTTCCCGGAAATACGATCTCGACGAGCATGCCTACCCGGTGGAACTCGACACGGTGGCCAGTCTGTTCGAGGGAATCTCTGCAGCCAACACCATCTCCTTCGCCGGCGCCGATGCATTCCGGGACAGCCAGGACGGGCCGAAAGGAAATGTCAACGGCGGCAATATGTCCGCACTGCTGAACTCCCTGGAGATCGCCTGGGGCGATATCGCGCTGCTGTTGTCGGTGCCGCGTCAGGGATTGGGTAATGCGGCCATCTCCGGGGTCGCCACCGATGAGCAGCTGGCCCGGCTGGGCACCGGGATCTGGGCGGCGATGGCCATAACCGAACCCGCCTTCGGCTCGGACTCGGCCGCGGTGTCGACAACGGCTGTCCTCGACGGCGACTCCTATGTCATCAACGGCGAGAAGATCTACGTCACAGCCGGCTCACGCGCCAGCCACATCGTGGTGTGGGCAACGCTGGACAAGACCAAGGGCCGCGCGGCCATCAAGTCCTTCATCGTTCCGCGCGAACATCCCGGCGTCACCGTCGAACGCCTGGAGCACAAACTCGGCATCAAGGCATCGGACACCGCCGCGATCCGGTTCGACAATGTCCGCATTCCCAGGGCGAACCTGCTCGGCAGCCCGGAGATCCAGGTGGACAAGGGCTTCGCCGGGGTGATGGAGACGTTCGACAACACCCGGCCCATCGTGGCGGCAATGGCCGTCGGGGTGGCCCGCGCCGCACTGGAGGAGTTGCGCGCCATCCTCACCGCGGCCGGTGTTCAGATCTCCTACGACAAACCGGCGCACGCCCAGAGCGCACCGGCCGCGGAGTTCCTGCGGATGGAGGCGGACTGGGAGGCCGCCTACCTGCTGACCGTGCGCTCGGCCTGGCAGGCCGACAATGCCATCCCGAACTCCAAAGAGGCGTCGATGGGCAAGGCCAAAGCGGCCAGGGTGGCCAGCGATATCACTCTCAAAGCCGTCGAAATGGCCGGCACTACCGGCTATTCCGAGCAGACACTGCTGGAGAAGTGGGCGCGCGACTCCAAGATTCTGGACATTTTCGAGGGCACCCAGCAGATCCAGTTGCTGGTCGTCGCCCGGCGGCTACTGGGCTTGAGTTCAACCGAGCTGAAATAGTCCCGGACAGGAAGTCCCAGACCAACGAAAACGGGCCGCCGGCTATGCCGACGGCCCGTTTCGTGTATTTCGGGTCAGCTGCCCTGGGTAGGAGTTGCGCCCAGAACCCGCTGCAGATCAGGTTTCATCGCCTGCAGCTCCCGGCCCCAGTACGCCCAGTTGTGGGTGCCGTTGTCCGGGAAGTTGAACACACCGTTCTTACCGCCCGCGGCAAGATAGTTGTCGCGGAAGGTGCGGTTGGTGCGGATGGTCAGGCCCTCGAGGAACGTCGCCGGCACATCGCCGCCGCCGAGCTCGTTGGGCTGACCGTTACCGCAGTAGATCCAGATCCGGGTGTTGTTGGCGACCAACCGGGGAATCTGCTCCATCGGGTCGTTCCGCGTCCAGGCCGGGTCACTGGACGGACCCCACATGTCGTCAGACTCGTAGCCGCCGGCATCGCCCATCGACAGGTTGATCAGACCCGGCCACCAACCCTCGGAGGGGTTGAGGAAGCCCGACATCGAACCCGCGTAGATGAACTGCTGGGGATGCCAGACCGCCAGGGTCAGCGAGGCCGACCCGGCCATCGACAGACCGATCGCCGCGCTGCCGGTCGGCTTCACCTGCCGGTTGGCGGCGAGCCAGGCGGGGGCCTCCTTGGTCAGGAAGGTCTCCCATTTGTAGGTGGAGCACCCGGAGTTACCGCAGGCCGGCTTGTACCAGTCCGCGTAGAAGCTTGATTGGCCGCCGACCGGCATGGAGATGGACAACCCCGATTGGTAGTACCACTCGAACGCCTGGGTGTTGATGTCCCAGCCGTTGAAGTCGTCCTGGGCCCGCAGCCCGTCCAGCAGCCACACGTTGGGCGAGTTCTCGCCGCCGCTCTGGAACTGAACCCGGATATCGCGTCCCATGCTCGGGGACGGCACATCCAGGTATTCGACGGGCAGGCCGGGGCGCGAGAACGCACCCGCGGTGGCCGAACCACCGACCAGGCCGACCAGGCCCGGTGTGGCAGCCGCAGCGATGGCCGCAACAGCGAACCGGCGCGACCAGTTTCGCACCTTCTCGGACACAGACTTCACCAAAATACCCCAGCTTTCTGTTATTGCGGCATGTCGGACGCAACGTTGAGTAAAACACGCTGCCGACGACGCACGAAATCCATACTCTGTCATCGAGTCATGCTCGAGTCATAGTACCAACACGAACAGCGACCGGGATCAACCTCGGTTTTCCGGCCACCCATCCCCGGGAGCGTCTATGGAATCCTTCGTCCACCTGCGCAAAGGCGCCACTCCCCGGCGCCTGCACGCCGATCTGGACGGTCTCAAAGATGACGAACTCGGCCGTGGGGGATTCACCGGGCGCACCGCTAATTTCTTCCGGCGCCACGATCCGACGGAGTTCCGTGCCGCGGGCCCGTTGCGCCCGGTGGACATCCTGGCCGACGGTCTCGAACCCTGCGATACCACCGACCCGGCCGGGTCCCCCCTGCTGCTGTTCTCCAACCTCGACTGCCGGATCCTGCTGAGCCGTCGCAGCCAGGAGATGCCCTTCCACGTCCGCTATATCGACGGGGACCTGCTGTGCTTTGTCCATCAGGGCGCCGGCCGGTTGGAGACCGAGTTCGGCCCGCTGGACTACCGCACCGGCGATTGGATCTACCTGCCCAAAGGCTGCACCTGGCGGCAACTGCCCGACGGGGCGGGCACCTGGCTGATGATCGAAGCGAGCGAGGAGTTCCGCACTCCCCCGCCGGGGCCGCTCGGGCGGCACTGGCCGTTCGACCCGGCCCAGACGGTGATTCCGGAGCCGGCGCCGATTGATGACGACGGCCGCGACGAGTACGAGGTCCGGCTGGTTCACCGGCCCGTCGACGGTGCCGAGACGACGGCGCTGTTCTATCGGCACCATCCGATCGACGTCGAAGGTTGGCGCGGGGATAACTTCCCCTTCACCTTCAATATCGACGACTACAACGTCGTCACCTCCGACAGCGTGCATCTGCCCGCCATGGCACATTTGTTCATGCAGGCCACCGGTGTCTACGTCTGCAATTTCCTACCCAAACCGGCCGAGATGGTGCCCGGCACCGAACGCACCCCCTGGTACCACCGCAATGTGGATTTCGACGAGATCGCCTTCTTTCACGGCGGTTCGCTCTACGGCATACCGATGCCGCCGGGATTGATCAGCCATGCACCCCAGGGGGTTCATCACGGCGCCCCCGAGAAAGCCCGCGAACGGGCCCGCCGGAAGTTCGACGACTACAGCTCGGTGGACTGGAAGGTCATCGCGGTCGACACCCGGCGGCGGCTCGTCCCGTCACCTGCGGTACTCGCGGCGGACCTGGGTCAGCACGGATGAGCTATCAGCGCATCCCCTATCTCGTCGCCTACCGGAACGAGACGGGGGTTCGGGACGCCTACGGCGGGCTGGCAGAGGTGGTGGCCCTGGAGTGTCACCTGCTCAAACCGGACCGGGCCGCCGACACCGTCCTGGTGTTCATGCATCCGTCCGCCGCCGGCGGCGGGTATCTGCCCATGGTCACCGCGCTGGCCCGGGCCGGTCACCACGTCATCCACGCCGGCAGCCGATTCCGCGGCAGCGACTCCGCCCTGCTGATGGAGAAGGTGGTCCAGGACCTCGGCGAGGTGATCGCCGACGCGCGTAACCGTCTTGGCTACCGGCGGGTGGTGCTGGCCGGCTGGAGCGGCGGCGGGTCGCTGGCGCTGTTCTACCAGCAGCAGGCCCAGAACCCTACGGTGACCGCCAGCCCGTCCGGGGACGGCCCCGACCTGACCACCCTTAACTTGATCCCCGCCGACGGGATCCTGCTGCTGGCCGCCCATATCAGCCGGCACGGCACCCTGACCGAATGGCTCGACGCATCCGTTCTGGACGAGTCCGACCCGTCCCGACGCGACCCGGAGCTTGACCTCTACAACCCGGAGAACCCCAACCAGCCGCCGTATACCGACGAGTTCCTTCAGCGCTACCGGCAGGCGCAGATCGACCGCAACCGCCGCATCACCGGTTGGGTCAGGGAGAAACTCTCCGAGCTGGCCGCAGCGGGCCGGACCGAGGAGGAGCACTGCTTCGTCGTGCACGGAACGATGGCCGACCCGCGCTGGCTGGACCCGGCGGTGGACCCCAACCAACGGGTGCCGGGCACCTGCTACCTCGGCGATCCGCGCGTGGTGAACTTCAGCCCGATCGGACTGGCCCGGTTCTGTTCGTTGCGCAGCTGGTTATCGCAGTGGAGCTATGACGAGGCGCACGGTGACGGGTTGGCATGCGGACGCGATATCGCGGTGCCCACCCTGGTGATCGGCAACCTGGCCGATGACGCCTGCACCCCCAGCCACACCCGACGGCTGTTCGAGGCCATCGGGCACCCGGATAAGGAGAAGCACGAGATCGCACACGCCAACCACTACTATTCCGGACCCGGCCAGCGTGAGCCCCTGGCGGAGGCGGTCGGGCTCATCGCCGGATGGCTTGACCGGCAGGGACTCTCCGGAGTGGCGCCATGACTTCGCCGGGTGCCCTGACCGGGATACGCGTCATCGAAGTCGGCACACTGATCTCGGGGCCGTTCGCCGGCCGGTTGCTCGGCGATATGGGTGCCGAGGTCATCAAGATCGAACCCCCGGGTGCTCCAGACCCGTTGCGAACCTGGGGGCAGGCAGAGGTCGACGGCCACCATTTCTTCTGGACCGTGCACGCCCGCAACAAGAAAGCCGTCACCCTCAACCTGCGTGAGCAACGCGGGCGGGAACTGTTCCTCGATCTCGTGCAACGCTCGGACATCATCGTGGAGAACTTCCGGCCCGGTACGCTGGAACGCTGGAATCTCGGCTATGAGCCTCTGCGACAACGTAATCCGGGTATCATCCTGGTCCGGGTCTCCGGCTACGGTCAGACCGGCCCGGACGCGGGTAAAGCGGGGTACGCCTCGGTAGCGGAGGCGGTCAGCGGCCTGCGGCATATGAACGGCTTCCCATCCGGCCCACCGCCACGGCTGGCGCTGTCCCTCGGTGACACCCTGGCCGGAATGTTCGCCGCTCAGGGCGCGCTGGCCGCCCTGTACCGGCGAACCATCACCGGGCAGGGTCAGGTTGTCGACACCGCCCTGACCGAGGCCTGCCTGGCGGTGCAGGAGTCGACCATCCCGGACTACGACGCCGGGGGTGTGATCCGGGGGCCGTCCGGAACCCGGCTGGAGGGTATCGCCCCATCGAACATCTACCAGAGTGCCGATGGCAGCTGGGTGGTGATCGCAGCGAACCAGGACACCGTGTTCCGCCGGTTGTGCGCGGCGATGGACCGGCCCGAACTCGCCACCGATTCCCGCTTCGCCGACCACTCGGCCCGCGGCCGCAATCAGGACGAGTTGGACTCCCTCATCGCGGACTGGGCCGCCCGGCGCCAGCCGGATGACATCATCGAAACCCTCAGCGCCGCAGGGGTGATAGCGGGTCCCATCAACACCGTGGCCGAGGTGGTTCACGACCCGCAGTTCCGCGCCCGCGGCATGCTCGTCGAGCACTACGACGAGGGCGCCCAACGATCGGTGCTGGGCCCCGGGGTTGTCCCGAAACTCACCGCTACGCCGGGTGGGGTACGTCATTCCGGCCCGGCCAGACCCGGACAGCACAACGACCAGATCTACGGTGAGCTACTGGGTCTGAGCGCCGACGAGATCACCCAACTGACCGATCAAGGAGTCCTGTGAACACACATGTCACCATCCGCGAGGTCGCTCTGCGCGACGGTCTCCAGATCGAGTCACCGATCCCGCTGTCAGCCAAACTCGACCTGCTCGCGGCGATCGCGGCCACCGGAGTGCGGGAGGTGGAGGCCACCGCGTTCGTGTCACCGTCAAAAGTGCCGGCGCTGGCTGATGCCCCCGAACTCGCCGCCGCGCTTGCCGACTATCCCGATATCGAGTTCTCCGCCCTGATCGCCAGCCCGAATGGGGTACGCCGCGCCATCGCCGCGGGTTTCCGGTCGGTGGAGTACGTGGTGTCGGCTGCCGACGGCCACAGCCGGGCCAATGTCGGGCGCACCAGCGCCGAAGCCAGCGCGCAGATCGCCGATATCGTCGCGATCGCCCATGACGCCGATGCCACTGTGGAAGTGATCATCTCGACCGCCTGGGACTGTCCCTTCGATGGGCCCACAGCACCCCACCGTGTGCTCGACGTCGTCGACGCGGCCTGCGCGCACGCGGCGGACCGCATCGCGATCGCCGACACCATCGGCACCGCAACCCCCGGCCGGGTCACCGCCCTGGTGAATCTGGTCGCACCGGTAGTCGGCGACCGGCCGTTGGGCGCGCACTTCCACAACACCCGTGGCGCGGGGCTGGCCAGCGCCTGGGCCGCGGTTACCGCCGGGGTGACCCGGCTGGACTCCTCGGTCGGCGGGCTTGGCGGCTGCCCGTTCGCTCCCGGCGCCAGTGGGAATATCGCCACCGAGGATTTGGTGTACCTGCTGCGGGACAGCGGAATAAGCGTGGATATCGACCTCGGCGCGGCGATCGAGGCGGCCGGTGTCGCACAGGACGTCGTGGGCCATCCACTGCCCAGCGCCCTGCTGCGCGCCGGTGACCGGAACCCCGGCTAGCGCACAACACGGCGACCGGGAATGCCGTCACGACGGTGCCCGGAAACGGGGCGCACGGCCCTCGCCGGTACCGATCCCGAAGGAGACATCGAGTGGATTTCACCCTTCCCGCACACTTGCCGCCACTGCTTGCCGAGATGGACACGTTCATCGATGAGCAGATCGCCCCGCTGGAACGCGAGCACATCCACTACTTCGACCGTCGCCGCGAGTTCGCCCGGACCGACCTGGACCACGGCGGAGTGCCGTCTCGCGAGTGGGAAGACCTGCTCGACGAGATGCGCCGCCGCGCCGACGCCGCCGGCTGGCTTCGCTACGGACTGCCCGCGAAGTTCGGCGGCCGGGACGGCACCAACCTCGATATGGCAGTCATCCGGGAACATCTCGCCCACCGGGGGCTCGGCCTGCACAACGACCTGCAGGACGAGTCCTCGATCGTCGGTAACTTCCCGCAGGTCATCATGATGGACCGGTTCGGTACCGATGCTCAGAAGTCCGAGTGGATCGAGGCGATGTTCACCGGCGCGAGGTCGATGGCCTTCGGCCTGACCGAACCCGACCACGGCTCTGATGCCACCTGGTTGGAGACGACCGCGGTGCGCGACGGCGGGAGCTGGGTGATCAACGGCTCCAAACGCTGGAACACCGGCGTGCACCGGGCCACCCACGACCTGGTGTTCGCCCGCACCTCCGGTGACCCGGGGCAGGCGCGCGGCATCACCGCCTTCCTGGTGCCCTGTGACACAGCGGGTTTCAGTGTGCCGTTCTACTGGTGGACGTTCAACATGCCCAGCGATCACGGCGAGGTGGAGCTGCACGACGTCCGGATTCCGGCCGATGCCGTGCTCGGCGAGGTCGACCACGGCCTGGAGGTCGCCCAGACCTTTTTGCACGAGAACAGGATTCGTCAAGCCGCGAGCAGCCTCGGTGCAGCGCAGTACTGTATCGACCGCGCCGTCGCGTACGCCTCGGAGCGAATCACATTCGGGAAGCCGCTTGCGGTCAATCAGGCTGTCCAGTGGCCGCTGGTCGAACTCCAGACCGAGGCCCAGATGGTTCGCCTGCTGGTGTACTACGCCGCTTGGGAACTGGATCGTCATCACCATCTGGAGGTATCGGACAAGGTGTCAATGGCCAACTACCGCGCCAACCGGCTGGTGTGCGAGGCAGCCGACCGCGCCATGCAGATCCACGGCGGTATCGGCTACAGCCGGCATGAGCCCTTTGAGCACATCTACCGACATCATCGCCGTTACCGGATCACCGAGGGCGCCGAGGAGATTCAGATGCGCCGGGTCGCGCAACGGATGTTCAAGTTCGGCCGCGGGTGAACGAGGCGCTGGCGGCACTGCTGTCGCCGCTGCTCGGTGAGGACGTGACCGTGCAGAACCTGCGGCCGCTGACCGGGGGTGCCAGCCGGACCACATACGCCTTCGAGGCGCTGAACGGGAACCGGGTGCGGCGCCTGATCTTGCGCACCGCGCCCGTCGACGAGGCTGGGCACTTCGCCGGTATGGAACTCGAGGCGGCGGCGCAGGCCGTCGCCGCCGAGGCCGGCACCCCTGTTCCGCACGTCCTGATCGCCTCCGATTCCCCTGCGCCACTGGGCAATGCCTTCCTGATCTGCGATGAGATCCCCGGGGAGACGATCGTCCGTCGGATCCAGCGCCGGCTCGACGGCCCCGGACGGGCCCATCTGTTGACCCGGTGCGCCGAGGCGCTGGCCGCCATCCACCGGGCCCGAACCGACGTGGCCGGGCTGGCTCCGCAGGACCAGCTCGCCGAGTGGCGACAGCGGCTCGACGAGATCGGCGACACCACCGCCACCTTCGAGTGGGCATTGCGGTGGCTGTCCGTCCACCGGCCGGCTCCGTCCCCGCACCGGTTGGTCCATGGCGACTTCCGGATGGGCAATCTCATCATCGACGGCTGCACGCTGGCAGCCGTACTCGATTGGGAACTGGTCCACATCGGCGAGATCTACGAGGACCTGGCCTGGTTCTGCGTCCGGGCCTGGCGCTTCGGCGCCCCGGCAGAGTTGGCGGCCGGTGGGCTGGGCAGCGTCGAGGAGTTCGTCGCGGCCTACGAACGGGCCGGCGGCCGGAGTATCGACCGTGACGCCCTGCACTGGTGGCTGGTGCTGGCCACTCTCAAGTGGGGGGTGATCTGCCGGGTCCAGGCCCAGCGCCACCTTTCCGGCGAGACGAGGTCGGTGGAGTTGGCGACCATCGGCCGACGGGTCTGCGAGAACGAATGGGACATTCTCGACCTGCTGGAGGGGGCCCGGTGAGCGCGCTGCACGGGCGCCCCACCGCCGCCGAACTCGTCACCGCGGTCCGGGAATTCCTCGAGGGCGAGGTGCGGGACAACACCGCCGGCGCGGTGAATTTCCATGCCCGCGTCGCGGCCAATGCCCTGCGCATGGTCGAGCGTGAACTGCTCGATGACTCCCCGGCCGCGCCCCGCGAGGCGCTTGCCGCTCTGGGCCACACCGACGAGGACGCCCTCGCCGCGGCCATCCGCGCCGGCGAGTTCGACGGCCGGGATACCGAGATGCTCGCCTGCCTCCGGACCGTGGTCCGTCACCGGCTGGCCATCGCTCACCCCGGCTACGAGGCCGACTGACCCGGTTGGCAACGGGACGACGAGACCGCAACCGCACAGAGTCCGGCGTGCGCCCGGCCGGCGGGGGTTAGCCTCGTACGCGTGTGCACCCGCGTTCTGTGGAATACCAATGACATTGCTGTTCTGACCGGCCGAAGCATGGACTGGCCGGAGTCCACCCAGCCGCTGATCGTGGCCTTTCCTCCCGGCCGGCAGCGCGACGGATTCAACCCGCCCGGTATCGGCACCGACCCCAACCCGCTGCGCTGGACCAGCCGGTACGCCAGCCTGGTCACCACCCTCTACGGGGTAGGCACGATCGACGGACTCAACGGCGCCGGACTGGCGGGCCACGGTCTGTACCTCGAGGCCACCGACTTCGGCACCCGCGACCCGGCGAAACCCGCCGCGCAGACGGCGTTGTGGCTGCAGTATCTGCTCGACCAGGCCGCCACCGTCGAGGAGGCGCTGGCATTGATGGACGATATCCAGTTGGTGAAGATCACCGTCAACGGTCACGACTCCAACATCCACCTCGCACTGGAGGACACCAGCGGGGACTCCGCGATCATCGAACTCGCCAACGGACGCCCGGTGATCCACCACGGTCGGCAGTTCACCCTGATGACCAACGATCCCACCTATGCCGAGCAGCTGGCCCTGCTGTCCCAACAGGATTTCTCCCACCCGAGCAGGGAGATGGCGCTACCCGGGAATGTCAACGCGGTCGACCGCTTCCAGCGCGCGGCGTACTTCTCGGCACTGCTGCCCAAACCGGCCTCCGAACGCGAGGCGGTGGCCTCGGTGATGGCGATCATGCGCAACGTCTCGGTGCCGTTCGGGGCCCCCTACGCCGAGTTCGGTGTCTACAACACCGAGTACCGCACCGTGACCGACCTCAGCAACCGGATCTACTTCTTCGAGCTGACCACCAGCCCGAATGTCCTCTGGGTGCAGATGGACCGGCTGAAACTGACCGAGGGCGGACCGGCACTGGCCATCGACCCCTGTGACGAGACACTGGTCGGAGACGTCACCGACCGGTTCGTCCCGCGCGAGATGGCGTTCTAGGGATGTCCGGCCGGGAGACCGGGAAACCGGTTCGCATTCTCAACTACAGCAGTAATGCACTCACCCGTGAACAGGTCCGCTCGGCGTTGGGCACCCGCGTCCACCCCGACCTTCCGGAACTGAGCTATACCGACGTCGCGACCGCCCCGATGGTGATCACCCTGATGGACGCCGGCGGATTCGATCTGGTCATTCTCGACGGCGAAGCCGCACCGTTCGGCGGGATGGGCATTGCCAAACAGCTCAAGGACGAGATCGCCGAGTGTCCGCCGATCCTGGTCCTGACCGGCCGCGCCGACGATGCCTGGCTGGCCAGTTGGTCGCGTGCCGAGGCGGCGGTACCGCACCCGATCGACCCGATCCGACTGGGCGAGGCGGTTGTGGGGCTGCTCCGGTCACCCATTCGGTAGCCCCCCGCTAGGCTGTGCCTTGGATCACACGACGCGGACGAACGAGGAGTGGCACGCCCATGGGCCTCTATACGCCGATCCTGGTGTTGGGGGGTATCGCGACGCTGTTCGCGGTGGTCTCGGTGGCCGTCGCACTGGTCATCGGCCCGCGGCGGTACAACCGCGCCAAATTGGCCGCCTACGAGTGCGGGATCGAACCGGTGGCCACCGACCCGGTGGGTCAACGCTTCCCCGTCAAGTACTACCTGACCGCGATGTTGTTCATCGTCTTCGATATCGAGATCGTCTTTCTCTACCCGTGGGCGGTGTCGTTCGACCAACTCGGGACCTTCGCATTGGTCGAGATGGCGATCTTCATGGCGACCGTGTTCGTCGCCTACGCTTACGTCTGGCGCCGGGGAGGCCTCGAATGGGACTAGAGGAACAGTTGCCGGGCGGCATCCTGCTGTCCACGGTGGAAAAGGTCGCCGGTTTCGTCCGCAAGGGCTCGCTGTGGCCGGCGACATTCGGGTTAGCCTGCTGCGCAATCGAAATGATGGCTACCGCCGGGCCGCGGTTCGATATCGCCCGGTTCGGAATGGAGCGCTTCTCGGCAACCCCGCGGCAGGCCGACCTGATGATCGTCGCGGGCCGGGTCAGCCAGAAGATGGCCCCGGTGCTGCGCCAGGTCTACGACCAGATGGCCGAGCCCAAGTGGGTGCTCGCCATGGGCGTGTGCGCCTCCAGTGGCGGGATGTTCAACAACTACGCGGTGGTCCAGGGCGTGGACCATATCGTCCCGGTCGACATCTATCTGCCCGGCTGCCCACCCCGGCCGGAGATGCTGCTCAACGCGATCCTGGCACTGCACGCCAAGATCGCCGAGATGCCGATGGGCGTTCACCGGACCGAGGCGGTGGCCGCCGCAGAAGCGGCCGCCCTCGCCGCGCGGCCGACCATCGAGTTGAAAGGGCTGCTGCGGTGAGCCCCACCGAACCCGACGACCACGGCCCGGAGGTGATCGGCGTGCGTCGCGGGATGTTCGGCATCGACGGCTCCGGGGACACCTCGGGTTATGGCCGGTTGGTCCGTCCGGTGACGCTACCGGGCAGCACCCCACGCCCGTATGGCGGCTATTTCGACGAAGTCATCGATCGCCTCGCCGAGGTTCTCGGCGCCGGGACATTCGAGTCCGCCGTCGAACGTATCGTCGTCCACCGTGACCAGATGACGTGCGAGGTCCACCGCGAACATCTGCCGACCGTAGCCGCGGCGTTACGCGACGACGCGGCACTGCGCTTCGAATTGTGTTGCGGTGTATCGGGTGTGCACTATCCCGACGACACCGGCCGTGAACTGCACGCGTTCTATCCGCTGATGTCCATCACCCACAATCGCCGGATCAACCTCGAGGTGGCCTGTCCGGACGACGATCCGCATATCCCGTCGCTGTTCGCGGTGTATCCGACCTGCGATTGGCACGAACGCGAAACCTACGACTTCTTCGGCATCGTCTTCGACGGCCACCCCGGTCTGACCCGCATCCAGATGCCCGACGACTGGGTGGGCCACCCACAACGCAAGGACTACCCGCTGGGCGGAGTGCCGGTCGAATACCACGGTGCCCAGATCCCGCCACCGGACCAACGCAGGTCGTACCACTGATGAGCGATGAGGACCAGATGGTCGATCCCGTCGTAGTCCTGGGCGGTCAGGACTGGGAGGAAATCGTCGCCGCCGCCCGTGACGGTGCGGCCGGCGAGCGCATCGTGGTCAACATGGGACCGCAGCATCCATCCACCCACGGGGTGTTACGACTGATCCTGGAACTCGAGGGCGAGACGGTCACCGAAGCACGCTGCGGTATCGGCTACCTGCACACCGGCATCGAGAAGAATCTGGAATACCGAAACTGGGCCCAGGGCGTCACATTCGTGACGCGGATGGACTACCTGTCGCCGTTCTTCAACGAGACCGCCTACTGCCTCGGGGTGGAGCGGCTGCTGGGTGTCACCGACGACATTCCGCCTCGCGCCTCGGTGATCCGGGTGATGCTCATGGAGCTCAACCGCATTTCATCCCATCTGGTGGCATTGGCGACCGGCGGGATGGAACTCGGAGCCATGACACCGATGTTCTTCGGTTTCCGGGAACGCGAACTGATCCTGACCGTCTTCGAGGCGATCACCGGGTTGCGGATGAACAATGCCTACGTCCGGCCCGGCGGTGTGGCCGCCGACCTGCCGGAGGACGGACCGGCCCGGGTGCGTGAACTGCTCAAGGTTCTGCCCGGCCGGCTGCGCGAGATGGCGGATCTGCTCACTGAGAGCTACGTCTGGAAGGCCCGCACCCAGGGGGTCGGTTACCTGGACCTGACCGGCTGTATGGCCCTGGGCATCACCGGACCGGTCCTGCGGTCCACCGGCCTACCCCACGACCTGCGCAGGGCCCAACCGTATTGCGGTTATGACACCTACGATTTCGATGTCATCACCGACGATGCCGCCGACTGCTACGGCCGGTACCTGATCCGGGTCGGCGAGATGCACGAGTCGTGCAAGATCGTCGCACAGTGCCTGGAACGACTGGAGCCGGGTCCGGTGATGATCGAGGACCGCAAGCTGGCCTGGCCGGCCGATCTGCAACTCGGGCCGGATGGGCTGGGCAACTCTCCCGCCCATATCGCCCGGATCATGGGTACCTCGATGGAGGGTCTGATTCATCACTTCAAACTGGTCACCGAGGGAATCCGGGTACCGGCCGGGCAGGTTTACAGTGCCGTCGAGTCTCCGCGCGGTGAACTCGGCGTGCACATGGTCTCCGATGGCGGTACCCGGCCGTATCGGGTGCACTACCGCGACCCCAGCTTCACCAATCTGCAAGCGGTCGCCGCCATGTGCGAAGGCGGCATGGTTGCCGATGTGATTTCCGCGGTGGCCAGTATCGACCCGGTGATGGGAGGCGTGGACAGGTGAGGGACCTGACGGCCGGCGACCTCAGACGGTGCGCTCGATGAGCGTCGATCTGACCCTCGGGCCGCGGCCCGACGAGCCGGGACCGCCCGTCGGCGGGCCGGGTTCTTATCCCCCCGCGGTGGCGGCCCGCCTGGCCTCGGATGCGGCCGTCATCATCGCCCGCTACCCGCAGCCCCGTTCGGCCCTGCTGCCGCTGCTGCATCTGGTCCAGTCCGAGGACGGATACCTGACCGCAGCCGGAATCAACTTCTGCGCAGATCAGCTCGGCCTCACCGCCGCCGAAACCACCGCCGTCGCGACCTTCTACTCGATGTACCGGCGCACCCCCACCGGCGACTACCTCGTCGGGGTCTGCACCAATACGCTCTGCGCGGTCCTCGGAGGTGATGCCATCCTCGACACGCTGCAGAACGAACTCGGGGTGCGCGCCGGGCAGACCACGCCCGACGGCACCATCACCCTGGAGCACATCGAGTGCAATGCGGCGTGCGACTACGCGCCCGTCATCATGGTGAACTGGGAGTTTTTCGATAACCAAACTCCCTCCACCGCAACGGAACTCGTCGCAGCCCTGCGCAACGGCGAGACCGTCGTCCCCGCTCGCGGAGTCCCCCCGTGCACATTCCGGCAGACCGCGCGGGTACTGGCCGGCCTCGGTGACCCGGTACCCGACAGTTCCGGACCGGGCGCGCCGACGCTGGCGGGTCTGCGCGCATCGAGTGAGGAATCCCGCCGGACAAGTGCGAGTGGACATCTGCCGGACTCCTCACTCGAACGGGAGAAACCATGCTGACGCCGGTACTGAGCCGATTCTGGGACGAGCCGGAGCCATGGACGCTGCAGACCTACCTGCGCCATGACGGCTACCGGGGTCTGCGCCGCGCGCTGGGGATGGACCCCGATGAGGTGATCGCCGAAGTCAAGGAGTCCGGGCTGCGCGGTCGGGGCGGGGCGGGATTCCCCACCGGAACCAAATGGTCGTTCATCCCCCAGGATTCGATCGGGCCGGGCACGATCCCGCACTACCTGGTGGTCAACGCCGACGAGTCCGAACCCGGCACCTGCAAGGATATGCCCCTGCTGCTGACCACCCCGCATTTCCTGGTGGAGGGTGCGATCATCGCCGCCTATGCGATCCGCGCCCGGCACGCCTTCATCTACCTGCGTGGCGAGGTGGTCCCGGTACTCCGCCGGGTGCAGGCCGCAGTGGCTGAGGCCTACGCCGCGGGCTATCTCGGGCAGGACATCCTCGGCTCCGGTTTCGACGTGGACCTGATCGTGCATACCGGTGCCGGCGCCTACATCTGCGGCGAGGAAACCGCGCTGCTGGACTCGCTGGAGGGGCGCCGCGGACAGCCCCGGCTGCGTCCGCCGTTTCCCGCCGTCGCCGGGCTGTACGCCTGCCCGACGGTGGTCAACAATGTCGAGTCCATCGCCAGCGTGCCGCCGATCCTGCTCAACGGTGTGGACTGGTTCAAGTCGATGGGCACCGACAAGTCGCCGGGCTTCACCCTGTACTCGCTTTCCGGTCACGTCACCCGACCCGGGCAGTACGAGGCACCGCTGGGCATCACGCTTCGCGAACTGCTCGAGTATGCCGGCGGGATCCGGGCCGGCCACACGCTGAAGTTCTGGACCCCGGGCGGTTCATCGACTCCCCTGCTGACCGCCGAACATCTGGACGTCCCACTGGATTACGAAGGTATGGCCTCGGTGGGCACGATGCTGGGCACCAAGGCTCTGCAACTCTTCGATGAGACAACCTGCGTAGTGCGCGCGGTGCGCCGCTGGACGCAGTTCTATGCCCACGAGTCCTGCGGCAAGTGCACACCCTGCCGGGAGGGCACCTACTGGCTGGCCCAGATCTACGCCCGGCTCGAGGACGGCGGAGCAGAGCCCGACGATCTCGGCAAGCTGCTCGATATCTCCGACGCCATCCTCGGAAAGTCGTTCTGCGCGCTGGGAGACGGCGCCGCCTCACCGATCATCTCGTCGCTGCAGTACTTCCGCCCGGAGTACGAGGCACACCTCGCCGGCGGCTGCCCGTTCGACAGTTACGCCTCGATGCTTGCCGCCCCCGCGGGAGTGGGCGCATGATTGGCGCTCGCCCCTGCCCGCGAGCAGACACAAACTCGCATAAAAGTTGGGCACACAGTGCGAGTTCGTGTCTGCTCGCGGGGGAGGCGGGGCTCCGGTGAGCAGCGCGGGCGACATGGTGACCGTCACCATCGACGACACCACCCTCTCGGTGCCCAAGGGCACCCTGGTGATCCGGGCCGCCGAGTTGATCGGCGTGCAGATACCCCGGTTCTGCGACCACCCGCTGCTCGACCCGGTTGGCGCCTGCCGGCAGTGCCTGGTGGAGGTCGAAGGTCAACGTAAGCCGCTGGCCAGCTGCACGATCGCGGTCACCGAGGGCATGGTGGTGCGTACCCAGAGCACCTCCGAGGCAGCCGATGCCGCACAACGCGGTGTGATGGAACTGCTGTTGATCAACCACCCGCTGGACTGTCCGGTCTGCGATAAGGGCGGCGAATGCCCCCTGCAGAACCAGGCCATGTCCTCCGGGCGCGCGGAAACCCGATTCACCGACAGCAAGCGCACGTTTCCCAAACCGATCAACCTGTCGACCCAGGTGCTACTGGACCGCGAGCGCTGCGTGCTGTGCGCGCGATGTACCCGGTTCTCCGACCAGATTGCCGGCGACCCCTTCATCGAACTACTCGAACGCGGCGCCCTTCAGCAGGTGGGCATCGCCGCCGGAACTCCTTTCGACTCCTATTTCAGCGGTAATACCGTCCAGATCTGCCCGGTTGGGGCGCTCACCGGCACCGCGTACCGGTTCCGCGCCCGGCCATTCGACCTGGTCTCCACCCCCACCGTCTGCGAGCACTGCTCCTCCGGCTGCGCTCAGCGGACCGACCATCGCCGCGGTAAGGTCCTGCGCCGGCTCGCCGGTGATGACGCGAATGTCAACGAGGAGTGGAATTGCGATAAGGGCCGCTGGGCGTTCGCCTACACCCAGACCGCTGACCGCATCACCACCCCCATGGTGCGCGACGAGGCCGGCCACCTGCGGAGCGCATCGTGGTCTGAGGCCATCGCGACAGCAGCAGCCGGACTGGCTCACGGATCCACCGGTGTGCTGGTCGGCGGCCGGGTCACCGCCGAGGATGCCTACGCCTACGCGAAGTTTGCCCGAATAGCATTGAGTACCAACGATATCGACTTCCGGGCGCGGCCACACACCGCCGAGGAGACGGCTCTGCTCACCTCGCATGTCGCCGCGGTGCGCGATGTCACCTATGCCGACCTGGAGACCGCGCCGATGGTGCTGCTGGCCGGATTCGAGCCCGAGGACGAATCGCCGATCGTATTCCTGCGACTCCGCAAGGCGGTTCGGAAACACGGTCTGAAGGTCGTCGCGATCGCGCCGTTAATGTCCCGGGGTAGCACCAAACTGAACGCCCGCCCGATCCCCACACCACCCGGCGGCGAGGCGGCGGCCCTCGACAACCTGGCCGCGGACCTGCCCGAGGGCACCGTCATTCTGATCGGTGAGCGGCTCGCGACGAGCCCCGGCGCACTGTCGGCCGCGGCCCGGGTGGCTGCGCAAACCGGCGCCCGGCTGGCCTGGATTCCACGCCGCGCCGGAGAACGTGGTGCGGTGGACACCGGTTGTCTGCCGACGCTGCTGCCGGGCGGCCGGCCGGTTGCCGACCCCGCTGCCCGCGAACAGATCCGCACCGCCTGGAAGGTCGCCGGGCTGCCTGCCGAACCCGGCCGGGACACCGCGGGGATCCTCGCCGCCGCCGGCCACGGCGACCTGGCTGCCCTGGTGGTCGGCGGGGTCGAGCCCGGTGATCTGACCGATCCGCAGGCGGCGCTTTCGGCGCTGGAAAGCACCGGTTTCGTCATCAGTCTCGAACTCCGCCACTCCGAGGTGACAGCACTGGCCGATGTGGTGTTCCCGGTATCCCCGGTCGCAGAGAAGTCCGGGACCTTCCTCAACTGGGAGGGCCGGGTCCGCCCGTTCGAGACCGCCCTGGTTTCCAATGCCGCCTCCGATCTCCGGGTTCTGACCACACTGGCCGACGCACTCGGTGTCGACCTCGGTTTCGACAACGCCGTGCAGGCCCGCGCCGAGTTGGCCACCCTGGGCGGATGGTCCGGTCCGCGCCCGGCCGCTCCGGCGGTCGCACCGCCCCGCGACCGATCGCTGGAGGCCGGTGAGGCGGTTCTGGCGGGCTGGCGGATGCTGCTGGACTGCGGGCGACTCCAGGACGGCGAGCCGTATCTGGCGGGTACCGCCCAGCAGCCGGTAGCCCGGGTCGCGGCGGCGACCGCCACGGCGATCGGCGCCACATCAGGACAACCGTTGACGGTGTCCACCGGGCGCGGCTCGGTCACACTGCCGCTGGCGATCACCGAGATGCCGGAGCAGGTGGTGTGGCTTCCGCTGAACTCCCCCGGCAGCGCGGTCCATCGCGCGCTCGGGGTCACCACCGGTGCGGTCGTCCGCATCGAGGCCGGGGGACAGCTGTGACCACCACGACGATCCATCCTGACCCGACGGTATTCGGGATCGACCCCTGGTGGCTGATCCTGGTGAAGGCCGTCGCGCTGTTCGCCTTCCTCTTGCTGACCGTGCTGGTCGCAATCCTGGCCGAGCGAAAGCTGCTGGGCCGCATGCAGATGCGGGTCGGGCCCAACCGGGTCGGTCCGTTCGGACTGCTCCAGTCCCTGGCCGACGGGATCAAGCTGGCACTCAAGGAGGGCCTGGTCCCGGCCGGGGTCGACAAACCCATCTACCTGCTGGCGCCGGTCATCTCGGTGGTGACCGCGATCCTGGCCTTCGCCGTCATGCCGATGGGACCGGTGGTGTCGATATTCGGGTATCGCACCCCGCTGCAGTTGACCGACCTGCCGGTAGCGGTGCTCTACGTGCTGGCGATCACCTCGATCGGGGTGTACGGGATCGTCCTGGCGGGCTGGGCTTCCGGATCCACCTATCCGCTACTGGGCGGCCTGCGTTCCAGCGCCCAGGTGGTCTCCTATGAGATCGCCATGGCGCTGTGCTTCGCCGCGGTGTTCCTGTACGCGGGAACCATGTCCACTTCCGGTATCGTCGCCGCCCAGACCCACACCTGGTTCGGGTTCCTGCTGCTGCCGTCCTTCGTGGTGTACCTGATCGCAATGGTGGGCGAAACCAACCGCGCGCCCTTCGACCTGCCCGAGGCCGAGGGCGAGTTGGTGGGCGGTTTCCACACCGAGTATTCCTCGCTTAAGTTCGCGATGTTCTTCCTTGCCGAGTACGTCAATATGACGACCGTCTCGGCGTTGGCCGCCACCCTCTTCCTCGGCGGCTGGCGGGCGCCCTGGCCGTTCAGCATCTGGGATGGCGCCAACACCGGCTGGTTGCCGCTGCTGTGGTTCATCGCCAAGGTGTGGATTTTCCTGTTTCTGTTCATGTGGCTGCGGGCCAGCCTGCCCCGCTTGCGCTACGACCAGTTCATGGCGTTGGGCTGGAAACTGCTGATACCGGTTTCGCTGCTGTGGATCCTCGTCGTCGCGGTGCTGCGCACCGTCAACCGGGACGGCATACTTCCGAATCTGTTCGCCGCCATGGTCCTGCTGGCGATCCTGGTGGGCCTGAGCATCCTGCGCCGCAGACGGGTTGAGCACCGGACCCCTCCCCCATCCACACCCCCGGCGGGCTCCTTCCCGGTTCCCCCGCTGCCCGCCACCGAGGAGACCGCTCGTGCCTAGGTTCCTGGACGCCGTCGCCGGCTTCAAGGTGACACTGACCACGCTCTTCAAGAAGCCGATCACCGAGCAGTACCCGGAACAGCCCGGGCCGGTCGCTCCGCGCTACCACGGTCGCCATCAGCTCAACCGCTATGACGACGGCCTGGAGAAGTGCATCGGGTGCGAGCTGTGCGCCTGGGCGTGTCCCGCCGACGCCATCTACGTCGAAGGCGCGGACAACACCGAAGCCGAACGCTTCTCTCCCGGCGAACGCTATGGCCGGGTGTACCAGATCAACTATCTGCGCTGTATCGGCTGCGGATTGTGTATCGAGGCCTGCCCCACCCGGGCATTGACCATGACGGCCGACTACGAGATGGCCGACGACAATCGCAGCGACCTGATTTACGGGAAGGACAAGCTGCTGGCCCCGCTGCAGCCCGGGATGACGGCCCCGCCGCATCCGATGGCACCGGATGCCACCGATGAGGACTACTACCTGGGCAGAATTACCGGTGGGCAGCACACCGACGATGCGGGAGGCGGACAACCCGCCGACACCACCGAGGTTCCCCGGTGAACGCCGAGGCCATAGCCTTCTGGGTGCTGGGCACCATCGCCGTGGTCGGTGCGATCGGGGTCGTCGCGGCACCCAAGGCCGTCTACTCGGCAATCTCCCTGGCGACCACGATGATTGCGCTGGCCATCGTCTACGTGATCCAGGAGGCCCCCTTCCTCGGTGTCGTGCAGATCGTGGTCTACACCGGCGCGGTGATGATGCTGTTCCTCTTCGTGCTGATGCTCATCGGCGTGGATTCCAAACAGTCCCTGGTGGAAACCCTTCGCGGACAACGTGTTGCCGCGATCCTCACCGGCCTCGGATTCGGCATCCTGCTCATGGCCGGTATCGGCAGTGCGCAGACCATGGGTTTCACCGGCCTGGCTGAGGCCAATCGGGACGGTAATGTGCAGGGTCTGGCCGAGCTGATCTTCACCCGCTACCTGTGGGCGTTCGAGCTGACCAGCGCGCTGCTCATCACCGCGGCACTCGGGGCGATGCTGCTCGCCCACCGCGAGCGCTTCGAGCGGCGCAGGACCCAGCGCGAGATGGTTATCGAACGGTTCGGCGTCGGCCGCGGCGCCGGTCGGGCGACCCCACTGCCCAACCCGGGTGTCTACGCCCGGCGTAACGCGGTGGACACCCCGGCCAGACTCCCGGACGGATCCGATGACGAGTCCTCGGTCAACGCCACCATCCGGGGGCCGCGTTGAGCCCGGCTCACTATCTGTATCTCTCGGCGCTGCTGTTCACCATCGGCGCGGCCGGAGTGCTGCTGCGACGCAACGCGATCGTCATGTTCATGTGTGTCGAACTGATGCTCAACGCCGGCAATCTCGCATTCGTCACCTTCGCCCGGATGCACGGCCAACTGCACGGGCAGGCGGTTGCCTTCTTCACCATGGTCGTCGCCGCCTGCGAGGTGGTCGTCGGTCTGGCCATCATCGTCGCCATCTTCCGCACCCGTCGCAATGCCGACGTGGACGAATCCCACCTGCTGCGGAACTGAGACGCCGATATGACGACCCTGCTCTGGTTGACCATCGCGCTGCCCCTGGCCGGCGCGGCGGTGCTCCTGCTGGGCGGACGAGCCACCGATAGATGGGGCCATCTGCTGGGTACGGCGACGGTGATCGGCTCCTTCGTCTGCGGGACAATTCTTTTCGGCCACCTGGTAGGCCTTCCGGCCGCGGACCGGATGGTCGGCCACACGCTGTTCTCCTGGGTGCCGGTCGGAGCGTTGCGGGTCGACTTCGGTCTGCAGTTCGACGCGCTGTCTGCCTGTTTCGTCCTGCTGATCACCGGTGTCGGCGCGCTGATCCACCTCTATTCGATCGGCTATATGGCCGATGACCCGGAACGGCGGAAGTTCTTCGCCTATCTCAACCTTTTCGTCGCCGCCATGCTGCTGCTGGTCCTGGCCGACAACTATCTCGGCCTCTACACAGGCTGGGAGGGCGTGGGTCTGGCGTCCTATCTGCTGATCGGGTTCTGGTCGGATAAGCCCAGCGCGGCTACCGCCGCGAAGAAGGCGTTCGTGGTCAACCGGGTCGGCGATATCGGCCTGGCCGTTGCCCTGATGGTGATGTTCGCCGCGGTCGGTTCGGTCGGTTTCGCCCCGGTCTTCGATGCGGCACCGCAGCTGACCGACTCCACCCTCAACACCATCGGTCTGATGCTGCTGCTCGGCGCCTGCGGCAAGAGCGCCCAGGTGCCGCTGCAGTCCTGGCTCGGTGACGCCATGGAGGGTCCCACCCCGGTCTCGGCGCTGATCCACGCCGCCACCATGGTCACCGCCGGTGTTTACCTCATCGTGCGATCCGGTCCGTTGTTCAACCTGGCCCCCGCCGCTCAGACCGCGGTGGTGATCGTCGGCGCGGTGACGCTGCTGTTCGGCGCCGTCATCGGCTGCGCCAAAGATGACATCAAGAAGGCGCTGGCCGCCTCCACCATGAGCCAGATCGGCTATATGGTGCTCGCGGCGGGGCTCGGCCCGGCCGGTTACGCGGTCGCGATCCTGCATCTGCTGACCCACGGATTCTTCAAGGCCGGACTATTCCTCGGGGCGGGTTCGGTGATGCACGCGATGAGCGACGAGACCGACATGCGCCGCTACGGCGAACTGCGCACCGTGCTCCCGATCACCTTCGTCACCTTCGGGCTGGGGTACCTGGCCATCATCGGCGTTCCGCCGTTCGCCGGTTTTTTCTCCAAGGACGCCATCATCGAAACCGCTTTCAATGCCGGTGGACTGAAGGGGTTCCTGCTCGGCGGCGTCACCCTGCTCGGTGCCGCGATCACCGCCTACTACATGACCCGGGTGATGCTGCTGACCTTCTTCGGCAATGCCCGGTGGACGGCCAAGATCGCCGACAAGTACCCGCACGAGTCGCCGCTGATCATGACCGCGCCGATGATCGTGCTGGCCATCGGATCGGTCGGGGCCGGCGCACTGCTCACCATCGGCCACACCCTGGCCCGCTGGCTAGAACCCGTGGTGGGAAGTCACGAGGCCGCCCATGCGGTGCCGGTCTGGGTCACCACCGTCGCCGCCCTGACCGCGGTGGCCGTCGGCGTGGCAATCGCGTATCGCCAGTACGCCACCGGCCCGGTACCGCAGAACGCCCCCCAGGATGTCTCTGCACTGACCGTGGCAGCCCGCCACGATCTGTACGGCGACGCGGTCAACGAGGCGGTCTTCATGCGCGGCGGCCGCCAGGTCACCACAGCCCTGGTCGCCGTCGACGACATCGCACTCGAGGGCGGGGCCGACGGCCTGGCCGGCGGGATCCGCCGGGTGTCGGACTGGCTGCGCGGTCTGCAGACCGGGTTCGCCCGAAACTACGCCCTGACGATGCTGGCCGGGACCGGCTTGTTCGCCGGCGCGGTCCTGATCGCGGCGATGTGGAGGTGAGGCGATGACGACCTTCCCGTGGCTGAGCCTGCTGTGGGCGTTGCCGATCCTCGGCGCGGTGGTCATCGTGCTGCTACCGGCATCGATGCGCACCGCCGCCAAATACACCGGACTGACGGTGTCGGTGGCCGTGCTGGCCGTCGCCCTGGCGCTCGCGGTGCGCTTCGACCCGGCCGGCCAGCAATACCAGTTCGTCGAGAATCGGCCCTGGATAGCGTCTTTCGGCACCGGATACATCCTCGGCGTCGACGGTATCGCGCTGGCCCTGGTGGTGCTCACCGCGGTACTGATGCCACTGCTGCTGATCGCCGGCTGGAACGATGCCGACGATCGGCCCCGGATGCCGGTGCGCGCCGCGCACGGTTATATCGCGCTGATGCTCGCCGTCGAGGGCATGGTGCTGATGTCGCTGATGGCACTGGACATCCTGCTGTTCTACGTGTTCTTCGAGGCGATGCTCATCCCGATGTACTTCCTGATCGGCGGTTTCGGCGGCACCAAGGGTTCCGATTCCGATACGGCCGGTCGGCCGGCGTCGGCCGCCGCGGTGAAGTTCCTGCTCTACAACCTGTTCGGCGGACTGATAATGCTGGCCGCCCTGGTCGGCCTGTACGTCGCCACGTCGTCCAGTGCGGCCTTCCCCGGGGGAACCTTCGACTTCCGGCAGATCGCCGGGGCGGTGAGTACCGGCGAGTTCGTCATGGCGCCGTTGATGGCGCACGCGATCTTCGGCGGTTTCCTGTTCGCCTTCGCGATCAAGGCGCCACTGTGGCCGCTGCACCGCTGGCTGCCCGACGCCGCGGTACATGCCACCCCCGCCTCCGCGGTCCTGATGATGGCCGTCATGGATAAGGTCGGCACCTTCGGCATGCTGCGGTACTGCCTGCCGTTATTCGGCGACTCCGCGGCCCTGTTCCGTCCACTGGTGATCACCCTGGCGGTAATCGGAATCCTCTATGGGGCAATCCTGGCGATCGGGCAGACCGATGTCATGCGTCTGATCGCCTACACCTCGATCAGTCACTTCGGTTTCATCATCCTCGGTATCTTCGTGATGACCAGCCAAGGCCAGTCCGGATCCACCCTTTACATGGTCAACCACGGTATCGCCACCGCCGCGCTGTTCCTGATCGCCGGGTTTCTGGTCAGCCGTCGGGGCAGCCGGGTGATCGCCGACTACGGCGGGGTGCAAAAGGTGGCGCCCGTGCTGGCCGGCACCTTCCTGATCGCCGGTCTGGCCACCCTGTCACTGCCGGGGCTGGCGCCGTTCATCAGCGAGTTTCTGGTACTGATAGGCACCTTCACCCGCTACCCGGCTCTCGCGGTGATTGCCGCTCTGGCGCTGGTGCTCTCGGCGGTCTACGTACTGTGGATGTACCAGCGGATGATGACCGGCCCGCTGACTGACGGTAACGAGAACCTCCCGGACCTGCGCCCCCGCGAACTGGTGGTGGTGGCCCCGCTCATCGCTCTGCTGCTGGCGCTGGGGATCTACCCGAAGGTCGCCCTCGACGTCATCAACCCGGCCGTCGAGCACACCCTGACCTCAATCCACCAGTCCGACCCCGCGCCGGCCCTGACCGCGGAAGGCTCCCGATGACCGCCCCCAGCGTCGAATTCAGCCTGCTCGCGCCGGTGCTGATCGTTCTCGGCGTCGCGGTGGCCGGTGTGATCGTCGAGGCATTCCTGCCCCGTAGCCTCCGCTACGCCACCCAGGTGTCACTGAGCCTGACCGGGCTGCTGGCATCGTTCGGCGCGCTGGCCGGTGTGTACCGCGACACCACGATCGGCCGGACCGCCGCGGTCGGCGCGGTGGTCATCGACCGGCCCGGACTGTTCCTCCAGGGCGTCATCCTGGTGGTGGCGGTGTTCAGCGTCCTCATGATCGGTGAGCGCCGAGGTGGATTCGATTCCGGTGCTTCGGGTTTGGACGCGTTCACTGCCCAGGCGTCGACGGTGCCGGGAAGCCTTGCCGAGAAGGTGGCCACCACATCGAAGGTCGCCCAGACCGAGGTGTTCCCGCTGACCATGTTCGCGGTCGGCGGCATGATGCTCTTCACCGCCGCCGGCGATCTGCTGACCATGTTCATCGCACTGGAGGTGCTGTCGCTGCCGCTGTACCTGATGTGCGGTCTGGCCCGGTTCCGGCGGGTGCAGTCCCAAGAGGCGTCGCTGAAATACTTCCTGCTGGGCGCGTTTTCGTCAGCATTCTTCCTCTACGGTATGGCTCTGCTGTACGGCTACGCGGGCACCCTGAGCCTCACCGGGATCGCCGACGCGCTGCGCACAGGCGCGGACAACACCACCCTCGCGCTGATCGGGACCGCACTGGTGGCGGTGGCACTGCTGTTCAAAGTCGGCGCGGTGCCGTTCCACTCCTGGGTGCCCGATGTCTATCAGGGCGCGCCGACGGCGATCACCGGTTTCATGGCCGCGGCCACCAAGATCGCCGCCTTCGGTGCGCTGATGCGGGTGCTCTACGTCGCGGTGCCGGCGCTCAAGGACGACTGGAGACCGGTGCTGTGGGCCGTCGCAATCCTGACCATGGCGGTCGGCACCATCGCCGCGGTCACCCAGCGCGACGTCAAACGCATGCTGGCGTATTCGGCTGTGGCGCATACCGGTTTCATCCTCATCGGGGTGATCGCCGACAATCCGGCCGGGGTGGCGGGCACGCTGTTCTACCTGGCGGCCTACGGGTTCAGCACGGTGGGTGCCTTCGCCGTGGCCGGCGTGGTGCGCGGCGGCGACGGCGAGGAGCAGACCGCACTGTCCCGCTGGGCCGGACTCGGCCGGCGTCATCCGCTGACCGGGCTGGTTTTCGCACTGTTCCTGCTGTCCTTCGCGGGCATCCCGCTGACCGGTGGTTTCGTCGGCAAATTCGCCGTCTTCAGCGCCGCCGGTGAGGGTGGGGCGATCCCCCTGGTGATCGTCGGCGTGGTCGCCAGCGCGATCGCCGCCTACTTCTACGTGCGGGTGATCGTGCTGATGTTCTTCACCGATGCGCCGACAGACGCACCGCAGGTGGCCCCGCCCGGCGCACTGACCGTCGTGGCGATCGGTTTGACCGCACTGATCACATTCCTGCTCGGGGTGCTGCCGCAGCCGCTGCTGGATCTCGCCAACTCGGCGACGCTGTTCTCGACGTCCTGAGTACGCGGACCCGCGAGCAGACACAAACTCGCACCGACACGCCGTGCGGGAGGGCGATTTTGTGTCTGCTCGGCGAGCCGAACCGTGCGTCGGGGCTACCGTTAGCGGAGGAGGACGATGTGACCAGCCAGCCCAACGTCGAAACCGATATCGCACCACTGCAGCGCTCGGGTCGTGACACCAGCGGCCTCCCCGGCGTCCTCGCGCAGTGGCTGGCCGCCGTCATGCCCACCCGGGTCTGCCCCGAGGTGTGTGTCGAGCGGGGCGTCGACTCCAACGGTATGTCCTCGGAGACCATCATCCTCACCGGGCGCTGGACCGAGGACGGCACGGCCGTTGAGCGCAAGTGGGTGGCCCGAGTGGCTCCTACCGTCGCCGACGTCCCGGTGTTTCCCGCCTACCGGATGGATCACCAGTATGAGGTGCTGCGGCTGGTGTCCGGGCTCACCGATATCCCGGTTCCACAGGTGCGCTGGATCGAGCCCACCGGGGAGCTGCTGGGCAGCCCGTTCTTCCTGATGGATTATGTCGAGGGGCTGGTACCGCCCGATGTGATGCCCTACACCTTCGGTGGCAACTGGTTCGCTGACGCGCCCGCGGACAGCCGGCGGGAACTGCAGGAGGCCACGATCGGGGTGCTGGCGACACTGCATTCGATTCCCAACGCCGCCAGCATATTTCAGTTCCTCATCGATGTCGACCCGCCCGGAGACACGCCGCTGCGCCGGCATTTCGGGTGGCTCAAGGACTGGTACGCCTTCGCCGTTGGGGATATCGGCCGCTCGGCTCTGGTGGAGCGCGCGCTGGCCTGGCTGGAGGCTGAGTTCCCCGCCGAGATCGCCGCCGGCGAACCGGTGCTGGCCTGGGGCGACTCCCGGATCGGGAACGTGCTCTACCGCAACTTCCGGCCGGTGGCCGTACTGGACTGGGAGATGGCGACGGTCGGCCCCCGCGAGCTCGATATCGGGTGGCTGATATTCGCGCACATGGTCTTTCAGGAGCTCGCCGGACTCGCCGGCCTGCCCGGACTGCCGGATCTGCTGCGCGAGGAGGACGTCCGGGCGAGCTACCGGCTGCGCACCGGTGTCGAACTCGGCGACCTGCGCTGGTTCTACGTGTACTCCGCGGTCATCTGGTGTGTGGTGTTCATGCGCACCGGGGCCCGACGGGTGCACTTCGGGGAGGTCGAGAAGCCAGACGATGTGGAGTCGTTGTTCTACCACGGGGGCCTGCTGCGCCGACTGATGGAGCCGGCCGGCAGGAGCGACACGACCGGGAAAAGATTAGAGGAGACCTGATGCTCGGACCGCTCGATGAATATCCCGTACACCAACTTCCCCAGCCGATTGCCTGGCCGGGTTCATCAGACCGCAACTTCTACGACAGATCCTATTTCAACGCCCATGACCGCACCGGGGACATCTTCCTGATCAGCGGTATCGGGTACTACCCCAACCTCGCGGTGAAGGACGCCTTCGTCCTGATCCGGCGCGCCGACACCCAGACCGCGGTGCATCTGTCGGACGCGATCGACCAGAACCGGCTCCGGCAACAGGTCGGCGGCTACCGCCTGGAGATCGTCGAACCACTGCAGACCCTGCGCATCGTGCTCGACGAAACCGACGGCGTGGCATGCGATCTCACCTGGGAGGGCCTGTTCCCGGTCGTACAGGAACAACGCCATGTGCTGCGCGCCGGTAACCGGGTCACCCTGGACGCCCAGCGCTTCGCGCAGCTGGGCTCATGGCGTGGGCATATCGTCCTCGACGGCGAAAAGATCACCGTCGATCCAGCCACCTGGATCGGCAGCCGGGACCGGTCCTGGGGTATCCGGCCGGTCGGCGAATCCGAGCCCGCGGGCCGGCCCGCGGACCCGCCGTTCGAAGGTATGTGGTGGCTGTATGTGCCGATGGCATTCGATGACTTCGCCGTGGTGATGATCATCCAGGAGGAGCCCAGCGGCTTCCGCTCGCTCAACGACTGCACCCGGATCTGGCCCGACGGCCGGATCGAGCAACTCGGCTGGCCCCGGGTGCGAATCCACTACCGTTCCGGCACACGCATTCCCACCGGAGCCACCATCGACGCCACCGACCCCGCCGGGGCGCCGCTCCGGTTCGAGGTGCAGTCCAAACTTCCCGTACCGCTGCACGTCGGTGGTGGCTACGGCGGCGATCCGGACTGGCTGCACGGGATGTGGAAGGGCGCGAAGTTCACCGAGCGGCGCACCTACGATATGACCGACCCGGCGATCGTCGGCCGTTCCGCTTTCGGGGTGATCGACCATGTCGGCCGGGCCGTCTGCCATGACGGCACGGCAGCCCCCCGGGAGGGCTGGGGACTGTTCGAACACGGGGCGCTGGGCCGGCACGATCCGTCCGGGTTCACCGACTGGTTGACCGTCGCGCCCTAGCGGCTCAGTTCGTCAACGATCGCGGCCAGGCTGTCCACCGGGATCGGCCCCGGCTGATACAGGCACACCGTCTCGGCCAGACCCCCGGCGGCATCGGTCCGGCCGCGGATGTGGGCGGCGATCTGTGCGGGGGTTCCGCACGCGGCGATGGTGTGCAGCATCTCATCGCTGATCAGTGCGCCCATCTCAGCCCACCGGCCCTGTTTGGACATCCCGTTGAGTTCGGGCTGCAGATCGCCCCAACCGTGGACATCCAGCACCGGGCGGTAAGCGGGAGTGGAACCGTAAAACGCCAGCAGCCTGCGGGTGGCCTCATGGTCGGAGTCGTTCTCCCCCGCCGACACGATCACCTCCGGCACCACGGCGAGGTCGGCCGCATCGCGGCCCGCTGCCGCCAATCCCTCCCGCACCCGCGGCATGGTGACCTCCCGCATGAACCGGGCCGAGCCGAACGGCATCACCAGCAGCCCGTCGGCCACCTCCGCGACCGCCGTGGTCAGCCGCGGACCCAGAGCGCCGATGTAAATCGGAGGCGGGCCGAAAGGATTCGGCCCCGGGTTGAACGTCGGTGTCATCAGCGTGTGCCGGTAGAACTCCCCGCGGAAGTCCAGCCGTCCACCGGTCTCCCAAACCTCGAAAATCGCCCGCAGCGCTCCGACCAGATCCCGCATCCGCGCCACCGGCCGGTCGAACGCCGATCCGTACCGCTTCTCTATCTGGGTGCGGATCTGGGTGCCCAGCCCAAGGGTGAACCGGCCGCCGGACAGCAGTTGATGGTCGTAGGCCTGATGCGCCAACTGGATCGGGTTGCGCGGAAAAGCGATCGCCACATTCGTCATCAGATCCAGTCCGCCGACCGTCGACGCCAGGGTCAACGGCGCGAAGACGTCATGGGGTCCCTCGAAAGTGAACACCCCGGTCGCACCCGCTTCGCGCAGGGCGGCCGCGCGGGCGGCGGCGTCGGTGGGTCCGAACAGAGCGGTCAGGATTTTCACAAGACCCTCACCCTAGCGACAGCAGCGCGCCGACATCGGCCAGACTGGTCTGATGACATATGACGTGGTGGTGATCGGCGCGGGCCTGGCCGGACTGACTGCGGCACGGGAGCTGACCCGCAGGGGCCTCGACGTGGTGGTGCTCGAAGGTCGCGACCGGGTGGGCGGGCGCACGTTCTCCGGCACACTCGCCGGCGTCCCGGTCGACCGTGGCGCATCATTCGTCGGGCCCACCCAGGACGCCGTGCTGGCCCTGGCCGCCGAGCTGGGCTGCTCCACAACTCCGACTTATCACGACGGCGCCAACCTGATCCGCTGGCGTGGCAAGGTGCGGTCCTATCGGGGCACGATCCCCACACTCGGCCCGATCGGCCTGCTCGATATCGGCCGCATCCAGTGGCAGTTCAACCGGATCGCCGCGGGCGTGAACATCACCGAGCCGTGGTCCTCCCCAGACGCCGCCAAGCTCGACGCCGTAAGCCTCGGTGGCTGGCTCAGTTCGATCAGGGCCACCTCGACCTCCCGGGACCTGATGGCCATCATGTCCCGGGTGACCTGGGGCGCGGAGCCCGACGAGGTGTCGATGCTGCACGCGGTCCGCTATATCAAGACCTCCGGGGGCCTCGATCGCATGCTCGATGTCGTCGGCGGCGCCCAGCAGAATCACTTCCCCGGTGGGAGCCATCAGCTTGCCGCCGCGATGGCCAACGAACTGGGCTCGCGAATCCGGTTGGGCGCGGCGGTTTCCCGTGTCGAGTGGTCTTCCGACGCGGTCGCGGTGACGTCCTCGGCCGGTGTGGTCGAAGCCCGGCGGGCCGTCATCGCGGTGGCGCCGGTACAGCGCCAGGACATCGATATCGCCCCGGCCCCGCCCATCGAGTATCAGCAGTTGGCGCAGAGCTGGCCGCTGGGCACGCTGACCAAGGCCTACGCCGCCTATCCGACACCGTTCTGGCGGGCGGACGGGCTGTCCGGCCAGACCCTGTCCGACCAGGGCCCGGTGTTCATCACCTTCGATGTCAGCCCACCGGGCGGGCCAGGCGTCCTGCTCGGTTTCACCGATCCGCGGGGGTTCGACGCGCTACCCGAGGACCGGCGCCGCAAACGGGTCGTGGGTTGTTTCACCGCGCTGTTCGGCGAGCAGGCCGCGAATCCCATCGACTATCTCGACCAGCGGTGGGGCACGGAGACCTTCGCCCCGGGCGGGCCTACGGCCGCGGTACCGCCGGGTTCGTGGACGGAGTTCGGCCGGCTGCTGCGCCGGCCGGTCGGTCCGTTGCACTGGGCCGGCACCGAAACCGCCGATGAGTGGACCGGGTTCATGGACGGCGCGGTGCGTTCCGGTCAGCGCGCCGCCGATGAGGTCGGCCGGGCTCTGACCCAGCTCAGGAGCTGATGCGCTGCTCCGACACCGTTGAGCGGACCAGGTCGCGCAGATGGGCGTTGATATCGCCGGGATGCTCCAGAATCGCGCAGTGCCCGCCGGGCAACTCGACCAGTTCGAGCAGATCCGGTGCATCCGCGGCGATCCTGCGGGCCTGCGAGATCGGCAGCAGCCGGTCCCGGGAACTCCCGATGACGAGAGCCGGAACCGTCAGCCCGCTCAGGTCGATATGCGTGCGGTGGCCCAATTCGTCGACCAGTACCCGGGCCCATGCCCCGCGGCCGGCCGGCGGGGTGGCTGCGAACAAATCGTGCAGGAACCTGGCGATCGCCGGATCGCTGTCGGCGCCGACCGCCATCATCTGCAGAAAGCGCCGACTGCCGGGCTGGGTGCCCTGTACCAGCGGGGCCCCGCCGAGGGACCGGATCATGGCGCGGGCTGCGGCAACCCGGGTCGCCCTGAGGATGCCTGGCACCGGGAGCAGTTGAATCTTGTCGAGCAGGTCGCCGGTGGTCGTGTTGATGAGGGCGACGGCGTCGACACGCTCCCGCACCCGGTGGCGGAACCGGTCCGACCACGCGCTGATGGCGATACCCCCCATCGAGTGCCCGGCGACCACCGCCCGCTCACCGGGCCTCAACACCGTCTCCAGCACCGCGTCGAGATCGGCGGCCAGGTGATCGAGGCTGTAGGCCGTGGCGTCGGGGACTCCGCTGCGGCCATGCCCGCGATGGTCATAGGCGATGACCCGATGGTCCCGGGACAGATCGTTGATCTGCTCGTACCAGACCCGCATCGAGCAGGTAATCCCGTGCGCCAGCACAATCGGATAACCGGTGGCGGGCCCGAACACCTCGGTGTGCAGCCTGGTGCCGTCGGCAGAGTGCACGACCATGGTCTTACCGGGCGGCAGGCCGGGTGAGCCGACTCGGCGCTCCTGAGCTTGTGATGGCGGCATCATTACTCCTCGCCCGGGGCGGCCACGCTGCCGCCCCCGGAGTACATGATCGTAACCGCTCTTACGCTCGACGGGCGGAATACCGCGATCAATCACCGCGCCCATCCCCTCGAGCCGTTGCTAGATTATGCGCGACGCGTGCAGCACGGTCGATGGCGAACATGTCGATCGGGAACATCAGGAGGATCAACGCATGAACACCCCACTGACCCGGGCGGCGGCCACCTTCGGCGGCCTCGCGGTGACAGCCGCATTCGCGGTGAGCTGCTCGCAGGCCACCGAGACCACCGAGGACATCGCCTCCAGCGCCGCCAGCATGGGGTCGTCGGCGGCCAGCGCGGCGAGCAGCGCCGTCAGCAGCGGGGCCAGCGCGGCGAGCAGCGCCGTCAGCAGTGCGGCCAGCGCGGCCTCAAGCGCCGCCAGCAGCGGGGCCAGCGCGGCCTCGAGCGCGGTGTCCTCTGCCCTCGACGGTGTCCCGACCACCATGAACGTGCCCGGGGTCGGCGAGGTGTCACTGGATGAACCGACCGCCGAGGCTTACCAGAAGTTCGGCGGCGAGCCCGCCCTGGGCATGCCGACCGCACAACCGGAGAAGGTCGGCGACGGCACCGTCACAGCGTTTGCCAACGGAACCATCTTCTCCGCGCCGGACACCGGCGCGCACGTGGTCCAGGGTGAGATCCTGCGGGTGTACAACGAACAGGACGGCCCGACCGGACTGCTGGGCTGGCCCACGGCGGACGAAACCGAGACCGGCGGCGGTCCCAGCGTCGTCGAGGGTGGCTGGATCGCCGAGTTCGAGAACGGGATGATCACCTGGACCAATCAGGGCAGCGGCAGTTTCATCGAGACCATCACCAAGAACTGAGCCGTGCGGGGCCCGGCGACGCGGTGCCTGCCGGCCTGACCCCGCGGTGATTCCGCTTCCGGACGGCTGAACGGGGGAACCGGCCCCGCCGTCTATCCTTGACCGGGCCGGGCGACGGGTCGGGCCGGAAAGGCGGAACCAGTGGGCGTGCGACTCCGCGCGATAACCATCGTCACGTTGTTGGTGGCGTGTATCGGTGCTCTGCCGGGTATCGCCGGGGCGGCCGACCCGAGGACCGTCACCGTCGCCACCCACAACCTCGAACCGTTCGTCATGACGGACGGCGATATTAGGACCGGCTTCACCATCGAACTCATGGAGGCCGTCGCCGATCGGGAGGCCTGGGCACTCGAGTACCTCGAGGTCGACAACGTCACCGAACAGCTCAAGGCCGTCGCCGATGGCCGGGCCGATGCCGGCGCGACCGCGATCTCCATCACCGCCGAGCGCACCAAGGACTACGACTTCTCCCAGCCCGTCCTGGCCGCGGGCCTGCAGATCATGGTCCCCACCAGCCAACTGCAGGAGTCGACCCCGGGACTGAGGGACTTTCTTGACCTGCTGTTCTCCAAAACCATGGCGATCTGGCTGGCGGCCGGGCTGATCATCTCGGTGATTCCGGCGCATATCCTCTGGTTCTCCGAGCGCCGGCACGCCAACTCCATGGTGAGCCGCTCCTATTTCCCGGGGATACTCAACGCGTTCGGCTGGAGTATGTCGATGCTCGCCGGTCAACCGGAGCAGTTCCCGCGTCACATCCTGACCCGGGTCCTGGGCGTGGTCTGGGCCTTCGTCGGCATCATCTTCGTGGCCTACTACACCGCGACCCTGACCGCCAACCTGACCGTGGCCAAGTTCGACGCCGAGATCAACACCCCCGCGGACCTGATCGGCAAACGAGTCTGCACGGTCGCAGAAACCACCCCGGCGACCTATCTGGCGGAGCTCGGCGTCCGCGCCAACGAAGTCGCCGGGATCGAGGACTGCTATGACCAACTCAAGGCGGGCAAGCTGGACGCGGTGGTGTTCGACTCGCCGGTCCTGCGGTATTTCACCGCCCACGAAGGCAAAGGTATCGCCCAGATCGTCGGGACCGTCTTCGAGCCCGACAACTATGGGGTGGTATTCCCCATCGGCGATAAGCTGCGCAAACAGTTCAACCAGGGGTTCCTGTCCATCCGGGAAGACGGTACCTACGACCTGATCAAGCAGAAGTGGTTCGGCTTTGAAACAGCTGATGCCGGCGGCGCGTCGGGCTGATCCCGGGCTACACCGGTTCGAATCCCGAAACCAGCCAGCGCCCGTCGATCTTCTCCAGGGTGACGCGCACACTGGATGATGTGCCGGTGGGATCCTCCGAGCCGACGGTGATCACCTGATCGACGAACACCAGGACGACGGCGCGACCGGCCTCGGCCGATACCGAGGCCGCTGCCGGCACCCGGGTCTGAGCCGAGATATCCATCTCCCTGGCGTTGGGGATCACGGTATTGGTCACCAGGTCGGTGTAGGAATCCAGAAACGCTCCGGTGATCCAGTCCCTGGCCGCCATCAGATCCCGTTCAACGGTGTCGGCCCGGTAGCTGAGCATCACCACCGTTGCCTCGCGGGCCGCCGCTACCGATTCGACACGGGCCGCCTCGATCCCGCGCTGCGAGTAGCTCTTCCAGCCCAGGAAACCGGCGCCGATGGCGAGCACCACAGCCAGCGCCGGAAGCACCGCGAACACCACAATCCGCTGCCAGTCGATGGTGCCGGGCCCGGACGGATCCGGTTGCACGGCCATGGTCTGCTCGGCATCGTCGGCTTCCGGATCGGTCTCGATCTCGGTGTCGAAATCCTCACCGGCGACGGCATCGGCGCCGGACGCAGCCACGGCATCGGAGCCGGCATCGGAGCCGGCATCGGCGGCCCGGAGATCATCGTCGCTCATGGCACGAAATCCACCTTCGAGATCTTCGCACCGTCGCCGACCCGGGTGACGGTCAGGCGCATCCGCCAGTACCTCGGCGGCTGCTGGGCCGGAGCACCCAGGTTGGTGGTCGTCACCGACAGGGCCACCAGCACCCGAGCGTCCTCGGCGGACATCGACTCGACACCGGCCGCGGTGACGGTCCCGGATGATTTCGACTGCGCCTGCTCGACGACGGTCACCAGCGCGTCCGCCCGCCCGGCGAACTCATCGCGGAACGTCCCGGTGGCCGAGTCGAGGATGCGGTCAACGTCAGCAGTCGCGCGCCGATAGTCGATCGTGGTCAGGTTGACCGCGCCCCGCGTGCCCGCCTCGAGAAAGAGGGATCGGGACTGCTCGGCCCTGCTCTCGCGGTGAACCCGGTAACCCAGCCACCCGCACAGCCCGCCGAGGCCGATGACCAGGACCATCCCGACCACCGCGGCCCGCTGAACCGGAACGGCGATGCGAAGCCGGCTGGGGGTTGGAGTCACCGCCGAGCCGACCACCTCCGCATCGGCCATGGCAACAGGTTACCGAGAGGGCCGAGGCGGCAGGCGGTACGGCCCCGCCACCGGCGAGTCCGGGTCCCGGACACCGGCGGCGGCGGGAACGCGCGGTATCGTTCACCTTGATAATGGCAATCGTTTTCAACCAACTCCCGGTTCACCCTCGATACCCCCGGTGGCGTCGATGAAATCCGCCGGTGAGACCCGCTCAGCGGCGATGCCGGTCTTGGTTATTTCGATCATCGGTTTCGCCCTGCTGGGCGGGACGCTGCGGACCGCGGTCTACGACAGCGCCGCCCTGTCCACCGCCGGCACGGTGTTCAGCGGGGTCTTCGTTCAGGCCCTGCCCTTCCTGGCTCTCGGAGTGCTGCTGAGCGCACTGATCGCGGTGTTCGTCACCACCGACCGGCTTTCCCGATGGCTGCCCACCCGGCCCGGGGCGGCCGTGCTGACCGCCGCGGTGAGCGGCGCCGCACTGCCCGGGTGTGAATGCGGGTCGGTGCCGGTGGCCCGCCGGTTGTACGGGGAGGGCGCGCTGGGCGCGGCGGCCCTGACCTTCATGCTGGCCGCCCCTGCCATCAACCCGGTGGTCGTGGTTTCCACCGTGGTGGCCTTCCCCGGCGAGCCGCGGATGGTGCTGGCCCGCGTCGGGGCGTCACTGCTGACCGCCGTCGTCATGGGCCTGGCCTGGTCGCGCTGGGGGCGCACCGACTGGATCACCCGTCGACTGCCGCGCGCCCACGCCGGGCAGGGGTCGCGCTGGCAGACCTTCGTCGCCGCCGCCCGCCATGACTTCATCCAGGCCGCGTCCTACCTGGTGATCGGCGCTGCCGCCGCCGCAGCGCTGAACGTGATCGTCCCGGACTGGGTGATCGAGCACCTCGCCGGACAGCTTCTTCTCGGGGTGCTGGTGATGGCCCTGCTGGCGGTGGTGCTCGCGCTGTGTTCGGAGGCCGACGCCTTCGTCGCGGCGAGTCTGACCATGGTCCCGCTGGTCCCCAGGCTGGTGTTCCTCGTGGTCGGTCCGGCCATCGACGTCAAACTGTTCGCGATGCAGTCCGGTCTGTTCGGCCGCGCCTTCGCGATCCGGTTCGCCCCGGCCACCTTTGTCGTGGCCACCGCTGCGGCAACCATCGTCGGCCTGCTCGTGCTCGGCGGTGGCGGGTGAACCGGGAGGCCGAGAACGTCCTGCTGTTACTGGTGGGAATCGCGACCGCGCTGATCAGCATCGGCGGGGCCTACACCCGCTACGTCAAACCGGCGATGCTGCCGTGGCTGGTTGTGACCGCAGCGGTGGTAATCGCGCTGGCCCTCATCTCCATCGCCATGGACATCCGCCACGGTTCGGCAGCCGAGGATGACCACGACGGGCACACCCACCGCGGATCGGTTGCCTGGATGCTCATCCTGCCCGTGGTCGTGCTGATCTTCGTGACCCCGCCCGCGTTACGTCCGCAGGCCGCCGCTCCCACGGTCACCGCGGTCTCTACCGACGTGCTCCGTCGTCCTTTTCCGGCACTGCCGGCCGGACGGGCACCGGAGGTTCCGATCCCCGATGTCATGACCCGAGCGGCCCAGGACACCGCGGGCACTTTGGACAACCGGCTTATCACCGTCGTCGGGTTCACCCTCCCGCAACCCGGCGGTGTTGATCTCGGCAGGGTGGTGCTCATCTGCTGTGCGGCCGACGCGCAACTGGCCCGCATCCACCTGGGCGGGCCGGCGGCTGCGGGGCTCGCGAGCTACCCGGAACAGACCTGGCTGAAGGTGGAGGGCACGGTGGTGCCGGGAACACCGGACGGGGATTCGACGTCGATTCCGACCCTGGAGGTAACAGCCGCCACCCGGATTGCGGCCCCGGCCAATGTCTACGCCTGAGGTTGACGGGTCCGCAGCGCCCTGGCCACGACGTAGGTCACCACCGCCAGCAGAATGCCGACGATAACGCAGTTGGCGCCCAAGCTCAGGGTGAAGGCGCGTGGATCGACCGCGTCACTGAATTTCGCCTTCCCGTCGCCCACCAGGATGTAAATCACCGACACCGCGCTGCCGGTCAACGCGATACCCAGGGCGGTGCCCAGTTCGAAAGAGGTCTCGGAGATACCCGTGGCCGCCCCGACCCGGTCCGCGCTGGCACTGGTGAGCACCAGGTCGGAGGCGACGGTGACCACCGCCCCGAAGGAGAAACCCATCAACATCAGCGGAAGCACCATGGCCGGATAGGAGATCTGGATCGCCACCCCCAGCAGCATCAGACCGACACTGCCCACGGCCAGGCCGGCCAGCAGGATGCGCCGGTGCCCCCACCGGCCGATCAGCCGCGCGGTGCTGGCCGCCGTCACCATGGCCACCACCGACTCCGGCAGGGTCGCCAGCCCGGACTGCAACGGCGAGAAATCACCCACCTGCCTCAAGAAGATCGGCAGGAAGAACAGCGCGCCGATGTTGGCGAACACGATCACCAGCTGCGCCACGATCGCTGCGGCGAACCGGGTCTGGCTGAACAGTTGCAGGTCCAGCAGGGGAACCCGCATACCCCGCTGACGACGCAGGAACACCCAAATCAACCCACCACCCAGCACGAGTGTGAGGTAGGCCGGCCAGAAGCTCAGGCCCGCATGTGCCAGTTCGGTCACGCCATAGACGACACCGAGGATCCCTGCAGTCGAGTACAGGACTGAGAGCAGGTCTATGGGATGGCTGGTTTCGCTGCGGGCCTCGGGCAGCGCCCAGGCACCGACGGCCACGATCAGCGCCACCACCGGGACGTTCACCAGCAGGACCGAGCCCCAGTAATAGTGCTCCAGCAGCACCCCGGCGACAGTCGGGCCGAGCGCGGCGCCGGCGGCGCCGCTGGCACTCCAGATTCCCACCGCGCGCATACGCTGCGGGCCGTCGGTGAACACGGTGCGCAACAGGCCCAACGTGGAGGGCATCAACCCGGCCCCGGCGACCCCCTGCAGCACCCGGGCCAGGATCAGCAGTTCCGCGGTTGGTGCCAGGGCTGCCGCGGCGGAGGCCACACCGAAGGCGACGGCGGCGATCAGCAGCAGCCGCTTGCGGCCTATCCGGTCACCCAGGTTGCCCATGGTGATCAACAGACCGGCAAGAACGAAGGAGTAGATATCGCCGATCCAGAGCACTTCGTTGTAGCTGGGGTGCAGCTCCTCGGTGATCGCCGGGACAGCGACGCTGAGAACGGTGCCGTCGACGGCGACCATGAACACCGCGAGAGACAGGACGAAAAGTGCGGTCACCTGACGCCTGGCCATCGCGGAACTGTACCGCCGCCGGCCGGACCTCCCGATCGACGGGCCTCAGGGCTGCGCCCACCCCCGGCACTGCCGGGTGAACGGATCGCAGGCGACCGGACCGTTGGTCCAGCCGCCGTAATATCCCGGCGTGTTCCAGGTCTCCATGAGCTGGCCGTTCCACGGCGCGGGCTTACAGCCGCTCTGGTTGAACACCCCGACACAGGCGGTGCTGTCCGCCACCGCCGCCGGCGCACCGAACAGCAAGGTGACCACAGTGACCACAGTGACCACAGCGCCCACGGCGCCCACGGCGCCCACCGGGGCCCCAAGGATCATGCGAATGTTCATCATTACCTCCCCGAATGCACGCTAGAGGAAGCCTCTGACAGAAATGCCCTGACGCCGCGCGGCTCAGCGAAACAGGTTGTCCAGCACCGACGCGGTCACGATGTAGGCCGCGTGGCTGCCCACCGAACTGGCCTGTGCGTCCAGTGGCCAGCGCCACGGTGGCGGAGTGCCGCCCAGCAGCGGGAAGGCCACCGAGGTCATCGTCATCAGCGCACCGCCGAAAAGCAGGCTGGCCTGCGGTTCGCGCATCTTGTTGCGCAGCAGAACATGCAGAATCCCGAACGCCGAGCCGTAGGTCCACCGCAACGCCAGGGTGATCGCACCCGCCTCGCGGGGGGTCGGGGCCGGAAGGTTCAGGATACTGGCCACGATCTGACCGGGAACGATGCTGTCGTCGTAGTCCAACCCCTCACGCGACCACAGCCCCTCCACCGGGGTGCCGTCGGCGAGTGTCTTCACCCCGGTGTAGCGCCCGCGGCGCAGCGCCCGTTCGGTGTGGTACCAGGCTGCCATCACCGTGGTGCCACCGACCCCGGCCGCCAGGCCGCGGGTGAACCAGGGCAACCGTCGCATGAACGAAGACTAGGGTTCTCCCCCGCGCGCCGACGCACAATCGCGCGGAAATCGGCGTGTCGGGGCGACTTAGCGGCTACTCACCGGGCGGCCGGAGCCGAGACCGGCATAACACTCCTGTCCCGGCGGCGTGTGCACGATGATGCAGCCCATGCAAAGTATGCACATCACCGAACTGGCAGCGGGGTTCGCCAGCAGCGAGGAGTCCGGCGACTACCCGGCCGTCATCGAGGGGGTCCGCGAGGCGGTGAGGCAGAACGCCACAGCGATCACCGACCCGTGGGTCAAGGACTGGATCGGCCGGCGTTGGCGTGACCTGTTTCTTCAGGAGGCGGTCAGGGATTCGCGGGCGGTGGACATCGCCTCGAAACCGGCCCTGCTCAGTGCGCTTCCGCTACCGTCGGCGTTGAAGAAGTCCAACCCGCGCCAGGCCATCGCCGAACGGTTCCTCAAGGATGCACCAGCCAGCGAATGGCAGGCCGAAATGCCTGCCGCGCAGTACGACTCCATCGAGAACACCACGCTGATCCTCTGCGGTGGGCTGCTGACCGGGCTGCTGCACCCGGACGCCCACGCCTTCCCGGTGGAGGCTGAACAGCTCCGTATCGACCGCGGCTGGCGAACGCTTCGGGCCGACGTCCACCCGATGCGTTCCTGCGCGGCCAATGAGGACGATATCGAGGCGGCCTTCCGCGGCGAGGGGCTCACCGCATCCATGCGTCCGGTGGACCAGCCTGAGCCGCCGCAGAAGGTGTTCCTGCTCGGCTACAGCAAGGGCACTCCCGACATCCTGTCGTTCCTGGTGAACCGCCCCGAGTACCACGACCGCATCAAGGGGGTGTTCACCTGGGCCGGCGCGGCCGGTGGCTCCTATACCGCCGACGGGATCTACAGCCAGGTCAAGAACCTGCCGATCGAGGACTCCTATGAGTACCTCAGCACGCTGCTGTCGGTGATCAGCCCGGCCATGCTCAACCGGGTGGGGGTGCGCCGCCTCGAGGAGTACGACGTCAAAGGCGCGCTCAACGATCTGCGCACCGACGTCCGTGAAGCGTTCAACCGCCGGCACGGCCCCTACCTGGACAGCCTCGGCATTCCGATCTTCGGACTCACCGGGGCCACCACCCCGCTGGAGGTGCCCAACTTCCAGTTCATGGACGCGGTGCGGCTCAGCGCCCACGATGCCAATAACGATATGCAGCTGACTCAGCGGCAGGCCCTGCTGCCGATCGGAATGAACACCCACATCGGTATGGCGCACGCCCATCATTGGGATGTGGCGTATTCGGCGTTCCCGCTGGCAATGCGAGCCGTCACACCGAATCTTGATCACCCCTGGCCCCGGTACGCAGCATTGGTCGCCAGTTGGGAATTGCTGGCCGAGCTGGGCCTGATCGACTGACTCCGATAGATTCGCACGATCGTGAAGGGACAGCAGATGAAATTCGCACTGGCAGTTTCGGCCGGCGCGTTGACGCTACTGGGGGTCACCGCACCCGGGGCGAACGCCGATCCGGACCCGGTACCGGATCCGGAGCCGGGCTACAACACCGTCACCTATTTGATCGGCAAGTGCTGGGACCCGAGCATGCCGGTGGAGCAGGAACCCACCAAGCTGCAGTACAACTGCGACGGCACCTCGTCCATGGAGGATATGACGTGGACGTCCTGGGGGGCCGACGGCGCCTACGGCACCGGAACCGACAATTCGGTGGAGTGCCAACCGAATTGTGCCGAGGGACCGCGGCTGTTCAACCCGATCGTCGTGCATGCCTGGAACCCGAAACCGGCCGAGGGTTGCCCGCCGAATCTGCAGTTCTACAGTGATCTCACCGTCGCCTACCCCCAGGGTGTGCCGCCGTGGGTCAAACCGGGCACGCAGTGGTCACCCGATACTTCCTTCATCACCGTCGCGGGTATGCCGGCGGTGCAGTTCACCGATCAGAGCGCGTTCAGCTGCACCCCGCTGAACCGCTGACACCGGATCGGGTAGCCGCAGGCAGCGGCACGCCACCAGGGCCAGTTCGGCGGCGACGTCCGACGGCGCCCTGGTCGGCGTCAGGATATGGCTGAGCCCGAGGCGCACCACGCTTTCGACCATGACGCGCACATCCGCCGGGTCCTCCGCCGGCAACTCGGCACTGACCCAGTCAGCGAAGATCCCGACCGCTTCGCCGATCAGCGGTTCGCCCTGGGTCGTCAGCAGTGGCAGCAGTGAGACATCGCCGCCGTTGGCCGGTGTCTGCGTCAGAATCGTCTGCAGCAGCGGATTGTCTCGTGCGGCGGTCAGCATGTACTGCGCCGCGGCGAACACCCCGCCGGCCACATCACCGGGGTGGGCGGCCAGACGATCCTGCATCTCGGCGAAGAACTCTGCGGTCTCACGCATGACGAGTGCGCCGCCGAGTTCGTCTTTGGTGCCGAATTCACCGTGCAGGCTCTGCCGGCTGATACCGACCGCCGTCGCAACAGCACCCATCCGCACCGCCGCCCAGCCGCGCTCAAGCACGATCTCCCGCGCCGCGTCGAGGGCGAGTTCGCGCAGCCGGGCTCGTCCGAAGGCACGGGTCTCGGCCTTCAGGTCGACGACAGACACGGTGCAGAGTCTAACCGTGCCGGACATTCCCGGCCGCATGTAGATAGTGCTTGACATTTTTTTATTTATGTCAGAAGCTGGTGAAACAAGCCCACCCCTGGAGGCCACCATGACCACTGCAGCCCCCCTCCGCGCCGAACGGCCCTACGACCCGGCAGACATCTCGTCGGCAGAGTTCTGGTCGTCCACGGCCAAAGACCGTGAAGTGACCTTCGCCGAACTCCGGGCGAACCGACCCATCTCCTGGCACCGGCCGGTCAAGAACGGAATGTTCGAGGACCCCAACGACCAGGGATTCTGGGCAGTGGTGCGCCACGCAGACCTGGTGGAGGTGACCCGCCGCCCCGGCGACTTCCTCTCCGGCAGGGGCATCACCTTCGAGTCGCTCCCCCTCGAGGTTCTCGACGCCGCCCAAGGCTTCATCGCGATGGACCCGCCGCGGCACACCAAGATCCGACGTCTGATGGCAGCGGCGTTCACACCCAAGCAGTTGGACCGGATCGACGGCGATATCGTCGCCAACGCACGGCGCATCGTCGACGGGATCGCCGACAAGGGCGAGGCCGACTTCGTCGCCGAGGTCGCCGCCCTGGTTCCGATGCACAACATCTGCGATATGGTCGGAATCCCCGAGGAGCATCGCCGGACCATCGCGTACGAATCGCAGTTCGCCGACGGATGGCGTGATCCGAGGCTGCTGCAGGGTGCCGACCCCCTCGCGCGGGTGTTCCAGACCGTCACCACGGTGCACGCGATCGCCCATGAACTCATCGCCGCCCGGCGCAGCAAACCCGAGAATGACCTGATGACGGCGATGGTGCAGGCCGAGGTCGACGGCGAACGCCTCACCGACGATGACATCGCGTCGATCTTCGCCCTGCTGATCATCGCCGGCAACGACACCACCCGGCAGAGCACCAGCCACGGGATGAAGGCGCTCACCGACTTTCCGGAACAACGGGACTGGCTGCTGGAGGATATCGACGGCCGGATGCCCTCGGCCGTCGAGGAGATCGTGCGCTGGGCCACCCCGATCATGACGTTCCGTCGCACCGCCGCCCACGACACCGAGCTGGGCGGGCATCTGATCACCGAGGGCGACAAGGTCATCATGTTCTACTCCTCGGCCAATATGGACACTGAGGTCTTCGACCACCCTGAACGACTGGACCTGTCGCGGTCACCGAACAAGCATGTCGCGTTCGGCGGCGGCGGCATCCACCATTGTCTGGGGGCCCAGCTGGCCCGCCGCCAGCTCAACGCGACGTTCCGCGAACTGCTGACCCGGCTGCCCGATATCCACACCGTCGGCGAACCGGAGTTGGGTAACGGCAACTTCTTCCATACCGTGATGTCCATGAACGTCGAATTCACCCCGGAGAAGCGATGAGGATCGTCGTCGACCGCAACCTCTGTTCCTCGATCGGTCTGTGCGAGGCCACCGCATCGGACATTTTCGAGATCGGCGCCGACGGTGCGCTGCATATCCTGGTCGACGACATCCCCGAAACGCGCCGGGTCGACCTGGAGCAGGCCTGCGAGAACTGCCCCACCCAGGCGCTGAGCATCGAGGACTGACCCGCCGGATCAGCCGGGCCCGTCGGGTGCCAACCGGGCCATCGGCGGGAACAGATCCCGAACCGGATGGATCCAGGCCGCCACCCGGTCCTCGGCATCCGAGTTCGCCCCGCCGCAGGCCGAGCCGTCCAGCTCGAATTCAGCGGATTCGCCGGCGCTGATCGTCAGCGTGAAACCCGTACCGCCGGTGCAGCCCTGCGCAGGCTCCTCGACGGCGATACCGGAGAGATCGCCGAACGTCTGGGAGAGCCGGGTCCAGATGCCGGGCGGCATCGGCGCCGTCCGATCGGCCAGCACCGTTCCGTAGCTGTCGACGACAATATGGGCTTCGTTGCGGTCGGCGGTGAGCACGAAACTGCGATGGTACGGCGGCGGCACCGAGGAGTCCTGGAAGGCGTAGGTGACCGTGGCTTCGGCGGGCAGGCCGGCGGCGACCGGGCGTTCGCTCATCGCTGGCTCATTTTCCTCGTCATCGGTCACACACCCCACACAGATCAGGATCACCGTCGCCGCCGGGGCGCACATCCGCGCCACACGCGGGGCACGACCCTCCACCACAGGACCTTTCGTCACAGGATCCTTCACCACAGCAGTGCGCCGCTGACGGCCCGACCGCCGGGCGCTAAGTATGCCGGTAGGTTCTGTGCCCATGGACACCGCCGCCGACCGTGAGGACATCCGCGAGCGCCTCGCGCGACGCAAGCGGCGACTGACGGCCTCCCGCGCACTGGGCCCCGTCGCGGCCGTCATGACCCGGTTCAAAAGTATCGACGGTCCCACCCAGGGTGCGCTGATGTCGGTGCAGTTGTTCACCGTCGTGATCCCCCTGATGATCCTGGGTTTCAGCTATTTGAGCGGTTTCGCCGAGACCGCCAGCCCCGGGACCGTCTGGATTCGCGAGCTCGGCCTGGACGGACCGACCAGCGATGCGGTCCGCACCGCGTTCGGCGACACGGCGGGGCTGCGTTCGTATTGGACCCTGCTGGGAATCGCCGCGTTTCTGTTCTGGGGCGTCCCGATGTCGATCATGGTGGCGAGCATGTTCGCCAAAGCGTGGGAGCGCGAACAGTTCAGGGCGGGCCAGCGCCTGGCCCGCGGCACGCTGTGGTTCGCGCTGTACCTGACGATGATCGTGCTGCGGGAGCGGATCGCCTACGGCGCCGACTACACCGGGCTGACTCAGCTGCTGATGTTCGTCATCGCTTTGGTGCCGGTGTGGGTGTTCTGGTCGCTGACACCGGTCGTGCTGGTCCGCGACGGGGCCCGGGGGGTCGGATACCTTGCCGTGGCCGGACTTGCCGGGGTCGTGATCGACGGCATCATCATCCCGGTGGCCGGCCGGCTCATTTTCCCCACGGTGATCGACGCCTGGACCGAGTTCGGTCCGATCGGCGTCGCGATGGCCCTGATGGCCTGGTGCGGGGTGATCGGGACCGGCTGGGTCATCACCGCCTGCGTCGGGGCGGTGCTGTGGGAGCGTTCCGCCCCGACGGAGACGGTCATCGAGGCGCAGACGGCTCAGGTCTGATCAACGTTTCGACAGCTCAACGGCTCTTCCCCGACAGCCTATGGTTGAGGTGTGCAGACCCTCCCCCCCGGACCCCGCCTGCCCAAGGCCGTGCAGACCGCGTTGATGCTGCGGTACTGGCCGCGGTTCGTCGGCTGGGCGCAGCGCCGCTACGGCGATACGTTCACGCTGCGGGTGGCCACGATGGGCACCGTCGTCTATCTGGCCGACCCGGCCGATATCAAGACGGTGTTCGGCGGGGACCCAGCGGTATTCCACGCCGGAGAGGCCAATTCGATGCTGGCAGGCCTGCTCGGTGACAGTTCGGTCCTGCTGCTCGATGAGGATCTGCACCGGGATCGCCGACGGCTGATGATGGGCCCGTTCGCCCGGGACGCCGTAGCCCGCCAGCACGCGGCGATGGCCGAGATCGCCGCCGAGAACATCGCCGGCTGGCCGGTGGGCGTCGACTTCCCGGTCACTCCGAAGATGGCCGAGATCACCCTGGAGGTGATTCTGCGGACCGTCGTCGGTGCCAGCGACCCGGTGCGGCTGGCAGCGCTTCGCACGGCGATGCCGGCAATCCTGGGCCTGGGACCGTGGGCCACCCTCGCGATCGCCAAACCCGCACTGCAGCGGCATCTGCCGTGGCGCTATGTTCGCCGGCGCATCGAACAGGCCGACCGGCTGCTGTACGCCGAGATCACCGACCGGCGCGCCGACCCGAATCTGGCGGAGCGCACCGACGTGCTGGCCATGCTGGTCCGGGCCGCCGACTCCGACGGCCGGCATATGACCGACCGGGAGCTGCGCGATCAGCTGATCACCCTGCTGGCGGCCGGGCACGACACCACCGCCACCTCGCTGTCCTGGGCGCTGGAGCGACTCATCCGTCACCCGCGCGTCCTGGCCAAGGCGGTGGCGGCCGCCCAGGCCAGCGCCGAGGGTGACCCCGCCGGCGACGAGTACCTCGACGCCGTCGCCAAGGAGACCCTGCGGATCCGCCCGGTCGTGTTCGATGTGGGCCGGCTGCTCACCGCGCCGGTCGACATCGGCGGCTATCACCTGCCTGCCGGGGTGATGGTCGCGCCCGGTATCGGCCTGGTGCACGCCAGCACCGCGCTGTACGCGAACCCGGACCGCTTCGACCCGGACCGGATGGTCGGCGCAACCCTGAGCCCCACCACCTGGCTGCCGTTCGGCGGCGGCAACCGGCGTTGCCTGGGCGCGACCTTCGCGATGGCCGAGATGCGGATCGTGCTGCGTGAGGTGCTGCGCCGGGTGGAGTTGGCCACCACCACCGCGGCCGGTGAGCGCCAACGGGTCCGCCACGTCATCCTCGAACCGCACCGGGGCGCCGTGATCCGGCTGCGGTCCAGGCGTCCCCAGGCAGCCCCGGCCGCCAGCCCGGCACCGCCGTCGGCCCAGTGCCCGGTCGTCCGCTAAGCCGCAAGGCAGACCCACCGACGTGAAACGATGCAATGGTGCGCGCCTTCATCTGCCCGGAATGCCACGCCTTCGCCGCCTTTGAGTCCAACCGGTGCACGTCCTGCGGTGGGCCCCTCGGCTTATGTCTGGCGACCCGGTCGATGGTGCTCCTCGACGATGATGCGGCCGTGGTCGACGGGAAACAGTGGGTGCGGTGCACCCAGGCCGGCCCGCTGGGCTGCAATTGGCTGGTACCCGCCGAGGCGGATCCGGCGGCACGGGGCCGCTGCCTGTCGGACACCCTGGACACCAGCCGCGAAGCGGGCATGGTGCTGCACGCCGACCGGGTGCGCTTCAACGCACCACGCGATATCGCGCCGCGAGAGTCCTATGCCGACGCCTCGATCGAGGAACTGCTGGCCGACTGGAAGTGGGTCTCGATGTTCTTCAACCGCGTCAACACGGCGATGGGCAAGAATCCGCTGTATCCGTTCGAGATCGGCAACGGTGTTGCCGAGAAACTGGGGTTTGTGCATAAGGTGGTCAAGGAGGTGCCGCTATGAGCCCGAAACCGGGGCAACTGCCAGCCCGGACTCGACTCGTGGCCCGCGTGCTCGGACCGTTCCTGATCCTGGTGCCCATCACGGCCGCCGTCCGCGCACCGCAGCTGACACCGGCGATGACCGATTTCGAAGCCAATCCGTTGTGGGCGTTCGTCGTCGGCGCCATCATCCTGTTGCTGGGCCTGATCATCGTTGCCTCCCATCAGGTTTGGACCGGACCGGCGGCGGTGATCGTGTCAGCCGTGGGTTGGTTGCTGGTACTGCGCGGTACGCTGCTCCTGGTCTTTCCGGCGGCGTTTTTCTCCGCGGTTGACGCGGTGATCGGAACTGGGGCGCTGTGGCGCATCGGATACGCCGGCCTGGCACTGATCGGTGTCTACCTGGCGTGGGTGGGATGGCGGCCGTCCGATACCGGCGACTACGCGGCCGAGCTCGGGGCACGAGTGAAGGGGCAACCATGACACTGCGAGTCGTTGTCGGCTATGACGGATCACCGGCGGCCGCCGCGGCCATCGAGGCCGGGGCGGTGCTCTTTCCCGGGGCGCACGGGTGGATCACCTATCTGTGGGTTCCCCCGTTCGCCAGCGAGCATGTCCGAAAGCGGCTGTGGGAGCAGGCGCGAAATATCGACGATCTGATCGCCGCGGAGGACCGTGAAGGCCACCGGGAGGCGGAGCGGATCACCGCCATGGGGGTGACTCTGGCCAGCGCCGCCGGGTGGGCGGCCGAGCCGCTGCTGGAACGCACCTATGCCGCGGAGGGCACCGCAATCGCCCAGACCGCCGAGAAGGTGGACGCCGACCTGGTGCTGGTCGCCGCCCGCGGGCTGGGGGGCACCGACGCCGTCCTGGGCAGCGTGTCGGACATGGTGGTGCACTACTGCTCGCGCCCGGTTCTCGTCGTCCCCCACCCACTGCTGTCCGCCGAATACGACGCCCTCGCCGACGGACCCATCGTGGTCGGCTGGGACGGCTCGACCGGCGCGCAGAGCGCCCTTGACACCGCCGGGCGGCTGTTTCCGGGGCGGCAGATCATCGCGGTGTCCGTCGCCGACGCCACCGAAGCCATCGATACCACCGCGCCAGGCGGCTCGGTCACCCATATCCGGATCGACCGCGGCCGCGGCCGTCAGGCCAGGGCGACCGCCAGTGCGGTTGTCGCCGAGGCCGATGACCGCGGTGCCGCCCTGGTGATCGTCGGCTCGCGTGGCCGCTCCGCGGTCCGGGAGATCATCCTGGGCAGTGTGGCGATGGGCACGCTGCACCAGAGCCACCGGCCGGTCATGGTGGTGCCCAGCCGATTCCAGCCACCCGCACAGGGCTGAGCCACCCGCAGGCCGCCGCCGGCACCGGTCAGTGCGGCCGATCGTCGCTATCGCCGCGACCCGTGATACCACCCAGGACATCCCGCAGACTCACCGAGGTTGCCTCCGCGGCATCCGAGAACGGCTCCAGCACAACGGTGGCCCCCGCGGCCCGTAACCGTTCGGCGTCATGGCGGGTGTGGGCGGTGAGCACCGCGGCGCCGGAGAAGTGGCGCTGACGCAGACCATCCAGCAGAGCCAGGTTGATCGAGAGCAGTGGAATGGCGCTGACCACGTATCTGGCCCTGTCCAGTGGCAGCGCCTCCAGCAGGTGGATGTCCTCCGCGCTGCCGTACATCGTGGTCAAACCGTCACCGCTGCCCGCCTTGACGACGTAGGGGTCGTAATCGACGGCGAGGACCCGGTGGCCGGTCCCGGTCAGCCGCTCGGCGAGGTGCGTGCCGAACCTCCCCAACCCGAACAGGATGGTGTCGACTTCGCCCTCGGGGGCGAATAGTTCAGGCGCCCGCACATCACGTCGCTCGAACACCTCCAGCACGCGTTTCAATCGCTCGTAGAGCTGCTGTGAGTAAAGAATCATGTACGTCGACACGCCGATGGTGATCAGACCGACGACGGTGATCAGGCTCACCGTGGAACTGGTGATGTGTCCCAGGCTGAAGCCCAATGCCGCCAAGATGAGGGAGAACTCCGATATCTGGGCGACAGTGAGCCCGGCAAGGAACCCCACCCGAACCGGATAGCGCATCGCAGCCATGATCGCGATGACGATCAGCGGGTTTCCTATCAGCACAAATGCTGAGAACACCGCTGCTTCGCGGATCTGAGTCGCGGCGTCGGTGAATTCCAGCCGGGCGCCGAGATCGAGGAAAAAGAACAACAGCAGGAAGTCACGCAGGCTGACCAGCCGCGCCCCGATCGCATCCCGGTAGGGGGTGCTGGCCAGCGAAACACCGGCGAGGAAAGCACCGACTTCGGAACTGAAGCCCATCCATTCACTCAGTGCGGCCACCGACGCCGCGTAGGACACCCCGAACAGGACCAGCAGTTCCTGGGAACTCGCGATTCTCGGAAGGAGCCACGGCACGACATAGCGGGTCATCAGCCACATTCCGCCGAGCAGCCCGGCGCCTTTGAGGAGCACCACCGCGATACCGCCGCCGAGGCTTTGGCCGGCGCTCTGGCCGAAGGCGGTCAGAGCGATCATCACCAGCACCACGACGATGTCCTGGACGATAAGGAACCCGACTGCGATTCGTCCGTGCAGCTGGTCGAGCTCACGCTTATCGGACAACAGCTTCACGATGATGATCGTGGACGAAAACGTCAGGGCAACAGCGATATAGATTGCCGTGACATTGTCCATACCGAGTGCGATCGCAATCAGATAGCCGATCACCGAGGTGAACAGAACCTGTCCGAGACCGGTGGCCAGAGCCACCGGTCCGGTGCTGCGGATCATATGCAGATCCAACCGAAGCCCGACCAGGAACAGCAGGATCGCGATACCCAGCCGGGCCAGCAGTTCGATGGTGTTATCGGTCGATACCCATCCGGTACCCACCGGCCCGACGGCAATGCCCACCCCGATAAAGGCCACGATGAGCGGCTGCCGCAGCCGAACGGCAATCAGCCCGACGACCGTCGCGATCGCCAGAATGATCGCGATCGTGGGAAACGGGTGCAGATCCATAGTCGACCTCTAATCCGGAACGACGAGCACATCGGAGGGGGCTTGGCGGATCAGATGCTGGGCCACGCTGCCCAGCAGCGCATACGATGCCGGCGAGCGCTTTCCGGTGCCGGTGACCACCAAGTCCGCGGCCAGCGAGGTGCAGAGTTCCACCAGCCGAGTGGACGGGTGCCCATCGGTGATGATCACCCGCACCGGCGCCGGGGCGACCGTCTCGGAGAGCCGCTCGATCTCCGCGCGCGCCGCCGCCGTGGACGTTCGGCGCAGCTGGGCGATCTGTTCCTCGGTCGCACCGTAAATGCGCATCAGCCTCTCCCCGACAACGGTGCAGGCGTGGACCATGATGTGCTCGGCCCCCGGAGTCAGAGCGGTCCCGAAACGTGCCGCACGGGCCGATGTCGCCACGGTGTCGACGGCGAGGAGAACACTTCGGTAATCCGATGTCACCGGTCTTCGTACCAGCAACACGGGCACCGGGAGGGTCCGAACCACGTTCTCGGCCGTACCTCCCACGAACAGGTCGGCGAGCCAGTCCCCGCCGTGGGCACCGACCACCACGACATCGGCGGCGCCATCGGCGGCTGCAGCCGCGATCTCGGCTGCCACCGATCCACGGCGCACGGCGACCTCGACCGGGGTCGCCCGAGTGAACTCCGCGACATGGGCACGCAGCCGGTCACCGACGTTCCCGGCAAGGTCGATACCGAGCTCTGCGGGCAGGACATGCAGCGCCGTCAACGCGGCGCGGTGCTCGATGGCGAGTCGGCCGGCGCGGGCGACCGCAGCTCCCGCCGGTTGGGAAAGGTCGGTCGCGACGAGAATCCGCCGGCGCCGGGTTTCGGCAACGGCCACACCATCTCCTCTCTGTGGGCCGGCCTCAGGCCGGCTTACGGGCCCGTATCCATTTCTCCAGGCCGACAACGACACTGATGCCGGCCGCGATGGCGACAATCCGCAACCAGCCGTCCAACCCCAGCGGGACGGTCTGGAACACGGTGTTCATGGCCGGAAGGTAGGTGATGGCGATCTGGGCCAGCGCCTGCACGACGACCCCGAGAATTAGCCACCGGTTACTGAAGAACCCCAGCCGCCAGACCGACCGGGTCAACGACCGACAGCTGAACAGATAGAAGCCCTCCACCACGACGAACAGGTTCAGCGCGGCCGTCCGCGCCTCCGCCAGTGATGCGCCGTGGTCAAGTTCCCATTCGAACAACCACCACGTTGTGGCCACCAGCAGACCCGACACCAGCAGGATCCGGCCGACCAGGGCGCGGGTCAACAGCGGCTGGCCCGGATCGCGCGGGGGCCGGGTCATGATGCCGGCCTCCTTGGGCTCGAATGCCAGCATCAGGCCGAGCAGGACCGCCGTGGTCATGTTGATCCACAGAATCTGGGTCGGCAGGATCGGCAGGGCCGCGCCCAGGGCGATCGCGACCAGAATCACCAGTCCCTCACCGATATTGGTGGGCAGCGTCCAGGTGATGAATTTGGTCAGATTGTCGAAGACCCCACGGCCTTCCTCCACCGCCGCCTCGATGGTGGCGAAGTTGTCGTCGGTCAGGACCATGTCGGCGGCGTCCTTGGCGACCTCGGTGCCGCCGCGGCCCATCGCGACCCCGATGCTGGCCTGGCGCAGCGCCGGTGCGTCGTTGACCCCGTCGCCGGTCATCGCCACGACGTGGCCGCGTTCCTGCAGTGCCTCCACCAGGCGCAGCTTCTGTTCCGGGGAGACCCGGGCGAAGACCCGGGCCCGGTCGACGGCCTCGGGCAGTTCGCCCGGCGTAAGCCCGGCCAGGTCCCGGCCGTTGAGCACCGATGCACCCGGCGGCCCGGTGTCGTCGAGCACCCCGACGCTGGCCGCGATCGCCGCCGCGGTCCCGGCATGGTCGCCGGTGATCATCTTGACCCCGATGCCCGCGGTGTGACAGGCGGCCACCGCCGGACCGGCTGCGGCGCGAGGCGGGTCGAGCATGGCCTGCAGGCCGGTGAACGTCAGGCGGCCCGACAGCGCGTCCTCGTCGAAATCCGCCGGATCGGCGCCGGGGCGCATCGCGGTGGCCAGCACCCGCAACCCCGAGCCGGCGAGCCGCTCGGAAGCCATCAGTACCGCGCGGTGATCCAGCGGGTGAAAACCGTCGTCATTGCCCATCTGGTTGCGGCACAACGGCAGTATCCGTTCCACCGATCCCTTGACCAGCACCACGTATTCGGTGTCGGTGAGCTGGTGCAGGGTGGCCATGTACTGGCGTTCGGAACTGAACGGGATGGTCGCCAGCCGCGGTGCGGTCACGCTGATGCGGTCGGTGTCGAAACCGGCCTTCCCCGCGGCGACCAGCAGTGCCGCCTCGGTCGGGTCACCGACGACGGACCAACCATCGGCCTCCTGTGTCAGCGCCGCGTCGTTGCACCCCGCCCCGGCCATCAGCGACCAGCGCAGTGCCGCGTCGGCCTCGACCGGCACCGGCCGGTTGTCATCGTCGACCAGTCCCCCCTGCGGCGCGTATCCGCTACCGGTGACCCGCACCGAGGACTGCGGTGTCCAGATCTGGCGGACCGTCATCTGATTCTCGGTCAGGGTGCCGGTCTTGTCCGCGCAGATGACGGTGGTGCTGCCCAGCGTCTCGACCGCGGGCAGGCGCCGAATCACCGCCCCGCGCTTGGCCATTCGTGCCACCCCGATCGCCAGGGTGATCGTCACCGCCGCCGGGAGCCCCTCCGGTATCGCGCCGACCGCCAGCGCGACGGCCGCGGTGAAGGTCTCGACTGCGTCCTGCCGGCGCAGCAGGCCGGCGGCGAATGTGAACGCGGCCAGTCCCAGGATGGCGACGGTCAGGATTCTGCTGAACCTGGCCAGTTTCGCGGTCAACGGGGTGGCCAGCATTTCGGCAGCGCCCACCAGGCGGTGGATTGCGCCGATCTCGGTCTCGGCCCCGGTGGCCACGACGATCCCCGCCGCGCTACCCGCCGTCACCAGGGTGCCCGAGTAGATCATGTTGAACCGATCGGAGACCGGGGTGGGATCCGGTACCGCATCGTCATCCTTGGCCACCGACAGCGACTCGCCGGTCAGTGCGGACTCGTCCACCCGTAATTCGGCCTGGCGCAGCAACCGGATATCGGCGGGCACCTTGTCGCCGGCCTCGACGAGGACCAGATCACCTGGGACGAGCTGATCGGAGACGACGGTGCGCTCCCGGCCGTCGCGGACCACCCTGGCGCTGGTGTGCACCATATCCCGCAGGCTCTGCAGTGCCGATTCGGCTTTGGACTCCTGGATGAAACCGATGACCGCGTTGATCACCACCACCGCGAGGATGACCGCCGAGTCGACATACTCGCGCAGGGCCGCGGTGACGGCGACGGCGACCAGCAGGACGTAGATCAGCGGGTGGTGGAACTGGCGCAGGATCCTGACCAGGACTCCGGCACCGCGCGGCGCGGGCAGGGCGTTCGGCCCGAACCGGTCGAGACGATCCCGCGCCTCCTCGGCGGCCAACCCGCGATGGGCATCGGTCTCCAGCAGCAGGACCACCTCATGGGCGGGCAGCGCGTGATGGCGGTCGGTGGCCGCGGCAGCCGGTAAGCCCATCACCTCACCGTGCGCGAAGCTCTGCCGCGCGGGCTCTCGCATCGGGCTCCGAGCCGTCCGCTTTCGGTTCGATCACCAGCACCGGCACCGCCGAGTGCTCGACGAGGTCCGTGGACACACTGCCCAGCATCCGGGCGGATCTGCCGCTACCGCGCCGCGCCACGACCAGCAGATCCATATCTTGTTCCTCGGCGAAGGTGCGCAGTGCCGGGCCGGGTGGACCGGTCAGGACCTGGGTGTGCACGCCCCCGGCGATGGTGACACCGTCGGCCACCTCCGCCAGCCGCCGGGAGGCCTCGTCGATACCGCCGCCGGTAGTGGACTCGGTCGCGTCGTATGGGACCACCTGGGCCAGGACCAGCAGGCCGCAGCGCCACCCGAACAGGGCCAGGACGGTCTCCAGGGCCCGGTCGGCCTGCGCCGAACCGTCCATGCCCACCAGCACCCGCGGGCCGCCGGCCTGGTCGGTTCGTCCGGGCGGCGCTCCTGTCGCACCGAACTCGACCACACCGGGGCGTCGCCGGACCCGTTCCAGCGCGATCGGAAGGAACAGCGGCCCCAGCGGCAGCGCAAGCAGCACCCACAGCGGGTCATATCCGCGTCTGGCCATCAACAGGCCGGACAGCAGTCCCACGACCGGCCAGAGCACGGCCAGCACGATGACGCCCGTGGTACTCATCGGTGATCCGCGGCACTCATAGGTAACCACTCATAGGTAACACTGTGCCGGATCAGCCCCGAGACGACCAGTTGCGATCGGGCCGACCTCAAAGGCCTTTGGTCCTCGCACTGACATCTAAGTCCTGTGACTAAGTCCTGTGACGGCGGGACGCTGGTGTGATCGCCTCCCCCCGTAGCTGCGCCGCTACCATCACGGCGTGGGTGAGGACGCCGGTTTGCGCAGATCGCTCAGCCTCCCGGTGGTGGCCCTGTACGGCCTGGGCAACATCCTCGGGGCGGGCATCTATGTGCTCATCGGAAAGGTGGCCGGGTTCGCCGGGTCCGGCACCACGCTGGCCTTCCTGATCGCCATGGTCACCGCCTCGATCACGGCCATGTCCTATATGGAGTTGACCGGGCGTTACCCGGTGAGTGCCAGTGTCTCGGTCTACCTGCACCGCGCCTTCGGGAAGCGCTGGCTGTCGGTGGCGATCGGCCTGGCGATGGTCGGCGGTGGGGTGGCCTCGGCAGCGGCCCTGGCTCAGGGATTCGCCGGGTATCTGCGATCCTTCGTTTCGGTGCCGACCGTGGTGGCCAGTGTGGGCCTGCTGGCCGTTGTCGGGGCGGTCGCGATCAAGGGGATCGGCGAGTCCGCCAAGGCCGCTGCGGTGCTGACCGGACTCGAGGTGCTGGGTCTGCTGCTCATCATCTGGTTCGGCAGGAGCGCTTTCACGGAGGTGGATCTCGGCGCCGTCATCTCGATCGACCCGGCCGTCGGCCTCGGTGGGTTGTTCGCCGGGGCATTTCTGGCCTTCTACGCCTATATCGGCTTCGAGGATATGGTCAACGTCGCCGAGGAAGCCCGGAACCCAAGCCGGACAATGCCATTGGCCATCTTGATCGCCCTGGTGCTCTCCACGGTTCTGTATCTGCTTGTCGTGATCGTCTCGACCACCCTGGTCACTCCCGCCGAACTGGCCCGCAGTGACGCACCCCTGACCTTGGTTTACGAACGCAGCGGTGCCGGCAATGTCGCCGTGTTGAGCCTGATCGGAATGATCGCCGCCGTCAACGGGGTCATCGTCCAGGTCATCATGGGTTCCCGCATCCTGTACGGATTAGCCAGGGAAGGCTGGATCGACCGCCGTCTGGCAGCGGTCAACACGACGTTCAAAACACCGGTCACAGCAACGCTTCTGGTGCTCAGCGCCATGATCATCGGCACCGCGGTACTGCCGCTGGTATCGCTGGCTCAGCTCACCAGTCTGCTTGTGCTCACCATCTTCACACTGGTCAACGCGTCCCTCATCGCCATCAAACGCAAAGGCGCCGAACATGGCGGATACATCACCGTTCCGGCCGCCGTTCCCTATCTGGGCGTGTTCCTGTGCGTGGGCACCGTCGCGTTCCAAATCTTCGGCGGGATGTGACGAGCGCGACCGGTGAGTCCGTTACGGGCTGGAAGACAGGGTGCTCTGCGGTTCCTCAAACGCCGACGGCTGATTCTCCGACAGGCCGATGCACTGGCCGGTGTTGGCACCGGTGCAGGGAATACCGTCGACCTCAGGAAGCTGGCCGACCTTGCCGGGGTCCGTCGAGGTGATCGAACCGGGTTGCAGGTTCGCGCCCTCGGGGTTGATCGGGCTGTAAGTGGCCGGTGCCTGCTCGGCACTGGGCAGACAACCACCGGTCGTCTCGTCGAGGGTCTCCCCGTCGGGACAGGATGCGACCACCGGCGCCATGGCAGCACTGTCGTGAAGGGCGATGGCCCCGATCGGTGCCGCGACGGCGAGCGCGAACCCGCCGGCGAACAACAGGCGACGTGCCGTATCAGTCAAAACAGTCATGATCACACTTTCGATTCGTGAAAAGGTCCGCATGTGCGGAAGGGGCCGCATTTCTTGCGGGGCGTCAATTGCTGTATCGCCCGGACCCCCGGGAATGTTTCATCCCGGTAACATAATCCACCGTAGTCGAAGCTGCCGTATTTGACGAACGGCAAGGCCGTGGCCTCGGATCGGCCTCGCCGGCGCGGCCCGTTCGTTACCCTGACACCGCACCCGCAACAGGCGGAAAAGGCGGTTTCGCATGGCAACACCGGAGCACTATCTCGAACCCGGCGGTCACCGAATCGACGAGCTCACGCCCGATGACCTGGAACTGCAGCGCTATCTGCTGGATCTGTCGCTACAGCCGATCGACCGCTTCGACGGTTTCGCCCATATCGAGCAATATCTGCTCTCCGCCTTGCGCTATCAGCTGAACTACACCTGCTACGCGCTGGCACTCGCCCAATACAACTACGCCCCGGCCTTCACCGGCTATCTCACCGAAGCACAGGCCAACACCATCGAGAAGATGCGCGATAAGCGGGTCTGGGGATACTGGGCACACGAATGCCTGGTCGGCTACCAACGCTGGAATCCCGACCCGATCGTATTCGCCAACGTCATGTACAGCGGGTTCCTCGGCGTCATGATGGGCCTCTTCGAGACCCTCAACGACAACCGGTTCTCCGAACCCGGCGCGTTCACGCTGCGCTGGAACGCCGACACCGAGTACGTCTACGACTTCTCCGCGCTGTGCGAGGCGATCGTGCACAACATGGACATCAGCTCCCAGGGCCCGCTCTACCCGTGCGAGCCGCGGCTGATCTACCCGATGTGCAACGCATTCTCGCTGTCAGCCTTGATCATGCACGACCGGCTGCACGGCACCGACTTCTCCGCCAGCCGCACCGAGCAGATGGCCCGGGCTTATCACACCCACCGGTACCTGCGCCGCGACAACCGGTTCATCGCCGCCCGCGGTCCGCTGAAGTTCTTCATGGGCCCGTCGGTGGGCAATGACGGGGTGATGTCGTACTGGCTGAATTTCGCCATGCCCGAGCAGGCCGCCAGGACGTGGTCGAATCTCCGGGAAAACCTCGTGCGGATCGTCGACGACGATGTCAAGATCGAGGCAACCAGTTGGGAGACAATCGATCCCGGAAACTACAGTCGCGGTACCGGTATGAGCCGGGTGTCGGTGATGGCCGCCGCCAAGGAGCACGGCGACACCGAGTTGGCCGACGCACTGGAGGCCTCACTGGACAAGCGCTACCAGACGGTTCGCAACAATGGGGCACGCGCCTACACCGGCATCTCCAGCTGGGGTAACGCCGGTCACGTGATGGCGAGGTTCACCCGCCGGGGTGCGATGCGCGACCTGCTCGCCGGCGAGATCCCAGGGGTCTGGCGGACCGGGCCGGTGCTGGGACAGGCGGCCTACCCCGACGTCCTGGTGGCCCGGGCAGTCACCGACGGCAGGGCACTGGATCTGGTGCTGCGCCCCGGGAATCGGGGCGGACGAACCGTCTTGGGCATCGAGCGACTGGCCCCGCTGCACGGTTATGAGGTGATCGGCGGGGTCGACGAGACGATCACCGCCGACGCCACCGGCTGCGCGATGGTCACCGTCGACCTCGGCGACCGGTCCGAGATCGCCCTGCGCCCCCTCGATCCGTAGAGCAGTAGCCCACCGACTATCGCAAGCCCCGGCCCGATATTGTGAAATGCCAGGTAGGCCAATGTATTTTGCGGGTCAAGGTCGATGACTCCGAAGACGTGCATATCGATCACGGTCAACTCGAAGACCACTGCGCCGACGACGATCAGCAGCGTACCGGCACCGCGGGGGGCACCCCAGGGAGTCCCGGGTCGGCCCAGCGCCAACGCCCCGATGGCGACGGCCACATAACAGGCACTGCGCAGCAGCCACCCGTTGGCTGAACCGGTGTTCTGCACGGCGCCCATCCAGACCAGAACCGGCATCCCGACCAGGCAGACGACGACACCGAAGGCGCAGTACCGCAACACATCAGCCGGCGGAAGCTGCGGCACCGCCGGTTCGGAATCGACCGGGCTCCCCAGCACCTGCCCGGGGGCCGGCCGCTGCGCCACCGGGGCGAACAGCCCCGGGGCCTCGGCGCGTCCACCGACAACCCGTCCGATAACCCGTCGCAACCGCCCGAACACCATGATCAGCAGCAGGCCGACGATACAACAGGTCATCGCTGCTCAGCCCGGCGATCAGGCCCGGTCGAGTTCCTCGGCGCGCTCGGCCTGGTCGGCGCTGCGGTGATTCCCCTGCCCGGACTGACGCAGCTGTTTTTCCAGCATCCCCATCGCGAGCCGGGCGTACACCCACTGGCTGGTGGTGGCCAGTTGCCCCCTGCTGTTGGAGGTGAAGGTGATCACCCAGCTGAACAGCGTGCTGACCCGGTTTTTGAACCCGACCAGATACAACAGGTGCAGGAACAACCAGGACAGCCAGGCGATATAGCCGCCGAATTCGAGCTTTCCGATCTTGGCCACCGCATGATGCCGCGAGATCGTTGCCATGCTGCCCTTGTCGAAATACTTGAACGGCACCCGGGCCGCGGGGTCGTCGACGCCCTTGACCATGCGCTTGATGTGCTTGGTCGCATAACCGGCTCCCTGAATGGCGCCCTGGGCCACCCCGGGCACACCCGGCACCGCGGCCATATCGCCGATGACGAAAACATTCGGGTAGCCCTTGACGCTGAGGTCGGGTTCGACCACCACCCGCCCGGACCGGTCCACCTCGGCGCCGTCGCATTGCGCGGCCAGCGTCGCCCCCAGCGGGCTGGCCTGCACGCCGGCGGCCCAGACCTTACATGCGCACTCCACCCGGCGCTCCGCACCGGTTTCCTTGTCCATGACCGTGATACCCATGTAGTCGACGTCGGTGACCACGGAGTTGCCGTGTATTTCGACGCCCATCTTCTCCAGCCGGGCCTGAGCCTTGCGGCCGAGTTTCTCCCCCATCGGCGACAGCACGAACGGTGCCCCGTCGATCAGCATCACCCTGCACTCGGTCGGGTCGATGGTGCGAAACGCCCCCGGCAGAGTGCGCCGGGCGAGCTCGGCGATCTGCCCGGCCAACTCGACCCCGGTGGGTCCTCCGCCGACCACCACGAAGGTCAGCCGCCGGGTCCGTTCGGCGGGATCGGTGGTCACCTCGGCCGCCTCGAAGGCACCCATGATGCGCCCGCGGACCTCCAGTGCGTCGTCAATGGTCTTCATACCCGGGGCGTAGGTGGCGAAGTGGTCATTGCCGAAGTAGTTCTGCTGGGCGCCCGCGGCCACGATAAGGCTATCGAAGGGCAGCACCGTCTCCATGGACATCAGCTTGGAGGTGACGGTGCCGTTGGCCAGATCGACCTTCTCCACATCGCCGAGAAGTACGGCACAGTTCTTGTTCTTCTTCAGGATCAGCCGGGTCGTCGGGGCGATATCGCCGGCCGACAGAATCCCGGTCGCCAGTTGGTAGAGCAGCGGCTGGAACAGGTGGCTGGTGGTTTTGGCGACGATGGTGACGTCGACATCGGTCCGTCTCAGGGCTTTCGCCGCGTTCAGGCCGCCGAATCCGGAGCCGATGATCACGACGTGGTGGCGACGGGCGGCAGGAACGGGACTGGCCATGAGCTTTCCTTCCGGCGCTGCATCTGCTGGCTGCGAGAATCTGGCTGCGTGTCCGAGGTTACCGCCGAGGGGCCGATGGCGCCGGGGTTGTGCGGGCTTTCCCGCTGCACGGCCCGCTCGCCCGGGTGGATTCGCTCACACCGCCAGCAGTGCCAGAACGAGCGCGTAGGAGCCCAGCAGCGGCAAGCTGCGCCAGCGCGTCAACCGGCCCGATACCGGGATGATGAGCAGCACCAGCACGGCGCTGGCCAGCACCCCGACATCGGTCTGGAAACTGTCGACGGTGACGGGGTGGATCACCGCCGCGGTGCCCACGATGAGCAGGGTGTTGAAGATATTGCTGCCCAGGAGGGTGCCGACTGCGACCGCGTCATGACCGCGCACCCGGGCGATCAGCACGGTGGCCAGTTCGGGAGCCGATGTGCCCAGCGCGACCAGCACCGCGCCGACGACGAATCCGTCCCAGCCGAGAGCCTCGCTGAAGCCGACGGCCCCGGTGAGGATGACGCGTCCGGCGGCGACGAGCAGGGCCAGCCCCAGCCCGAGGTTGACCACCACCGAGGTGCGGGAGCGCTCCGGCAGCGCGGGCGGGGTCAGTGCCCTGATCCGGCGGGCCGCGATGACGCTCTGGGACAACCACGCCGCGAAGACCACCAGCAGGACCAGCCCGTCGATCCGCCCCAACGTCCCGTCGAGAGCCAGCAACCCGACCACCAGCGGGGCCGCCGCCGCGGCCGGGTACTCGCGCGCCAGGGTGCCGCCGTCGACCAGGACGGCCCCGAACAGCAGCGCGATACCCAGGATCAGTCCGATATTGACCACATTGCTGCCCAGGACATCGCCGAGGGCGATTTCGGGCCGGCCCGCCACCGCGGTGTTGACCGCCACCGACATCTCCGGCGCCGAGGTGGCGAAAGCTCCGACGGTCGCGCCGACGATCCCGGGCGGAACCCGCCACCAGACGGCGAGGGTGACCAGTCCGCGAACGAAGAACTCGCCGCCGACCCCGGCCAGGATGCTGCCCAGCAGCAGCAGCGCCGCCGGTTCGGTCACCGCCGGTTTCCGGCTCGCCGGGACCGGACGGCCCGGGCGGCCATCAGCCCGTACGCCACGCTGTTGATCAGTGCGAGCACCCCGGCCGCGAACCACTGGGCGGTCCGGGTGAGCCCGGCGGGGTAGATGACCCCGCCGATGTAGTGCTCGATGAACCCGCCGCTGTATCCGGTCTCACCGGCGGCGGCGCGCAGGGAGTTCTCCAGGGGCGTCAGCGGGCACACCCCGCCGGAGGTCTCGATCCACAGCCCCCACGCCACCGCCGGCACATGCAGCACCGCCAGCCAGGGCCAGCGCCATACCGCGCCCGCCCCGACCACCACCCACACCAGGAACAGCGCGTGCAGAACCAGCACCGCGTCGGCGAGCACCCCGGCGACCATCCCGTAATGGTCCCATTCCCCGCGCGGCGAACCCGATCGGTCACAATGACTGCTGACCCATCGCGGCAATCGACGATCGACAATCCAGGAGTCCGCCACCATGACCACACCGACAGTCGCCGAGTACACCCTGAGCCGCTTGGCCGCCCTGGGCATCGACAGGGTCTTCGGCGTTCCAGGCGACTACGCGTTCTCGGTGGACGACGCCGTCGAGACGGTCTCCGGTCTGGATTGGGTGGCATGCGCCAACGAACTCAACGCCGCCTACGCCGCCGACGGCTACGCCCGCATCCGGGGAGCCGCCATCCTGTCAACCACCTACGGTGTGGGGGAACTGTCCGCCCTCAACGGCGTCATGGGCGCCAAGGCGCACCGGCTACCGGTGTTCCACATCGTCGGTATGCCCAGCGAACGCATCCAGCACCTCGGCCTGATCACCCACCACAATCTCGGGGACACCCGATACGACCGTTTCCAGTCGATCTCAGCGACGGCCTGCTGCGTGTCGGCGGTGCTCACCCCGGATAACTGCATCGACGAACTCGAACGGGTGATCCGCGAGGCGCTGCGCCAGTCGATGCCCGCCTACCTGGTGATCTCCCAGGTAAACGGGCTCATGCCGGTGATCGGCACCCCGGTCGACGGTGTGCCGCTGGAGCGGATCAAACGGCAGCGCAGCGATGAGACCGAACTGACCGCCGCCGTCGCCGCCATCGTCGCGAAACTGGCTGCCGCGCAACGCCCAATCGCCATGATCACCGCGCTGACCGCCCGATACGGCGTGGCCGGCAAGGCCGCCGAGCTGACGTCGCGCGCCCACCTTCCGGTGGCGATCACCCCCAATGACAAGGGTGTTCTCGACGAGTCCCTCCCGAATTACCTCGGCCTGTACGCCGCGCAGTCCTCCCACCCGCCGGCGGTCCGCGATATCGTCGAGCAAGCCGACCTCATCCTCGATATCGGCGGGCTGATGCTCACCGAGCTCAATACCGGGCTGTGGGGCGACGTGCTGGACACCAGCCGCGCAATCTGCATTCACGACAACTGGATTCGCAGCGGCACCGATGTCTACCTCAACGTCGCCATCGATGATGTCCTCGACGCTCTCCTGGCCGCTGTCGCGCCGCACACATCGGCTCCGGCTCCGGCTCTGGCCCCGGCTGCGGCTGCGGCTCCGGAAACGGGGATGCTGGACCTCGTCGGCTCCGGCTACGACCCGACATCCTCGGCAAGTTTCTATCCGCGGCTGCAGCGCCGGCTGCGCGCCGGGGACACCGTCGTGATCGAAACCGGCACCGCCATGCTCCATCTCAACGGCATGCGGCTGCCCGCCGGGGTGAGCGCCGAAGGGCAGGGCCTGTGGGGGTCGATCGGCTGGGCCACCCCGGCCGCCCTGGGTGTCGCGATGGCCAAGACCGCAGGACGCACCTGGCTGGTGACCGGTGACGGATCCCATCAGCTGACCCTCAACGAGCTCGCCGTCATGGGCCGCTACGGCATCACCCCGGTGATCGTGGTGCTCAACAACGGCCTGTACGGCATCGAGGATGTGATCAGCGAGCGCGGTCACGAGTACGACGACCTGGCCCCGGTCCAGTACCACCTGCTGCCGGCCGCGTTCGGCTGCCGGAACTGGCTCGCGGTGAAGGTGACGACGGTGGCCGAGCTCGATGACGCCCTCGATGCCGTCGAAACCCATGACGGGGCCGCCTACCTCGAAGTGATGATCCCCGACGAGGAGAGTCAGCCACTGCCCGAACAGGTGATCGACCGTGGCTACAAGTTACGCACACCGGGTTCCTAGCGGCCCGGGACCGGTGAGGCCTGTTCAGCCGCCCACGACGGGCTTCCCTGGAGTAAACTTCGGGATCGTCACTTCTCGGGTAGCTGGGGGCAGCGGTGCATCTGGGTTCTCGTCTCGCAGCGTCGTCACTGCTGGGTTCGGCCGTCCTCGTCGGCTGGGCCGCGAGCGTGCTCGTCATGGTGCCGGACCAGCGGCAGGCCTGGGATGATGTGTCCGACTACGACGGCACGAAATGCTCCGCCGATCAGGTCTACGACGCCAGCACCGGCACGTGCGATCCGGATACCGTCACCGACAACGCGGGCACCGACGACGACATCTCCAACTATGACAACGTGACGTGTTCACCCGATCAGGTCTACGACGCCAGCACCGGCCAGTGCACGACAGCCGCCGTCACCACCGACGGCCAGCCTCCGGTGCAGCCGGGCGTGCTGGGCATTAGCGATCCCGGCCATCAGTGCGCGGAAACCCAGACCTACAGTGTGCCCGACGGCCGGTGTATGCCGGATCTGGTCACCAACGATCCCGATGCGGTGGTCAATCCCGAGGGCGAGGATCCCACCGCCTACATTCCGATGAAGGTCGACGATATCCCCGAGTGCGCCAGCGGCGATGATCCGCTGCACATGTGCGCCGGCGGGCCCGCACCGACCGTGTCACCCGCACCGGCCGCGACCGTCGCCGCGACCGCCGACCCCCAACCGGACTCGACAATCGCTGTGGTCGCGCCGGCCGCCCCGACCGCAACCCCCGGCTGATCAGGCCGAGAACACCTCGCTACCGTCGACATAGGTTGCCAGCACATCGATATCACGCACCGCATCGGGATCGGTCTCGTGGGCCAGCGGGTTCTCCCCGAGCAGGATGAAATCCGCCGCCTTACCGGGTGCCAGCGAACCGACCAATCCGTCGGCATGGCACATCCACGCGGCGTCGATCGTGCTGCCCCGCAACGCCTGGGCCACCGTGACACGTTCGTTGGCGTTGAGCACCTCGCCCCCGTCGGCCATGGTGCGGGCAGCGGCGGTCGCCACATAGTTCAGCGGTCCGATCGGCGAGACGGAGAAGTCGCAATGGAAGCTGGCCCGCAGGCCGGCCTTGACCGCCGATCCGTAGCGGTCGAGCAGGTTGGCACGTTTGGCGCCGAGGATCTCATCGCGCATCACCTTGCCCCACAGCCGCACATGGTTGATCAGGAAGCTCGGGGTGATACCCAGCGATGCCATCGCGGCAATGTGCTCGTCGTGTAGCAGCGAGGAGTGTTCGGTGCGGTGGCGCTTGCCGGGGTCCCAGGACGGTAGTTTCGCCGTCGCGGCGAAGGCCGTCATCACCATGTCCATGGCGGCATCGCCGTTGGCGTGGCACATGATCGGCCAGCCCGCCTCGACGGTCTTGGCGAAGTGCGCGGTCAGCTGATCGAGCGGGAAGTTCGGCGCTCCGCGGCTGTCCCGGCCCAGGTAGTTCTCCCGCATATAACCGGTGTAGCCCTGGTTGGAACCGTCGGAGACCCACTTGATGGTCTGCGAGCGCAGCCGGTCGTCGCCGGAGCCCGGCACGATACCGGCGGCGGTGAAGTCATCGAGGTTCAGGCCGTACAGCGACAGCGAACCGCGGATCGGAAAGCCCGGGCGGCCGAAAATCTGGTGCAGCAGGTCGATTTCCCTGACCCCGGCGATCGCGCCACTGGCCGCCTCATGGACATAGGTGACCCCGGCATGGGCGGCCATCTCGGCGATCCCGGCGATGGCCGTGCTGATGACATCGGCCGTCAGCGGTGGGAGCACTTTGACGAAGGCGCCCATCGCGGCGGCCTCGCCGACGACACCGGTGAGCTTTCCGTCCCGCGCGCCGTAATCCCCGCCCGGCGGGTTGGGGGTGGCCGCGGTGATACCGGCCGCGGCGTAGGCCGCGGAGTTGACATAGAAGAAGTGCTGTGAGGCGTTCATCACCAGCACCGGGACCTCGGTGGATACCTGGTCGAGCAGGTCCGCGGTGAGCTCGGCCTGGCCGGGCAGCAGGCTCGGGTCGAACAGCTGTCCGATGACGGCTTGTCCGGGCGCCGTGGCGGCCACCGCCGCTTTGAGCGCGGCCAGCACCGCGTCCAGGGTCTTGTGGGTGTACGGGGAGCAGTCCACGCCACCGGCGACCAACGACGAGGACACCAGGTGCAGATGTGGTTCGACGAAACCGGGCAGGATCGCCCCGGCCCGGTGCCCGACCGTCTTGGTGCCGGGGCCGACGAAACTCTCCACATCGGCGCGGGAGCCGACAGCGAGGATTCGCCCGCCGGCGACGGCCATCGCCTCGGCCTCGGGGCGGGCATCGTCCATGGTCAGCAGCGACCCGGTGACCACAAGCTCGGCCTTCGTCGCATTTTCCCGACGGTGCGGATGCGCGGTGCGCGCAGCCGGTGCCACCCCGGCCAACGAGACCCGTGCCGCATTGGCGGGGTGCGGCGCGCAGCAGTCCGCGGTGTGCGGGCGGTCGGTCATCGAGGGTTTCCTCCAGGGTCGGGGCCGGGCTTCCGACTGGCAGCGTACTTCGGTGACGGCTACCGCAGGCCGGCCCGCACCTCGGCCGAGCGGTCCCACAGATTCGGGACGACATCGCTGCTGTAACCCGAAACGAACGGGGTGGCGCGACCGTCGCCGGGATCAAAGCTGTGGCGCCGCACCGCCCCGATATTCGCCCCGTAAACGTGGATGCTGATCGAGGTGCCGTCGGCGAGGGCATTGGACACCCGGTGAATATCTCCGACGGATGGCGACACCGTGGTCACCTCGCCCGGATCGGCGAAGCACTCGCCGGTCTTCCGCATGGCGCGACCCGGTTCCGGACGTTCGTAGTCCTCACACCGTTCCCGGCCGCGCAGCACGCCGACCATCCCCCAGACGGTGTGGTCGTGGATGGCGGTTTTCTGCCCCGGCCCCCAGACGAAACTCAGCACCGAGAAACGCTCCAGCGGATCGCACCACAGCAGGTACTGCCGGTAGGTCTGCGGCGACGGCGCCGCGAACGGCGGGGGCAGCCAGTCGTCACCGGACACCAGATCCGCCAGCAACGGCCGACCCTCGCGAAACAGCCGCATTTCATCGGTGCCGGTCGCGGTGACCAGCCTGGTCATCTCGACGATGTAGTCGCGCAGACGGGCAAGATCGCTCACCCGCCCAGTGTTGCCTACCGGCCGGGATCGCTACAACTTCGACAGGGTGCGTTCCCGCAGGCTGTCGTAGATCGGGGGCGAGCCCGCCAGGTACGCCGCCAGCACGGCCGCGCCGGTAGCGGCCAGCATCGGCACGATCACCGCGGTGGAGGCGGTCATCTCCACGACGAGCACCATTCCCGTGACCGGGGCGCGAACCGAGGCCCCGAAGAATGAGGCCATACCCACGATCGCCATCGGAACCGCCAGGGCGGCGAGTTCCCCGGGCCAGACCAAGTCGACCACACCCACGAACAGCACCCCCCACAGGGCGCCGACCGCCAGCATCGGTGCGAACAACCCACCCACTGCGGGGGCGGAGTAGGACAGCGGGCCCAGGACGAATCGCAGTACGAGGTATCCGATGATCACCGTCAGCAGGATCTGCTTTCCGCCGAGCAGGATCTGGATCAGTGGCTCGCCACCGCCCACCGCCTGCGGGTAGATGAACATCACCAGGCCGATAGCGGCGCCGATCAGCGTCGCCTTGATCGCGCTGGGGATCGCATGGACGGCAGTGACATGGTCCAGGAACAGCAGTACCAACCGGTTGTAGACGGCGCCGAGGACGCCGGTCAGCACCCCGAAAACGATGAACAGCGGAAGCCAGACCAGCTCCGGTTCGGCGATCGGCTCCAGTTGGAACTCCGCGGTGTCTCCCAGCACGAGCCGGGCGCACCCGACCGCGGTAGCCGCGGCGAACACCGTCGCCAGGACGGTCCTGACCCGGAACGAGCGGGTCACCTCCTCGAGGGTGAACAGCGTCCCGCCGATCGGCGCGTTGAAGGCCACCGCCAGACCCGCACCGCCCAGTGCGGTCTGCATCATCCGGATATCGGAGTCCGGGAGCCGGAAGCGGCGGGCCGCCTCCGCGCCGATGGCCGCGCCCATGTGCACCGTCGGACCTTCCCGACCCAGCACCAGCCCCGATCCGATCGCCAGCACTCCACCGATGAACTTCGCCGGCAGCAGTCGGATCTGCGGCGGCGACATCTCGCGCCGGTAGACCGCCTCCACATGCTGGATACCGCTACCGTCGGCCAGCGGCTCCCAGCGCACCACCAGCGCCGCCAGGGTGGCCCCGAGTGCGGCCGCGGCCATCGGAACCAGCCAGCCCGGGCCGGGCAGCTGATGCGCCCAGTCGACCAGATCCAGCCGCAGCCGGTCGGCGGTTTGCAAACACCACCGGAAGGCGCCCCCGATGAAACCGATCAGCGCTCCCGCAATGATCGCGGTAACGCAGATGAGCACCGCTCCGTGCAGCGAGTCAGGCGGCTGATCCGGGTAGGCGTCCGGCCGTTGAGACGTGGTCATCCCCGGGCCTCCTTCCGGGGTTGGCGGGTCGCGACGTTGACGGTCTCTGTTCCTTTACCGGTGTCTCGGGCAGTTGCGGCCTTCGTCCACTGACAGGAGATCATTAAAGCGTGCCGGACCACTCCGGTTGACCTTCGGCCCGTCGTCGGTGGTGTTCGGTGCCGGATCCGGACGGGCCCGCCCCGCCGAACGGCCCCGTCGGCAGTGACCGCGCACCGCTCGCGCTGCGGGCCACTCGAGTGTTAGATCAGGGGGAAGGGAGTTCGCGATGAACGGTGCGAGGTACGCGGGTTGGGCCGGTTCGATCGCGGTGCTACTCGGGCTTGGCGGCATCGGCCTCACCCCGCCTGCGGTCAGCCGGGCCGATACAGCTGAATCCGGTTCGGAGAGAACCGCATCCACGTCCTCAGGACCTTCGGAACGCCGCAAGGTGTCATCACACCGGACTCGGAAGACTCCGCAAAGCCCGCCGGCCAGGACTGCAGCGACCAGAGCGCTGCGTTCGGCGGTGATCGGGCCGCCCCGGGTGAAGGAAATGAAACAAAACCCCCCGGGCGGTGTCACGAATCAGGTTCCGGTTGCGGTGATGGTTCCGATTGCGGTGGTGCCGGAGCCGGAAGTCACCGTCGAGGTGATCGACGGCATCGCGGCCGTCCCCGCCCCGCCCACCTCGAGGCCGCCGGTCCTGACGGCCGGAACGCAACCGGCACCCGACCACCGGGAAGACGCCCCACCGGCAGCCCTGCGCCGTATCCCCGATACCGCCATCCCGGATGTCGCTGCAGCTGCGGTGACGCCCCCTCTTCCCGGGGCCCCGAACATTCCGGCGCAGTCGTCAGCCCCGATGGCGGTACTCGCCTGGACACGCCGCGAGACCACCGGACCGTCACTCAACGGGAGCCTTGGGGCCAGCACGGCGGGCCCTGCGGCAGCGGCGGTCGCCGCCTCAGTTCAGGAGGTCGGCGAACCGGTATCGGTCTTCACCACCGTCCAGCGGTGGTTCCAGCGAACATTCTTCGCCGCGTCACCGACCTTCCCGCCCCAGAGCGTGTCGGTGATCCTCGCGCCGGGCGGGAGCAGCCAGCCGTTCAGATTGGGGGCTCACGACGCTGACACCGATGTCCTGACGTATACCGTCGACGGCCAGACGACCGGGACCGGGACCGCAGCCGGCATCGTGGAAGTCTCCGGCGAATCAGCCGTCTACACCCCGCCGGCCGAGTGGGATGGCCAGACGTCCTACACCGATACGTTCAGCGTGACCGCCTCCGACTACGACGGCGGCCTCACGATCCACGGAATCGCCGGCCTTCTTCACATGCTCACCTTCGGGCTGCTCGGCGACCCCGGAAACACCGCCACCGGCACGGTCACGGTGAATGTGCTCGCCGCGCCCATCCCGCTGCCACCCCCGCCGCAACCCGAACCCGAACCCGAACCCGAACCCGAGCCAGAACCCGAGCCGCAACCAGAACCCGAACCCGAGCCAGAGCCAGAACCCGAGCCGCAACCAGAACCCGAACCGGCTCCCGCCGGGGAGAATCTATTGCTGAACCCGAACTTTGCCGAGGGTCTGAATGGTTGGGACTTCTCCGGAGATGTTTCCGCCATCACCCTCGACGACAATGCGGCGCTCCGACTCGCGTCAACCGAAACCACCGATGCCCGCATCTTCCAGCGCATCACCGATCTGAAGCCGGAAACGCTGTACACACTGGCCCTTACGCTGCGCACCAGTGGGTCTGAGCCCAGCGATGTGTGGGGTGTGTGGGGTGTCATCGACGGACCCCAACTCGACAAGACCGGGGCTGGGCAATCGGCATCCCTGGCCGAGCGGCGTCTGACGGTCTACACCGGTTCCGGAGCCACCGAGGTCACCGTCTTCGTGGCGGCCGGACGCAACGCGCCGGCCGGGGTGGTCACCGTCACCGATATCCGGTTTGTCGAGGGCGCCCTGGATCCACCTGTGGTTGACCCGACCGCGCTCGGGGCCTCACCGCCTCCGCTGGTGACCCTCCCCGGCGCAGGCGAGAACCTGCTGACGAACGGCACATTCGAACCCGACACCCACGGCTGGGTGCTTGACCAGTCCGCACGCGAACCCGATGGCTCCATGGCCATCACATCGACCCCGGAGCAGACCGGACGCATCGCCCAGGACCTGCCCATGTTGTTGACCCCGAGCACCGAGTACCTGTTGACCGCGCGTGCCCGCGTCGACTCCGGCGACGCCACCGTGACCGTGTCCAGCCCGGACGGTGCCCTGCACGCGTGGCAGCTGATCACCGATACTGCGTGGCAGCCCGTCGAGGTGGCGTTCACCACCCCGGATCGATGGGTGTCGGCCAAAGTCGTCGCCGAGAACTGGCGCGGCGACGGCAACACCCTCTACATCGACGACATCACCATCCTGGCCAACGGCGACGAGTGGCTCGACACCCCCGACCCCTACCCGAGCCCCCAGCCCGAACTCTTCGACGATTTCACCGATGGCCTGGACCCGCAGAAGTGGCTCATCGCCGACAAGGCGTGGGGCGGGGACAACGGCGGCGTCATCCCGGCCAATGTCGAAGTCGTCGACGGTATCGTCCGCCTGGCCGCCCACGGTGACAACTACACCGGCGACGTGGTCGGGCATGGCGGCCGCACCACCCGGGTCGGCGCCACCATCGTCACCCGCGACTACTACGCGTCGGGGCGCTATGAGGTCCGCGCCCGGGTGCCGCAGACACTCGGAGCGGCCAGCGCCTTCTGGAGCTACCACTACATCGAATACCATCCCAGCCAGCCGGAATACTGGACCGAACCGAACCGCATCCGGAATTCCGAGATCGACTGGGAGTTCCCGACCGCTCGCGATGACGGCACCCAGAACGACCCGGTGAGCTTCGACTACGCCCGCGCCAACACCTGGGGCGGAAAGTTCGGTGGCGAGGGTGGCAACGTGTCCCTGCGCCCGAATATCGGTGAGTTGGTCGCCGACGGCGAATTCCACACCTACGCCTACGAATGGCATGCCGGCGGCGACGGCCGCGACCCCTTCGTCGCCTGGTTCGTCGACGATGTCGAGGTGGCCCGGTACACCGGCGAGTCGTTCGGCCAGGACAACGTCCCCCATCGCGCCTCACGCTTCTGGGTCGGTATCTGGTTCCCCGCATCGGGATATCGCGATCAGGTCGGGTGGGCCGGGAGCCCCGACTTCGACACCGCCTACCTCGATATCGATTGGATCCGCATCACACCCAGCTACGCACCGGCGGACACATATGAACCGGAAACCTGGCCCAACGGCTTCTACGCGGCCCCGGACGAATACCCGCTTTAAGGTGTCATCATGACCAGCGATCGCACCATCTCCGCGGTGATGGCGCCGGCCGGGACCGTCCGCGAGTGGCAGGAACCGCTGTACCGGGACCTGCATCAGCATCCCGAACTGTCCCATCAGGAGCACCGCACCGCGGCACTGGTCGCCGACCGGTTGGGCCGGGCCGGTTTCGAGGTGAGCACCGGGGTGGGCGGTACCGGGGTCGTCGGGATCCTCCGCAACGGCGACGGCCCGACGGTGCTGCTGCGCGCCGACATGGATGCGCTGCCGGTCAAGGAGGACACCGGACTGCCCTATGCCAGCACCGTGCTGGCCACCCCCGTCGGCGGTGACACCGCGGTGCCGGTGGCCCATGCCTGCGGGCACGATATGCACACCGCCTGCCTGCTGGGTGCGGCTCACCTGCTCGCGGCCGGTGAAAAGCATTGGCGGGGAACGCTGGTCACGGTTTTTCAGCCCGCTGAGGAGACCGTCGACGGAGCTCGGGCGATGGTCGAGGATGGTCTGGCCGGGCTGGTCGGGCCGGTGAATGTGGTGCTGGGCCAGCATGTTGCCCCGCTGCCGGCGGGCCGGCTGGCCGCGGTGCCCGGCCCGGCCTTCGCGGCGTCGGATTGCGTGCGGGTGACGGTGTACGGCCGCGGCGGGCACGCGTCGATGCCACAGGCCACCATCGACCCGGTGGTCCTCGCGGCGGCCATCGTCCTGCGGCTGCAGACCGTCATCTCCCGGGAGATCGAACCCGGCGAGCCGGCCGTCCTGACGGTGGGAAGTGTCCACGCCGGCACCAAGGCCAATATCATCGCCGACCGGGCCGAGCTGCAGATCAACATTCGCAGCTACAGCGAGCCGGCCCGCGCGACGCTGCTCGCCGCGATCCGCCGGATCGTCACCGCCGAGTGCGTGGCGTCGGACTGCCCTCGCGACCCGGACTTCGACATGTTCGACCAGGCTCCGCTGACCGATAACGATCCCGAGGTGACCGCCCGTGTCACCGGGGCGTTGACCGCGGCCCTCGGCGATGACGTCATGATCGCGCCGCCGCGGGTGCTGGGCAGCGAGGACTTCAGCGATATCGCCAACGGTGTGCGGGCGCCGTACAGCTACTGGCTGTACGGCGGCACCGATCCGGACGCGTACTACCAGGCCGAAGCCGCGAACCGGCTGTCCAGCGATATCCCGGTCAACCATTCCCCGCACTTCGCCCCGGTGATCCAGCCGACCCTGGACACCGGCACCACCGCCCTGGTCGCCGCGGCGCTGGCCTGGCTGGCCCCAGAGCATCGAGATCGTGACGATATGCCCGTCGCTGGCGCAGCTGGCGCGTCGGCGTAGAAACCACCGGCGGTCACCACCTACAGTGGGGCATGACAGCAAACTCCAGCCGGGGAGCCACCGCATGATCGTGTCCGCTCGTTCCTACCTCACCGCCGGCCTCGCCGCCGCTCTGGTGACGGGCACCACGGGGGCCGTGATGGCCGCGCCGCCGAGCGGTGCGGCCCTGACCGCGATCGCCTCCCCCGCTGTCCACCTCGCCGCCGCCGCGGCACCCCTGCTGCAGTCACTCGGCACGGCTGCGACGGGCGCGACGACGGGCGCATTCGTCGGTGCGGATGTCGGCGGACTCACCGAGTCCCCCGGGGACTGGATCATCAATGCCTACAACGTCGTCCAGCCGTGGGTGGCATATGGTGTCGAACTGTTCGCCTGGGCCACCGAGTGGTTGCCCTGGCCGATCGGCCTGCTCGCACCCCAGGCCGACATCATCTACAGCGGCTGGCAACCATTCGCCGAGTCAGTCGTGTACAGCTTCGCCTTCCTCATCGACGGCCAGTTCGACCTTGTTCTGCCCACGCTCAGCGCCGGGATCCAGACCGGCGTCAACAATCTGATCCAGGGCGAAATCGCCTGGATCCTCAGCTTCTTCCCGCCGCTGCCTCCGATCGGAGGTGCGTTCCCGGCGGCCGCGGCCGCGACGACAGCCCGGGGCCCCGGTGTTTCGACGCCACCGGAGCCGGCAGCGGTCAGCACAGCGAACGGGGAGGCACCGGCCGCGACCGAGACCGCTGCGGCCGAGACCGCTCCGGCCGAGGCTGCTCCGGCGATCGAAGCGGAGCAGGCGAACCCCACCGCCGTCACCCCGGTCGCGGTGACCGCCAACGCCGAGTCCGATACCGCCGAACCCGATATCGCTGAACCCGATATCGCCGAACCGGCCGAGGCAACGGTAGCGGCCCGTACCGCGCGGATGCCGCGATCAGTCCCCGCAGCAGCAGGGACCATCGATATCACGGCGACGAGCCCGGCGGTCGTGCCCGCCGCGCCGACGGGTGCCACGGCCCGGAAGGCGACCCGAGGGCCGGACTCCGACGCCGGTTCGGGCAGAGCTGCCCGGACCGCGCGCGGCGCGCGCTGAAAACGCCGGACGTAACCGTCCTACTCGGCTTTCATGATCCGCTGGGCCACCTGTAGCAGCACCCGCCTCGGAGCAATCCGATATCCGTTGGCCAACACCGTATTCCGAAGCCCGGATATCACCGTCGGTGTTGACTTGTCGATGGCGGCCATCGCAGTGTCGACAACCTGCTGGGATGTCTGGCGGCCGCTGGTCAGGAATTCCTCCCCGGTGCGGGCGAAGAACTCCGTCTCGGTCGCTCCCGGGCAAAGCGCGAACACCCGCACCCCGGTGGACTTGGTCTCCTGCCACAGGGCCTCGGTGAAGGACAGGACGAAAGCCTTGGTGGCTCCGTAGACAGCCATTCCGGGGGTGGGTTGGAACGCCGCGGTCGAGGCGATATTGATGACCATCCCGTCCCGGGCCGCGATCATGGCGGGCAGGAAGATCGCGGTGAGTTCGACCAGGGTCACGCAGTTCAACTGGATCTGCGCGGCGTTCGCGTCGCGGTCCTGCGTGGCGAAGTCACCGTGCAGGCCAACACCCGCGTTGTTGATCAGGATGTCGATCCCGCGGCCCAGATCTGCGATCTTGGCGCCCAGGTCAGCCGCCGAGCCGGGGACCGACAGATCCGCGGCGATGACGTCGACGGTCAGACCGGGCCCCAGTTCCATCAGTCTGGTCCGCAGCTGGGCCAGTTTGTCCTCCCGCCGGGCCACCAGAACCAGGTTCACTCCCCGCCGGGCGAATTGCATGGCGAACTCTTCGCCGATCCCGCCGCTGGAACCGGTGATCAACGCGGTCTGGTTCTCAAGCTTCATCGGCACTCCTGCCAGTGGGGGACACGGACGGTTGTGCCGCGACGGGACCGATCGTAGTCCGAACGCCGGCACCGCACTGAAACCGCCGGTGCCGGCGATCAGACGGTGCCGGCCGGCGGCTCACGTGGCAACGAGCCGGTTCACGGCAGCACCGTGCGCATCAGCATCACGTTGTACGCCGACCACAGCGACAGGTTGTAGTACAGCTCCTGCCCCGTCGACCACGGATGCAGGTACGGCGCGTAGATGCCGCCGGGAATCTGTGTTGACGACACCAGCACCTGTTCGGGCCCCCACGGGCCCTGCGGGGCCGGGGCCGTTCGCATCACCACGTCGTCGGACCGGTTCCCGTACAGCACGAGGTATTGCTTGAGATGGGTGTTGTACTGGGCCGACATCTCCCCCACCGGTCCGGGGATCACGGGGGTGGCCGCCGCCGGGTTGCCCGGTATCCAGCTGCCGGTGTCGGCGTTGAAGTACTCGTACTTGCTCAGGTCGGGCAGCAGTGCGGGAGCCACCCGGGCCACATGGGCCGAACCCCCTCTGCCGCTTGGGGTTCCGAAGGAGTACAGGTAGGGATCACCGGGACCGGGTGTCAGGAAGGCGCCCATCTGGAAGTTCTCGTTGCCCGCGGCGGGTTTGCGGATGGTTCCCGGGTAGACACCCCAGCTCTCGCCGTTGTCCGGCGAGACCGCGATGGCAGAGAAGTTGGTGGTCCACGCCCCGTCGCCGTCCCAGGACTTGATCGACATGAAGTTCATGAACTGTTTGCCGCCGAATCCGACTCCGGCGGTGGGGATGATGCCGGTTTCCTCGGGTACCGCGTTGATGCTGTTGACGATCTGCTTGGAGATACCCTGGCGCCACACCGGCGAACCGGAGTAGCGGTTGCCCACTACGGCGTCGCCCACCGCAACCGTCTTGGTCAGGGAACGGTCGGAGGTGCGCAACAGGGCGTTGTAGCGCCACTGCTCGCCGGGAATCTGGCAGAAGCCCTTGGTGTCACCGAAGGCCATCAGCACCTGTTTGTTGACCGGATCGCCGTTGTCCCACATGATTCCGAGATCGGTTCCGGTGATGGCGAAACGCGGGATAGTCCGGTTCGGGCTGTCCGGTCCCGTCACCCAGCCGACGAGGGAGGTGCCCGGTGGTGCCGTCGATGGCGGTGCGGCCGCTGCCGTCGGAGCGGGACCGACAGCGGCGGGGCGGCGCGCCGCACCGGTGCCGGGTGCGGGAACCGGGGCGACGGCCGCCTGCTGCTCGACCTGAGCCGACTGGGGTGTGAGCGCACGGGCCAGTAATTGGCCCAGATTCGGCAGCGGTGCCTGGTCATTGGTCCCGACGGGACGGTGGCCGACGGGCCGATTGAACGGCGCGATCTTGGACGGGCTGGGAATCTGAAAGGCCTGGTTGGGAAGGGGCTGCGCGGCGGCGGCGGCACCTTCGCAGCCCTCCGCGGTCGCCGGTGGCGCGGTGATCCCGGCGCACAGGACGGGGACCAGCGCCCACGCCAGCCACGCCGGGGGGCTGCCGGGAACCGTCGGCACCAGACGAGGTGATGGCACGGGGCATCCTCCAGAGGTTCGCGACCGGCAGCACAGGCCCTGTCCGGTGTGACACTAGGGGCGCAGTGGACACATGTGCCTTCTGAGACCTCATTGGGTGCGTATCCGTGATCGTGTCGCGATCGCCCGGGTCACTAGTGGCCGGCGCGGTCTGCCAGCAGTCCCTTGAGCGCCTCGCGGGTGCCGGCCACCTCATCGGGTGTCGCGCCGAACTCCACGGCGGCGAAATCGGTGACACCGATGCCGGCCAGCGCCCCGATGCGGTCCTGCACCTGCGAAGCGGTGCCGATGATGGCGATATCGGCCGGCCCGGCCACGCCCTCCCGGTCAAGCATCGCGCGGTAGCTGGGCAACGCACCGTAGGCCGCGAACACCTCGGCGGCGCGTGCCACCGCGGACGGCGTGTCATCGGTGACGCAGACCGGCAACGCCGCGATGACACGCGGTGCTGGACGGCCGAATTCCTCGGCGAAGCGGGTGATGGTGGGGATGGTGTGTCCGGCCAGTGTCACCGGCCCCGTGCACCAGGTCAGGGTGCCATCGGCCATGGCCGCGGTGACCCGGAGCATCTGTTCGCCGAGTGCGGCCACCACGACACCGAAACCAGTCGATCCGTTGGCGTTGATACCGGCGTGCACCCGGTACATCTGCCCGTCGAAGTTGGCGAGTTCGTTGCGGGACAGCGGCATCAGTACGCTCAGATACTCGCGCAGGTGCCGCACCGGTTTGTCGTAGCTCAGGCCGAACATGTTCTCGATGACGATCTTGTGGCTGAGACCGATACCGAGGGTGAAACGGTTACCCGAGGCCGCCGCGACCGTGTGAGCCTGCTGGGCGATCGCATGCGGGTGACGCGGAAAGGTCGGTACGACCGAGGTGCCCAGTTCGATCCGTGGAACCTTGGTGGCCACCACCGCCAGCGCCGTCAGCGCATCGTGGCCGAAGATATGCGGGGCCCAGTAGGCCGCGAAACCGTCGCGTTCGGCCGAGGCGGCCTCAGCCACCACATCATCGAGAGTTCCGTCATTGACCGCACCGCCGAAGATTCCGTATTCCATAGTCTGACGCTACAACCGCTGCCGCCGGGGCCAGCGGCCGATAGCCGTTACGCTCGGGGAGTGAAAATCCTTTTCAGCGCCGGGGCGTGCACCGCTCTGGTCGGCGCAAGTCTGGTCGCCACCGCCGTACCGGCATCGGCCTGCCCCTACGGAACGGTGCCCAGTCACTTCGACGGGGTCTGTGTCAGTGGCACATCCGGTGCGGGGCCGGCCGGCACACCGGCCGCGGCCCCCCATCCGACGTCGGGTACCGGTGCGGTCTTCGGCGGCGGTGTCAACCAGTTGCCCACGGTCAACGGCATCCCGTGTACCCCGGAACATCTCGGCACCTGTATCGGGATGGCACAGAGCCAGGGCTAGCAAGGGCCGGGCGTCAGGGTGGGCCGGGAAGGAGTTGAGCCGCCCCAGCCGTCACCGCGGGCGCGCCGTCCGCGACGGCTTGTCCGCCAGGCCCGCGCTCAGTGCCACGATCGCCCCGCCGAGCAGCGCCCCGCCCATGACATCGGTGCAGGTATGGGCACCGGTGTACAACGCCAGTCCCGCGACGGTGATCACACTGACGGCGACCATGACGGCAAGGGTGATCCGGACAGCACGACCGGCCCCGGCGCCGAGGAAGACCGCGATCGTTCCCAGCAGGGCCGCGGTACCCGTTACATGGCCGGACGGGAAGGAGTGCGGGTAGTCCACCAGCGGGCCGCTGGTGGCCGTGCGCCCGATCGTCGCCTTCAGGGTGTGCTCGACCGCGACGCCGATACCGACCGCCCCGGTCACCCCGATCACCGGCAGCACCGACCGGGCCCGCGCCGAAAGCAACGTTCCGCACACCACCGCGACCACCAGGACGTGTACCGGCCGGCCGACATAGGCGAACACCCGGGCGGCCTCCCGGTCCCGCTGCGGGGATCGATGGGTTGCGAACCAGTCGGCAACCCAGGTATCCAGCGCCGCCGGCCACTCGGCGTTGATCCCGGCCGCCATCGCGGCCAGGGCGGTGAGCAACCCGGCTGAGAGCAGAACCCGGCCCGCGCGCCCGCGGATGACGAGGGCGGCCGCGAGCAGGCCCGCTGACCCGACAATCGGGGCCATCACTATGACGTCGATAGCCCTCTATTGTTGACCACCCGGGCGGCGATGGTCCGCAGCGCGCCCGGCGGTGCGGTTATCCGGCCGCAGACTTCAGTCGTGTGAGGACCGCGTTGAACTGCGCTGGACTCAGGGCACCGCTCCGGTAGCCCGACTGTGCGATCGCCCGAATCATCGCGACGGTAAACGTTCGTCGGCCACCCCGGCCGGCCTGGATCGCCACCACGGTCGAACCGTCGGGGTAACTGAATTTCCTGTTCCGCAGTCCCCGGGAAATCCAGTCCGGGGACTTGCCCAGGCAGGCGGCCACTTCGGCGGTGCTGAAACGCCTCCGAACGGCAAGGTCGTCCGACGGCGGCTCGTGGTCGGACACCGGCGAGTTCTCCGGCCGGCCATCCTCGGTCACCAGGGCCGCCAGCTCGATCTCGATGCCCAGCGTCCGGACACCGACGGCCGCCAGCGCGGCCGCGTCGAGCTCATCGACGGCGCGCACCTCCGCCCGCAGCGCCGCATCGATCTCGCTGTAGCCGCCCTCGACTGGGCAGGGTGCCAGGTCCCGGCCCAGGAGAAGGTTCAGCCCATGACGCTGCAGGGCCAGACTCAGCCGGCGGAAGTGCTGCTCGCGGCGCAGGTCCTCCACCGGGAACGGCAGCCAGATATCGGTGCGGGTGGCCACAGCCCGGCCCAGCGCAGCCACCACGGCCTCGATATCGGCCAGGTCGTCCCGCGCCGCCGCCTCACCGGGGGCGAAGGAGAATGTCTGGGCGATCACCACGCCCTGTTCGGCGGCCTGCCGGCCCAGCATGTCCAGATGCTCTGCGGTCTCTCGGTCCCCCAGGACCAGGACTCGATGGCTGGTGTTGATCGCGGTCATGTTCTCCCCCTGTCATGTTCTCCCCTGTCCAACGGCGACGTTACGGGCAGGGTCGGACATGTTTCAGCGGCGCAGTCCACCGCCGGCCGCGGCGCACCCGCTCAGTACGGCCCGAACGCGGTCGCCGAACGAGCCGCGAACAGCCAGCACCGGCAGCTCGGGATGGTCGGCGAAGATCCCGGTGAGGATCTGCTGGGAGGTGGCGCGTGCCTGCGCCCCATCGCGCTGCGGGTCGGGCTTCCAGGGGAAGTCGTCCTGGCACCACACCACCCGGTCGCTGTGTGCGGTCCATTCCACCGCCGGCGCCAGCAGGGAGTCGTCACCATAGTACTGGATGCTGTAAACGGCCGTCATCAGCGGGCCGCCGTCGGAAACCACCCAGCGCCGACCCGTTCGATCCGCCCGCTGCAGCGCGGCCATCTCCGCGTCCCGGTGTGCGGCCATCACGGCGGCCTGCTCGGCCGCCAGCGGAACCCGGCCTCGTTGATCGACCCAGGCCCGCAGGAACTCCTCGACCACCAGCGCCGGTAGCCGCACCCCCAACTCGGCCGCCAGTGTCGATTTGCCGGTGGATTCCCCACCCACGATCGAGATCAGGCCGGCCCGCCCGGACTCAGGCATGAGCGACCGTCGGCGACTCGTCGTCCCGCGCCGCTGCACGCGCCGACCATTGCCGCCACCCGGTGGCCGCCATCGCGACCAGGACCCCGTAGAACAGTGACGTGAAGTACAGACCCTGGCTGGCGTAGAGCAGCACACCGACGAGGTTCACCACACCCCACACCGCCCAGGCCTCCACTTTCTGGCGGACCATCAACAGCTGACCGGCCATCGATCCCACCAGCATGAACGCATCACCGTAGGTGGCCACCCCACCGATCCGCTGCAGTAACGGGGCCAGCAGCGCCCACAGCACCACAGCCCCGACCACGCCTGTGATGCGCCGGGACGGGGTCAGCCGGCCGGGCACGCGCACCCCCTCGCGGCCCCAGGCGAACCAGCCCCAGAGCGCGGCCACCATGAAAATGGTCTGCATGGCCGCCGAGGCGAACAGGTCGACATGGATGAACAGCCAGCCGTACAACAGGCTGGCGGCGAAATAGAAGGGCCACGTCCAGCGGGTGCCCCGGATACCGAGGCCGATCGCGATCAAAGCCAGGATGACCGAGGCGAATTCCAGAGCGGTGACGTCGTAGCCCCACACCGTGAACAAAACAACCATGATGGCCACTCCCTGCCCGGCATTACCCGGACGGTTGGGCGGTCGGTGACGCCATCAGCCACCTTCTCAGACCGGTTGCCCCGGACTCCCGCGGTTTCTTCCTCCGCGGCCAGGCTAGCCTGCGGTGCCGCCCGCCGGGACCTAGACCGCCAACGCCACGGTGATGCTGGACATCTCGGCATCCCAGTCGGGGATCAGCTCGAAATAGCCACCGCCGGGCTTACCGGAAGTCGCAGCCGCCGCTCCCGCGACGCCGGGGTTGAACAGCAGCGTGAGACCGGCTGCCACCCGGATCACCAGGGTGGCTACCGCCCCGGCCACCTGACCGACGACGGCGCCGATCAGATTGTCGCCCAGCAGTGATCCGATCCCCTGGCCCACAGCGGCCCCGAGAGCACCTTGAAGTGCCGGGTCGCCCAGGGCGGCCCGGACGACCACATCCGCGACTTCTGCCACCGGCGTCCCGCCCGCGATATCAGCGGCCAGATCGGTGAGCAGACCACCGAATGCCGGGTTGGCCAGCAAGGAGACGGTGGCGACTTCGGCCACCTGCCCCACCGTCGCCGCCAGCCCGGGGTCGTCGATCCCGTTGTCCCGCAGCAGTTCGGTGACCACCTCCCGCGCCACCTCGCCAACGCCCTCGCGGATATCGCCGTTGTCCAGGAGCGCGTCGAGGTAGGTCGGCAGGACAGCGTCCAGGGCGGCCCGCACGGCCGGGTCGACCGCCAGCGATTGCAGCGAATCCTCAAGCGCAGCAGCCGGATCGACTCCGGCCACTACCGCGGCGCCAACCTGGGCGAGTGCGCCGGTGAGCGCAGCACCAACCCCCTGGTAGCCGAGGATGTCGCTGACGGCCGAGCCGAGCAGTCCGGCTGTCGCGGCACCGACGGAGGGGTCGGTGAGCAGGCCGAGGACGGTGGGACCGAAGTCGGTGCCGAGCAGATCGGCGATCACCGTCTGCACGGCCGGATCGTCGGCGAGTCCGGTCAGCAGGGTTGTGACGGTAAGGCCCAACGCCTCCTGGACCCCGGCGTCACCGAACACCGTGACTCCGAGGGTGTCCAGGGCGCCTGCCAGGGTCGCGTCCACCGCCGCGACCACGGCGGGATTGGCCTGCAGTACCTCGAACGCGATCTGGAGAGCCTCAGCGGGATCGGTCCCAGACGTCACCGCGGCCAGGATCGCCTCGACCGCGCCGGTGGCCACCGCATCATCGACACCGGGCTGGTTCAGGAAGCCCACCAACGCGGTGCCGATGACATCGGCGAGGTCTCCCTGGATAGCCGCGAGCAGCCCGGCCACCGCGGTGCCGATCACGCCCTCGGCACCAACCTGGTCCAGAACGATCTCGGCCAGCATGCTGACCGCCCCGACCGTGGCGGTGCCGAAAACCTGCTGGACGCCCGGATCGCCGAGGAACGCGCTGAGGGCCACCGGGACGTCCGGGCCCAGCAACCCCACCAGGACGGCCGGGACATCGAAACCGTTCTCGAGGATGTCGGTGAGATACTCGACCACCGCTGCAGAACCGGACGGGAAGTCGATGGCCCCAAACACCGGCGTGAGCGCCTCCGCGACGACCGGATTGCCGAACGTCTGCTCCAGGAGGTAGGCCGCGGCGTCGCCGAGTCCGGTCCGGATCTCGGCGGGCAGACCGCCGAGGGCACCGAACTCGGCGATACGCTCGGCCAGGCCCACCAGTACCGCGGCGTCGGTGGCCAGGTCCTCGATGGTGGCCGGCACGGCGCTGAGCTCGCCGAGCAACCCGGCCCGAAGCACCGCGAAGCCGGCTGCCGCGACCGCGGGAGCCAGCTCCGCCGAGCCGGGATCGGCGCTGATGATGAGGTCGATCAGCAACTCGGTGATCGGAGCTTCGAAGTCGTCCACCGCAACGGGACCGTCGATGAGGACCGAAACCATCAGCGGGACAAACTGATCGGCGACCCGCACACCCAGCGCAGCGTCGCCGACGAAGCCGCCGACCAGGTCGGAGACGGTGCTGCTGAGGAACTCCAGCGTCTCGGCGTCATCGAGCAGACCGCCGAGCGCGCCGGAAAGCGCCAGATCCACCGCGGCCTGGATGGCCGGGCTGGCGGTCAGCGCGTTCCACGCCCCGGTCGCGGCGCCGACAAGATCTGCACCGGCCAGGCCCGCGGCGGCGAAGTCACCGGCGGCAGCGGCCAGTGCTGCCGGCACCCCCGGATGGCCAAGGAACCCGGTCAGGACCGAAGCCGTCAACTCGGCCAGTTCGGCGTCACCGGCGATTCCGCCGACCAGTCCGGATACGGCGTCACCGAGGAACTCCAGCGTCCCGGCATCGGCGAGCAGGCCGCCGACGGCATCGGCGACGGCGAGATCGACCACGGCCTGGATGGCCGGATCGCCCTGAAGTGACCGCCACGCCGCGGTCACCGCGGCCCCGGGATCGGCGCCGGTGATCAGAGCGGTCCCGAACTGGCCCGCGGCATCGGCCAGCGCCGACGACACCCCCGGCTGACCGAGGAAGCCGGTCACCGCACCAGCCAGGCTGCCCAACGTCGGATCATCCACCCAGGTGGCGATGGCCTCGGACACCGCCGGACCGAATTCGGTTGCCAGCGCGTCCAGGGCACCGGAGATCGCCTCGTCGACGGGACCGCTGACGGCGGGATTGGCCAGCAGTGCCTGCAACGCCTCCGGCAGAGCCGCGACCGGGTCGGCGGCGGTGGCGATCTGGTCTGCGGCCTCAACCAGTGCGGCCAGCACCGCGGGCGAGCCCAGGGCGCCGCCGGTCACCGAATCGACCAGCGCGCTGACCTGTTCGCTGAGGCCGGAATCGGCCCACCAACCACTGACTGCATCGCTGACGCCGGCGACGACCTCGGCTGCGGTGGGGTTGTTGCCCAGCCCGGCGACCAGTACCGAGACCCCGGTGACCGCCGAGGCGCCGAATGTGCGTCCGATCCAATCGGCCGCGGCCTCGCCGATGCCGGCCCGGATCTGCTCGGGAAGACCGGCGAGAATACCGATTCCGGCGATCTGATCAGCCAGGCTTGCCGGGACCGGCTGGCCGGTGGTCACCGAAGCAGCCGGAGCGACCGGGCTCGGTGCGGCCGACAGTTCCCGGCGACTGGCCGCCGCGGCTGCCCACGCCAGCGGCGCGGCGGCGGGGATATCGGTGCGCCCGGGACCGCCCAGCCAGTCGAGCAGCCCGGTGAGGGCCGTCGGCGATACCGCGGCGGTCGCGGGGGCGGCGGTCATCACCGGCACCGCCGCTGCCACCACCGACGGAACCGGGGCCGCGATCGCCGCAACCTCGGTGATGGTGGCAGCCGGGGTCGCGTCGGCGGGCGCGATATCAGGTTTGGTGTCAGGGGCACTGGCAGGGGCACGGTCTATGACCGCCGGGGCCGGGACCCGGGCGGCCGCCGGTTGGGCCGCCTGCGGCGACGGCGTCGTTCCGCCCGGGGCGGAGTCCGGGCCGACGGGTATTAAGTCGCTTGCCGGGGCGCTACGCGAGCCGCCGGTGCCGGTCGGCACATCGGCACCGACCCGGACCGGCGTGCGCGGGTTCCGGGCGTTGGTCGCCATCTCACCAGCGGTGCCGGCCCGCTCCGATGCACCTCGCGCGCTGCGATCGGGGGACCCGGTCCGGGTTTGGGCTCGCGGGCCCCTGGTGCCGGTGCTGTCGCCGGCCGAGTTACCGGCCTCGGAGGCCGTTTGCGACGATCCGCCGTCCGAGGGTCCTCCGGTATCCGCCGCTGCCGGCGGCAGGGCCGCGATCACTCCGCCCACGCCCAATGCCACCGCGAGCGCTCCGACCCGGCCCACATGGTGCACCGGCCGCTGGGTTGGTCCGCTGATCTGCCTGAGACGTCCGGTGCCACCGCTCATCGTCAACCACCTCATCGCCCCCGAATGGGTCTGCACCGGCCCGGCGACAGACTTGGTTTATCAGGAATATCACAGGTTCGGGTGTGGCGCATAGCGCGGTCCGGTTACCGACGCCGTTCGCGCACCCACTGCCAGTCGATACGTTCCCGCTCCGGGGCACCGCTGATGTTGCCCGGCGGGACGGGGCCCCATGCGGCACGATAACCCGCATGCGACACGGGGCGGCGGTGATCGGACGCACAGCCCTGGTAGCCGGACTGGTCCTCACCGGGTTGATTGGCTGCTCCCCCGCACCGCGGACCCCGCCGGGAATGTTCAGCGTCTACCTGGGTGAGCCGCAACGTCCGCTGGTGCCGGGTAACACCACCGAGACCGAGGGCGCCAAAGCCATCGGCGCGCTGTGGAGTTCACTGGTCACCTTCGACGAGCGCACCCGCACCGTCACCTACGACGGCGCAGCGAAGTCGGTCACCTCCGAGGACAACGTGCGCTGGACCATCACCTTGAAGCCGGGGTGGACCTTTCACGACGGCACCCCGGTGACCGCGCAGTCCTATGTCAAGGCCTGGAATTACACCGCACTGAGCACCAACGCTCAGGGGGCCTCGTATTTCTTTTCCAATATCGAGGGCTACGACGCGCTCCAGGGCGACGGTGACGCCGCCCCGGCGGCCACCGAGATGACCGGACTGCGGGCGCTCGACCCGGTCACCATCGAGGTCACCCTCGCCGAACCCTTCGCCATCTACCCACTGACGCTTGGCTACAGCGCATTCGATCCGCTGCCCGAGGCCTTCTACACCGACCCGGTGGCCTTCGGAAAAAAACCGATCGGCAACGGCCCTTTCAGGGCCGAGACCGAGTGGGTGCGCGGGCGCGGGATGACGTTGAGCCGTTATGACGACTACGCCGGTGAAGATAAGGCGAAGGCCCGGGGTGTGGTGCTGCGGGTCTACACCGAACTGTCCACCGCCTACACCGATGTGCTGGCCGGCAACCTCGACGTGCTGCGCGGCCTGCCGCCGGATGCCTATGCCAGCGCCCCGGATATTTTCGGAGATCGTTATCTGCAGCAGCCCAGTCCGGATATCACCAGCCTCGGCTTCCCGTTGTACGACCAGCGCTACGCCGATGTGCGGGTGCGCCGCGCACTGTCCATGGCGATCGACCGGGAGGCGATCACCAACGCGATCTTCCTGGGCACCCGGGTGCCGGCCGACTCCTTCGCGCCGCCGACGGTCCTCGGCTACCGCGCGGACGCCTGCGGAACGTGGTGCGAGTACCGCCCGGAGGAGGCCAAGGCGCTGCTCACCGAGGCGGGGTTCGACACCACGGCCCCGGTCGATATCTGGTTCAACGCCGGCGCCGGGCACGATGGCTGGATGACCGCGGTGGGCAACATGTTCCGCAAAATCGGCCTGTCCTATCGGCTGCGCGGCAACCTGCAATTCAACGAGTTCCTCTCCAAACGCGACGCCCGGGAGATGACCGGACCGTTCCGGCTGGGCTGGGTGATGGACTACCCGTCGATCGAGAACTTTCTGGCCCCGCAGTACGCCACCGCCGCGCTGGCCCCCGCCGGCTCCAACACCACCTTCTACAGCAACGCCGCCTTCGACGCGGCGCTGGCCGCCGGGGACCGTGCCCCGTCCATCGAGGCGGCCAGCACCGCCTACGAGCGGGCCGAGGACATCCTGGTCGACGACCTGCCGGCTGCACCGTTGTTCTCCGGGGTGGATCAGACGGTCTGGACCAAGCGGGTCTCGCAGATCCGGTACAACATTCTCGGCGAGGTCGTCCTCCAGGACGTCGTGGTCGATGGGACTGCGATGTGAACCGTTGACCCGCTTCGTGATTCGCCGGCTGCTGCTGACCATCCCGATTCTGATCGGGGCGTCGCTGCTGATCTACGCCATGGTTTATGCGCTGCCGGGGGATCCGGTGCGCGCGCTGGCCGGTGACCGTCCGATCAGCCCGGCTGTACAGGCCCAGATCCGCGCCGACTACAACCTCGACGACCCGTTCGCCGTGCAGTACGGCAAATACCTGTGGGCGCTGATGCACGGGGACTTCGGCTCGGATTTCTCCGGACGCCCGGTGCTGGAGACCATCAGCCAGCGGCTTCCGGTGACAGTCAAACTGACCCTCGTCGCGGTGGTGTTCGAGACCCTCTTCGGAATCGCCGCGGGCATCCTGGCCGCGCTGCGGCGCAACTCGTTCTTCGACAATCTGGTGCTGGTCTCCACCACCATGCTGGTCTCGATCCCGGTGTTCGTGCTCGGTTTCCTGGGTCAGTTCGTATTCGGGTTCAAACTGGGCTGGTTTCCCATCGCCGGAATAGCCGACGGCTGGCGCAGTTATCTGCTTCCCGGCCTGGTCCTGGCCGCGCTGTCGATGGCGTACGTGGCCCGCCTGACCCGCACCGCCATGCTCGAGGCCTTCTCGGCCGACTACATCCGCACCGCGCGGGCCAAGGGGGTGGGCCGGGGCCGGATCGTCTTCCGGCATGCCTTCCGCAACAGCCTCATTCCGGTGGTCACCTTCATCGGCGCCGATATCGGCTCGCTGCTGGGCGGGGCCATCGTCACCGAGTCGGTGTTCAACCTGCCGGGCCTGGGCCGGGCCATTTTCGACGCCGTCCGCGCCCAGGAGGGCCCGGTGGTGGTCGGCATCGTCACCCTGATGGTGTTCTTCTACATCTTCTTCAACCTGGCCGTCGATGTCCTCTACGCGGTAATCGACCCGAGGATCCGCTATGGCTGAGGATTTCGAGGCCGATCGCGAGGCCCAGCTCGACGCCGCGGGCACCGAGGACACCCCCCTGGTGGTTCAGTCCAGCGTATGGGGCAACGCCTGGAAATACCTGCGCACCAACCCGTTATTCCTGGCCGGGTCGGCGGTCTTGGTGGTGATGCTGGCGATGGCGCTGTTCCCGTCCCTGTTCGCCCGCGGTGTCGACCCGACCGACTGCGATCTGTCCCTGTCACGGCAACGGCCCAGCGCACAGCACTGGTTCGGTATGGACCTGCAAGGCTGCGACTACTACGCCAACGTCGTCTACGGTGCGCGCACCTCGGTGGCCATCGGGGTGCTGACGGTGATCGGGGTGCTGATCATCGGAGTGCTGGTGGGCGCGATGGCCGGCTATTACGGCGGCTGGGCGGATTCGGTGCTGGCCCGCATCACCGACGTGTTCTTCGGTATCCCGCTGTTCCTGGGGGCGCTGATCCTGCTGACGGTGTCCCCGCAGCGGTCGGTGTGGACGGTGTCGCTGGCACTGGTGGTCTTCGGCTGGATGACGGCGATGAGGTTGGTCCGATCGTCGGTGGTGTCGATCCGGGAGGCTGACTATGTGCTGGCCGCCCAGGCGCTCGGGGCCTCCTCGGGCCGGATCCTGGTGCGCCATATCCTGCCCAACGCCCTTGCCCCGGTGCTGATTTACGCGACGATCGCCGTGGGCACCTTCATCTCCGCAGAGGCGGCGCTGACGTACCTCGGTATCGGCCTGCAGGCTCCGGAGATCTCCTGGGGTCTGCAGATCAACGTCGCCCAGTCGCTGATCGGCAGTTCCCCGCATCTGCTGTTCTTTCCGGCGCTGTTCCTGTCGGTGACGGTGCTGGGTTTCATTCTGCTCGGCGACGCCCTTCGCGACGCCCTCGACCCGAAGCGGCGGTGAGCGCATGACTGAGCCGCTGCTGACGATCCGCGACCTGACCGTGGAGTTCGCCGTGGACGGGTCCTGGGTGCCCGCGGTGCGCGGGGCAGACCTGGACCTCGCACGCGGGGAAGTGCTTGCCCTGGTGGGTGAATCAGGCTCGGGGAAGTCCACTTTGGCGATGGCCGTGCCGGGACTGCTGGCCGCCAACGCCCGGGTGTCCGGCAGTATCCGGCTGGCCGGGCAGGAGCTGGCCGGGGCCGGCGAACGGGAACTCACGGCGGTGCGCGGCGGGCAGGTCGGCGTGGTGTTCCAGGAGCCCATGACGGCGTTCAACCCGGTCTACACCATCGGCTGGCAAATCGCCGAGGCCGTCCGGATGCATCGTGACGTCACCGCGACCCAGGCCCGCGGCCGCGCGGTGGAGTTGCTGGAACTGGTCGATATGCCCGAGCCGGCAAAACGGGTGGACTACTACCCGCATCAGCTGTCCGGCGGGCAGCGTCAGCGAGCGATGATCGCCCAGGCGCTGGCCTGCGATCCGGGACTGCTGATCGCCGATGAGCCGACGACGGCGCTGGACGTGACCGTTCAGGCCGAGATCCTGGACCTGATCCGGGATCTGCGGGCGCGCGTCGACGCCGCCATCCTGCTCATCACCCACGATATGGGGGTGGTGGCCGACCTCGCCGACAGTGTGATGGTGATGAAGGACGGTGCGGTCGTCGAATCCGCGCCGGCCGGAAGCGTGTTCCGCAACCCGCGCCGGCCCTACACCCGCGCCTTGCTGGCCGCGGTCCCGCATCTGGGGGCCGGCCGGGTCGAGGTGACAGGTCCAGTCCCGGCGCCGGTGCCGGCGCCCGTGCTGTCGGTGCCCGCGCTGTCGTTGCAGCAGGCCACCATCGAGTTCAAGTCCGGGGCCAAGAGCACCTTCCGCGCCGTCGACGGGGTGAGCCTTGACGTCGGCCCCGGGGAGGTGCTGGGCCTGGTCGGGGAGTCCGGGTCGGGCAAGTCGACGCTGGGTAGGGCCGCGGTCGGCCTGGTGCGGCTGACTTCAGGGTCGGTAGCACTGGCCGGCACCGACATCACGAAACTTTCCCAGCGCGGATTGCGTGCACCACGGAAGAAGGTCGGCGTGGTGTTCCAGGACCCAGGCTCCTCGCTGAACCCGCGCTGGCCGGTGGGACAGGCGATCGCTGAGCCACTGGTGCTGCACACCGGGCTGACGGCCACCGAGCGCACCGCGCGGGTCGACGAGTTGCTCGATCAGGTGCAGCTGGTGCGGGCGCTGAGAAACCGCTACCCGCATCAGCTCTCCGGGGGGCAGCGCCAGCGGGTCGGGATCGCCAGGGCGCTGGCCCTCAACCCGGCGCTGGTGATCGCCGACGAACCCACCTCGGCCCTGGACGTGTCGGTGCAGGACCGAGTCCTTCGGCTGTTACGGGAGCTGCAGGCCGAGCATGGGTTCGCCTGCCTGTTCATCAGCCACGATCTTGCCGTCGTGGAGGAACTGTCCGACCGCATTGCGGTGCTGCAGTCGGGCCGGCTGGTCGAGTGCGGAGCCACCGAGCAGGTGCTGAACCATCCGGCCGAGGCCTACACGGCCCGGCTGATCGCCGCCGTGCCGGTGCCGGACCCGATCGAACAGGCGCGGCGCCGGGAGTCCCGGCTGGCCGGGCAGTCCTGACCTCCGCATGGGGGCAGGGTCTCAGGACCACTGATGCTTTTGCCCACCTACGAGCGACAAAACGACCATCTATTCCAGTTGGCACCCGATTGCGCCATGAGGTGGGCAAAACACATATCCCCCAGGCCACTTTCGGATCGTAGGAATTTTTTCCGGAATCCCTGGCGGAAATCCGAACCGCAGAGCGGTGTGGGCGAGAACACGTTTCCGAGGTCGGGGGCAATGTGGCAAAGTCGTACAACGCTATTCCAACCGGGACGCCGGCAGGGGTGCGCCGGCACCGCCCTCGAACTGCGCATTCGCTCGATCCGATAGGCTTTGGCCTGGCGTTTAGCGTTCTCACTGGAAAACCCTCGAACTGCGTATAAACCGGGGCGATATTTCGTACGGATCTGCGAATATCAGAAACGCAGCAAATTAGATATATTACCCATCATGGTTGTTTCAACGGTTGCTGGATTTCCGTTGACACGACTTGCCTGATTAGCCTTCCGGCCCCATGAGGAAATTTGCACTGGCTACGATCACCGCAGGCCTGGTCGCCGCATCATCGGCAACCGCGTCGGCGGTCCCACTGGTTGGCGGCAGCGGCCTCACCCCCAATGCCCGGGCGCTGGCGCAGTACATCACCGCCACCTACCCCGGCGTGCAGTCCATCGGTGGTGTGCGCCCGGATTCACGCCCCGACCATCCCAGTGGTCGGGCACTGGACATCATGATCGGCTCGGATATGGGCCTCGGTGACACCATCAACGCCGACATCCAAAGCCAATCGGGGCGCTTCGGTGTTCAGTACACGATGTGGCGGGTTGCAAATCACTTCAACCACGTCCACGTCACGGTCGAGTGACCACCACGTCCTAGCCTGGTTTCGAACGTCTCCGCTGGTCTCGACGTCCCCGCTGTGCCACCGACGACCGCGTCATCGGAGGCTGATTCCAGGTGGGTGTCGGATTCCAGGTGGGAGATGTAGTTCTGCTTACGCTCAGGCCAGAGCGGCTGGTCCCGCGCTGGTGCTACGGCCGAGGCGAAACAGCGGGCTCCGGACTCAGACCCGTGTTCAGCAACTCCGACACGGCCGCCCGGCCGCCGGTTTGGCACAGTCCACGTGTTCGTGTTTATTATCTGTTTCACATCTTATTTTCATTCCAGTCTCAACAGAGGGTCCCCACGCATGTCGATTTCCGTCCGTTCGCACCTGATCGCAGGAACCGCAGCCCTGGCCGTCGCCGGTGTCACCGCTGTAGCTCCGCTGTCGGTCAACCCGGCGTCACCCAGCGCGTCCGCACCGGCGCTGGCTGACGTGGCGCTGGCCGCTCTCAACACCCCGATCCAGGAGCTGCTGGGCAGCATCAACGTCACCCAGACCTATCTGCTGGGCGCCTTCTACGAAGGCGCCGACGGCATCGTTCCGGGCGCCGGTGCGATCAACTGGACCGATGCCGGATTCGACCAGGTCGGCGGCGACACACTGAACTTCCTGCTCGCCAACGAACCCGCTCTGGGCTTCTACTCCAATGTCGGAATCGTCCCGCAGCTGGTCAACCAGGCCACTCCGATTCTGCGGCAGCTGCAAACCAACCTGTTCGACTACATCAACGTGGTCTTCACCGGCTTGATCGATACCGGTATCGCCCTCAATGCCGGTGTGTGGGCGTTCCCACCGGCGCTGGTCGACGCGGCCGAGCTGGCTCTGGAGGGTGATTTCCAGGCGGCGCTGGGAGTGATCGGCGAGGCGATCGTCACCCCGATCGTCGCAGCCGGCGAGGCACTGTTCGGAGCCGGCGCCTATGTGCTCGACAATGTCGTCGCCCGGGCCGTCGCCGTCCTGTCGGCCATACCCGAGATCGTGACGACCTATGTCGGGTCGTTCGTCGGGGGTGCCGGCCTGCTGATCGAGAAATCGGTCGCCATCGCGACCGAGTGGGTCGACAACCTGACCGCCGGTGATCTCGCGGGGGCCTGGAACACTGCCGTCGCCGGGCTGTTCGGCCCGTCCGGGCTGCCCGGCACGGCACTGAACCTGTCCATCGGCGCCGGCGTGCAGACCGGACCGATCAACAGCGAGGAAGACATCCCGGAGAACTTTGTTCCCAGCGTCCGCACCGCCGTCCAGGGAACGGCGTGGAGCATTCAGAATGCACTCACGGCCACCCCGCCGGAGGCGGAGACACTGCCCGCGGCCGTCGCCGAGGTTCCCGCCGCCGAGCCGGTTGTCGCCGCCGAGCCGATTGCCGTCGACGTTCCCGCGGACGTGGACGTGGAATCGGCGGGCACCCCGGTTACGGTCACAGCGACCGGAGCCGGTGTCGAAGACGAGACACCCGCGTCTGCCAGCCGGGCCGTCACGACACCGAAGGCAGCTGCCGCGCCCGCGGTGACCGCATCAACGGGCGCATCGGCCACCGCCGACGCCCCCGCGCCCGCCAAGAAGCCGCGGGCCCAGCGCGCCAGCCGCGGAGCCAGCGCCCGCTAGGGCCGGGGCCACCCGGTCGGATCAGACCGACTCGACACGGGGAGATTCAGCTGTCTCGACGGACCACGCCGTCGGCTGCCCGTCATCCGGCGGCCCGACTGATTCCGAGGGAATCGGAAGAGTCACCAGAGTTGGTCAGCCGGCCGTCCCGGCGTGCCGGCCCTGTGGTGACCTCCGGCCCGGCGCGTGCGGTGCGGAACCGGTCCGGGTGAGCGCCCACTCCCCCGCCCTGATCCAAGGCCCGGATGACCTGTCTTCGCTGCGTGCCGGGGGCGCCGACGCCGACGAACTGTTCGACTCCTTCGCCGCGTGGGCGCAGGCGTGTGGCACCACGCTCTACCCGGCCCAGGAAGAAGCGCTGATCGAACTCCTCGGCGGCGCCAACGTCATCCTGGCCACCCCCACCGGATCCGGGAAGTCGCTGGTGGCCACCGGCGCGCAGTACGCCACACTGGCGGCCGGCGCCCGCAGCTACTACACCGCGCCGATCAAAGCGTTGGTCAGCGAGAAATTCTTCGCACTCTGCGCGACCTTCGGGGCGCCCCACGTCGGGATGCTCACCGGCGACGCCGCCGTGAACGCCGACGCGCCGATCATCGCCTGCACCGCCGAGGTGCTGGCCAACATCGCGCTGCGGGAAGGGGGATCCCGGGCCGGATACGAAGATGGGCCGAGCCTGGTGGTGATGGACGAGTTCCATTTCTACGGCGACCCGGACCGTGGTTGGGCCTGGCAGGTGCCGCTACTGGAGTTGCCCGGGGCCCAGTTCCTGCTGATGTCGGCCACCCTCGGTGACGTGACCTTCCTGCGCGAGGACATCACCCGGCGCACCGGCCGCCCCACCGCTCTGGTGGCGTCCGCGGATCGACCGGTGCCGCTGTATTACTCCTACGCGACCACGCCGATACATGAGACGATCGCCGACCTGCTCGACACCCGGCAGGCCCCGGTCTACGTCGTGCACTTCACCCAGCAGTCGGCGCTGGAACGGGCCCAGGCACTGATGAGCGTCAACGTGTGCACCAAACAGGAGAAGGCGGCGATCGCCGAGCTGATCGGCGGGTTCCGCTTCTCCACCGCGTTCGGCTCGACGCTGTCGCGCCTGGTGCGTCACGGGATCGGGGTGCATCACGCCGGGATGCTGCCCAAGTACCGGCGGCTGGTCGAGCAGCTCGCCCAGGCCGGGCTGCTGAAAGTCATCTGCGGCACCGACACCCTCGGAGTGGGTATCAACGTGCCGATCCGCACCGTGGTGTTCTCGGCGTTGTCGAAGTACGACGGTACCCGCAGCCGGTTGCTCAACGCCCGGGAGTTCCACCAGATCGCCGGGCGGGCCGGGCGGGCCGGCTACGACACCGCCGGCACCGTGATCATCCAGGCTCCCGACCATGAGGTGGAGAACCTCAAGCAGTTCGCCAAGGTCGCCGACGACCCCAAGAAACGCCGGAAACTGGTGCGACGCAAAGCCCCCGAAGGCATGGTGCCGTGGGGCGAGTCGACGATGAACCGGCTCGTCGAGGCGGCCCCAGAGCCGTTGACGTCGAGTATGCGGGTCTCCACGGCAATGATCTGCGATGTCGTCGACCGCCCCGGGGACCCGTTCGCCGCGATGCGCCGACTGCTCACCGACAACCACGAGCCCCGCAAACGGCAGCTGAAACACATCCGAGAGGCCGTCGGTATCGCCCGGTCACTGCTGCAAGCCGGTGTCCTCGAGCGCCTCGACGAACCGGAGGCAGACGGCCGCCGGTACCGGCTCACGGTTGATCTACCGCGCGACTTCGCCCTCAATCAGCCGCTGTCGACATTCGCCCTGGCCGCCGTCGAGGCACTCGATCCGGTGTCGGAAACCTTTGCCCTGGATATCGTTTCGGTGATCGAGGCGACCCTGGAAGACCCCCGCCAGATCCTGGCCGCGCAGCTGAAGAAGGCCCGCGGTGAGGCGGTGGCGCAGATGAAAGCCGAAGGTATCGACTACGAGGAGCGGATCGGGCTGCTCGACGATGTCAGCTATCCCAAGCCGCTCGGGGACCTGTTGCGGCACACCCTTGAGGTGTACCTGCAGAGCAACCCGTGGGCCGCCGATGGACACCTGTCGCCGAAGTCGGTGGTGCGCGAGATGTGGGAACGGGCGATGACGTTCCGGGAGTATGTCAGCGTCTACGGCCTGGTCCGCTCGGAGGGGGCGGTGCTGCGCTATCTCTCCGATGCGTTCAAAGCGCTGCGTTCCGGGGTACCCGCCACCGCCCGCACCGAGGAGTTCACCGATATCGTCGAGTGGCTCGGCGAACTGGTGCGCCAGGTCGACTCCAGCCTGCTCGACGAGTGGGAGCAACTCACCAGCCCCGATCAGCCCGTGGCTGCGCCGACCCAGGTGCCGGCCCGGCCGCGGCCGCTCACCGGCAACGAGCGGGCGTTCACCGCCATGGTGCGAAACGCACTATTCCGGCGGGTGGAGTTGTTCGCACGACGGCGCTGGCACGACCTGGGCGAGTTGGACTCCGCCTCCGGTTGGACGGCTGACCGCTGGCAGGAGGTCATCGGGGACTACTTCGCCGAGCATGACGATGTCGGCATCGGCGCCGACGCGCGCGGGCCGGCCCTGTTGATCATCGACCGCCAGCCCGGGGTGTGGCGGGTGCGTCAGATCCTGGATGACCCAGCCGGTGACCACGACTGGGGTATCGCGGTGGAGGTTGACCTGGAGGCCTCCGACGCCGAGGGCGCGGCGGTGCTGCAGGTGATGGACGCGGGACGGCGTGATTGACCCTCACGCCGACTGCGCCGGCCGCATCTCAGTCCCGAGTCGACGGGTTCGCCTGATGCCAGGCCGACCAGATCTCCGGGCGCAACCGTCCGCGATCCGGTACCGACAATCCGGCGTCCCGGGCCCAGGCACGAACCTCGGCGGTGGTCGGGCCGGGCGCGGCAGGACCGTCAACGACCTCGGTGATATCGACCGTAGTCGGCGAGATGCGTTGTTGCACAGCTTCTTCGGTCGCCGCCCAGACCTTTGCGGCAGCCAGGAAGCGGTATGTCCACTCCTCGGCGAGCGGACGGGTCTCACAGAACACCAGCGGCACATTCGGCCAGCGGACCTGTAACTCGGCGAGCCCGTCGGCGACCATCGCGGGCCGGACGTAGTCCAGCTTGAACAGCTGGGAGTAGCGGTCCTCCACCACCACCGCCGCGCGCGGGAGGGCGGCAAGGTCGGCGACCTGGTACCGCAGTTTGCCGCCGGTGAGGCCGGCAACCAGATCGGCCAGCGACTTGCGTTCGACGCTGGCGATAAGCCGGCCGTCTTCGACGATTCCGTAGTCTCCGCACGGCAAGGCGCGTTTCACCGTCGCGACCTGCTGACTGGCGAACCGGTAGCGGTACTGCTCGTGGCTGTCGACCACGATCTGCAGACCGCAGATACTCTGCGCGCGAGCGGTCGGGGTTCGCACGTTCGGCCGCGCCTGTTTGCGGGTGCGGGGTGACTGCCAGAACACCGCATCGCGGCCACGCGCCCGGGTGAACACCAGTTGGGAGCGGGTGTGCCGGGACCGATCGGCGATGACGTCGATCGCCGCGCCGCGCCGATGGCAGGACCGCAACGCCACTTGTTCGACGATCACCGGATCCGCCGGCCAATCGGCCAGCGGTACCGGGTAGGCGAACAGCGCCTTCTCCCGTGGCCAGGTGCCCGCCGTCCGGAACAGCAGGTCGCCGCCCGCCAGCGGAACCCGCAACAGGAACGGCAATCGGGAATCCTGGTCCGGATTGGCCGCGATAAGCAACTCCACCATGACTGGTGAGTCTGCCGGGTGAATCGGGTCCTGGCCATCACAGCGTTCCGAATCCCCCGGCCGCAACCGCTCAGTTGGCGGTCGGTGGAGCTTGCGGTTGGAAGGGGTCGTACCACCACCAGTTGGCTCGTTCGCCGGTAGGTCCGGGGCAGGGTGGCACAGCTGGGGGCGGGTTGCTGGGTGGGCGGGCCAGCGATCCGGGTGGTAGGGCGTCGCCGTCGCCGTCGGTGACGATGAGACGGTCCGCGGGTCCGGTGATGGTGATGGTGCCGCCGTGGTGCGACCGGTGGTGGAAGGGACAGAGCAAAACCAGGTTGTGCAGTTCGGTGGGGCCGCCGTCTTCCCAGTGCTGGATGTGATGGGCGTGCAGGCCGCGGGTCGCGGCGCACCCTGGCACAGCGCAGGTCTTGTCGCGATGCTCCAGGGCCCGGCGCAGCCGACGGCTGATGGTGCGGGTCGTTCGACCAGAGCCGATGACCTGACCAGCACGTTCGAACCAGACTTCGCATGTCGCGTCACAGGTCAGGTATTGGCGCTCGGATTGATCCAGTAACGGCCCGAGGTGCAGGGCGGCGATCTTCTGTTCGACGTCAAGGTGCACCACCACGGTGGTGCGCTGACCGTGCGGGCGGCGCGCGGCCTCGGTGTCCCATCCGGTCTCGACCAGCCGCATGAAAGCGTCGAAGGTGGTCGGGATGGGGTCGTGCTGACCGGCCGCGCCCGGATCGCTGTTCTCTCGATCGCGTTTCCACTCGGTCAACAGCGCATCGCGGTGGGACTGCAACCCCGCCTCCAACACCGCCGAGTCGGCGTGGGGCAGGGTGATCCGCCAGAAGTCGAACCCGTCACCGCCGGAGGTCTTGCTGATCGCCGGTTGCGGGCCGGGCCGCGGGCCGGGATCGGGCCGGGGCTCCAATCCGATCGCGGTGCGCAATTGGCTTACGGTGGCCACCGCGGCCAGCTGCGCATAGTGGGCGTCGGAGCCCGCACCGGCGCGGGCGGCAATAACCCCGACTTGGTCCAACGACAGCCGGCCCTCCCGCATCCCCGCGGTACAGGCCGGGAAGGAATCCTGCCGGTGGGCCACCGTCGCGATCGCCTGGGCATTGGCCCGCGAGGTGCCGGTCTTCCAGGCGACCAGTGCCGCGACCGAACGCGCCCCGGTGGCACCCCAGATCCCGTCACGGTCGATCTCGGCCACGATGTCGACAATGCGTCCATCGATCGCGTTGCGCTGACCGGTCAACTCCGCCAGCTCCTCGAAGAGGACCGCCAGCCGTTCATCGGGACGCGAATCGACATCCGGAGCGGTCGCGGTAACGGTCATGGCATCAGCATCCCACCGGGGTATGACACATTTCGCTGCGGCGAAAACGGCGGCGGACGGCCACCACCGCACGGCGATCAACGATCCTGCCGCCGAAACGCTCTCCAGACCGGGGAGTACCGGCGCCACCAGAGGTGACGATATCCCTCGTCTAGATCCCGCCGAGGTCCCGCGCCGCACACGCTCGAGCGAGGGCTTGCTGGAACGCCTCCACGTCGCCGGCGCACGCATCGAGTTCCGCCGGGCCCAGCAGTGCCACCAGACCGCCATCGGTGCGAGCGACCACGAACGGTGCGGGTGAACCGACGGCGAGTACGTCCTGCGGAGCGTCATCGCGGTGATAGGTGCGGAACTCGACATCGAGCTGATCCCGGCAGCGCTGCCAGTCGGCCCGTTCGGTGAACAGGCCGTGGGTGATCTCGCACAGCGCGCAGTGGGTACGGCCGAGCCTGGCGCCGATCCAATAGCGCGCCTCGCCGAGCAGGCTGCCGTCGGCGTCGTAGACGCCGATGAGTTCGCGCACGGTATCTGGCATCGTTCGAGGTTACCGGCGGCAGCGAAGCGAGACGCGCGCCTACTCCGTCTGCGGGTTGATCCCGAGCCGCTTCATGCAGCTTGTACGCGACATCGCGACCAGGGCGGGTTGGGCATTGTCGAAACCGGCCAGCACAGGAGTGTCCCGCTTCATCTGACTGATGGAGGCATCGATACAGCGCTGCAGCCGCTGACCGTCGGAGTCGCGCCACTGCGAGTAGCCGATGAAGCCGACAGCCGCCAGACCGACCACCAGGTAGATCCAGACGCGGGGATTTCGGGCCACAGTTCAGTATTGCCCATCGGCAGTGCCCACCGCGCCCTGCCAACTGAGCGGCACTCGAACGATCCAGCGGGGTCGGGTCCGGCCACCTCCGGAACGGGCGCACACTGGACGTCATCGAAAGGAGTGGCCATGGCGCGCTACGTGACAACGGTGAGGACCGCGAAGACCCCGAAGGAGGCGTTCGCTTATATGGCCGATCTGCGGAACTTCGCCGAATGGGATCCCGGTGTGAAGGCTGTCAGGCAGGTGCAGGGCTCAGGCGGTGGCCCCGCCGCCGTGTTCGATGTCACCGTCGCCGGTCCGGGTCGCGACCTGACACTGCGGTACGTGACCGAGGAGTACGACACCCCGCGAAACCTCCTCGTGGTGGCCCGCAGCACCGTGTTCACCTCGATCGACCGGATCACGGTCGAGCCGGACGGCACCGGGGCGGTCGTCACCTACGACGCAGATCTGCGGCTCAACGGCGTGCTGCGCGTCGGCGATCTGGGCCTGCGGCTGGTGTTCGGCCAGATCGGGGACCGGGCTGCTGCCGGTCTGCGCCGGGTCCTGGGTGCACCCGCTGCGGGGAACAGCTGATTGAGACTGATCCGGATCCCGGGACAGCGACGTTCAGCGGACCGGTTCGGCTGGGGACATCACCCGAGAAATCACCCTAGGAAATCAGTTCGCGGATGTCCTCCGCGCTCAGAGCCGAACCAAAGGCGTTGCCGTCGTCGATGACGCTGGCGAACAACTTCGCCTTCCTGGCGTTGAGTGCGAGCACCTTCTCCTCGATGGTGTCGCGCGCGATCAGCCGATAGACCATGACAGTGCGGGTCTGCCCGATCCGGTGGGTTCGGTCGACGGCCTGTGCCTCGACCGCCGGATTCCACCACGGGTCGAGCAGGAAGCAGTAGTCGGCCTCGGTCAGGTTCAACCCCGACCCGCCGGCTTTGAGGCTGATCAGGAAAACCGGCGCGTCACCGTCTTTGAACCGCTGAATTGCCGCGGGGCGGTCGCGGGTTCGGCCGTCGAGGTAGCAGTAGTCGATCCCCTCGGCGTCGAGCCGATCCCGGACCTTTCCCAGAAATCGGGTGAACTGGCTGAACACCAGCGCGCGATGACCGCCGCCGGCGACCTCGCGCAGATGGTCGGTGAGGACGTCGATCTTGGCGCTGGGCAACCCGGCGTGCTCCGGGGCACCCAGGCCGGGATGTAGCGCCAGCTGCCGCAGCACGGTCAGCGACTTCAGGATGGTGAACCGGTTGCGCTGGAGGTCGCCGAGCAGACCGAGCACCTTCTGACGCTCACGCTGGAGGCGGGTCTCATACAACTTACGGTGCCGCGGGGTGAGTTCGACATCGAGAATCTGATCCTGTTTGGCGGGCAGTTCCGGTGCGACCAGATCCTTTGTGCGGCGCTTTACCAGCGGCTTGATGCGCCGACGGAACAGGTGCAGCAGTTCGGCGTCGCCGGTCTTTTCGATGGGTTTGCCGTAGAACTCGGCGAAACTACTGGCGTCGGGGAACAATCCGGGCGCGGTGATCGCCAGAAGCGACCACAACTCCATGAGGTTGTTCTCCATCGGCGTTCCCGTGATGGCCAGTTTGAACGGAGCGCTGAGCTTGCGCGCACAGTGGTGGGTTTTTGCGCGACGGTTCTTCACGTACTGCGCCTCGTCGAGGATCAGCCCCGACCATGTCTGCGCGGCGTGGGCGTCATAGTCGAGCCGAAACAGCGTGTAGGACGTGACGACGATATCGGCGTCAGCGACCACCTCGCCCAGATCCGTGCCCGAGCGGCCCAGGGTGTCGGCCAACATGGCGACCTTCAGCCCCGGCGCGAACCGCGCGGCCTCGGTAGCCCAGTTCGACACCACACTCGCGGGGGCCACCACCAGAAACGGCGGACCCGAGTCGCATTGGCGGGCATGGCAGATTAACGCCAGGGTCTGCACTGTCTTACCCAGTCCCATATCGTCGGCGAGGATTCCACCCAGGCCATGGTCGTACATCGCTGCCAGCCAGGCGAAACCGTCGTGCTGATAAGGGCGCAGTTCGGCCCGCAGCGTGTCCGGCAGATCGACCGGCTCGAGGCTCTGGAGCGCCTGCAGCCCCGCCACCTGGCGCCGCCACTGCTTGGCCTGACGCACGACCGCGGCGACCGAGGCCAAATCCTCGAACAAGCCCGATTGGTATCGGCTTATCCGCGGCGGACCATCGTCATCGCTGAGCGCCCGGGCCTCCTCGATGAGTGCGCGCAGCGTCGCCAGTTCGGGTTTGTCCAGGGCGATGTAGGCGCCGTCATCGAGGAGCAGATAGTCATCGCCGTTGGTCAGCGCGGAGAGTAGCTGGGGCAGCGGTAGTTTCGTCCCCTCGACACTGACGGTGATGCGAAGGTCGAACCAGTCGGCCTCCCCCGCGATCGCGGCGGTGCTCAGCCCGATCTGCAACGAGTCACCGGCCTCGCGGTAGTCCGCGGGACGTCCGGCGAGGTCGATGGTGACGCCGTCCATCGCGGACAGCAGCGGTTGCAGGTCGGTGGCGAAGCGCATGGTGTCGACGCCGCCGAGGACCGTCCCGGTGAGGGCTCCCAGACCGTCGCGCAGTCCGTAGGACTCCAGGGGTGCGTCGATATCGGCAGCCTGTTGACGCTCAGCGTCCAGATCACGCACACCGGTGGCATCGCCGGCGTCGACAGGGATGCGGAAGTCCCGGTCGCCCAGACGGTAGGACCAGAACCAGCTGAGCACCACTTGATGTCCGGGGCGATAGTCCGCCCGTAACACCACCTCCGGGCCGGTGATCTCCGGCGGACTGAACGAGCCGTCCGAGGATGTCACCTCGGCCACCGACCGCAGCCGCGGGTAGTAGGCGAAGGCGAACTGGTCCACCGATTCGACGGGGATCTCCAGGACATCGTCGCCCAGGACAAGGCGCTGCAGCGGGACCGGCGCCGCGGTGTCGAGCTGCGCCAGCCGTAACCCGCCGTCGAAATGGGCCACACCGTACGCGGGTGATCCGATGAAGGCAGCCGCTGTGACGGGGGTGTCGTCAACCGTGAGGATTGGGCGCACGGTCAGGACGTCCGGACCTTCGGCGGTGACGTCCAGGCAGATACGCGCCGATGAGCCCAGATGAACCTCTTGCCCAGTGCCGGCCTGGACCAACCGAACTCCCGCCCGCCGGGCCTGAGCCAGCAGCGGCCAGATCTGCGCGGTGCTCAGGCCGGCCAGGTCGAGGGTTTTCACCACACCGTAGGAGCCGTAGGAATAGCTCGTATATCGGCTCGCGGCTGCCGATTGGGAGAGGGCGAACAGAGTGCGCAACGTCTCGATGTGTTCGCGCTGATAACCGCAATGGACTAGTCCCGACAACCCGGACCAGCTCAGCTCTCCGGCGACCCACCCCCCACGCTTGCCTGGCCTGACGACGCGGGCTTCCAGCGTCGCGGCGCGGGCGTCGGCAATCAGGTTCAGCTCAACCCCCAGGACGGCGGTGTCCGCGGCGGTTCCCGCTGAGCCGTTCCGGGTGTTTTCGGGCAGGAGCGCCTCCAGTGACTGCTGCCAGGGGACCCGCCCCGGGGGTTGCCGGGCGGTAGCCGCCGTCACTACCAGGGCCGCCACGTGCTTGCAGTCCACCCGCATCGGGCAGGTGCACCGGCCGCCCCGCACGGCCCAGGCACCGACCGGCCCGGGCACGAGGTTGACACTCGCGGCGTAGGGGCGGGGATGATTGCCGCGAACGGTTCCGTTCAGGGTGGCGCCGTCCGTGCTCCACTGGCATTGCAGAACCCGGCCCCGGCGGGCGTAGTCGGTGCCGCGCCGGAAGGTATCCCGACCCAGTCGGGCTTCGGCATGCTCGAGGGAGATACCCGGGTTGGTCATCACCTGCATGCGTGCACGGTAGGCCGACGCTACGACAGGATTGCCCAGCCTGACGGCGTGCCGCCCGGAAGTGCGTCAGATGAGGCTGATGTGGCGTTCCTGGCGCGTTCCGGCCCGGCCCGCGACGGGGACGATCACCGCGACAGCGGGGTGTGCCGCCGGGATCACGCCACGGCGGCCGCGAAGGACTGATAGAGATCGCCGGGCAGCGGGGTGTGTAACTCCCAGGTGATGGCCATCGGCTTCTCCCCGACGTGGCTGCGGTAGGTGGCCGGGCCCAGGAACCAGAACGCGCGATCATCGGCGCGCAGCCGGGTGAACAGCATGATCGAGCGGCCCTCGCGTTCGTGGTGGCGGTAACGCAGTCCGGTGTCGCTGCCGGCCCGGGTAGTCGACTGGCTCTCCCAGTGAATGAGCCGGGCGCTGATGGCGTAGTCGCGGTAGCGAGTGGTCGGCGAGAAGCTGCCGCTGCTCTTGTCCAGGGTGAATGCCAGCAGGTCGGCGCGCTCGTCTTTGACCTCGCGCACACCTTCGCGCCAGTTCGGCGTCTTTGCCTGTCCCCCGACACCGAACGCCGCCATGATCTCGATACGCGAGTACCGCGAGTGGACTTGAAGCGGAACATCGGGATGCGTCGGCAGCGCACCGCCCAGGTGGTCCACCCGCTCATCGAGTTCGAACAGCAGTTGGGCCAGTTCGGCCCGGACCTGCGGGTGCGCCCAGAGCAGATCAGCACCGTCCTGCAGGGACTGTTTGCGGGTGAGCACCTGATCGCCGAGGCTGGCGACCAGCATGCGCACCAGGCGGCGTTGCCGTTCCGGCAGCGCCGCGACATCCGGGGAAAGCCGCGACTCCAGCAGCCGGCGGTAGGCTTCGATTCGTTCGTCGTCATCGACGTGCAGCAACCGGCCGATCGCCTTGCGCAGCGGCGCTTCGTGCGGGCCGGCCGACGCCACCGGAACACCCGCCGCTTCGCACAGCTCCGACCAGCCCCGGCTGCCGTCGTACACATCGGGCAGGTCCAGACCGGACTCCGCCAGATATCGAGATAGCGTCACATCGGGATAGCCGGCGTGCACCACCCGCAGTTCCTCGACGCGGGCCGGCCAGCGCGACGGGATGGCCTCCCGCAGGCTGGCCAGTACAACCTCGGAGGCCTTGGCGTCCAGGTGCATGTAGCACCCGGCGGGTAGGAACGGAAAGCCCTGCCGCACTAAGCGTTCGATATCGCGGCGGGTGCCTCCGAGCAGGGCCCGGTAGCGGCGGTCGAAGCGGAACTCCCGGCGGTGCGTGCCGACGAAGTCCAGCACGGTGCACACACTCTTGTTCGGCGATCGGCGCAGTCCGCGGCCGAGTTGCTGCAGGAACAACGTCGGGCTCTCGGTGGGCCGCAGCATCAGCAGCGTGTCCACCGCCGGGACGTCGACACCCTCGTTGAACAGGTCTACCGAGAACACCACCCGTACCTTCCCGGCGGCAAGATCGGCCAGAGCCGCTTTCCGGTCGGACTGCGGGCTGTCCCCCCAGACCGCCACCGCCGGCAGACCGTGTCTGGTGAAGTGCGCGGCCATGAACCGGGCATGTTCGATGCTGACACAGAAACCCAGAGCCTTCATGGTGGCGGGGTCGTCGGCCAGCCGGGTCACCTCCTGCACCACGGTGCGCGCCCACGCATCGGTACTGGTGTACAGGTTGCTCAGGGCGGTCACGTCATAGCCCTGACCTCGCCGCCAGGGGATATCGGTGAGGTCCAGGCCGTCATGAATACCGAAATACATGAAGGGGCACAGGCGCTGCTGGTCGATGGCATCCCACAGCCGCAGTTCGGCGGCGATCCGATCGCCGAACCAGTGCAGGATCGACAGGTCGTCGCTGCGTTCGGGTGTGGCGGTCAGGCCGAGCAGTTCGCGGGGCGCGATGTGGTCGAGCAGCCGGCGGTAGGACGGTGCGGCCGCGTGGTGGAACTCGTCGACGATGACGATATCGAAATGATCGGGCGGAAGGTCCTGCAGGTTGGCGGCGTGCAGGCTCTGCACCGAGGCAAAAACATGGTCGAAGCGCTGCGGCCGGGACCCGCCGATCCACTTCTCCCCGAAGGAGGCGTCCCGGATGGCATGCCGGAAGGTGGCCATGCTCTGATCCAGGATTTCGTTACGGTGGGCCACGAACAGCAGCCGCGCCCGCGGCAGCGCGGCGCGCAGGCGGGCGTAGTCCACAGCGGCCATCACGGTCTTACCGGTACCGGTGGCGGCGACCAGCAGATTGCGATGGTGCCCGCGGGCGCGTGCGACCGAGATGCTCTCCAGTAGCCGCTCCTGGAAGGGTTCCAGGCGAATCTCGATGGGGCTGAGGATGACATCCGGCCCGGTGTCCCCGGCACCGACCCGGCGCCTCTGCCCGTCGAACTCGAGGGCATCGAACGGTACGAAGTCTGAACTGTGCCAATAGCTTTCGAACACCGCCTCGAACTTCTCGAGGATATCGGGGTTACGGGCCGCGGAGGCCCGCACATTCCACTCCAGTCCGGTGACTTGGGCGGAGTGGGTGAGGTTGGATGAGCCCACATAGGCGGTGGAGAAACCGCTGCGCCGGTGAAAGATCCAGGCCTTGGCGTGCAACCGGGTGGTGGACACGTCATAGGAGATTCGGACCTGCGCGCCCAGGTCGTCCAGGGACTGCAGGGCCGCCCGCTCGGTGGACCCGGTGTACACGGTGGTCAGGACCCGCAGCGGTTTTCGCTGTTCGCAGTGCCGGCGCAGCGCGGCCATCAGCGGGTTGATGCCGCTGCGGCGGATAAACGCCATCAGCACGTCGATCTCGTCGGCGGAGTCGATCTCGGCGTCGAGTTGGTGCAGCAGGCCCGGCTCCCCGGGTGCGTTGGTGAGCAGGGTGGTGTCCAGCAGCGGGATCAGCGGTTCGGGAAGAGGAGCCGGGGTGCCGTCGGGCCGGCGGGGCTGGATCGCGCGCAGAACCGCACCGGGCTGCACCGGCGCCTCGGTGAGTTCGGACTCGACGATCTCGGCCAGCCGGCCGATGAGATCGCGAGCCACCTCGATGCCCACCTGCACCCGATCGCTGTCGGCGACGGATTCCAGGGTCCGCCGGATCCGGCGGCTCAGGTGCAGCGCGATCCGATCGGCGGCCTCGGCGGTGTGCAGCGACCGCGATCTGGAGGTGAACCGGGTGCCCAGCGAATCGAGTTCACCGCGCAGCGCCTCGGTGAGCAGCTGTTCGTAAAGACCTGGTTCCATCACGTCGCACCCCCCTGATCGTCAGACCGAGCGTCTCACGCAGCCGTTGCGCCGTCGGATCGAAACCGTGAATTGATCGTCACCCCAGCCGGTGATCGACTGCCGGTAGGCGCCGGAGGCCGATCGGCCACACTGACGGTGTGGGCAATGAATTGATCAACGAGTTCACCGACTGGCTCGAGGACCGGGACCTGCCGCAGGCCGCCGTCGTGGCCAGTCACGCCGAGATGTTCCTCACCTGGCGCGAGTCCGCACCGCTGGCCGGCCTTGACGAGGATGACCTGAGGGAATTCCTGCTCAGCTGGTGCCCGAGGCAGCTGAGCCTGCCCGCCGAGGAGTCCGGCGAGGTATGCGAGGCGGTCGGGGAATTCGTCTTCTTCCTGGGCTCCACCGGACGCCTGCGGGGAGGTCCCGAGCGGGGCCGTTCCATGATGCGGGCGGCTATCGCCCTGACCGAGACGATGACGGCCCGGATGGCCGACCCCGCCAACTTCGGCATGGCCAAGTCGATGTTCGCCGGCATCGTGGGCGACGATCCGATGACCCAGGAGGACCTGGCGGCCGCCGTCCAGCGTCGCGTCGCCGAGCACAATGCGCTGCCCATGGACCAGCGCCAGTCCGCCACCGACCGGTTCTTCGAGCCGCCGCCGGCGATCGAGCTGCCGTTCCTCCACGTCCCGCCGCCGGAGGCCGAGGTGGCGGCCGCGGTGGCCCGGGCGGTACTCCCGGACGAGGTGGGCAAACTGCGTGATTATCTCGGCGAGACCGGCAAGGCGCTGACGGCGAAGGGCAATCTCAAACTGGCCGACGGGCGCGCCCTGGTCGAGATTCTCGACACCGGCGACGAGTTCGACGAGAAGATCGGCGAGAAGACGTTCACGACCCGATCGACAGAGGAGTTGCCCCGGCTGACCTACCTGGTGGAACTGGCCCGGGAAGCGGGAGCGGTGCGCCACCTGCACAACCGCCTCGTACCGGTGAAGGCGTGGGCGAAGAAGTCGGCGGTCGAGCAGGCCGCGGTGTTGTTCGAGACGGCAGTGGGGTTGGGAGTGCTGTCGGCGACGGGTGCCCGCATGCCGTTCTACGACGACCTGCACCGCCTACTCGACGAGGGTGTCGTGCACTGGCTGTCGGCGTTGCTCGCCCCGGACGCCCGGGCGGACTTCGATGACATCGTCGAGTTGAACCGGAGCGTGGTGGACAGCCAGTTCGCCGGGACCGCGGCGGAGTACTACCTGGCCGGGGACTCCCTGGACTGGGATATCAGCCGGATCATGGAGGTGCTCGACATGACCGGGGCCATCGACTGGTCCGGTCGTCAGGAAACCGACCGAAAATGGGGTCTGAGGTACTGGACCGGTGGCACCATCGCACTGACCGCCTTCGGCCGCCACGTCCTGCCGGACCTGCTGCCCGCGGCCGGGTTGTCACTTCGGACCGCGGCCGAGTTCACCGAGGTGGATCTGACCGGACTGATCGCCGCGATGGCCGATTGTGCGCCAGAACAGCATTCGGCCCTGCTGGCCGCATGGCGGCCGTCGCTGCCGGAGTCCGAACGGGCCGGGGCCGTCGCCGCGCTGATCACCGATGCGGATGACGCGCACACCCGACTCGTCGGGTTGCGTCTGCTGGGCATGTTTGACGTAGAGGTGGCCGAACCGCATATGCGCCAACTGCTCGACACCACCGCGGCCGGGCATGCCGCGATGTGGCTGCTGGACCACGACCTCGCCGACCCCGAGACCGTCGGCGGATTCATCACCCCGGCAGCACTTCTGGACATCCTGTCCGAACTCGTTGAGGTCCCGGAGATTCTGTGTGAGCAATTCCTCAACGCCCACGACCCCGAATCCATCCTGGAGTTCCTGTGGCGCCACCCCGCACCCGAGACGGCCGCGGTGCTCGACGCACTGGGGCGGCACCTGCCCGACCGGGGGCTGGCCAAGCACGCGCGAAAAGCGGCGATCAAACACCGCAGCTGGATGGCCAACGCCGGTCTGCGGTAAACGTCACCTCGGTGCCGGGACCGCCCGCTGGTCAGCCGCGGCCGAACCTCGCCGCGATACCGTCGCGGATCGCCGCCTGCGCTGCGACATCGGACTCGTTGTAGTCCAGACACCACTGCCGGGCCAGGACGGCCTCGGGGCCGTCGCCGCGGGCGAGGTCGACCTTGGTCTGGGACACCCGGCCGCCGGGATCCTCTACAGCCCAGGTGAATCCGAACAGGTGCGCGACGGTCTTGATAGAGGCGTCCCCGCGCACCCGGAACGTTCGGTTGAACCACACCAGCAGGTCGCAGGTGATGCCCTCGAGTGCGGTTGCAACGCAGTCGAATGTGCGGGTCATACTCACCTCGACGTGATGCCAGTGGAAGACGGCCACCGTACGGCCGGACCGTTCGGCGTCGGCGCGCACGGCGGCGATGCGGGCCGCTGCGCGTTCGGCGAGCGCACGCTCGGCCTCGTCATCGAGCTGGCCGAAGGACACGACGGGTTCATAGCGCGCGGTGGTGTCGTCCTGGCCGTCGCGGATTCGCAAGCCCCACTGGTAGATCCGCCCGTCGGTGTCCCATTCGATATCGAAGTCGATTTCGACATCGGCGCTGGGCACCTCCACCGCCGCCCCGGTGAGGGGCTCCAGATCCACCCCCGCGCGGATCATCCGGGCCTGGCACACCGCGGCGTGCAGTCGCTTGCGGGCCTGTTCCGGGGTGTGCTGGCTGACCTCGGGGTGATAGCGCTCGAAGAACGCCGGGTCCTCCGGGTCCAACTCGGCCAGCGCGGCCGTCGTGGCGATCCCCATCCGGCGCAGCGTCTGCCACTCCCGGATATCGAGCCGGTCGCGGGTGATCGCCGCCGACGGATCCTCCGGTCCCATCTGTTCGGCGCAGCTCGACTCGTAGGGGCACCGCGCACATTCCTGGCAGCCGATCGGGGTGACCAGCGGTGCGGGGTCGTCGGCGGATCCGGTGATGCGCCGGGCGGTGGCCGCCACCTTGACCCGGAAAGCGTGTTCGTGGTCGTAGCGTTCCAGCACCGAGCGCCGCACCCGGCCGCGGCTGCGGGAGAAGGTGGTCCGCGTCGGCCTGGCCAGGTCGTACCAGACGAAGACAAGTTCGGGATCGCCGTCCGGGTGCGGCAGCAGGCTGGTGCCGAGGATTGCGCCGACCAGCCGGGCCGGGCCCGGGTGGAACCCGCAGGCCTGCAGCATTCGGGTGTAGTGCGAAAGCTGCAGACCGTCCCGGTAGTGGTGCGGACCGGCGGTCAGTCCCGGGGCCTGCCGCCGCAGGTCCGGGCGGGCCAATGAGGACACCGAACTGGTCGCCCGTCTGGCCGGAGCGACGGTCTTGTGGTGCTTGATATCGGCGGGCAGGTAGCCGCCGTCGACCTTGACCAGAATGTCGGGCTTGCCTTTTCGGCCGCCCGGTTCGTCATCGGGCAGCCAGCCACCCAGAATCAGCGGGGTGCCGGCGCGCATGGCCGCCACCGTGGCAGCGATGGCGGTGGACTTGCGCCGGCCGGGGTCGACCATCACCGCGGCGTCCTCGTGGATCCGGAGCAGGCTGGCGAACACCTCGGCCTCGAAGTCGTTACCGGCATCGAGATCGGCCTGCGCCTCCTCGGTGGGCGCCGCCCACACCAGCGTCGGCACGAATGGCGCGAAATCGTTGTGGGTGCGCACCGGACACTGTTTGGCGGCGTACCCGCCGAGCAGGATCGGATGGCGCGCTGGCCCGCTCGGTGAGGCGGCGTCGTCGTCGCTCGCCGGGGCATCGCTGATCGGCCGGTCCGCGGTCATGGTGTCCCCCTCCCGGAAAACATAGGCCACCGGGCGGAGAACGCGCGGCGGCATCGCAGACGCGCGGTGGACCGTTGGGTCTTTTTGCCCTGTCCGCGGCGGCGCGGGCAGCCTATCGTCGGAGTACGGCTCGATGAACAGCAACGGAGGCTGTGATGATCGAAAAACTGGAAGACCTGCCCGCCGGTGTCACCGGAATCCGGGTGTCGGGTCGGCTGACCGCCGACGATTTCCATCAGTTCAAACCCACTGTTGACCAGATGCTGGATTCCGACGAAATCCGTTTCGTCGAAGTGATCGGGGCCGACTACGAGGGCTTCGATACCGGGGCGCTGCTGGCCGACTTCAAGATGGGTTTGAGCACTATCAAACACCTGCGCGCGTTCAAGCGGACCGCCCTGGTCACCGACAAGGAGTGGATGATCCACACGTTGCACGCGCTGGCGTGGATGATCCCCGGCGAGGTGGCGCTGTTCAGCCTCGACGAACTCGAGGACGCCAAGAAGTGGGCCGCGGGCTGAACGGCGCTGTCGCACAGACCTATCCGGCACCCTCGATGAGAGACCCAATGCGGGGTCAGTCCGCAAACAGTGACGTCAGCACCGGCGGCGGGGGTGACGGCGCGGGCTGGTTACGTGACCACCAGGTCGGTGCTCACCGAGAGCACCCGGCAGTCACTGGCCCGCTGCAGCATCGTGCACTGGGTCAGCGCGTTGAGTTCCGCGGTCGCCTGATCGGGCCAGCCCCAGTCCTGTTGTTCATGATTCGGCGAGTTGGCCACCGCGACCCACCCGTCATCGGCATCCGCGGGCGGCGCCGTCAGGACCGTCCAGGTGACCGCCACGGCGGCGACAGCGCCGATGGTGCCGATGCGCCGATAGTTCCGCTTCATATGAACCCCCGCTCCCCTGGATTCAGGGTAAGGGGGTGTACTTACACCGAAAAGGGAATGGGCGGGGCCGGCTTGCCGGGTTGGCTTCGAAGGGATCGATTCCCATGGGTCCGGGCTGAAGAGACTCCTGCGCGCAGCAGTCCGGCGCCGAGTCCGTCTAGCCGACGTTGAAGTGCTCAATCCGACAAAGGGCTCTTGCCCGGCAGATCAGTCAGCTTCATCGCGGAACTCAACACCAGGCGCGCGTTTTCAGTCAGTCTCTTCAATCCGAGCAGGTCGAGTACGGCGCGGAAGAGATGCTCATCAGACAGCGACGGATCATCTGCAGTCACGTCCGAAAGGTGCCGAGCAAGCTCGGCCGGGGGCACCGATTCCAACGTCCTCGGGCCGAGCTCCCTCGGGCTCACAGGTGGCTGCGCCGGCGTCCTGAAGGTTTTCGGCTTCACGCCGCTCTCCCCAAGCGGGTTCTCCGAGACGATCAGCCCTCGGCGCTCAGCCACGGTAATCGCCTGATTGAGTTGCCGAGCAATATCGCGCCCCACCCGGCGTCCACCAGAGGCTCTGACATACACCTGGTGCAGTCGGCGTCCGAGTACTGGTCCCTCACACTCAACGATCCGCGCGACATTGGCGACCATATCGGCCAATGCGGTAGTGCTCAGTTCAGGCAGCGACTCATCAAAGGCGCGGTATGGAATCAGCAGGCCGGTTGATACAACCGGCTCTCCTTCCTCGGCTGCGCCCCGCAGGTCGGGGTCCGAGTCCGCAACTTCGTTTTGCGGCACTGCCAGGTTGAATGGCGTCGATGTGGGCCACCCGCCACCGCTTTCGGATTCCTCCGACCACTCCCGAGTCCGGTGGCGGCCGCCCGATTGTTCGGTCTCCGTTTCGCCGTCCGTTTCAGCGAACACGTCGTGCGGGACTGAATCCGAGCCGGAGTGCTGCACACTATCCGTTTGTCCCGGGTCTATGTCCTCATGGTTCTTATCAACATGATCATCGGTGAGCTCGGGCCCAGCCCAGTCAGCCGTGCGAATATCCAACTCGTCGAGGGTGTCCCACAGCTTCTGCATTGTTCCCGGCATGTCGGCGTAGAAGACCGATTCCCGGATCCGGAAGAATTCCCAGCCGCAGCGTTCGAGCTCCCGTTGACGCGCCACATCGGACTCGTACTGTGCCGGTCCGTGCCAAGTATCGCCGTCACATTCGACAGCGAGCCGAGTCGCCGCTCCGACGATGACGAGGTCGATGTTGTAGCCGAGCGCGGGGTACTGAGGGATCACGGTGTAGCCACGGTCTGCAATCCGGTTGAACACCCGCTGTTCGAACAGGGAGTCAAATGGCGGAACGACAACATCCTCGGGAACTGCTCCAGGCATGGGCGCGTCGCCGATATTGGCAGGCCGATTCACCACGCCGTAGCAATAATCGAGCAGCTGGAAGCGCATATCTTCGGTGTTCGAAAGCGCCTCGCGCGGCATCGAGTGGAAGACCCACATCTGATCCTTTGGGCGGGATGCCGCCACGTTGAAACGTTGTACATACTGCGCCATCGTCAACGGGAAGATCCGCTTGCCCTCAGATGGGGCCTTCACCATCGAGAGAAAGATGACGTCGCGTTCTGAGCCCTGGAAATCAGAGGCGTCACCACAACGCAGCTCCCGTACGGTCCACTCCTCAGGTGCGACAGCGTCGAGAAGCCTGTGCTCGATCAGCCGGGCCTGCTCCTTTCCGGTCAACGAGATGACACCGATCGTCGCGCCGTCATACTGCGGATCAGCCAGGCATTTTCGAATCTGATCGACGATCGCCTCGGCCTCGACGGCGTTGGTCTTGTTCGAGGCCTCGACGCCGTCCTCGACATAGACCACCTTGATCGGGTCGAGGCGGTCCGCACCGAACTGCCGCACCGGGACCAGGCGAATACCCTCGGGCTCATAGGCGATCCGATTCGAGAAACCGATGATTTCCGGCACGCAGCGCCGATGCTCAGTAAGGGTGATGCGCCCGCCGAAACGCATGCTGGCCTCATCGAAATAACTACGTTTGGGATCAAGCCATGAGGCCCGGTAGGTGTCGTTGGCCAGGTATTGGTTGGCCAGGTCACGCAGCTGTTGCTGATCCACACCGACAGCCGATGGGGACACCTGTTTGTCGTCGCCGATAACGACGATCTTGGGGGCCAGGTATTGCAGGAATGAGGCCTCGAGCCCGGCCTGTGAAGCTTCGTCGACAATCACGACATCGAATAGATCCGGCTGCACGCGCATCTGCTCGGCGAGTCGGTAGAGCGGCATGATCCACACGGGCACCGAAGGGCGGCAACGGTCCATCGCTTCGGCGATTTCCACTCGCTTCTTTGCAGCATACTTGCCGGTGCCCTTACCCAGAGCGGATACGAGTTGGGCGTACTGCGTCAGGTTGGCTCGAGCTTTCCCCGTGAGCCGGCCCGGTGAAACAGCATGTTGCCAAGCCCGTTCGGCTGCGAGATGCTCGACTTCGCTTCGGATCTCGCGTTCGAGAGCGCCGAGCCGTACTTTGAGCGCGTTGGAGTCTTCCGCATCTTGGGCGAGGATCCACCGTCCAGTCATCTCCCAGCGCCACGCCTCGCCGAAACGCATCAACCGGCTGTCCCAAACCGGATCTGCAGGATCCTCGGAAATGGCCGCAGCAAGACGCGGCGCTCTCAGCGCGAGGGCGCTGCGGATACGTTCGCGTTCTGCGACGGCCCCGGCAACAACGGTCAGGTGGTTCAGCCGGTTATAGGCGGCCGAGTAGGCACTGACGTCTCGCTCTTCGACCGACTTCCGCAGATCAGCAGTGACCGCGGGCAAATCCGGCAGTGCGCCCGCCGCCTTGAATCGGTCGACGAGTTGCTCGATGGGCGCCGCGGAGCTTACTGCTGCGTCGGCTGCCGCGGCGGCCTCGACGAGCGTCGCGTAGCGCAGGATCTCATCGAGGTTGTTCCAATCGGGAACGGGAAGGTCATTACGCTCAAACCAGGCGCGTTCAGTCTGTAAACGCTCGCCGAGTGCGAGCACCTTGTCCAGCTGGATCACTTCAGTCCGATGCCACTGAACCCTCTCACCCAGTGTGTCTTCCTCCGGGATAACGATATTCGTGGGCCAGGCGGTGTCCATTGCCGCGACGATGCGGCCGGCTTCGACCCAGTCAATGAATGCCCCCAGTTGCTCTCGGGTGACCGCAGGGAGCCCGTTGAGTTTCACGTGAGCAAAAAATCCATCAGCTGCCTTCACCACCTTCGAGGTGAAGGTGCCGATCTTGGGGGTGCCGTCGGGCGAGACCTTGATCTTGTTCCCGCCATCAAGGTGCGTCAGCAACGATCGGGCTATCTGCTGGTGCTTCGCCAGGTCACCCTCGGCGACGGACACCGTGATGGCCGGTCCGCAACGCTGAACCAGCGCCGTGGCTTGACCGTCAAGTTCTTTGATATGTGCTGCGCGTGCCAGCCACGCCTGCTGCCGACCACTCCGGACGTCATTCAGGGCGTCATTCATCCAGGCTTCTTCGCGCCGCTCCAGTTCCGCCGCCCGGGCGGCCAAGTCGGAGACCCTGGTGCGAAGTTCCTCCCTGACATCTGAAGCGAGGAGTCGCACGAATCCAAACGACTCGTGGGCCAGAAGGCTGTCATAGCTATCACGCCTACCGGCCGCCTCCCGCTCGCTGTCAACCAGATGGTAGAAATCGGCCGGAGTCGGCAGAGACAACGGGTCGGGCAGCCGCTGGCCTGCCTGCTGCTCATTGCCGATGATGTCCTGGTCTCGAAGCAGGGACCGCCAGCGAATGATCTCGGCGGAGGACACCGGAGAGTCCGGCCCCGTCGTCTCGACGTCAAACTCGCGAATCCATTCGAAGTCGGACTGGTTTTGTAGATGTCGGTAGGCGATCGCAGCGAGGGTGCCCTCCTCCGGTCCGTCGGCGCGCGTCTCAATCTCTTGGCGGCGTATCTCGATGAGGCGGTTGTAGGTCTCGCCGCGCTGCCGCCGGAGTTCGTCGATCTTGGCCAGGTGTTGGTCTATGGCCCTGTTCGAGTCGGCCATCTCGAATTCGTCGGCTCGTCGGGAAATGCTGTCGACGGCCATGCGCAAATCTGCCATGTCGGAGCGGGACTGCCCGATGACCGATACCGCCAGAGTTTGAATCTGCCGCGGCAGTTTCGCGCGCACTTCCTGGAGTGCCCGATCGGTTTGTGCGGTGATCAGCACCCTCAGGCCTTTGGCGAGCAAGTGGGAGACGAGGGCGGCGGCGGTATGGGTTTTCCCGGTTCCCGGCGGACCTTGAACAACGGTCTGCGCGGTTTGATCCACCCGGTCGAGGATGCGTCGCTGCGCCTCATTAACGGGAAGCGGGAGGAAGTCCTCGTCATCGATCGCGACGATCGCCCCCGGTGATGAATTCACCTCAACCACGGGCTGCATGTCGGGGTCGATCAGGGGAAGGATGCCGCTGGGCACTTCCGATGAAGCGCGGAGCTGACTGACGATAGTCTCGTAGATCTTGACCAGCCCCCGGTTGGTTCGGCGACGCAGTATCAGCGCCGGCGCGAACGCTGCCCGGGGCGAGGCACTCTTGGGCGGATCGAGGGCGTCATCGTCATACTCGGCGTCCGCGTCCAGTCGATGGACGAGACGTCGGCAAATATCGCCTGCCCCGACCTTGTCGAGGAGATGCCCCTCGTACTCGGCGGCCAACTGCCTGATCTCGTCAATCCCGGCTGGGCTTGCGATCAGGGACGGGTCCAGCATGTCGACCTCGATCGAAACGGCCTCCGGAGCCGAAACCTGGTTGATCTTCAGTTCACCCGTGCTCTCATCGAACCCAATCGCTATCGGGGCTGTCGCGACGTGTCGACGGACCTGAACATGCTCGTCAGGAAGCCACGACAGACAACCGATACCGAGCACAAGCTCGAATTCCTCACTGTGATCCGTCGACGCGAGGTGGATGCCGAAAAGATCCTTGTAGACATCACGGACCGCCCGGTCATGCTTTTCACGGTCAGCCCACAAACGCCAATCCGCCAGCCAGCCCTCGAATGAGGCCGCGACGTCGGGCGCATCTGCAAGTTCGAGCCGATGGACCGTCGCGTCATCCTCCTCCGAGGCGCCCTCCGCTCGGGGCTCCTCCACGTAGATCGCCTGACGGAGCGACGGTTCACTGCCGGGGTCGTCGACAGCTGCCTCCAGCCATTTCCCTAGAGTCTCCGGTGGAGTCGGCGGGTCAATCCGCGGCACTCGCTGAACGGTGAGAATCGGTGCGGCGTCGTCCGGGGATGCAGCAAGGTGCGCCGAGTCAATTGCCGGATGGCTGGGTAATGCGGCCAGCCACATCACTTTCTCGTACTGGTCGGTGGTGCGGACGGGTTTGGCCAGCAACTGCTGGGCGCTTCCGAGGTAGGTGAAGAGGTCGATAGCCTTCTTCAGCAGCCGGTTATCTTCGGTCTGTTCGTCGACTCCAGTCACGCCGCACTCCCCCTTCAGATCAGCCCCGTCGCCAGACGAGCCCGAACCGGATTCGCCAACGCCATGCGTTCGCCAGATAACCACACGTCGAGGACAAGATTCCAAAAACGAACACCCAATAGGCCACCGTCCCGCACTGAGCCGGGGCCCGGCGGACGGAAAGCCGACACCGACGGCGGGACATAGACAAGACTGGGGCAGATGACCGAACCGAGCGCGACCCGTGTCGCGGTGTACCTCGACTTCGACAATATCGTGATCTCGCGATATGACCAGGTCAACGGCCGCAACTCCTTTCAGCGGGACAAATCGAAGGGTCTGGAACCCGCGCGGCTGGCCCGGGCGCGGGTTGATGTGGGCGCGGTGCTGGACTTCGCGTCCTCCTTCGGCACCGTGGTGCTGACCCGGGCCTATGCGGACTGGTCGGCCGAGGTCAACGCCGAGTACCGCCAGCAGTTGGTGGGCCGCGCGGTGGACCTGGTGCAACTGTTCCCGGCCGCGGCCTACGGCAAGAACGCCGCCGACATCCGGCTGGCGGTCGACGCCGTGGAGGATATGTTCCGACTGCCCGACCTCACCCACGTGGTGATCGTGGCCGGGGATTCCGACTACATCCCACTGGCGCAGCGGTGCAAGCGGCTGGGCCGCTACGTCGTGGGTATCGGGGTCGCCGGGTCCTCGAGCCGGTCGCTGGCGGCGGCCTGCGACGACTTCGTCATCTACGACGCCCTGCCCGGAGTGCCGGAGGTGGAACCGGGGACCGTCGAAGCCGGCCAGTCGGCGGCCGAGAAACCCAAGCGGGCCCGCAAATCATCGGAGCCGGCCACTCCGGATCCGCAGACCGCGGCGACGGCCCTGCTGACCCGCGCACTACAGATCGGCCTGGAGAAGGACGATGCCGAGTGGTTGCACAACTCGGCGGTCAAGGCACAGATGAAGCGAATGGACCCGTCGTTCTCGGAGAAGTCGCTGGGCTTCAAGTCATTCAGCGATTTCCTGCGCTCGCGCGATGACGTCGTCGAACTCGACGAGAGCTCCACGACCCGGATGGTGAAGCTGCGTTAGGTGCCGCCGGAAGGTGTTGCGGTGCCGGGTTCGGGGCCGAGATCGGAGTTGGGAAGGCTGAAGATTTTGCGGATCCCCCGCCGAGTCGGGTCAGCAGCACCTTCCGTTATCGCCGCGTACGGTCCAGTTCCGCCCGCACCGCCTTCAATCGCCCGGAACTCGTGATCGCCGCGACCAAAAGCCGACCAGGTCGAGTATCACAAGACGTACCGACAAGCAGCTCCACGACTTCCCGCGCCCGACCGCGGCCGTGGACGCCGCGCTCTGTCGGACACCGCGGTTAGCATCGGTGATCGGGTGGACTGAGGGGGGCCGATGGCACGTTTGACGCAGCCGCTATCCGGTGGCCAGAGAGGCGCCCTGGCGGCCGGGATTCTGCTGCTGCTGGCAGCCTTCGCCGGTCGATCCTGGCCGCTAGGGCTGATCGCGATCGCCCTGTTGGCCGGCGTCGGCGCGATGGTCTACTCCGGAGCCGTTGCGCTGAAACGGATGCAGGAGCCCTGGCCGTGGCCGGCCGACTTCCGGGCGCCGGTGGAGGCGATGGCCCGTCCCATCGACCCGGTCCCGCAGCGCCTGCTGCCCCCGCACGAAGATGCCGCGCAGGTCGCCAAGGTCGTCACCACCGGTGCGGATTTGGCCCGCCTGATCGCCGACAAGCCGGTCGCCTGGCCCTGGGCGGTCTTCACGTCGGTGCTGGTGCAGCGCCGCAACGCCGTTCAGACCCGACTGCGCGCGGTGGCCTCGGGCTACCAGCCCGGTCCCGGGGTTGCTCAACTCGGTGGTCAGGCGTTCTCCCAGATCGCCTACCGGTCGGTCAACGACATCGCCGATCTCGTCGCCGAGGTTGAACAGTTCATGCTCAGCCCGGCCTTCGAGGGCGCCTTCGGCGAGGCCGGGGCCGACAGCGGCGCTGACGCCGATGCCATCGTCGGAATCGCCAACCGCCTGATGGACTATCACGAATCCCTGCTCGCCGAGGCCGAGGAGTGTCTGCAAACTCCCGTCGAACGCGATGTGCTGGTCTTCGTCCAGGATATGGGCGCATTCGCGTTGTGCCCGCTGATCGGGTATCAGAAGTTCATCCCGACGATGTGTGCCCGGATCGCCGAGGCGCAGGAGCTGCTGCCCTACAGCGACGGCGGCACCCTGCTGCTTGACGAGGTGAAACTGGAAATCTCGTTGCCCGAAGGACTGATGGAACGAGTAGTTGGCCACATCGGGCGATTCAATCCCTGACCCGACCCGGCTACGGGCACACGACCGGATCCGGTGCACCGGCAGCACAACCTGTTCGGCGTCGACGACCACCGGGTCGCCGCCACCGGGGCGTCCATGACCAAGATGAACGGCCGCCTCACCCACGGGGACATTCCGTGACGGAAACTGCGGTCGTCAACCGACAGCGATCAGCGGGCCGCGAAAGCCGACTGCAACAAGTCGGTCGTCAGCGGCCCGGCAGGAGCCCCGGTCGTGGCGTAGCGGTACAGCGCGGCGCGCAGAATAGATCCCAGTGCGGCGACCACCACTACGAACCCGGCCGCGTAGACGGCGATGACAACCCCGAGCACAACCCGCATCGACTGTCCCCCGATCCCGACGGCCAGCAATGCGATCAGGCCGAACAGCGGCAGGGCGAACGGCGCCAGACGCAGGCCGATGCGTACCGCCCCGCCTGCGGTCTCCTTCCAGGTTCTGCGCAGCACCGCCGCGGACCGTCTAACGGCACTCACCGGGCCGAGCCCTTCGCTGACCACGACCGGCAGGACGAAATAGGTCACCAACGACCAGCCTCCGTCGGCCACGCCCTCGACGATCTGTCCCAGCAGATTGATCTTGTCGCTCAGCCCTTCCAAAACGGTGAAGGCCAGGCCGGCGGTGGATGCCACAGCAGACCATCGGAGGATCTGCGGCAAACGCGTGCCCGCATCGGCGAAACCCGAAAGCACAGTGGGCCGTTGCCCGTCGAAGTGCCGAAATGCACAGCCGATCAGAGCCGCGTTGCAGAACACGATGACAAACGCGCAGGCGAAGTACCAGAACACCGCACCGACGACCATCGCGGCCAGCTGGCCGCTGGAGACGGTGGTCTTATCGTCACCAAGAACGGCCAGGACCGGCGTGCCGATCGCGGCGCTAAGAGCCAGCACCACGACAGCGGAGATCACCGGGAACAGAGCGAGCCGGGGGCTGCTCACAAGCACGGCCCAGGCCGCTCGACCGAGTTCCCCTCCGCGCCTGAGTCGTTCGAACATGGCACCTCCCGGAGTGCGTACTCGCGGACGGGCAAAGGGTATATCAAACGACTCCGCTCCGATTGGATCCGAACACCGAGCCGGACCGGACCTGTCGGCTCGCGCCGGGCGCCGTTCCGGTCCGTCGTGGTCGTTGTGCCCGTTGTTACCGTCGCAAACCCGCCATCACCAGAACCGGCGTCGGCTGGTCGCTGACGATCTCTACTGGCGAATTGCCGTGCATAAAAGCTGATTTCGGCGTGCGGCGTCATCCGTGGCGGCGTCAGCAGGCAGCCCGGCTGAGGTCAGGCCAGACCCAGCGCCGTCCGGAGTCGTGTTGGGCTCATGGCCCCCGGGGCACCGGTGTCCGGGAAGGTATCGAGCAGCCGGATCAGATCGGCCCTCCGGGTGGGGTCGGCGGCGCACTCGCGGGGGGTGAACCCGGACAGCGCCGGAATCTTCTCGTCCAGCCAGGCCTCCTCGATGGTGCGGACCATCTCCTCCAGTGCCGCGGCCACCTCGGGGCTCTCCCCGGGGTCGAGCACTCCGGGCGGCGGGGACCCGGCAAGCTGCTCCAGATCGGCCATCTCATCGACGGCCTGCCGGGTTTCGGCGAGTAGGGCCGCCGACGGGTCCAGCGCTCGAACGACTTTCAGTACCCGCTCGAAGCGGTTCTCACTGTTGGCATGGATGTGCAGGTGGTCGTCCCGCAGGTCCAGGTGGGCGCGGATACGCCGCATGGCGTCGGTGACGACGTGTTCCAGCCAAACCCGGGCGCCGTCGGCGTCGTCCTCGACGCGCTCGTAGGTTTCGTCGAGTTCGGCGGCCAGGGCCTCCGGGTCGGTGACCCGCAGGGTGGCGTCGCACAGCAGCATCGGCTCGCCCTCGGTGTTGTTCAGCACCGGCGGCGCGAACCGCCGCGATAGGACGGCAACCAGGTCGAGGGGGTCGGGTTCGTCGTCGAGCATGGCCACCAACTGGTCCCGCTCAACCAGTGACAGCGGCTCCATGCCACCGAAGATCTGCATGGTGTCACCGACCGGAACGACTCGCCCGCAATAGAATTCGCCCACCCTGACCATCGTGCTGGCGGAGCGCTCGCAGACCTCGTGGACGTCGCCGGTTCGCACGTCACGCATCGTCATGCCCTCGCCGGGCGCCACCGCGATCACCTCGTACACCGAACGCTCCGCCAGTAGCCACTGCTCGGCAAGCAGCCGTTCGTCGTCGGGCAGCAGGTGGCCGCGCAGTGCGATGAACTCCTCGAACGCCCCGCCTTCGAACAGCACCACGTCCAAAGCCAGCGGGTCGTCGTAGAGAGCCCGATCCAGAGCCTCCGAGGTACCCGAGTGCGCGGCCCGTTCCCGCGCGCAGGCCATCATGAGCGGCCCGAACTCGCCGTCCATCACGTCGGTGGTGGCTTTCTGGTAGAGCCAGCCAGCCCGTTCCTCCAGTGGCACCTGCTCGCGGTTGAGGTGGCAGAGCTTGTACTTGCGGCCCGACCCGCACCAGCACCGATCGTTACGGCCCAGTCCGGTCCGGGGCGCGGGCCGGTAGCGCAGCAGGTGGGCGACGATCTGATGGTCGTCGGGCATCCCGGCCCGCCGCAGCAGGCTCAGCGCGCGTTCGGCGTCGCTGCGATCCTCGGCGTAGCGCGCCAGCGCCAGCAGGGTCAACGGCCAGGACGGGTCCAGTGCCTCGGCCTCCTCGAAGATGCGTTCGGCGGCCGCGATCTCACCGAGGCGCTCGTGGGCCTTGCCCCGAAGCCAGCGCAGGGCCGGCCGGCCCGCGCGCGGCGCGTTGGATTCGGCCGATTCGGCGAACAGGCCCAGGGCCGCCGCCGCGCGCTGGTCCCCGGCCGGGATCTCGTCATGCACTGCGGCGGCGACCAGTGGTTCGGCGAGGAACTCCAGGGTGGTGCGCACCACCGTGCTCTCGGGTTCGACGATCTGCTCCAACGGGGTTGCGGCCCTTCCGAGGGTGCCGTCGGCGTCGTCGTCCGCACCGCCTTCGGCGATGCTCAGCAGGTTCATGGCGTGTTCGTGGAGCCTCGTGATCACCAGCACGGCGAGGGCTTCATCCTCCTCGAGGCTGTAGCGGGCGGCGATGGTGGAAACCCGGTTCGATGTCTGCCACTCGTCGAAGTCGAATCCGGGCAGCGCCACCCATTCGCGTTCGAAGGCAAGACCGGCCTCGGTGAGTTGCTCACCCAGCGGTGCCACCGGCTGGCGAAACGCGCTGTCCTCGGTGGCGCAGGCCGTCCACACCGCGGTGTCGAGCATCATCGGGGCGTCGGGGGATGCCGCCAATACCGGCGTCAGCAGCTTCTCCGGGTGGCCGGGCGCGGCCTCGGCGACAGCAGTGATGTCGAACCCATCGGGGGTGACCAGGATGCCGATCAGGTCACCGGCACCGGCGCCCAGTGCGGCCAGCCGGCCGGGCGGCAGCAGCAGGATCCCCTCACCGACGTCGACCGCCGGGGGCACGCCGCGGTCGGCGAGGGCGTCGTCGTCCAGACCGGCGAACGCGTCGATGAGCGGGGATCCGTCGCAGAGCCGCTGATAATCCGGGCTCTCGGTCAGCATTGATACCGGGGACAGATCGCGATCCCAGCCGATCACGTCGTTCTCGGCTTCCAGCGGCGTCAGGCGGTGGGTGAAGATCCGACCGTCGAGCAGGGCCGGAAGCCAGACCCAGCGTCCGTCGGCCAGCGGCATGACCGGCGCGATGTCATTCTCGAGGAGTTCGCCGAGCACATCCGCGGGGTCGGGCGACATGTCGATGCCCGCCTCGGTCAGCGCGTCGACCAGATCTCCCGTCGTGGTGGGGCCGCGTTCGCTGAGCAGTCGGTGCACGGCGGCGGCGAGTCTGTCCTCGGGGGTCTCGGGCACGGAGTGGACGTTACCGGCCGCTGGTGACGGGGACGGGGCGACGACGCCGGTACCGGGCTTATGCGGGCGCGGGGACGGGCCGGCCCATGCTCTTGTAGATGTCCTCGATCAGCGTGATGCTCTTCGCCGCCAAGGCGTTGCCGGGATCAATCTCCAGGGCGTCCCGGAACATGCCGAGCGCCTTCGGATACTTCTCCCGGGGAGCCAGCGCGGGGTCCAGCATGATCTTCTCGGCCTCCTCGGCAAGCTGCTGAGCCTGTTGCTGCTGCTCGTCGGAGACCGCAGGGGCGGCCGGGGTCACCGTCATGGCCGAACCGGTTGCTGCCGGTGCCTCGGCCTTTGGGTCCTCGTTAGCGGCGGCGCTGCAACCGGCCACGGCGAGGGCTGCGCAGGCCCCTGCGAGAAAAAGCCTCACCTGAATTGCCATCCCGCCATTATTAATCACCCGGGACCTTCAGTGGAGGTACAACGGCAGTGGAGGTATGCCGGCGCAAGGCGCGGTGGCCGGTGCCCGACGCGCCGGATCCGGCGTACGGCGTTACCCTCGGTGAGTGGAAACCGGAGTCGGTCGCGGTTTGCTACATGGCCGGGTCGGCACGTTCGTCTTCGGTACCGCGGCGCTGTTCGTCCTGTTCCAGATGGTGCTGCAGACTTTCCCGAGCGTGATGCGCGAGGGACTGGTCGTCGACCTGTCTCTCAGCGAAGCCGGGTTCGGCGGGCTGTCGTCGAGTTTCTACTATCCCTACATCCTGTTGCAGATTCCGGCGGGAATCATGGTGGCGCGCTTCGGTGCGCGGGCGGTGCTCATCACCGGGGCCGCCATCTGCACGGTGGCGTCCTTCCTGTTCGCGATGTCCCAGACCGCCAACTTCGCCGAGGCAACCCGGATTCTCATGGGCCTGGGAGCCGCACCCACCGTGGTGTGCGCGTTGACGCTGGCCGCCCAGTGGTTCCCCGCCCGCCTCTTTCCCCTGCTGGCGGCTCTGACCGAGATGGCCGGGATGGTGGGGGCTGCGATGGGCCAGGAGATCCTCGGGTTCATTGTCGAACACTCCGGCTGGCGCACCGGCATGCTCCTGTGCGGCGCATTCTCGGCGCTGCTGCTGGTTCTCATCGTGCTGTTCGTCCGGAACCACACGAGCGGCCCCGGCTCCGCGGAGCACCGGCCGACAGCCGCTGACATGCGGCAGTTGCTGACCTCCCGACCGATCCTGTCCGCCGCGGTGGCCGGTGGGTTGGTGGGTTCGGCCGGGATGTCCTTCGGGATGCTCTGGGGCGTCTCTTACTTCCAGGCACACCATCAGATGAGCCTGACGGCGGCGTCGCTGTGCGCGTCCTTTTATTTCTGGGGATGCCTGCCCGGGATGCTTGGGGCGGCCTGGGTCTGTTCGCGCTACCGAAACGCCGGGCAGCTGCTGGCCGTTGGGGCGGCCGGGACGACAGTGGCCCTGGCCCTGATCCTGTTCGTCCTGCACGGCCAGTGGCCCCTGAGCGTGGCGATGTTCGTCCTGGGGGTCTTCAACTCCACCTATGCGTTGGCTTTCACCATGGTCAAGGACGAGTCGCCGGACCATCTTCCCGGTGTCGCGATGGGCCTGACGAACATGGCGATCATGGGGATCGGGGCCATGCTGTTCCAGCCGCTGATCGGAATCCTCGCGCATGCCCGCGGCCAGGAGGTGCCCGGCGCCACGACGCTGAGCGTGATCCTCGTCGCCCAACTGCTGGCGCTGGTGATTCTGCGAGCAGGACGGTCCAGAGCGGCGCGCCCGGCAGGCTGAGCGAGCGAGGACCGCCCAGGGCTGTGCCCGCGGCACCCACCGTGAGCTGATTGCCAGAATCGCCCTGCACTGTCTGAGATTGCCCGAAAGTCGTTGCCACCGGCGTAATCAGGGCACCGATACGCCGATCCGCGTGCCGACGATCACCGTGATTCATTGTTTGCGGGAATCATTCACCGAACCCGAGTGTGGCGAAGATTCGCGCTGTAGAGTCCGGTCTCTAGGGGTTTCGATCTATGTCAGCCAGCCGCCGGAGGGGGCAGGATTCCATGGCCGCAGCGAACTTCATTGGTCGGGTCGGAGGCATCGCCGCAGCGCTCGGTGTAGGCGTGGCGATCCTCCAGGGAACGGCGGTAGCAGGCGCCGACACCGATGGCGCGAATTCGCCGTCGCGGGTATCTGCCTCGGCAGAGTCTTCTCAATCGAACCCCGCCACCGCATCGAGGCGCGCGACTCGAGTCGCCGGCTCCAGGTCGGAACTTCCGGCTCCGGTCCGGGGACGCAGCGGATCGTCGGTGCGGGGTCTGGCCGCAGCGGTCCCCGACAAGCCGTCGGCGATCGACGCTTCCGTAGCTGAGATAGCTTCCGTACCTGAGATAGCTTCCGTACCTGAGGTAACGGCGCCGGTAACCACCCCGCCGGCATCCGCGGTGCCCCCGCTGGCCGCGACCACGGTGACCGTGTCCGCACCCACCGCCGACCCGCTCGCCGCCCTCCCGGACCAGTCCGCGGAGATCTTCTCGCCGACCCCACCGGATCCCACGGCCACCGTCGAGACCCCGTACGGGGCATTGGGCCAGTGGATGATCAACAAAGAGGGACAAGTAGCCGACTGGGTCGGACTGCGCTACTGCGGTCCAGGTTCGACCGTTTCCAACTGCGGCATCGGCAAGCCCGATGAGGGCAAGATCATGCAGGAGCCCATCAACACGATCTTCGCGGTCCAGGCGAGGAACCAGTACCTGGCGGAACTGAAACTCAACTTCGCTTTGCGGGTGTCTGGCTTCGGCCCGTCGTGCTGCAGCAGCGTCGGCTACTCGGGCATCGTTGGAGACACCGACTACAAGCAGTTTCCGAGGGGCGGTCCGCTAGGACTGGGGCTGCTCCCCCCGCTGCCGTTCGGGCTGTTCCAGAACGGTCTGTTGGGGCTCTTCGGCTTCGGTCCGGCATACCGGGATGCATCGTTCCTGTTCGCCAACACACACCTGCGTACTTTCGGTGCGGCGCCGGATGGAAACGGCAACTACATCTTCACCGCGTCGGTCAGCAAGGAGAACCTCGACGCCACGGGCGGGGGTCTGCTTCCGACGCACGGCTTCGAGTCCTATGACGAGGCGCGCGACAAGTTGCTGACGGACATGCTCAAGAAAAGTTGGCTCACGAAAGCCTCAGACCAGGGTCTGATCGCCATGGACAACGCGATAGATCCGCTTGATCCCAACTACACCACCGGCGACCACGACGGTTTTGCACAGGTCATCGCGCTGGGCTCGCTGTGGGGTATGGCCCCGGTACGAAGCGCCAGGACAGTCTCTCCAGCCGCCTCGAGCAGGGCAACTACCGCGCAGGGTCTCCTGCAGCACCACCCGGCCGCCGTCTAGTCCGTGGTGCGCCCACGTCAGTTGTCCGGCCAGGCGGGCTGGCCGTGGAGAAGCAGCACCACCGCAGCCTAATGAGCGATCACCATCGACCGTGCTCCGTGGTCAGGACGTATCTAGGCGGGGCGGAAGGTGAGCGCCACCCCATTCATGCAGTAGCGGAGGCCGGTCGGTTCGGGGCCATCGTCGAAGACATGGCCGAGGTGACTGCCGCACTGGCGGCAGAGGACCTCGGTGCGCAACATGCCCAGCGAGCCGTCGTCGCGCTCGATGACGGCGTTGTCGAGGGCTTGGTAGAAACTGGGCCAGCCCGTGCCACTGTCGAACTTGGTCGTCGAGGAGAAAAGATCCAACGCACAACCCGCACAGCCGAATACGCCGGCGTCGTGCTCGTCGTTGAGCGGGCTGCTGAAGGGCCGTTCGGTACCGGCCGCACGCAGGACGTCATATTGGGCCGGGGTCAGTCGTTGTCGCCACTGCGCATCGGTGAAGGTGACCGCGAAAACTTCGTCCGAGGCGTTCGGTGGCGGGTTGGCTCCCGCGAGGCTCCGCAGTGAGCTGCACCCGGCGGTCATACCGAACAGGGCGGCGCCAAGCAGCACGTGTCGTCGGGTCACAGTCGACCGCGGCTGCTGCGGACCCGGGACGGACATGGTTCGACCGTACTGCCTGGCCCGGCAAACAGCAGGCTCACCGCACGCTGTGGTGAGCGGCTCTTGACAGAGCGCTGTGATCGGTGTTCGTCGTAGTGTTCGCCGTGCCGATGGTGCAATGACCGTCGTGCTCCACCGCGACGTGGCCGCAGGACGGCCCGTGCGGGTGGTCATGATCTCTCCGTTCAATTCGATATCAGTCCGAGTTGCCGGGCTCTCTTCAGAATGACCCTGGCACGGTTCAATCGCGGTAAGTCGCTGCCGTCCTTTGGTTTCCCGCCACCGCTGTTGAACTGCTCGACGAACTCCTGGGCCCAGCTGATGTCCGAATCAGATGGGCTCAGTCCAGGGTTGATGGTCTCGGCGTCAGACGAATGCAGCGCGAGCTTTCCCGTCATACCCATCCGTCGGGTCAGCGCCACGCCCTCCGTGAGCTGGTCGGGGTCACGGGTCGGTCCGTCGATCGGACCCGGAAGGTGCGCCGCGCGCGAGGCCACGACGAGCTGGGAACGACTGTAGGCCAGGGCCAACGGATCCTGCTCCACGCCAATGTCCAACGTGAAGTCGTTGACTCCGAACGCGATTCGAAAGCACGGACGTGCCGCGGCGATGTCATGAACGCGGGCTAACCCACGCGCTGTTTCGATCAGCGCGATGACTGGTGTACCGTCGCCAAGCCGGTTAGCGGTGTCCCACATGTGATTGCCGCCTTCGGTCTTGGCCAGCACCACACCTTTCATACCGCGGCAGTCAGCCAAGGCCCGGCAATCCGCGGACCAGAATTCGCTTGATGCGTCATTGATTCGGATCCACGCCCGGGCTCCGGAGTTGAGGAAGTCTATGACTCGGTCGCGAGCCGCCCCCTTCTCGTTGGGAGCGACGGCGTCTTCCAGATCCAGAATCACTTCGTCGGACTTGGTATGCATCAGCACTGCATCCAGATCAGGCTCCCGAGAGGCGTTGACGAGGAGCCAAGAGCGTGAAACCTTCGAGTCCACAGCCATTGCGTCAGGCTAACCGTTTGAGCCCACCGCGGGACACCCGCTGCCTGGAATCGGACCGCGCTAACCGCGATAGAGCGATCGGGAAGGCACAACTCACTCAACATGTTGTCCGACCGTGCAGAGCAGAAACGGCCGCACCCAAACACGATGTGACGGTTCAGCTGTAGAGCAGGTACCCCGCCCGGCTTACCTGGAACTGGGTGGCCGCCCGGTTCCACTCCGCCAGCAGCGGCGCGAGTCGATCGGCGTTGATCGCCTGGCGCACCCGATCCGATCCGGTGAGCAGGTCGATCGACGGACCCCAGGCGAAGTCCCCCGGATGCTGCTTGCGGATCGTGTCGATAAGCAGCAGTGCGGTGCCGACCGGTCGGTAGGCGTACCGATCGGTGATGGCCAGCCGGATGGCCGGGATGGTCTGTCCGGGGAATTTGGCGGCGCCCTCGGCGACCGGGACGGTGACGGCCTGGAAGGCGATGCCCGGCAAGCCCATCGCGTTCATCGTCGCGGCCACCGCCGCCGCATCCAGCCACGGCGCCCCGATCTGCTCGAAGGGCCGGTCGGTGCCGCGGCCCTCCGAGATGTTGGTGCCCTCGAAGTACACCGTGCCGGGGTAACTCGCGACGGCCGCCAGCGACCGGAGGTTGGGTGACGGGTTCACCCAGGGCAGACCCGTCTGGTCGAACCACTGCGCGCGGCGCCACCCTTGGGCCGGAATGACGGTCAGGTCCGCGCCGATCCCCTGCTGGGTGTTGAACAGCACGGCCAACTCGCCGACCGTCATCCCGTGCCGCGCGGGGATGGGATACATGCCGATGAACGACGCGAAGGCCGGGTCCAGCAGCGCGCCTTCCACGATGTTCCCGCCGATCGGATTCGGCCGGTCGAGAACGACGAACGGGATGCCCTTACGCGCCGCGGCCTGCATCGACAGCGCCATCGTCGACACGTAGGTCCACGTGCGCCCGCCGACCTCCTGGAGGTCATAGACCAGGACGTCGACGTCCTTGAGCATCGCGGGAGTCGGGCTGTGCCCTTGCGCCCCATAGAGCGAGTAGACCGGAACGCCGGTCTTCGCGTCGACACCATCGCCGACGGTGACACCCGCCTCGGCGGTGCCGCGGATACCGTGCTCGGGCGCCAGCAGGGCCACCAGTGTCAGCTCGTCGCTCGCGGCGATCAGATCGATATCCGACCTGCCATAGCGGTCGATGCCGGTGTTATTGGTGATCAGGCCAACCCGTTTGCCGCGCAGGGCAGCCGGCACGTCAGCGAGGAAGACCTCGATGCCCGGAACCACCCCTGCCGCGGCCGGAGCCGCCGACACCGGTGACGGCGCGCCGCACAACACCATGACGCACGCCAACAAAGCGCTCAGCGTCAGCCGGTGGGCGGAGCGCGCGACGGGCATTCGGGGACTATATCGGACAAAAGCCAATGATCCCGGGAGGCTCCCGATGGCCGTTTTCGCTGGTAGGGGGCGGGCGGCAGGCGTGGCGACGATCTCAATAGTGGTAGCGCGCTTTCAGGATCTTCACTTCTTCATCGTCTGCCCGGTACACGAGCCGATGTTCGTCGTCGATCCGCCGGGACCAGTACCCGGACAGCTCACCCTTGAGCGGCTCCGGCTTCCCAATACCCGCGAACGGGTCACGCTGAATTTCTGCGATGAGCCGGGTGATCCGACGGGCCATCTTGCGGTCCGACGCCAACCAAAACAGGAAGTCCTCCCAGGCGTCCGGATCGAAGTTGATCCTCCTCACTCCTGACCGCCGGCCATCTCCTCGAGATCGTCGATCGACTTGGTGTGGTTCGCGGGGACCGTGCGGCTGGCCTTGTCCCGGGCAACTGCTTCCATCAGTCGGCGGGCGTTCTCGGGTGAACGCAGGAGGTAGACAGTTTCCTGCCACGAGTCGTAGTCGGCGGCGGACATGAGCACCGCATCACCGGCTCTGGATGCGATACGCACCGGTTCATGATCGTTGTTGACCTGTTGGATCAACGGGAAGAGGCGCTGCCGAGCCTCACTTGCACTGATGGCCATGTCCACCTCCAGTCCCGGTACAGAGTTATCGTACCGATCTTGTACGGGAAAAGCGTACCACTATCCCACGTCCATCAGCCGCTTCCCTACCCATGGCCCGCCGCACAGTTAGATTGCCCTATCTGTGCATCCGTCTGAAGTGGAGTGATGCCTGCGCGCTTCACTATCGACCCGGCGCACACCACCGAAGCGGAATGGACAGCCCTTCTGCGTCACCATCTGAGCGCCGCCAAGGCGGCCGGCGAGGTGGTGGACGTCAGCAGTCGCATCGAAACTCTCTCCCCCGCCAAAGCCGCCAAACGACTGGGCGTCGACCGCTCGACGATCAGTCGCAAGATCAAAGCCTGGGAGATTGCCACGATCCGAGTGGGGTCCCACCACCGCATCACCCGCCGGGAGTTCGAGCGTTACCGCGACAGCCTCGCGCCCAATCCTTTATTCACCTACCGGGAGTTCGCCGAGACGATCGCCGGCGGCGAGGACTGGCACTTCGCCGCCCGGCAGTTGCGCGAATTGGTACTGCGGAGCAGAGGTTCCAGCACGCTTGAGGACGCCGACGCGATCCACCGAGATCCCGGCCTCGCCGGCGTCCCCGGTTGGGACGCAATCATCGGTGGTGTCGCCTCAATAACCGGTCGCGATCGCGTCTCCAGCGCTGCGGTTCTGGACTGGTGCTTCGAACCGGAACGGTATTGCACAGCAGCCTTATTCGACCCCTTCGGCGTTCCCGAGAAATACTTCTGGACCGATTACCTGAGCACCCCGATCGAGTTGCGGGTGCGCAACGTGGTGTACCCGGCGGGAAATCTGGAAGGTGTGTGAGCGGTGGCACGGAAGGAATTCACCGCAAGTGAGATGCGCGCGCTTCTCGCCGAACTCGACAAAGAACTGCAGCGCCTCGGCAAAGCCGCCACGATCTTTATCGTCGGTGGGGCGGCAATGGCGCTCGCTTACAACGCCGAACGGGCCTCCGCCGACATCGACGCGACGTTCGAGCCTCGAGACGTGGTGCTGGACGCCGCGGCGGTGGTCGCGCGCCGGTTCGGCCTCGCCCGAAACTGGCTCAGTGAGGGTGTGCGGCAGTTCATGCCGCCCGTTCCCGACGACCACCCCCGTGGTGAGCGGATCGGCCCGGCGCTGATCATCGAAATCGCCTCGCCTGAATACATCTTGGCGATGAAGTCAATGAGCACCCGCAAGTCCGACGGTGATCTCGCCGACGCGGTACACCTCTGCACGTTGTCGGGCGTCTCCACCGAGGCGGAACTCAAAGCGATCGTGAGGCGGTACTTCCCCGGTGGCAGGTTCAGCGCCCAAGAACTGTTCTTCGAGCGGATCATCGACGCGCTCTAACCTGTAGTCCTACGTCATCGCCGGCGGCCCACCCTAAATGTCGGTGCTCTGGTGCAGTCTGACGTCGACGACGACGGAGAGGCGGGCATTATGTGCTGGCGATGCGATCACCCCGGGGCCACCACCGAGGAATATCTGACATATCTGGCGGAAACTCTTGAGAGAGACCGGTGGGTGGTCCAGTACGTCGTCAGCGAACACCAGCCGTCCGCGTACACGGTCGGTCTTCATGGCCTGGGCCTGCCCGAGTTGCTGGTCACCGGACTCCCCGAGAAGGTCTCGGTTCAGCTGCTGGACTTAGCCGCCCACGAAATGGCCTATCACGGCACCCGACTGGAGCCGGGGATGCAGATCGAGTTCGAGGGCGAGCTTGTCCTGGAAGTCGTCGAGGTCGATCATCCCGACGTGCACCTCAAGATCGCGGAGCAGTTTTACCGGCGCGTGTTCGGCGCGCTGCAGCTGGTGTGGACCGACGACGAGCGGCTCTGGCCGTGGGATCGCGGATGGAGCAACGGTCGGCGGCAGCAGCGCGTGTTCGGGGCGCGCGATCCGGAGCGGCTGAATTCGGTTTGAGTTGACCGCTTTTGTTGACAGCGTGCCACCCCGTCCACCGGGGGCTCGACGTCCCGGCACGGGTGGGCAATCGTCGCCGTAAGGCCGCCGCTGCGGCGAACATCTATCGAGGTTCATATCGCAGCCAGCAGGCAGGAACGGGAATCTCTGCTGTACAGCACGTTCGACCTCGCGGCGGGTTCCGCCGAGCAGGGCTCGGGTGCCGGTCGAAGCGGAACTCGCGGCGGTCAGTTGACGCTCGGCGGGCCCACCGATGGTGATGCCGCCACTGTGGTGGAGCCGGTGATGGTGCGCGCATAAGAGGACCAGGTTGTCCAGGTCGGTGGGCCCGCCGTCCTCCCAGTGCCGGATGTGGTGGGCGTGCAGACCGCGGGTCGGGCCGAACTCCCCGCTGCCGGCGGCCTGCGTCGGCGATGCCCGCAAGTGGCTGAACGGTCTGGGCTGATCAGCGTTTCAGCGCGACGAACCTCTTCAGCTTGCCGCTGCCGCGGTGCCGCTCGAGCCGGTCGACGACCCGCACGCTGATCTCCGGGCGCTGTAGTCCGTAGCGCACGACCCCGTCCTCCAGCGCTGCGCGCACCGCGTCGACATCCGGCGCCCCGACCACCAGGATCTCCGCGCCGTCGCCGGTCTGGACCACCTGGTACTCGGTGATCCGCGGGTCGGCGCCCAGCACGTGGCGGAACGCGCTGGCCGGCACCGTGACCGTGTCACCGCCGACGTCGTAGCCGAAGTCGTCGTCGCGGCGGCCGGCCACCGCGGCCACCCGGCGAAAGGAACTGCCGCACGGGCACTCTCCGGGCAGCAGGGTGACCTCGTCGCCGAGGTCGTAGCGGATGAACGGAAACGCCCGGTTGGCCAGCCCGGTGGCCAGGGTGCGCGTGGCCGGCTCGTCGGGGCCGACCGGCCGGCCCGCATCGTCGACCCGCTCCAGGATGACCTCGTCCTCACAGATGTGCAGGCCCTCGCCACGACCGCAGCCGACGGCCTGGACACCGATCTCGGTGGACCCCCACAGGTTGTAGACCACCGGATCCCAGGCCCGTCGGATGGCGTCGAGGTCCTCGGGCAGCAACGGCTCGGAGTTGGTGCTCACCCGCCGGGGCCGGATCGCGAGGTCACCCGCCGAGGTTGCCCGCGCGAGCCGTCCGATCACGGTGGCATAGCCGACCAGGTGGGTCGGGTCGAGCGCGGCCACCCGTTCGGCAGCCTCGTCGAACGGCGCGCCGGCCTCGATGACGGTGGTGGACATCCCCTCGGCGGTCGGCACGTCGAACAGCGGGGTGCTGGCGTGCGGGGGCACCGCGGCGCACAGCACCGCCAGACGGGCCGGCTCCCGATGCTCGGCCGAGCGCTGTTCGTCGCGGGCCTGAATCCGCCAGGCCAGGCATGTCGCGGAAATATAAAACGGCCAACTCCACACGTACACGCCCCGCACGCCGCTGGACCCGCCCGAGCTGAACACCTGCTGGTCCAGCGGGGTGTAGGAGAACCACTGTTGTTCGGCCAGAACCTGTTCGGCGCCAGCCCGGTCGGGCCCGGGGGCGGTGATGATGGCATCCCACTCGTCCTGGGCCTGCTGCTTGGTCATCACCGGAAGCGCGGCCAGGTCGGCCACGCCGGAGGTGTCCGGGTCGATGCCGCTCAGCCGGCGGGCGTGGAATACCGAACGCTGCCGGGCGTAGCCCAGCAAGGAACGCAGCCGGTGATCGCGGTAGCGCTCGATCTGCTCCCGCGACCAGTCCAGCCGGTCGATGTGACCTTGCAGCGTCGCGGACACCTCGGCCAGGTGCGCCGACCGCAGGCGCTGGTATTCCGATCGCGGATCCGACACGGGACGAGCTTAACGGCGCCGCGGCGGCCATTTCCCGGATCCGATCCGCGTTACCGTGACTGTGTGCAGACACCCCGGGCACCGCGTCGGCGCCGGCTGGCGATGGCCCGCCGCCGAGGACGGCTAACGTCGGTCCCGTCGCCGATCGAAGGGGGAGACAGGATGCATCCACAACCTCGGGCCGTGACACCGCGCCGGGTTCGCTGACGGCGGGTTCACGCTGCGTCTACGACCGCCTCCGACAGTGGGGAGCCGAGGTGGACATCATCGAGCTCAGCACCACCAGCGGCATCCGCGAGATCCTCGCCCACCAGCCGGATGGACTACGTGCTGGTCGCCAAGGACGGGATCGACAACGTCGCCGATCTCAAGGGCGCGACGATCGCGATGTCCGGCCCGGAAGGCTTCAGCACGATGCTCACCCGGCTGCTCATGCGCAAGGAGGGTCTCGATCCGAACACCGACGCCCGGTTCGTCCAGATCGGCGGCAGCCCCGAGCGGGCCGCGGCCCTGCTGGCCGGCGCCGCCGACGCGGCGAACATCCACGTCGAGGACTGGTTCGAGATCCGCTCCCGCACCGACGGGCTGACGCCGATCGTCACCGTCGGCGAGGTCTTGCCGGAGATGCGCCTACATCGACTTCGCGCTGCCCATCGTCGAGGGCGCTACGCCCCAGGGCATCGGCGACGCGTGGGATTTCGCGGTGGCCGAGGATATGTGGCCGATGGCGCCGTCGGAGATCCTGAATCCGAAGGGGTTCCAGGAACTCGCCGACACCATGCTCGATGCCGGTGAGCTCAGCGCACCGGTCGACGCGACCACCATCGTCGACCTGCGCTATCTAGAGAAGGCCGCCGCGGTGGGCTGCGGCCAGAGCTGATCGGAGTAACGGATGCGTCTGCCCCAACGACTGGCCCGGTTCAACCGGCACGTCACCAATCCCGTGCAGCGCCTCTGGGCGGGATGGGCACCGGGGATGGGCATCCTCGACCACGTCGGACGCCGGTCGGGCCATACGTATCGCACGCCGCTGACGGTGTTCTCCACCGACGCCGGGGTGGCGATCCTGCTGACCTACGGCCCGGACCGTGACTGGCTGAAGAACCTCCTCGCCGCCGGCGGCGGCCACCTGCGCCGGCACGGCCGCAGCCGCGCGGTTCGCGCCCCTCGGGTGATGACCCGTGACGAGGCGGCCGTCCACGTCACCGGGCCCGGCCAGCGGGTGTTCGCGACACTGCCGTTCGAGAGCGCGGTCCTGCTCACCTGGGACGAGTGAGGACCCGAGTAAAGAACTACGTGTTCGGGCCGGCCCCCCGGCGTGCGAACAGCAGCGGAGCGGGGCCCAATCAGGAGCGGTGCGCCCACACCGCGAAGAGCGGGTCACCCGGCCACGGCGTCGGGCGCTGCTGGGCCCGCGGCTCGTCCCAGCCGGTCGAGCGGAGGAAGTACTCGGCCACCAGCCGCACGTGGGTTTCGTCGTCGGTACCCAGCCAGCCCCGGATCGCCTTGGTCGGGAAGCACCGGTTGGAGAACGTGCACACGAACGGCGCCCCGGGCCGCAGCACCCGGGCCACCTCGTCGAACACCTCCAGGGGCCGGATCAGGTAGTCGACCGACACCGTGCACATCGCCCCGTCGAAGCTGGCGTCGGCGAACGGCAGCGCGGGATCGCCGTTGAGGTCGTGGACCACCCGTTCGGCGGCCTGCGGGTTGCGGTCGAGCTCGGCGGCGTTCATACCGAGCACCACCAGCCGCCGCGGGGTCCGGGCCAGATGCGATACCCACGAGCTGCACACGTCGAGCACCTCGCCGTACAGGCCGAGCTCGTCATAGAGGTCGCGTACGGCGGCGATGGCGCCGTCGTCGATGTGCTGCACCAGGCGGGCTTGGCCGTAGAAGCGACGGTCGTCGTCCTGGTCGGCCCGGCTGAAGAAGTCGGCGGGAAAGCCCCCATAACGGTCCTCGTCGCGGGCCTCGTCTGGGACGGCGTCGTCGGTCATCGAAGCCCTACCGCCTTTCGGGTCGCGCTATAGAGTCAACCGTCACCATGGTCCGGCAACATCTTTCCCCACGACTCGTCGCAGGCGCACTCGCCGTGCTCGTCATGGCCACCAGCGCGGTACTCATGCCGGCCCGGGCCACGGCCGCGGACCTGGGTGACTATCTGTGGCAGAGTCGCCCGCTACTGGTGTTCGCGCCCACCGGAAATGACCCACGGCTTACAGAAACGATGCGCCGGATCGAGGCCACACGGTGTGACTTCGCCGATCGCGACATGGTGCTCGGCCGGATCCTCGCCGACGGCACCAGCACCCTCGATGGCCAGGTCCTCGACACCAACGCGGCACGACGGTTGGCCTCGCAGTTCGGGATCGGCGCCAACGGCTTCAGTGTGGTGTTGATCGGCAAGGACGGCGGTGAGAAACTGCGCGCCAACGACGTCCCGGATCTTCAGGCGATCTACGCGGTAATCGACGGCATGCCGATGCGGGGCCGCGAGATGGGCGCCGATCCGGGCCGGTGCT
>CAZKUK010000002.1:0-46444 GCA_964555915.1 uncultured Mycobacterium sp.
CTGATGCTGATGCCGATGGCATCGGTGCCGATGCTGATGCCGATGGCATCGGTGCCGATGCTGATGCCGATGGCATCGGTGCTGCCGTCGACGGTGAGGAACTCACCCGGGTTCTGGAGGCGTTGCTGCTGGTGGTCGACTCGCCAGTCAGCGCCGAGGCGCTGGCCTCGGCGACCGACCAGCCGGTGCATCGGGTCAGCGAGGCGCTTCATGCCCTGGCCGGGCGGCTGGCCGACCGGGACAGCGGTATCGACCTACGTGCGGCCGGTGGCGGCTGGCGGATGTACACCCGGGCCCGGTTCGCACCCTATGTCGAGCGGTTGTTACTCGACGGCACGCGTTCGAAGCTGACCCGCGCCGCTCTCGAGACGCTCGCCGTGGTGGCCTACCGGCAGCCCGTCACGCGGGCGCGGGTCAGCGCCGTCCGTGGGGTGAACGTCGATGCGGTGATCCGGACCCTGGTGGCACGCGGACTGATCACCGAGACCGGCACCGACCCGGACAGCGGGGCGACCGCGTTCTCCACCACCGAGCTGTTCCTGGAGCGCCTCGGATTGTCATCCCTGACAGAACTTCCCGATATCGCGCCGCTGCTCCCCGACGTCGATGTGATCGACGACCTCAGCGAAAGCCTGGACAGCGAGCCGCGGTTTGCCAAGCTCGCCGGACCTGCGCGGCCGGAAACCACCGCTTCGATCGATATCGACACCGATGTCTGACCCCGGTGGCGACGCCCCGCCCGGCGCGGAGGGGGTGCGGCTGCAGAAGGTGCTCTCGCAGGCCGGGGTCGCCTCCCGGCGGGTCGCCGAGCGGATGATCACCGACGGCCGCGTAGAAGTGAACGGGCAGGTCGTCTGCGAACTGGGCACCCGGGTCGATCCGGACACCGCCGAAATCCGGGTCGATGGCGCCCGGGTCATCCTCGACGACTCCCTGGTCTACCTCGCGGTGAACAAACCCCTGGGTATGCACTCGACGATGTCCGATGACCTCGGCCGTCCCTGTATCGGAGACCTGGTCGAACATCGGGTGCGCGGTAACAAGAAGCTCTTTCATGTCGGCCGGCTCGACGCCGACACCGAAGGACTGCTGCTGCTCACCAATGACGGTGAGCTCGCACATCGGTTGATGCACCCGTCCTTCGAGGTGCCGAAGACGTATCTGGCCACCGTCGCCGGATCGGTGCCACGCGGTCTGGGGAAGACCCTGCGGGCCGGGATCGACCTGGATGACGGACCGGTGAGGCTGGATGACTTCGCCGTGGTGGACGCCGTTCCGGGTAAGACGCTGGTGCGGGTGACCCTGCACGAGGGGCGCAAGCGGATAGTCCGGAGATTGCTGGCTGCTGTCGGATTCCCAGTGCAGGCATTGGTACGCACCGATATCGGGTCGGTGACCTTGGGGCGGCAGCGGCCGGGCAGCATCAGAAAACTGACCCGCAAAGAAGTCGGCGAGCTTTATCAGGCGGTGGGCCGGTGAGCAGGATGCCGACACCTAGGGTGACCGTCGCAATCGACGGGCCGGCCGGAACCGGAAAGTCCTCGGTTTCAAGGGGTTTGGCGCGAGCGCTGGGCGCACGCTACCTCGACACCGGTGCAATGTACCGGATCGCGACATTGGCCATGTTGCGCGCCGGAGTCGATCTCGACGATTCCGAGTCGATCAGCGCAGCAGCTGAGGTGCCGATGTCGGTCGGTTTCGACCCGGAGGTCGAATGTGCATATCTCGACGGCGAGGATGTCTCGGCGCATATTCGCGGGGATGAGGTGACTCGCGCGGTGTCGGCGGTCTCGGCGGTGCCCGCGGTACGTGCCCATCTGGTGGGTCTGCAGCGTGAACTCGCCGGCGGATCAACCAGCGTCGTCGTCGAGGGCCGCGATATCGGCACCGTGGTGCTACCGGAGGCCGATGTGAAGATCTTCCTCACCGCCTCAGCCGAGACACGGGCCCGGCGTCGTAACGAGCAGAACATTGCGGCGGGGCGACCCGATGACTTCCGAACCGTGCTGGCCGATGTTCGTCGACGTGATCATCTGGACTCGACTCGGGCGGTGTCGCCACTGAAGCCGGCCGGTGACGCACTGGTCGTCGATACCACCGATATGACCCAGGCCGAGGTTATCGATCACCTGCGCGATCTTGTCGAACAGCGAACGAAGGCGGCGCGATGAACGGGGACGGAACCTGGTCCGATGAGAGCGACTGGGAACTCGCCGCCGACCAGGCGGTCACCGACGGCGGTGAAGACAGCGGCCCACCCCCGGTGGTAGCCGTCGTCGGCCGGCCCAATGTCGGCAAATCCACCCTGGTGAATCGCATTCTGGGCAGGCGGGAGGCGGTCGTGCAGGATCTTCCCGGTGTCACCCGGGACCGGGTGTCCTACGACGCTTCGTGGAGCGGTCGGCGCTTCGTCATACAGGACACCGGCGGTTGGGAGCCCGATGCCAAGGGGCTGCAGCAACTCGTCGCCGAGCAGGCCGCGGTTGCGATGCAGACCGCCGATGCGGTGATCCTGGTCGTCGACGGTCTCGTCGGCGCGACCACCGGCGATGAGGCGGCCGCACGGAGTCTGCGCCGTGCGGGTAAGCCGGTGTTCCTGGTGGCCAACAAAGTCGACAATGAGAAAGGCGAGGCGGACGCGGCCGCACTGTGGTCATTGGGGTTGGGGGAGCCGCACCCGATCAGCGCGATGCACGGGCGGGGCGTGGCGGATCTACTCGACGATGTGGTCGCCGAGCTGCCCGCGGCATCGGCGGCGGCCGTATCGCGGGGCGGGGGCCCGCGGCGGGTCGCCCTGGTGGGCAAGCCGAATGTCGGCAAGAGCTCGCTGTTGAATCGACTCGCCGGGTCCCCGCGTTCGGTGGTGCACGATCAGGCTGGAACGACCGTGGATCCGGTGGACTCGCTGATCGAACTCGACGGCAGAACATGGCGTTTCGTCGACACCGCCGGTCTCCGGCGTAAGGTCGGCCAGGCCAGCGGGCATGAGTTCTACGCCTCGGTCCGCACCCACAGCGCCATCGATGCTGCCGAGGTGGTCATCGTGCTGATCGATGGTTCCGAACCGGTCACCGAACAGGACCAGCGGGTGCTGTCGATGGTGATCGAAGCGGGCCGGGCCCTGGTCCTGGCCTTCAACAAGTGGGATCTGGTCGATGAGGATCGCCGCTTTCTCCTCGACCGTGAGATCGACCTGCAGCTGGCGCAGCTCCAGTGGGCGCCGCGGGTCAACATCTCGGCACGCACCGGCCGGGCGGTGCAGAAACTGGTACCGGCCATGGAAACCGCGCTCGAGTCCTGGGATAAGCGCATCACGACCGGACAGCTGAACACCTGGCTCAAGGAGGTCATCGCGGCCACACCGCCCCCGGTCCGGGGCGGCAAACAACCGCGAATCCTGTTCGGAACCCAGGCGACGGCCCGGCCGCCTACCTTCGTACTGTTCAGCACCGGGTTCCTGGAAGCGGGCTACCGGCGTTTCCTGGAACGCCGCCTCCGGGAGACTTTCGGGTTCGAAGGGTCGCCGATCCGGATCAACGTCCGGGTCCGGGAGAAGCGGAAAGCCAGGCCGCGTTGACGGTGTGACGCCTACCGCTGCGGCTCCCAGTGCATGATTCCGCCGTCGGCCAACAGTGCAAGGTGGAGCTGTCCGTCGGAAAGCAGATAGGACCGGACGTCGCCGAGCGCCGCGGCGACCTGGCTATCCGCCGACGGTTGGGGACACATCATCTTGGTCAGCGCGATCGGCCCGAAGGTCAGGCTGCCTGAGTCCGGCGCCGCCGCGCTCAACTCCCAGCTGGCATTGCCCCGGTTGCAATCCACCTGGAAGGCTGCCCGGGCGTTGTCGCCGAATGTCACGGTGTAGCGGGATGGATCGTCGATCGTGGTGCTGGGCTGCTCCGCCGGTGCCATCGACTCGATGCTCAGCAGTCGCCAGCTCGTTCCGGTCAACGGATCCGGCGGCGCGGCCGTGCCGCAGCCCGTAACAAGACTCGAGGCGAGGGCTACCACCGCGGCCCCGGCGGCAAGGGCGAACCGCATACCGGCGAATCTACCCCCGTGCCCGGAGCGCAGGACGGCCCCGCGGCACGGCCCGGCGGCCGATTCGGTGATACTGGCGGAGTGAGTTCCACCGACGCCGAGCTGGCGGCCGATCTGGCGCAGCAGGCCGGACGACTGCTGCTCGCGGTGCGTGAGGAGATTGGTCACGACTTTCCGCCGGCCCTGGGCGATGCCGGAGATATCCGCGCCAACGCACTGCTGCTGCAACGGCTGCGGGCCGAGCGCCCGGCGGACGCGGTTCTGTCCGAAGAGGCACACGACGACCTCATGCGATTGCATGCCGACCGAGTCTGGATCATCGACCCGTTGGACGGCACCCGGGAATACTCCATGCCGGGCCGCTCGGACTGGGCGGTGCATGTGGCGCTCTGGCAGCGCCAATCGGGCGGGGACGGTGAAATCACCGCGGCCGCGGTTGCGTTACCCGCCCTCGGGGAGGTGCATCGCAGCGATACCGTCACCGCTCCACCGCCCGGCCCCACCGGACCGATCAGAATCACGGCCAGTTCCAACCGTCCGCCGGCGGTGTTGTGGCTGCTGCGGGATCGGCTCGACATCGAGTTCGTTCAGATCGGCTCCGCGGGTGCCAAGGCGATGGCTGTCGTTCGCGGTGACGCCGACGCCTACATTCACGCCGGCGGACAGTGGGAGTGGGACTCGGCCGCGCCGGCCGGTGTGCTGCAGGCCGCGGGTTTGCACGCCACCCGACTGGACGGCTCCCCGCTGCGCTACAACAGGCCCGACCCCTACCTTCCAGATCTGCTGATGTGCCGCCCGGAGGTCGCTAAGTTATTGCTCGACACCATGTGGTTGGCGAGCTGACGTGCAGTCCTGGCCAGCAGCCGACATCCCCGTGTTACCCGGTAACGGGCCGCGGCTGCGACTCTACGACAGCGCAGACCGGCAGGTGCGACCCATCGCACCGGGGACCACCGCCACCATGTACGTCTGCGGTATCACCCCGTACGACGCCACCCACCTGGGCCACGCGGCTACCTATCTGGCCTTCGATCTGGTGCATCGGGTGTGGCTGGACAACGGTCACCGGGTGCACTACGTGCAGAACGTCACCGATATCGACGACCCGCTCTTCGAGCGGGCCGACCGCGACGGTATCGACTGGCGCACCCTCGGTGACCGGGAGACCCAGCTGTTCCGATCGGATATGACCGCGCTGCGGGTGCTGCCGCCGCACGACTTCATCGGCGCCACCGAAGCTATCGACGAGGTGGTCGAGCTCGTCGAGAAACTGCTGGCATCCGGTGCCGCCTATATCGTCAGCGACACGGAGCATCCTGACGTCTACTTCCGGGCCGACGCCACAACCCAGTTCGGATACGAATCCAACTATGACCACGAGACCATGCTCCGACTCTTCGCTGAACGCGGGGGAGACCCGGACCGGCCCGGCAAGATCGCGGCCTTGGACGCGCTGCTCTGGCGAGCCGAACGCCCCGGCGAACCCAGTTGGCCGTCGCCGTTCGGGCCTGGACGACCCGGTTGGCATATCGAGTGCGCGGCAATCGCTCTGAACCGTATCGGATTCGGTTTCGACGTCCAGGGCGGCGGCAGCGATCTGATATTCCCGCATCACGAGTTCTCCGCGGCACACGCCGAATCAGCAACCGGCGAGCGGAGATTCGCCAGGAATTACGTGCACGCCGGAATGATCGGGCTGGACGGGCACAAGATGTCGAAGAGTCGAGGAAACCTGGTCCTGGTTTCCGGGCTACGGGCCGCGGGCGTCGACCCGGCAGCCATCCGACTCGGGTTGCTGGCCGGTCATTACCGCAGTGATCGTTTGTGGGGCGATGACGTGCTAGATGAAGCGAACCTCCGCCTTCGGCGCTGGCGCGCGGCGACCGGCCTGGCCGCCGGGCCCGACGCCAGTGACCTGATCGGACGCGTCCGGCGCTACCTTGCCGATGATCTCGACACCCCCAGGGCCCTGGCGGCCATGGACGGCTGGGCGACCGATGCTCTGGAGTACGGGGGACGCGACGGAGCGGCACCCAAACTGGTCGCTACCGCAGCAGACGCCCTGCTGGGTGTCCGGTAGCGGCTGCGGCGCTACAGGGCGGCGACACCGTAGCTTCCGACCTGCCCGTTGAGGTACCTCAACTGGTCTGTCGAGGAGCCGAAAGTCTGCTCGATGGCCGTGAGCCGTGCCGCGTAGTGCGCAATCGGGTATTCGGCGGTGACGCCGATACCGCCGTGCAACTGAATGGCCTCCTGCGCGATGTGACGGCCGGACCGGCCGATCTGGAGTTTGGACCGGGCGGCCACCATCGGGTCAAAACGACCGTCGGCCACGCATACCGCCGCGTAGAGGCTCATACTGCGGGCCAGTTCGAGCGAGACGTACATGTCGGCGGCCCGCTGCGTGAGGGTCTGGAATGTCTTGAGCGGAACTCCAAACTGCTTGCGGGCCTTCAGATAGTCCGTTGTCAGCCGCAATGACTCGTCCATCGCGCCAACCGCCTCGGCGCACAGCGCCGACTGGAAGCGAATTACCGCCGACTCGATACCGGCTGTCGCGTCCCCGCCCGACCCGAGCGGTTCGGCGGGGACGTCGTCGAGTTCGATATCGGCACCCCGTTGGCCGTCGAACGTCCGAAACGGATGCCGTGCCGTCGCGGCGCCGTCGACGAGGAACAGGCCCGACCCGGCGCCGGGGAGTGCCGCGGTGACGACGAGGATATCGGCAGCATCGCCGGCCAGCACCGGGCTCTTGCGGCCGGTCAGCGTCCAGGCATCCCCTTGGCGGGAGGCCCGGGTGGACAGTTCAGCCGCGCTGCGTCGGCCCGGTTCGATGTGGGCGAAGGCCAGCAACCGCTCGCCGGATGCCACATCGTCGAGCAGAGCCCGCTGTTCGCCGGTGCCGTGGGCGGCGATCACCGCACCCGGGATCAGCGCTGCGGCGGCCACCGGTTCCGGGGCCAGCCGCCGGCCGATCTCGGTCATCACGACCATCACCTCCGTCGGGCCGGACTCCTCCGGTTCGAAGCCGAGGCCCAGGATGCCGATCTCAGCCAGCTGAGACCAGACATCGCGGCTCCAGCCGGGATCGGAATCGATGGTCTTATTGCGGCTCTCGGTGTCGTAACTGCGGGACAACACCTCGCGGGTGGTGTCGGCGAGCAGTTGCTGCTCCTCGGTCAAATCGAAGTTCATAGCCGGTTCACAGTCCCAGGATCGTCGAGGAGATGATAGTGCGCTGAATCTCATTGCTACCGCCGTAGATCGAGGTTTTGCGGTAGTTGAGGTACTTCGGTGCGGCATGCTGCGCCCAGGCCGGCGAGTCGACCGCGTCGGGTGCCCCGAACGGCAGTCCGTCAGGCCCGGCGACCTCGACCAGTAACTCGGTGACGGCCTGCTGTAACTGGCTGCCCCGAAGTTTCAGGATCGACGAGGCGGGGTTGGGCTTGCCGGTACCTTCATCGCCGCTGACACGCAGCTGGGTCAGTTCAAGAGCCAGCAGTTCGGTCTCGATCTCAGCCACCCGGGCGGCGAACAGGGGATCTTCCAGCAGGGTGCCGCCGCCGACCGGGGTTTTGGCCGCGCGGTCCTTGACATCGGCCAGCCAGACCTTCGACGTCCCGACCCGGGCGATCCCGCTGCGCTCGTTGGACAGCAGGAATTTGGCGTAGCTCCAGCCGGCGTTCTCCTCGCCGACCAGCTGATTCGCCGGAACCCGGACATCTTCGAAGAAAACCTCGTTCACCTCATAGCTGCCGTCGATCAGCTTGATCGGGCGCAGGGTGATACCCGGTGTGGACATCTCCAGCAGGATGAATGAGATACCCGCCTGTTTCTTGGGGGCGGTGGCGTCGGTGCGGGCCAGCACGAAGATCCAGTCGGCGTACTGACCGAGCGTTGTCCAGGTCTTCTGGCCGTTGATGATGTAGTGATCGCCGTCGCGCACCGCGGTGGTGCGCAGCGAGGCCAGGTCCGATCCGGCTTCCGGCTCGGAAAACCCCTGGCACCACCAGATATCGAGATTCGCGGTGGCCGGCAGGAACCGCTCTTTGAGTTCTTCCGACCCGAACTGTGCGATCACCGGACCCACCATGCCGGTGTTGAAGGCCAGCGGCTCGGGCACACCGGCCAGCCGCATCTCGTCAGCCCAGATTTGATGCTGTAGCGGCGTCCAGTCCTTCCCGCCCCACTCGACCGGCCAATTCGGCACCGCCAGCCCGGCCTTGTTGAGAATCTGCTGGGTGGTGACCATGTCCTCGGGATATCGGAGTTCGTCGTTGCGCGCACGCTCAAGGATCTCCGCCGGGATCTGCGTGGTGAAGAACACTCGCAATTCGTCGCGGAAGGCGGAGTCGGCTTCGTTCAGTGCCAGTCTCATATCAGCACGGTATCGCAGGCCGACCAACCGGTCGGCGGAATGTCGGCGCTAGCGTCCGCGGCGACGCAGATAGCGTTCGAACTCCGCGGCCAACGTGTCACCATCCACCTTTGACAACGCCTCGTTGACATCGACCTCGGCGTCGCCGCGCGCCTCCAGGCTGGCGACGTACTCGGCGATCTCCTCGTCGTCGGCGGTCATCTCGGTGACGGCCTGTTCCCATTCCTCGGCCTGCACCGGAAGGTCGGCGAGGGGCACTTCGACATCGAGGGCGTCCTCGACACGGCGCAGCAACGCCACGGTGGCCTTCGGGTTCGGGGGCTGAGACACATAGTGCGGTACCGCCGCCCAGAATGTCACCGCCGGTATACCCGCCGCCACACAGGCGTCCTGGAAGACACCGGCGATACCGGTGGGCCCCTCGTAGCGGGATTCCTGCAAGCCGAAAAACCGCGCCGACTCGGCGGAGTAGGCTGCGCCGGATACCGGAACAGGACGGGTGTGTGGGGTGTCGGCCAGCAGAGCCCCGAGGATCACGACGGTTTCCACCTGCAGTTTGTCGGCGATCGCCAGCAGTTCGGCACAGAAACTGCGCCAGCGCATATTGGGTTCCACCCCGTGCATCAGCACGATGTCGCGATCGGAACCAGGTGGCCGGCAGTGCGAGATCTGCATCGACGGCCAGACCAGTTCCCGGGTGACACCGTCGATCTGCCGGATCACCGGCCGATTCACCTGATAGTCGTAATAGGCCTCGTCGTCGATCTCGATGATCGGCTGGGCCTCCCAGATGGCGTCAAGGTGTTCAAGGGCGTCGCTGGCTGCGTCACCGGCATCGTTCCAGCCCTCGAACGCGGCAACGACGATGGCGTTGTTCAAATCCGGCAACTCCGGGCCCATCGAACCGCTGCCACCGGCGACGGTGTGATCGGCCCAGTTCCGCGAGGTCACCTTTTCAGCCTAAGCCCTGCTCGGCTGTAATGAGCCGGATGGGACCGGCCCACCGCCATCGGGGTCGATCCAGCGGCCCGTTGTCGGCGGCGGCACACCATGGCGGGGGAGACGTCCACCAGGGCGACGGCGTAGACTTTGCGCCGTCGAGAGGCGTTGCAACGGGTTCGGGTTTCCCGGAATCCGCCACGCTCGGCGGAGTTAAGGACGCCTTCCGCTCAGGAAGGAATCAGATGAGTGCCTTTGCGGCAAACATTCGCCCCGACTGCACCGACCGGCTGACGACCACCCTGAGCCAGCGGATCATGGTGATCGACGGGGCGATGGGCACCGCCATCCAGCGCGACAGGCCGGACGAAGCCGGCTACCGCGGCGAGCGGTTCACGGAGTGGCCGACAGCTCTCCAGGGCAACAACGACCTGCTCAGCCTGACGCAGCCGCAAATCATCGAGGGAATCCACCGCGAGTACCTGCAGGCGGGCGCCGACATACTGGAGACCAACACCTTCAACTCGAACGCAATCTCTCTCGCCGACTACGATATGCACGAGCTGGCATACGAGCTGAACTACGCCGGCGCCGCGCTGGCTCGCAAAGTCTGCGACGAGTTCAGCACTCCCGAACATCCCCGGTATGTCGCCGGCGCCATCGGGCCGACGACGCGGACGGCTTCGATCTCACCGGACGTCAACGATCCGGGTGCCCGCAACGTGTCCTACGACCAGCTGGTTACGGCCTATCTCGAAGCCGCCAACGGATTGGTCGACGGTGGCTCCGACCTCCTCATCATCGAAACGATCTTCGACTCGCTGAACGCCAAGGCCGCGGTGTTCGCGGTCGAGACGCTGTTTGAGGAGCGCGGGCGACGATGGCCGGTGATCATCTCCGGCACCATCACCGACGCGTCCGGGCGGACCTTGTCCGGTCAGGTCACCGAGGCGTTCTGGAACTCGATCCGGCATGCGAAACCGATCGCGGTGGGGCTCAACTGCGCCCTCGGTGCGCCGGAGATGCGGCCCTATATCGCGGAGATGGCCCGGATCGCCGACACCTTTGTCTCCTGTTACCCGAATGCCGGCCTGCCCAATGCCTTCGGCGAGTACGAGGAGTCCCCGGAGCGTCAGGCCGGCTATATCGCCCAGTTCGCCGAGTCCGGTCTGGTCAATCTGGTCGGTGGTTGCTGTGGAACCGCGCCTGCCCATATCGCCGAGATCGCCAAGGCCGTTCACGGCTTGCCGCCACGGAAGGTGCCGGCGATGGCGACGAATGACGCCGTCACTCGCTTGGCCGGCCTGGAGCCGCTCAACATCACCAAGGATTCGCTCTTCGTGAACATCGGTGAGCGCACCAACATCACCGGCTCCGCCCGGTTCCGCAACCTCATCAAGGCCGAGGACTACGACACCGCGCTGTCGGTGGCGCTTCAGCAGGTCGAGGTCGGTGCCCAGGTCATCGACATCAATATGGACGAGGGCATGATCGACGGCGTCGCCGCGATGGACAGGTTCACCAAGCTGACCGCGGCAGAACCGGATATCAGCCGCGTCCCGGTGATGATCGACTCGTCGAAGTGGGAGGTCATCGAGGCGGGCCTGAAAAATGTGCAGGGCAAGCCGATCGTCAACTCGATCTCGTTGAAGGAGGGCGAGGAGAAATTCATCCGTGAAGCGCGGCTGTGCCGCAAGTACGGTGCCGCCGTCGTCGTGATGGCCTTCGACGAGACCGGGCAGGCGGACAACCTGGAGCGGCGCAAGGAGATCTGCGGGCGCGCCTACCGGATCCTGACCGAAGAGGTCCGTTTCCCAGCCGAGGACATCATCTTCGACCCGAACTGTTTTGCGCTGGCCACAGGTATCGAGGAACACGCCACGTACGGGATCGACTTCATCGAGGCCTGCGCCTGGATCAAGGAGAACCTCCCCGGCGTGCACATCTCAGGTGGCATTTCCAACGTCTCGTTCTCGTTCCGCGGTAACAACCCCGTCCGCGAGGCCATTCACGCGGTATTCCTGTTCCACGCCATCAAAGCCGGTCTGGACATGGGCATTGTCAATGCCGGCGCGCTGGTGCCCTATGACTCGATCGATCCCGAATTGCGGGACCGAATCGAAGATGTGGTACTCAACCGACGCACGGACGCGGCCGAGCGGCTGCTGGAAATCGCCGAGCGCTTCAACAGTTCGGAAGAACCCGGTGACTCGAAAGTCGCGGAGTGGCGCAGCCTTCCGGTCCGCGAACGGATCACCCACGCGCTGGTCAAGGGTATCGACGCCGACGTCGACGCCGACACCGAGGAATTGCGGGCCGAACTCGCCGCGGCGGGCGGTCGGCCGATCGAGGTGATCGAAGGCCCGCTGATGGACGGTATGAACGTCGTGGGTGACCTTTTCGGCGCGGGAAAGATGTTCCTGCCCCAGGTTGTGAAATCGGCTCGGGTGATGAAAAAGGCTGTCGCCTATCTGTTGCCCTATATCGAGGCTGAGAAGGAGGAATCCGGCACCTCCTCAGCCGAGGACACCAATGGCACGATCATCATGGCGACCGTCAAAGGTGATGTGCACGACATCGGCAAGAACATCGTCGGGGTTGTCCTGCAGTGCAACAACTACAAGGTGATCGACCTCGGTGTGATGGTGCCCGCGAGCAAGATCCTCGACGCGGCGAAGGAGCACAACGCCGACATCATCGGATTGTCCGGGCTGATCACCCCGTCCCTGGACGAGATGGTCAACGTCGCCGTCGAGATGGAACGCGAAGGGCTGCAGATCCCGCTGCTCATCGGTGGCGCGACTACCTCCCGCGCCCACACCGCCGTGAAGATATCGCCGCGCCGCGCGGGCCCGGTGGTGTGGGTCAAGGACGCTTCCCGTTCGGTGCCGGTCGCCGCGGCGTTGCTCGACGACAAGCAGCGCCCAGCGCTGCTGGAGGCCACCGCGACCGACTACGCAGCCTTGCGTGAGCGGCATGCGCAGAAGAGCGAGCGGCCGATGCTGACCTTGGAGAAGGCCCGTGCGAACCGGACGCCGATCGACTGGGCCGGTTACACGCCGCCGGTGCCCGCGCAAGGTACGGGAGTGTGGAACTTCCTCGATTACGACCTGGCCGAGCTGCGTGAATACATCGACTGGCAGCCGTTCTTCAACGCCTGGGAGATGAAGGGCCGCTTTCCCGACATCCTCAACAACCCGGTGTCGGGCGAGACCGCCCGCAAGCTTTTCGACGACGCCCAGGCAATGCTGGACACCTTGATCAAGGAGAAGTGGCTGACCGCCAACGGGGTGATCGGGTTTTTCCCGGCGAACGCGGTCGGCTCGGGTGGGGAAGATGTCGAGGTCTACACCGACGAGACGCGCACCCGGGTTTTGACCACGTTGCACAACCTGCGCCAGCAGGGCGAGCACCGGCCCGGCATTCCGAACCGGAGCCTCGGTGATTACATCGCGCCCAAGGACACCGGTCTGGCCGACTATATCGGTGCCTTCGCCGTCACCACAGGACTCGGCAGCCACACCAAGATCGACGAGTTCAAGTCGGCCAATGATGACTACAGCGCGATCCTGCTGGAGTCGCTCGCCGACCGGCTGGCAGAGGCGTTCGCCGAGCGGATGCACCAACGGGTGCGAACGGAGTTCTGGGGATTCCAGCCCGATGAGCAACTCGACAATGCGGCCCTGATCGGAGAGAAGTACGTCGGAATCCGCCCCGCCCCGGGCTACCCGGCCTGCCCGGAGCACACCGAGAAGATGACGCTCTGGGACCTGATGGACGTCAGGGAGCGAACCGGTATCGAGCTCACCGAGTCGATGGCGATGTGGCCCGGCGCGGCTGTGAGCGGCTGGTACTTCTCGCACCCGCAGTCCCAGTACTTCGTGGTGGGCCGGCTGGCCCAGGACCAGGTGGCCGACTATGCCCGGCGCAAGGGCTGGACGCTGCCGGAGGCCGAACGCTGGCTGGGCCCAAACCTCGGCTACAACCCCGAGGACTGATATGCGGACTGATTTGTCAAGTGGCAGGGTGAAGCGGCGGCCGTAACTGTCGCTACGGCCATGTTGGCGACCACCGAACGCTTCTTACGTTCATCGAAACGGGTCCACCGGGCATGCAGCCGCCGGTTGGCGGCCTGACCCCGAGAACGTGCCGCCGGGGATGCCCTGGAGGAACGGGCCCTGGAGGAACGGGCCCCGAACTGTCGTACCCCGGTGGAACGATGTGGTCATATACCCGGACGCACCGCCTGACCGACGCCTTGAGGAGTTGTTTGCTGAGTTGGCGGAGTTGGCGGGTCAGCGTAACGCTGTTGATGGACGCATTGTGGAGATCGTCGCTGAGCTGGATCGGGAGGAGCTGTGCGGGGTTACGGGCGCACGCTCGGTGCCGGCCTTGGTCGCCTGGAAGCTCGGGGCCACATCGGCCAACGCCCACGCGATCGCGACCGTGGCGCACCGCCTTGAGCAGTTCCCGCGCTGCGTGCAGGGTTTGCGGGAGGGCCGGCTGTCGCTGGATCAGCTCGGTGTCATCGCAGCCGGAGCCGGGGAGGGCTCCGATGAGCATTATGCCCAGCTGGCGGCTGTCGCGACGGTCAGCCAGCTGCGCACTGCGGTCAAGCTCGAACCGCGACCCGACCCGGAGCGCCGGCCTGAGCCTGAGCGTTCGATCACCACACATAGCGATGAGCGGTTCAGCTACTGGCGGATCAAGCTTCCGCACCTGGAAGCGGCGAAATTCGATGCGGCGCTGGCCTCGCACCGCGATGCGCTGATCGCGGACTGGAAACGGGATCAGGGCGATAACGATGGCGAGGGCGCTGGCGAGGGCGCTAGCGTGGCTGGGTCCGGGGACCGACCGCCGATACCCGATACCGTCGATGCATTCCTGCGTCTGGTGGAGGCCGGCTGGGATGCTGAGGCGAATCGCCGCCCGCACGGGCAACGCACCACGGTGGTGGTGCACGTCGATGTCCAGCAGTGCACCGCGGCCCTGCATCTGGGTCCGCTGCTCACGGATGCCGACCGCCGATACCTCGGCTGTGATGCCGCCTGTGAGGTGTGGTTTGAACGTGATGGCGAGGTCCTCGGTGCGGGGCGGGCCACGCGGGTGATCAATCGGCGACTTCGCCGCGCGCTGGAGCACCGGGATCACGCATGTGTCGTTCCCGGTTGCGGAACCACCCGCGGCCTGCACGCGCACCACATCCGGCATTGGGAAGACGGCGGCCCCACCGATCTGGCCAACCTGGTTCTTATGTGTCCCTATCACCACCGGTCCCACCACCGGGGCGGTATCACCATCGCCGGAACCGCCTCAGAGTTGATCATCACCGACGGCGACGGGCGGCAGATGTCCGCAGCAGCCCTGGCCCATCCTCCGGTCAAACCACCACCCGCGGTGGCTCCATGCCCAGGACCGACCGGCGAACGAGCCGACTGGTGGTGGTACGAACCCTTCCGACCTCAACCGCCGCCGCTGGCGGGATGATGGCGATCGTTGTCCGGCAGTCGGAGCGTTCATCGGGTGAACGACGCACTTCCGCACAGTCGACACTGCATCGATGGCGTCGGCGTTTTCGCCATCGACCACTTGGCGTGGCTGATTCTGTGGACTGCCTCGGATGGTTCGGCCAGGGCGCCCTCGGTGCTACGCCCCTCCTGCCGCGCGTCAGTTCGGCGGGCGCAGGGCGGGGCCGGCGTCGTGACACAATCGCCGCCATGAAAGCCGTGCTGTTCGATATGGATGGCACGCTGGTGGACTCCGAGAAGCTGTGGGATATCGCCATGCGCGAGCTCTACGCTCGCCACGGCGGGGTGCTGACCCCCGAGGTGCGGGAGGCGACCGTCGGTGGCTCGTCCGAGAGTGTGATCCAGCTGGTATACGCCGACCTGGGTCTCGAGCCCGACCCGGCGGCGATGGCGGCCACCGCCGACTGGCTACACGATGTCACCGGCGAGTTGTTCGAGGCGGGACTGCCGTGGTGTGAGGGTGCCCGCGACCTGCTCGAGAATCTGACCGTGGCCGGCGTGCCGATTGCCCTGGTGACCAACACCCGGCGGATGCTCACAGAGCGGGCGCTCAATAGCATCGGCCGGCAGTATTTTGCCGCCACTGTGTGCGGTGACGAGGTCCGCCGCGGTAAGCCGGCCCCCGACCCGTACCGCCTGGGCGCCCAGTTGCTCGGAGTCGATCCGGCGCACTGCCTGGCCGTCGAGGACTCCGTCACGGGTGCGGCATCTGCCGAGGGGGCGGGCTGCCCGGTCCTGGTGGTACCCAACGATGTGGCCGTTCCGGTCAGCCCACGCCGGCGGCACATCACGTCCCTGGCAGAGGTTGATCCGGGACGTCTGCGCCAGATCTTCACCGAATTGCGATTGCAACCGGGGGAAACGGCCTGAACAGACGGGCCTGCGGGAGGACGCGGGAGGTTGCCGAATTCGCTGTCCGGGTCGGATCGGTATGCCATGGTTGAGCCCGGCACGTCATAGACGCCCAGCAGAATTCGATACCCAGCAGAAGGGGACGCCGCATGGCCGGCCAGGGGCCCACCAGCGAGACGCCGTTGGTATTCGATGACGAGGACTTTTCCGGTCGGGGCGCCGTGCGGATCGCCTCGGTCGCAGCCTTGGGCGGGCTGTTGTTCGGCTACGACAGCGCGGTGATCAACGGGGCGGTCGCGTCGATCCAGAGCCATTTCGACATCAGCAACGCCGCTCTGGGTTTCGCGGTCGCCTCGGCGTTGCTGGGTGCGGCTGCGGGCGCCATGACGGCGGGCCGACTGGCCGATCGGATCGGCCGGATCTCGGTGATGAAGATCGCCGCCGTGCTGTTCTTCGCCAGCGCTATCGGAACCGGCTTTGCGACGAGTGTCGAAATGATCGTGGTGTTCCGCGTGATCGGCGGTATCGGCGTCGGTGTCGCATCGGTGATCGCCCCCGCCTATATCGCCGAGACCTCGCCGGCGCGAATCCGGGGCCGGCTGGGATCTCTGCAACAGCTGGCGATCGTCACGGGTATTTTCGTATCGCTGGCTATCGACTACCTCCTGGCCCACCTCGCCGGTGGGGCCAGTAAGGAACTGTGGCTGGGGATGGAGGCCTGGCGCTGGATGTTCCTGATGATGGCCGTTCCCGCGGTCATCTACGGGATGCTCACCTACACCATCCCGGAGTCGCCGCGTTATCTTGTTGCACGGCACCGGATTCCCGAAGCGCGCAAGGTGCTGACCATGCTGCTGGGGGAACGAAATCTCGATATCACCATCAACCGGATCCAGAGCACGCTGGCGGACGAAACGAAACCTTCCTGGCGCGATTTGAGGAAGCCGACGGGCGGTATCCACGGCATCGTATGGGTGGGCCTGGGCCTGTCCATGTTCCAGCAGTTCGTCGGAATAAATGTGATCTTCTACTACTCCAACGTGCTTTGGGAAGCGGTCGGATTCGACGAAAGCCAATCCTTCCTGATCACGGTGATCACGTCGATTGTGAACATCGCGACGACACTTGTCGCCATCGCGCTCATCGACAAGATCGGCCGGAAGCCGTTGCTGCTGATCGGCTCCTCGGGTATGGCGGTCACCCTGGCGACGATGGCGATCATCTTCGGCACCGCCCCGCAAGTGGACGGTGCCCCCCAGCTCAGCGGAGCCGAGGGCCCGATCGCACTTATCGCGGCCAACTTGTTCGTGGTGGCCTTCGGTATGTCCTGGGGCCCGGTGGTCTGGGTGTTGCTCGGCGAGATGTTCCCCAACCGGATCCGCGCGGCCGCTCTCGGCCTGGCTGCGGCCGGCCAATGGGCCGCCAACTGGCTGATCACCGTGAGCTTCCCCGAGCTGAGGAATCATCTGGGCTTGGCGTACGGGTTCTACGCACTGTGTGCGATCCTCTCGTTCGCCTTCGTCTGGACGTGGGTTCGGGAAACCAAAGGCCTAGCCCTGGAGGACATGCAGGCTGACCAGATGGCCTAGTGCCGGAACGCCCGCGGTGGCGGTCGTGTTTGGGACACGTCCCGATCGGGCACCCGCATAGGTGATAGTTGCCGATTCGCCGGGAGATTAGGTCATGACTGAGACGCTCTGGATGCCCGCGCGCCGACGCGGGCGCCCCCCTGCGAGTGATTCCGCAGTGACCCGGGAGCGGATTCTGCGATCGGCGCAGGACGTTTTCGCCGAATCCGGTTATGAGGCCGCCACGTTCCAGGCCATCGCGGCTGATATCGGTCTGACCAGACCTGCGATCAACAACTACTTCAACAGCAAGTCCGAACTGTACGAGGAGGTGGTGGGCCGGGTCAGTGATGCGTTGCTCGATGCGATCAGGGTCGGCTCGAAGGAGCCGACCCTCGCAGGGCAGCTTCTGACCTTCATCCGGATGGCCACCCGCGGCGGGGATACCGAGCCGTCCCCGGCCGGTTTCCTGGTCCAGGCCGTGATGGATGTCGGGCATATCCCGGTCGGTGGGCGCCGGGCCGCCGAGATCATCGAACGGTTCGTCCGCAATGCGGTGGGTGCGGCAGTTCAGCGTGGCGAGATCAGCGCCGACCCGGAAGGCCTGGCCGAGATGCTCATGGGGCTGGTCTGGGGGACGGCTTTCCAACTGGGCCGCGGCGATACCGTGCGCGCGGACCGAATGCTCACCCAACTCCGCGCCCTGTTGGACCGGGGACTGGTGTCATAGCGCACGGCCCGAAACCGCCGTGACGGCAATTCGGGCGGCATGGAACAATTCCTGGCCGTGAGGACCTTCGAGGAACTGTTCGCCGTATTGGGCGAGCGGGCGCGCACCCGTCCGGTCGGCAGCGCCACCGTCGCCGCGCTGGACGGCGGGGTGCACGGCCTCGGCAAGAAGATCCTCGAGGAGGCAGGTGAGGTGTGGCTTGCTGCCGAGCACGAGTCCGATGAGGCGCTCGCCGGTGAGATCAGCCAGTTGCTGTTCTGGACGCAGGTGCTGATGATCGCCCGCGGGCTGGACCTCGACGACGTCTACCAGAAGCTGTAGGGGCCGTCGTGTTGCGTGTCGCGGTGCCCAACAAGGGTGCGCTGTCGGAGTCGGCGGCGGAGATCCTGTCCGAAGCCGGATACCGGCGGCGTACCGACCCCAAGGATCTGACTGTCATCGACAGGGCGAACGGAGTCGAGTTCTTCTTCCTCCGGCCGAAGGACATTGCCATTTACGTGGGGTCGGGGGATCTCGATTTCGGTATTACCGGGAGGGATCTGGCCGCCGAATCCGGTGCCGCGGTGCGCGAGTTGCTGGCTTTGGGGTTCGGATCCTCGGTCTTCCGCTACGCAGCACCGGCTGATCGCTCGTGGACGATAGCTGATCTGGCCGGCCGCAGGATCGCCACCGCATATCCCAACCTGGTGCGGCAAGATCTTGCGGCCCGGGGAATTGATGCGACGGTAATCCGGCTCGACGGTGCGGTGGAGATCTCGGTACAGCTCGGTGTGGCCGACGCGATCGCCGATGTCGTGGGCTCCGGACGCACCCTGAGCCTGCACAATCTCGCAGCGTTCGGTGAGCCGCTGTGCGATTCCGAGGCCGTGCTGATCGAACGGAGCGGCGGAGACGATCGCCGCGGGGACCGATCGGCACGGGATCAGCTGGCAGCCCGGGTACAGGGCGTGGTGTTCGGGCAGCAGTACCTGATGCTGGACTACGACTGTCCGCGCGCTGTTCTCGAGCGCGCCACCGCGCTCACACCTGGCCTCGAGTCCCCGACGATCGCGCCACTGGCTGACCCGGACTGGGTGGCGGTCCGGGCGCTCGTGCCGCGGCGGGACGTCAACACCATCATGGACCGGATCGCCGCCATCGGCGCCAGAGCGATTCTGGCCTCCGACGTCCGGTTCTGCCGTTTCTGACGCCCCGGCAAGACGGTTGGGCCGTGCTAGCGTCCCGGTGACCGCTCAGCATCGGAGGACACCGTATGACGCACACGCTCGTCTTGCTCCTGGCCCTGCTCATCGGCGTCGTCGCGGGTCTGAGAACCTTCACCGCACCGGCGGTCATGGCATGGGCGGCACTGCTGCAGTGGATCAACCTCGACGGCACCTGGGTGTCATGGATGGGCCACTGGATCACCGTAGCGGTCCTGACCTTGCTGGCGGTGGCCGAGTTGATCAGCGACCAGATGCCCGCGATGCCCAGCCGCAAAACCGCCATCCCGTTCCTGGCCCGGCTGGCCACCGGTGCCTTCTCCGGGGCCGTGCTCGGGACGGCGTGGGGCTATCGATGGGGCAGCCTGGGCGCGGGAATGGTCGGCGCGGTGATCGGCACAGTCGGCGGGTACGAAGCCCGCACCCGGCTGGTTGCCGCCAACGGGGGCCGGGACCGTCCCATCGCAGTGGCCGAGGACTTGTTCGCGGCGACCGCCGGGGTGGCCATCGCCTACACGACAAGCGTGCTCTGAATTCGTCCATTCGATTGCCGCATTCGGCATCGACGACGACGACCACCGGCCGATAATCGACAGATGATGCCGTCCCGGACATCCGCATTGCACAGGACCGGAACTGCGGTGGCCTGCGCGATGCTCGCCGTGTCGGCAGCCACGGCGGGCACCGCCCACGCCGACGACGTGGCACCCTCACTGCCGGTCTTCGTCCCGTACCCGTCGGACTGGTCACCGAACTACACGGTCTTTCCTTACAACCTGTGGCAGACCAGGGTGACTCCCGCGCAGGTCGTCGCAGAGCGGGATGCTTGTCAGTGGTTCAACGCGCAATATGAGCTGTTGAGCGCTCAGGCCTTCGGCTTCCAGAATTTCCTTGGCCAACAAGGTGACACCTGGGCCGCACCGGGTGTGCAGGCCGCGGCCGACACCGTCCGAGCGAACATGGACCAGTCTGCGGCTTTCCTCGATCCCCGAGTGCACACGCTTTATATCGTCAATTACCCCGACCAGAGCCAGTACTCTCCGCTCTACAACGGCGACTCGTTTTACCATCTGTGGTTTCAGCTGACCCAGATCAGCGATAAGATCGCCAACCGGTTGCCATCGGGGCAGATCAACGCCAACACGGCGACGATGAATGTCTACGGGACCGTGATCCGGGATTCCGGGGTGTGCAACGGGGCGTGAGCGCGGGTGGCATCGGCGTGACGGCGCACCCCGTGGGCGCGGTGCCGAGAAATCCGGTGCGTCATCTCCTCAGGTTTCTGGTGGCACTGCTCGTCGTCCTACCGGTCGCCGCCCCCGCCCCGTGTGCGGCGGAAACCCGGGACCGCGTCATCCTCTACTACTTCTGGGCTCAGGGCTGCCCGCATTGTGCGGCGGCCAAACCCATGCTCGCCGGGCTCCAGCAACGGCACCCGGAACTCGAGATCCGGTCCTTCGAGGTGGGGGATAGCGCGGAGAACCAGCGTCGCTTCGCTGCGATGGCCGCCAAGTTCGGGATCGAACCGTCTGGTATCCCGGCTTTCTTCCTTGGCTCCCAGCACTGGCTGGGGTACTCCGAGCAGGTCACCCCGCGCCTTCTGGAGGCCGCGGTATCCCGATGCCTGTCGGCGGGATGTCCAGATGCCGGCGCAGACGACACCATCGGTGATGTGCCGGGCCCGGGCCCGCCGGGTTCGGCCCCGGCAGTCGTCAGTCTTCCGTTCGTTGGTGAGATCGACCCGGCTGCACAGTCACTGATACTCAGCACGCTGTTGATAGCGGCGGTCGACGGAGTCAACCCGTGCTCGCTGTGGGTGCTGTCGATCCTGCTCGCTCTGACGCTGCGCACCGGATCCCGGCGCACCACCGCCGTTACCGGACTGGTCTTCATCTTCGTGACCGGTCTGGTCTACGCACTGTTCATCGGCGGCCTTTTCACGGTCTTCGCGGTGCTCAGTTTCGCTCCGATCGTCAGGATCATCGTCGCCGCCCTGGCAACGGCCTTCGCCGCCATCAACATCAAGGACTTCTTCTGGTTCAAGTCGGGTGTCTCGTTGAGTATCCCGGAGGCCAGCAAACCCGGCATCTACGACCGGATGCGTCGGATCCTGGCATCGGCGCAGTCGCTGCCCGCGTTGGTCGGCTCCACTGTGGTCCTGGCTATCGGGGTGTCTTTCGTGGAACTGGCCTGCACCGCCGGGTTCCCGGTGCTCTGGACCAATATCGTCGCGGCCCGGGACATCTCCCCGGCCGCATTCGTCGCGTTGCTGAGCCTGTACATGCTGGTCTACCAGATTGACGAGTTGCTTATCTTCGCCTTCGCCGTGGCGACGATGCGGATTACGAAACTGCAGGAGAAACAGGGGCGAATGCTCAAACTGCTCAGCGGGATGCTGATGTTGAGCCTTGCTATCGCGATGCTCGTCGATCCATCGCTGCTCAATGACGTCCGGACATCGCTGGCCGTGTTCGCCGGGGCAGGCGGGGCCACGCTGCTGATCCTGGCGATCGATCGTCGGATCAGGTCACCGCGGCGAGCAACCCCCAACAGACAAAGCCCGGGGCACTCACCCCCGGGTCCGGTCAGGACGATCCAGCCGAGCGCGGACACGCACCCGCAAGACTAACGACGCGCAGTTCAGGACCAATGGCACCAGCTGAGCCCAAGACGCGCGAATAGCATGGGCGTCGGGTGGAAAAACCGGACAGGTGAATAACCGTTAGAGGGGGTCGGGATGACAAGCCTTGGGATCGTGGTCGGCGTCGACGGCTCGGCGGCATCCACATCGGCGGTCCGCTGGGCGACCCGCGAAGCCGAGACCCGCGGCATACCGCTGACCGTGGTCACCGTGCTGGCCCCTGTCGTACCGGCCAGCGGGCCGTGGCCTGAAGTTCCGGTTCCCGCGGGTTATGTGCAGTTCCAGCGGGCCGAGGCGCAGAAAATCCTGGACGGGGCACTGCGGACTGTCGCCGACCACGCCGCCGCGGACGCCCTGCAGGTCACCGGAGAGGTTGTGCCGGGTCCGGTTCTCGCGACTCTGGTGGAGATGTCCAGACGCGCCGCCACGGTGGTCGTCGGCTGCCGCGGTGAGGGGGCTTTCGCCCGCACTCTCCTTGGTTCGGTGAGCTCAGGTCTGGCACATCTTTCGCACTGTCCGGTCGCGGTGATCCACGCGGAGGAACCGTACTCACCGAAGGCGCCGGTCGTAGTCGGCATTGACGGATCGCCGACCTCAGAACTGGCCACCGCGATCGCCTTCGATTACGCGTCCCGCCGGGGTGTCGATCTGATTGCGCTGCATTCCTGGAGCGATATGGGCCCTATCGAGTTCGCGAGTGCGAACTGGGCGCCGATCGAGTGGCGCAACATCAAGGTGGCCGAGGAGGAGGTGCTCAGCGAGCGGTTGTCCGGCTGGACCGGGCAGTACCCCGACGTCACCGTCCACAAAGTGGTGGTGTGTGACAGGCCGGCACCGCGGCTGCTCGAGCAGGCTGCCGACGCCCAATTACTGGTGGTGGGAAGCCACGGCCGCGGTGGGGTTCCGGGCATGCTGCTCGGCTCCGTCAGCACCGCAATCGTCAACTCCGCCGAAATACCGGTGATCATCGCCCGGGTGGCCGGCGACACGTGACCTCTGCTTCGGCGGACAACCGGTGTGGCAGGCTGAACGGCTGTGACCGACCAGGCCCGCCCGAGTGCTGTAACCGGCGAGGAATCAGGCGAGGAAATATCGGCGTCCGCCCCGCGACGGACAGGTCCCTTCGCCGCCGGTGACCGGGTTCAGCTGACCGACGCCAAGGGACGGCACTACACGATGATCCTGAAACCCGGTGCTGAGTTCCACACCCACCGGGGGATCGTGGCTCACGACCACGTCATCGGCTCGCCCGAGGGCAGTGTCGTCAAATCCTCCGGCGGCGACGCATTCCTGGTGCTGCGGCCGCTACTCATCGATTACGTCATGTCGATGCCCCGCGGGGCCCAGGTGATTTACCCGAAGGACGCCGCCCAGATCATCCACGAGGGCGATGTGTTTCCGGGTGCCCGGGTGCTGGAGGCCGGCGCCGGATCGGGTGCTCTCACCTGCTCGCTGCTTCGTGCTGTGGGCCCCGACGGGCACGTCACCTCCTATGAGGTACGCGGTGACCATGCCGCCCATGCCAAACGCAATGTAGAGACTTTTCTGGGCGCGGACCCCGCCAACTGGACGCTGGTCGTCGATGACGTCAGGGCCGCCGTGACCGGCCCCGGCGAGATGTCGGCCGACCGGGTGGTCCTCGACATGCTGGCCCCCTGGGAGGTGCTGGACGCGGTCGCAGAGGTGCTGGTTCCCGGCGGCGTGCTGATCGTCTACGTCGCGACGGTGACCCAACTCTCGGCGACGGTGGAGGCGCTGCGCGCACAACAGTGCTGGACCGAGCCGCGGGCCTGGGAGTCGCTGCAACGTGGCTGGCACGTCGTTGGGCTGGCGGTACGCCCGCAGCACAACATGCGCGGCCATACCGCCTTCCTGATTTCGGTGCGACGGCTCGCGCCGGGGACCGTCACACCGGCACCGTTGCGCAAGAAGGGGCGCACAAGCTAGTCGTCGCTGCGTCGCAGATGTCGGCGCGCCGAGAGGAGTTCGATCTCCGGTCGTCCCGCGACGAGGCGCTCGGCGGCGTCGAGCACCTCCACGACGTGGGCACGGTCGGCGGCGACGACCGCAATCCCGATTCCCGCGCGACGGTGCAGATCCAGCGAGCCGGTCTCGGCCGCCGTCACACTGAATCGACGATGCAGTTCCGCGACAATGGGCCGTACCACCGACCGTTTCTGTTTTCGCGAATGCACATCGCCGAGCAACAGGTCGAACTCGAGCCAGCCGATCCACACGTGGTCAACCGCCCGGAGTGGAATCCGGTTGTGGGGGTTGACCGCTGGGGCCGTCCGGTGGTGCAGCGGAGTCCGGGATGGCCGACGCGGTACCCGCGTCACCGAGAGCCAAGAGCATCTCGGCGGTTTCCCGGGTCAGCTGCCAATCTCCGGAATCGGCCTGGAACTCCATCGGGAAGACGAACTCGCGGGGGTCATCCGGATCGACGGCCGCGATGGTGACGGTGGCCAGGACACGGCCGGAAGGGTTGTCAGACCATCTCAGGTCCGAGGCGGTCACCGTTATCGGGGACAGACCGTCATCGCGCAGTGCCGTGCCGAAAGCATCCAGCGCCGCGGTGTCGGCCGGTGCCGTGTCCGCTACCAGGGCGAGTTTCTCGTTACCCGGTATGGCGGTGTCGGCCAGTCGGTACAGCACATTCCCGAGCATCTCGGATGGCGGCAGCAGACCGCCGCCGCCCTGAGGCTCTCCCTGTCCGGTCACGGCCACCGCCGGGACGGCGGGTGCGGGCAGAGCCTGATCGTGACTCGCGCACCCTGAAACGCCGATCACCGCAGCGATTCCGATCGCGATGACACCCGCGGCCGGAGCCAGCATCAGGTCGTGTCGCATCCGGCGGGAATTGCTAGGCGTTGAACATCGTCAGCACCGTAGAGGCGGAACTCCGGGACAGCTTCCAGCCATTCTGGTCGACGAAAGTGATCGTCTGGGTTGTTGCGGGCATACCAGGACCGGACGCGGTCACGTTCGCACTGGCGGCACCAGGACCGGCCGGGACGATATCGGCGATCGAAAAGTTCAGCGGAACCTGGCCATTGGCCACGGCTTTACGCATCAGGGCGTCGGCGGTGCGGGCCTCCAGTCGGCCGAGACCGCCCTCGACGAGATAGGACTTGTTGGAGAAGGGGACGTTGGGATCGGCAAGCCCGTACAGCACGCTGTTGAGCTGGTCGGCTGACGGGGTATTGGCGACCGGGTTGAGCGGCAGTGGTGCACCGAAAACCACCGGCTGTACGGCGGGGGCCGGAGCCGGGGTGACCGGGAACGCCCATGTCGCGGCCACGGCGGAGCCGATGGCGATCGCCGCGCCGGCCATACACGTGGCCAGGAGTTTTTGGATCACGACAGTCCTTTCGATCGGCCCGACTCACCGAAAAGGTTAACAGTGTTGTAAGGGTGTCGGCATCGCCAGAGAGCCCATGAAGGTCCAATCGCCGGTACCGTTGGGGAGGCCACCGCACCAGGCTCGGTGTGGGGAAGGAGCCGTGATGACAGGGTCAGACCGTTCTGCAGCAGCCGATGCCGGCGACGACGACGCCGCCGAGTTGGAGGAACTGCGCCGCGAGGCGTCGATCCTGCGCGGGCAGTTGCACAACGCCGCCGGCGGTCAGCGGACACCTCGCGAGGTGCAGCAACTCGAGGCCCGCATCGACTCCTTGGCGGCCCGTAACGCGAAGTTGATGGACACCCTCAAAGAGGCCCGCCAGCAACTGCTCGCGCTGCGTGAGGAGGTCGATCGGCTGGGCCAGCCTCCCAGCGGCTACGGGGTGCTGCTGGAGGCTCATGATGACGACACCGTGGATGTGTTCACATCGGGGCGCAAGATGCGGCTGACCTGTTCGCCGAATATCGAGGTGGCCCGGCTCCGAAAGGGGCAGACGCTCCGGCTCAACGAAGCGCTGACCGTGGTCGAGGCCGGGGTGTTCGAGGCGGTCGGGGAAATCAGCACGCTGCGCGAAGTGCTCGCCGATGGCCACCGGGCCCTTGTCGTGGGGCACGCCGACGAGGAACGGATCGTCTGGCTGGCCGAGCCCCTGGTTGCCGCCGAAAAACTGGCGCCCGAGGTGGCGGGGGACCTCGACGGCGCCCCTGACGATGACCTGCGCCCGCGCAAATTGCGTCCCGGCGACTCCCTGTTGGTCGACACCAAAGCCGGATACGCGTTCGAACGGATCCCGAAGGCCGAGGTAGAGGATCTGGTGCTCGAAGAGGTGCCCGATGTCTCCTACGGCGATATCGGCGGACTGACCCGACAGATCGAACAGATTCGCGATGCGGTCGAACTGCCGTTTCTGCATAAGGAGCTCTACCGCGAGTACTCGCTGCGACCGCCCAAGGGTGTGCTTCTGTACGGCCCGCCTGGCTGCGGGAAGACGCTGATCGCCAAGGCGGTGGCCAATTCCCTGGCCAAGAAGATGGCTGAGGTCCGCGGCGACGACGCCCGCGAGGCCAAGTCATACTTCCTCAACATCAAAGGCCCAGAACTGCTCAACAAGTTCGTCGGGGAGACGGAGCGCCACATCCGGCTGATCTTCCAGCGAGCCAGGGAAAAGGCCTCCGAGGGCACCCCGGTGATCGTGTTCTTCGACGAAATGGACTCGATCTTCCGCACTCGCGGCACCGGTGTGAGCTCCGATGTCGAAACCACTGTCGTCCCTCAGCTGCTCAGTGAGATCGACGGTGTGGAGGGTCTGGAGAACGTCATCGTGATCGGCGCCTCCAACCGCGAGGACATGATCGACCCCGCGATCCTCCGGCCGGGACGCCTGGACGTCAAGATCAAGATCGAACGCCCCGACGCTGAGTCCGCCCAGGACATATTCAGTAAGTATCTGACCGAAACCCTCCCGGTGAACGCCGATGATCTCGCCGAGTTCGACGGCGACCGCGTCGCCTGTATCAAGGCGATGATCGAGAAGGTCGTCGACCGGATGTACGCCGAGATCGACGACAACCGGTTCCTGGAGGTGACCTACGCCAACGGCGACAAGGAGGTCATGTACTTCAAGGATTTCAATTCCGGAGCCATGATCCAGAACGTCGTCGACCGGTCCAAGAAATACGCCATCAAGTCGGTTCTGGAGAGCGGTCAGCACGGCCTGCGAATCCAGCACCTGCTGGATTCGATCGTCGACGAGTTCGCGGAGAACGAGGATCTTCCCAACACCACGAACCCGGATGACTGGGCCCGGATCTCGGGCAAGAAGGGCGAACGGATCGTCTATATCCGCACCCTGGTCACCGGCAAATCCTCGAGCGCGAGCCGGGCCATCGACACCGAATCGAACCTGGGCCAGTATCTGTAAGTCGCCCCTCGGCCGGATGTCTCAAAGCTGCAGCGAGTAGCTGTTGGTCAGTTCGTCTTGGATGACATGCGCGTCCCGGGTGGTGGTGTCCACCGTCATAGGGCTTGTCAACGTGCGTGTCGTGTAACGCCAGCCTGCGGGGAGCTGCAGCCGAGCGCCCAGGCCGGGTAGATCGTCGAGGGTCAGATGCCGGTCGACAACCTGGCTCCAGGTCTGCATCACCCAGCGCTGACCTTCCGGATCGACCAGCTCGAACACCGGACGGCCCGCGGCGAAGGTGAAAACCGTCCGGCGGTCCACCCGGTTGACGGTGTAGGGCGACGGGTTCGTCGACGACAGTTTCACGGCCGCCTGCCGGATCATGTCGATACCACCGAAACTCCGCGTCTCCTGAGGTTCGTCGGAACGTCTCTCGATATCGCTCATCAGCCAGTAGCGCGGCCCGTTGAGCAGTACGGCCGCTGCGCCGTTCTCCCGTGCCAGCGCCTCGGGGTCGAGCCGATCCCACAGTTGCGCGGGGCAGTCATTGAGCCCGAAGGTGTTGTACACCTCTGCCTCTGGGCCGGACTCGGACATCTTGACCAGCAGCACTTCGCCGTAGCGCTTCCCGAAAATACCGGACCGGTTTTCCGCGACATGCCCGTTACTGACCATGGCACCAGTGTGCCCGGTACCGGTGCCCGGCGGGACCAGCTCATCGAACCAAGGCCCCATTTCATCGCCAAGCTAGGCTGAGCGCCATGCAGCGGATCATCGGCACCGAGGTGGAATACGGCATTTCGTCGCCGTCGGATCCGGCCGCCAACCCGATTCTCACCTCCACCCAGGCCGTGCTGGCCTACGCGGCGGCGGCCGGAATCCAGCGCGCCAAGCGCACCCGGTGGGACTACGAGGTGGAATCACCGCTGCGCGACGCCCGCGGGTTCGATCTGAGCCGGCCGGCTGGGCCACCACCGGTGGTCGATGCCGACGAGGTCGGCGCGGCGAACATGATCCTGACCAACGGAGCCCGGCTTTATGTCGACCACGCCCACCCGGAGTACTCCGCTCCGGAGGTCACCGACCCGCTCGATGCGGTGATCTGGGACAAGGCCGGCGAACGGGTGATGGAGGCCGCCGCGCGCCATGTGGCCAGCGTCCCCGGCGCAGCCAAGTTGCAGTTGTACAAGAACAATGTCGACGGTAAGGGCGCCTCCTACGGCACCCACGAGAACTACCTGATGAACCGGCAGACCCCGTTTGCTGCGGTCATTTCGGGATTGATTCCGTTCATGGTCTCGCGCCAAGTCGTGACCGGCTCCGGCCGGGTCGGCATCGGCCCGTCCGGCGATGACCCCGGCTTCCAACTCTCCCAACGCGCCGACTACATCGAAGTGGAGGTGGGCCTCGAGACGACGCTGAAACGGGGAATCATCAACACCCGCGACGAACCGCACGCCGATGCCGACAAATACCGGCGTCTGCACGTGATCATCGGCGACGCCAACCTGGCCGAAACCTCGACGTATCTGAAAGTTGGGACTACCGCCCTGGTGCTCGACCTCATCGAACACGGGGTGGACCTCAGCGACCTCGCACTGGCCCGGCCGGTCCATGCCGTCCACGTCATCAGCCGCGATCCGACGCTGCGGGCCACCGTGGCACTGGCCGACGGCCGCGAACTCACCGCCCTGGCGTTGCAGCGTATCTACCTCGATCGCGTCGCCGGGCTGCTGGACAGACAGGATCCCGATCCGAGGGCGAACGACGTTGTCGAGACCTGGGCGCACATTCTCGATTTGCTGGAGCGTGACCCCATGGAGTGCGCGGAGTTGCTGGACTGGCCGGCGAAGTTGCGGCTGCTTGAGGGGTTCCGGCAGCGGGAAAACCTCAGCTGGTCGGCGCCGCGATTGCAACTGGTCGACCTGCAGTACTCAGATGTGCGACTGGACAAGGGGCTGTACAACCGGCTGGTCGCCCGCGGGTCGATGAAACGCCTGGTGACCGAACAGCAGGTTCTCGACGCCGTCGATAACCCACCCACCGACACCCGGGCCTACTTCCGAGGCGAGTGCCTGCGCCGTTTCGGTGCGGATATCGCCGCGGCAAGTTGGGACTCCGTCATTTTCGATCTCGGCGGGGATTCGCTGGTGCGGATACCCACCCTGGAACCGCTGCGCGGCAGCAGGGCCCACGTCGGGGCGCTGCTGGACTCGGTGGACAGCGCGGCGGACCTGGTGGAGCAACTCACAACCTGATCCGCCGGAGCGATCGGACCGGGACCGCAGGGTGCCGGGCGGTCGGACGGTACTGTAGAAGCCGGCGGTCAAGGCCGCTGAGGAGAGCAGGAGGCAGCGATGGCTCAGGAACAGACCAAACGCGGCGGTGATGGCGGCGAGGACGACGACCTTGCCGGCGACGGTGCCGGTGGACAGGAGCGTCGCGAGAAACTTGCCGCAGAGACCGACGATCTATTGGACGAGATCGATGACGTGCTCGAGGAGAATGCCGAGGACTTTGTGCGGGCATATGTCCAAAAGGGCGGACAGTGACCTGGTCGTCCCCTGATCGCCCACGCTCGAACCCACCCCTCAGCAGTCCCGCACACGGCGGCTTCGCCTCCGACTCCGTCGACCTGTCATCGTTCTCTCAGTTCCTCCGTCGGCAGGCACCCGAACTTCTGCCGACGGGCGGGCAGTTCGTTCCCGGCATCGCCGGGACACCCGCGGGCGATGCGCTACCGCACGGCACCACGATCGTCGCACTCAGATACCCGGGTGGTGTGGTGATCGCAGGCGATCGGCGGTCCACCCAGGGCAATATGATCGCCGGCCGGGATGTGCAGAAGGTGTACATCACCGATGACTACACGGCTACCGGTATCGCCGGGACGGCCGCGCTGGCGGTCGAGTTCGCCCGTTTGTACGCCGTCGAGCTCGAGCACTACGAAAAACTCGAGGGCTTGCCGATGACATTTGCGGGCAAGGTGAACCGTCTGGCGATCATGGTGCGCGGGAATCTCGGGGCCGCTCTGCAGGGTTTCGTTGCGCTGCCACTCCTGGTCGGCTACGACCTCGACGACCCCGATCGTGACGCCGCCGGTCGCATAGTGTCCTTCGACGCCGCCGGCGGCTGGCATATCGAGGAGGAGGGCTACCAGGCGGTGGGTTCCGGTTCGCTCTTTGCCAAAGCGTCGATGAAAAAGCTGTATCCCACTGTCGCAGATGCGGATTCGGCGCTTAAAGTGGCCGTCGAAGGTCTCTATGACGCCGCCGATGACGATTCCGCGACCGGCGGGCCCGACTTGGTCCGCGGCATCTTTCCCACAGCGGTCATCATCGACCCGGATGGCGCCCAGGAGGTGTCAGAGGAGCGCATCGCTCGGCTGGCTCGGCAGGTTATCGAAATCCGCTCTCGCACTGACGAATTCGGACCGGGCAAAGGGCCGAGCAACCAGGCGCCGAGGGCTGACTCATGAGCTTCCCTTATTTCATCTCGCCGGAGCAGGCGATGCGCGAGCGGTCCGAGCTCGCCCGTAAAGGAATCGCGCGGGGGCGCAGCGTGGTCGCGATGACCTACTCCGGCGGCGTGCTGTTCGTTGCCGAGAATCCTTCGCGGTCGCTGCAGAAGGTCAGCGAGATCTACGACCGGGTCGGGTTCGCGGCGGTCGGACGCTTCAACGAGTTCGACAGCCTGCGGCGCGGCGGGATTCAATACGCCGACACCAGGGGCTATGCCTACGACCGCCGGGACGTGACCGGTCGCCAGCTGGCCAACGTCTACGCGCAGACCCTTGGAACCATATTCACCGAGCAGGCTAAGCCCTATGAGGTCGAACTGTGCGTCGCTGAGGTGGCCCATGTCGAGGAGACCAGGGCACCCGAGCTGTATCGGATCACCTACGACGGATCAATCGCCGACGAGCCGCACTTCGTGGTGATGGGCGGGACCACCGAACCAATCATCAACGCACTCAAGCAGTCCTACTCCGAGAATGCGGAGCTGGCAGAAGCGGTCAGGATTGCCGTGGACGGGTTGCGGACCGGTATCGCCAGTGCCGCGGGCAACGCCACCCCGGCGTCGGAACCGAGGGCGCTTGGTCCGGCCACGCTGGAGGTGGCGATCCTTGACGCCAGCCGGCCGCGCCGTGCTTTCCGGCGTATCAGCGGGGCGGCCCTGGACGAACTTCTGCCCGCGACACCGTCCGAATCGGGCGCGGGGCCTGCTGAGGGCCCCGCCTAACCGGTGACAGCAGGGCCTGGGAGCCGATCAGCGGTCACAGCTACGCAGCCATCGGGCACCGTAACTGGGCGGTGCCACCTCGGGTGCGGCGCACCGCGTGTAGGAGATGTTGTCGACCCGCTCGCCCGGGCGCTCCCGCGGATCCGGTTCCGGGACGCTCCAACTGAGGACCACGACCACAGCTGAGGTCACCGCGGCCAGTGTGATCCACAGGATGCGGCCGAGGGTCTTCAGAAACACCCGCGCCAGCGTAGTGAATAAATCATCCGGCCGAGATAAGACGCACCGATTCCGATTCCTTTGCTCAAAACGTGATCTTGTGGTCCTGCGGGATTGCTGTGGGGTCCGGCCGGCCGGACCTTGTACCCAACCAACCCGGCGGCCAACTCGCGCGACGGCCGGAACGCGCAACAAGTAGGCTCGTCTGCGTGCAGCGCAGAATCATGGGCATCGAAACCGAGTTCGGTGTGACCTGCACGTTCCACGGACACCGGCGGCTCAGCCCGGATGAGGTCGCCCGCTACCTGTTTCGACGGGTGGTGTCCTGGGGCCGCAGCTCCAATGTGTTCCTGCGCAACGGCGCACGGCTGTACCTCGACGTCGGTAGCCACCCGGAGTACGCCACCGCCGAATGCGACAACCTGATGCAACTCGTCACCCACGACCGGGCCGGTGAGCGGGTGCTGGAGGATCTGCTCATCGATGCCGAGCAACGGCTGGCCGACGAGGGTATTGGCGGAGATATCTATCTGTTCAAAAACAACACCGACTCGGCCGGCAACTCCTATGGATGCCACGAGAACTACCTGATCGTGCGGGCCGGCGAATTCTCCCGCATTTCCGATGTCCTGCTGCCGTTCCTGGTGACCCGCCAACTCATCTGCGGCGCCGGCAAGGTGTTACAGACACCCAAGGCGGCAACGTTTTGCCTGTCTCAGCGCGCCGAGCACATTTGGGAAGGCGTGTCGAGCGCGACCACCCGGTCCCGCCCGATCATCAACACCCGCGACGAGCCTCATGCCGATGCCGAGAAGTACCGTCGACTCCATGTGATCGTCGGCGACTCGAATATGAGCGAGACCACCACCATGCTGAAGGTGGGCACCGCCGGACTGGTGCTGGAGATGATAGAGGCGGGCGTGCCGTTCCGGGACTTCTCCCTGGACAACCCGATCCGGGCTATCCGAGAGGTCAGCCACGATCTCACCGGACGGCGACCGGTGCGGCTGGCAGGCGGGCGACAGGCCAGCGCGCTGGACATCCAGCGCGAGTATTACTCCCGTGCGGTCGACTACCTACAGTCCCGCGAACCCAATACCCAGCTTGACCAGGTCGTCGACCTGTGGGGTCGCCAGCTCGACGCCGTGGAGACCCAGGATTTCGCCAAGGTCGACACCGAGATCGACTGGGTGATCAAGCGCAAGCTCTTCAGCCGCTACCAGGACCGTTACGGGATGGAACTTTCGCACCCGAAGATCAGCCAGCTGGACCTGGCCTACCACGACATCAAACGCGGCCGGGGAGTATTCGACCTGCTGCAACGCAAAGGGTTGGCGGCCCGGGTCACCACCGACGAGGAGATCGACGTGGCGGTGGACACCCCGCCGCAGACCACCCGGGCAAAGCTTCGCGGGGAGTTCATCAGCGCCGCCCAGGAAGCCGGTCGCGACTTCACCGTCGACTGGGTCCACCTGAAACTCAACGACCAAGCCCAACGCACGGTGTTGTGCAAGGACCCGTTCCGGTCCAGCGACGAGCGGGTCAAGCGACTCATCGCCAGCATGTGACTGCACGGCCGGAAGCCTGAATACGGCTAATGTGGGCCAGCGTGGCGCCCACCAAGACATCGAAGGTCGAACGGCTGATGAACCTCGTCATCGCCCTGCTGTCGACGCACGGATACCTGACCGCCGACCGGATTCGGGCCAGTGTCACCGGCTACGGGGAATGCCCCACCGATGAGGCGTTCTCCCGGATGTTCGAGCGAGACAAGAGTGAATTGCGCGACCTGGGTATCCCGTTGGAGACCGGCCGGGTGTCTTCGATGGACCCGACTGAGGGCTATCGCGTCAAACGTGGTGCCTATGCCCTTCCCGATGTCGATCTCACTCCAGACGAAGCGGCTGCTGTCGCGGTCGCCACCAAACTCTGGGAGTCGCCGGAGCGGATCAGGGCTGCTCAGAGCGCGGTGCTCAAGTTGCGTGCTGCCGGGGTCGACGTCGACCCGGCCGATGAGATCGCGATCAGCACAGCGTCGGGACCGACCGGACTGCTCGGCCCCGAGGCCGTGCTGGGAAAGCTGCTCTCGGCGATCGACGCCCGCCAGGCCATCCAATTCCAGCATCGCCCGACGCCGGTCGGGGCCTACAGCACCCGCACCGTCGAGCCATGGGGGGTGGTGACCGCTCGGGGCCGTTGGTATCTCGTGGGCCACGACCGGGACCGCGATGCCACCCGTGTCTTCCGACTGTCGCGAATCGCCGATGTCACGACCATTGGCCCGGAGGGGGAGGTCACCCACCCCCATGGTGTGGACCTGAGAGCTACGGTCGACCGGGCGATCGGAGACGCGCTCAACGGCGGCCGCGCGACAATCTGGGTCGCCGACGGGCGCGCGACCGCCCTGCGCCGGGCAGGGCGGCCGACCGGCCGCCGCATGATCGGCGGCCGGCACGGGGAAGTACTGGACATCGACGTCGGCGCCCTGGATTGGCTGGCTCGCGAGGTGACCGGCTACGGCGCCGACGCCCTGGTCCTCGAACCGGCGTCACTGCGGGAGGACGTAGTGGCCCGGCTCACCGCGCAGGCCGGCCGACGCGCATGACACCGGTGTCCGACCGCCTGGTACGCCTGCTCAACATGGTCCCGTACTTCCAGGCCAACCCGCGGGTCAGCTATGACAAGGCCGCGGCCGACCTGGGGGTCTCAGTCAGACAACTGGAACACGATCTCGACCAACTGTGGCTGTGCGGGCTACCCGGCTACGGTCCAGGCGACCTGATCGACTTCGAATTCTCCGGCCGCACCATCAAGGTCACATTCTCCGCCGGGATGGACCAGCCACTGCGGCTGACCTCCCCGGAGGCCACCGCGCTGCTGGTCGCACTGCGCGCACTGACCGATATTCCCGGGCTGGTCGATCCTGCCGCGGCGCGCAGTGCGATCGCGAAGATTGAAGCGGCCGCCGGAACGGTCATTGACGATGACGCGGTGGCCGCTGACGAGGAGCCCGCACCGGTCGAGCAGGAGGCCGCCGCGGCGGTGCGCGAAGCCGTCCGAGGTGGCCGGGCCGTCTATATCGAGTACTACTCGGCGTCCCGCGACGCTCTCTCGGCCCGGGTGGTTGATCCGATCCGGGTGCTGCTGGTCGGCGAACACAGCTACCTGGAAGCCTGGTGCCGGGAAGCTGAAGGTGTACGGCTGTTCCGCTTCGACCGCATCGTCGAAGCGCATGTGCTGGATGAACCATCATCGCCGCCGGGGCCGGTAGCCGTCGGGCCACCGAACACCGCGATCTTCGATGCCGACCCGTCGCTGCCATCCGCCGTCCTGCGGATCGGCCCGCGTGCTGCCTGGATGCTCGAGTACTTTCCGATGCGGGTCCTCAGGGAACTACCGAGCGGCTACTGCGAAGCGGCTATGACCTATGCGGCTGAGGACTGGATGGCCCGCCAGATTCTCGGTTTCGGCGCAGATGTCGAGGTGCTGGCGCCTGACTCCCTGGCCCGGCGGGTCAACCGGGCCGCGACCGAGGCGTTAGCGGCCTACGCGGCTCTCGACCGCTGAGTCGTCGACCCGTTGACATTGGGGCCGGGTAGCATCAGAGGAAATCCTGGAGGTGAGCGAATGGGTGCCCTACAACCGTGGCACTGGATAATCCTGCTGCTCGTGGTCGTCATTCTGTTCGGATCCAAACGACTGCCGGATGCCGCGCGGTCCCTGGGTAAGTCGATGCGCATTTTCAAGACAGAGGTCAAAGAGCTGCAGGCCGATCACAAAGCCGACACGGCGGTAACCCCCGCCCAACCCGCCCAGGCTCCTCCCGCCCAACCCGCCCAGGCTCCTCCCGCCCAACCCGCCCGGGTCCACTCAGAACGGGTCGAGCCCCCGGCATCTAACCCAACTGACAACCGCCCGGCCTGAGCCGGCGGGCAAAACCGGCGCCTCGGCGCCGCTAGGTGATCGTCGTGCGCACGCCTAAATTTCTGTCCCGTCTCGATCCGCGGCAGCGGCGCAGCCGCGTCAACCCGGACGGCACGATGCCCCTCGTCGAGCACGTCCGGGAACTGCGCACCCGACTGTTGATCTCGGTGGGCGCGGTCGCCCTGACCACAATCATCGGGTTCCTCTGGTATAGCCACTCATTCTTGGGGCTGGACAGCCTCGGCGACTGGCTGCGACAGCCGTACTGCGCGCTGCCGGCCTCGGCCCGCGCGGAGATCACTCCCGACGGGGGATGCCGGTTGCTGGCTACAGCGCCGTTCGACCAGTTCATGCTGCGTCTGAAGGTGGGCCTGACGGCCGGCATCGTGCTGGCCTGTCCGGTCTGGCTGTATCAGCTGTGGGCTTTCATCACCCCCGGCCTTTATCGGAACGAACGTCGTTTCGCCTTTGTCTTCGTGACCTCGGCGGCAACACTGTTCGTCGCCGGTGCGCTGCTCGCCTACGTGGTGCTCTCCAAGGCCCTGTACTTTCTGCTCACCGTCGGCAGCGATGTTCAGGTCACTGCGCTTTCCGGTGATCGCTATTTCGGCTTTCTGATCAACCTCTTGTTGGTTTTCGGGGTCGGGTTCGAGTTCCCCCTGATCATCGTGATGCTCAACGTGATCGGAGTGCTGAGCTACGAGAAACTGAAGGCCTGGCGGCGCGGCCTGATCTTCGCGGTCTTCGCCTTCGCCGCGGTGGCGACGCCCGGATCAGACCCGTTCTCCATGCTCGCCCTCGGGCTGGCACTGACATTGCTGCTCGAATTCGCGATCCAGATCGCACGCCTGCATGACCGGCGGAAAGCGAAACGGGAAGCCAAGTCAGAGACACCCGACGACCAGCCGGCCCCTATCGAGCCCGCCACAACGGTGGCCGCGCCAACCGGAGCGCACCGCGAGCATGACGACATCACCTGAACCGGAAACCGTGCCGGGCCCGCAGCTGGCGGAATTCGCCGGGCAGCTGGCATTCCAGCTTGACCCTTTTCAGGTTCAGGCCTGCAGGGCCTTGGAACGCGACCACAGCGTGCTGGTGTGCGCGCCCACCGGTGCGGGCAAAACCGTAGTTGGGGAGTTCGCGGTCCATCTGGCGCTTGCGGCCGGCCAGAAGTGTTTTTACACCACACCGATCAAGGCACTGAGCAACCAGAAACACGCCGACCTCGTCCGGCGGTACGGTCCGGAACGGATCGGACTGCTCACCGGTGACCAGTCGATCAACGCTGACGCCCCGGTAGTGGTGATGACCACCGAAGTGCTCCGCAACATGCTCTACGCCGGTTCGGATGCGCTGGCGGGTCTCTCCCACGTTGTGATGGACGAAGTCCATTTCCTTGCCGACCGGATGCGCGGAGCGGTGTGGGAGGAAGTCATCTTGCATCTGCCCGTCGACGTACGTCTGGTCAGCCTGTCGGCGACGGTCAGCAATGCCGAGGAGTTCGGCGGGTGGATCACAACTGTGCGCGGCGACACCTCGGTGGTAGTCGACGAACACCGGCCGGTACCGCTCTGGCAGCACATGCTGGTCGGCAAACGGCTGTTCGACTTGTTCGACTGCGACGAGGTATCCCACCGACCCGGCGCACACCACCCAGCCGACAGCGGACCCGGCCGGGCGCATCGCGTCGACCCCGAACTGACCCGGCACATAGCCAACCGCCGGGAAGCCGACCGGCTGACCGACTGGCAACCGCGTCGGCATGGAAATCGGGGCGGTCCGCGAGCGGGCCGCCCGGGTTCGCATCGCCCTCCCTCACGGCCGGACATCATCACCAGCCTCGACCGCGAAGGATTATTGCCTGCGATCGCCTTCATCTTTTCCCGGGCCGGCTGCGACGCCGCGGTCAAACAATGTATGCGCAGCCCGTTGCGGCTCACCGGCGAGGCAGATCGGGCCCGTATCGCCGAGGTGATCGACCGCCGGTGCGGGGACCTGGCCGACACCGACCTGGCGGTGCTCGACTATTACGAGTGGCGAGAGGGTCTGCTACGCGGACTCGCCGCCCACCACGCCGGGATGCTTCCGGTCTTCCGGCATACCGTCGAGGAACTTTTCACCGCCGGCCTCATCAAGGTGGTGTTTGCCACCGAGACGCTGGCTCTCGGTATCAACATGCCGGCCCGCACCGTGGTGCTGGAAAGACTGGTCAAGTTCAACGGCGAACAACATTTGCCGCTGACACCGGGGGAGTACACGCAGCTGACTGGCCGGGCCGGGCGTCGCGGTATCGACGTCGAGGGCCACGCGGTGGTGGTCTGGAACCCGCAGGATTCCACCGCCGAGCCAGCCGAAATTGCCGGGCTGGCCTCCACACGAACCTTTCCGCTGCGCAGTTCCTTCGCACCGTCGTACAACATGACGATCAACCTGATCAGCCAGATGAACCCGGCGGCCGCGCGCGAACTGCTGGAGCGGTCCTTCGCCCAGTACCAGGCCGACCGCTCGGTAGTCAGCTTGGTCCGCGGCGTTGAGCGGGGCGAGAGAATGCTCGACGATATCGCCGCTGAACTGGACTGGCGCCGAGCGACCGACACCGCCGAACCGGCCATCCTGGATTTTGCCCGGCTGCGGGCGAGGATCAGCGAGCGCGAACGAGCGAAGTCGAGGGTTTCGCGGCTGGCTCGTCGACAGGCGGCCACCGACGCGCTGGCGGCACTACGTCGCGGCGATATCATCAGCATCACCCACGGTCGCCGCGGCGGGCTTGCGGTGGTTCTCGATGCGGGAAGAGACGTATCCGACCCCCGCCCACTGGTGCTCACCGAAAACCGCTGGGCTGGAAGGATTTCGGCTGCAGACTATCCGGCCGGTGCGGGCCCGATCGGAACAATGAAGCTGCCCAAGCGAGTCGAGCACCGGCAGCCGCGGGTGCGTCGCGATCTCGCCGCAGCGCTGAGTTCGGCGGCAGCCGGATTGACGCTCCCCCCGGTCCGCTCGCGGCGGGGGGCCGACGAGTCGACCGAAGCCGATCCGGAACTGCTCGTCTTGCGGGAGGAGATGCGCCGTCACCCGGCCTATCGGATGCCTGACCGGGAGGCGCTGGCCCGGATCGCTGAGCGCTATCTGCGGATCGAGCGGGACAATGCGCAGATTCGCAGCAAAATCAACACCGCGACCAATTCGCTGGCCCGGACCTTCGACCGGATAGTCGCACTGCTGGCTGAGCGCCGCTACATTTCCGCAACCGACTCACCAAACCGGGAACCCCGGATCACCGACGACGGGCGGCTGCTGGCCCGCATTTACAGCGAAAGCGATCTTCTGGTGTCCGAATGCCTGCGCACCGGGGCGTGGAAGGGCCTGCAGGCCGCCGAGTTGGCCGCGGTAATTTCGGCGTTGGTCTTCGAATCTCGCGGTGGGGACGGGCCGGCGCCCATCCACACCATCGATCTGCCCACCGTCGCGGTCCGGCGGGCACTCGCCGAGACCCGGCGGCTATCCGACCAGTTGCGCACCGATGAGAACCGGCACCGGCTGGCGCCGTCGCGGGAACCGGACGGCAGTTTCGTCCCGGCGGTGTACCGATGGGCCACCACCGGCAACCTGGCCGACGCGCTCGAGGCCTCCGATATCGCCGGAAACGGCACGCCGCTGTCGGCAGGCGACTTTGTTCGGTGGTGCCGACAGGTGCTTGACCTGCTGGATCAGGTGCGAAACGCGTCCCCGGACGCGGGTATCCGTAAAGCCGCGAAACGCGCCATCGGCGACGTCCGGCGCGGCGTCGTGGCTGTTGACAACGGGTAGGGTGATGCAACCGCTACGGTGAGAAACGTTCTGTTCGGGGCGAGAGCTCCTGGCATCCAAGGAGAGACGATGAGCGGACCGCAGGGACCTGACGCCAACCCCTGGCAGGGATCGGGCCACGATCAGCCTGCCACCGGCGCAGACCAGCCTTCCGCACCGGAAGCCCCCGCCTGGCAGCCGCCCGGCAGCGAGGCTCCGGCCTGGCAACCACCGGCCTACCCCCCCGGCCAGTACCCGCCGTACGGTCAGCCGCCCATGCCCCCGGGATACCCGGCCGCACCCGCGTACGGGGCCCCGCCCGAGTACAACCCGGGCGCCTACGGCCCGCCTCCGCAGTACGGCCAACCCGGTCCGTACGGCCCGCCGCCCCAGTACGGCCAGTACCCGCAACCTGCTCCCGGTCAGTACCCGCCTCCGGGGCAGCCCCAGTATCCGCAGTACCCACCGCCGGGTGCCGAGGAGGCCTCGCAGAAGTCGATGCGCGTGATCGGCGGGGCACTCGGTGCGCTGGCCGCGGTGGTGCTGGCCGTTGTGTTGGTGACAGGATTCTGGAAGCCGGGCTTCTTCGTGACCACCAAACTCGACGTCAACAAGGCCCAGCAGGGAGTCCAGCGGATCCTCACCGATGAGACGAGCGGCTACGGCGCCAAGAACGTCAATGATGTCAGGTGCAACAACGGGCAGAACCCGACGGTGAAGAAGGGTGACACGTTCAACTGCGAGGTCAGCATCGACGGCACCAAGCGCCAGGTGACAGTGACATTCCAGGATGACAGGGGGACCTACGAGGTGGGCCGCCCCAAGTAGCCGAACCCAGCCCACACCGATCCCGAGGAGCCGGCACAGCATAATCAGAACCTGGTCTCGCCGGCGCGATAGGGTAGCCTAAGCTATCTAGTATCAGCCGGGGTGAGAATCCGCGCCCCTCGGGAAGGCAGCCAGGCATGGGTGAGTCGGTATCGACAGCGGCAGCGGCGAATACCTCGGCAACGGGGCGGGCAGATGCGCACGTGATACCGCTGTGCGATCTGCGACCAGGCCAAATCGGGTGTGTCGCGGATATCGTCGGGTATCCATCGCAGCCGCGGAGCCGCCGGCTGCGCGACCTCGGCTTCCTACCCGGAACCCCGGTCTGTCTGTTGCGGCGGGCCCCACTGCAGGATCCTTCGGTCTTCGGTCTTCGCGGCTATCAGATGGCTTTGCGCCGCTGCGAATCCGAGTGTGTCCTGGTCCGGGTCCAACCCTCGAATGGCCCTGAACATCGGGCGGGCTGATGCGGTCCGGAACCCCCGCGACGACGCAACGGGTGGCTCTGGTGGGCAGCCCGAACGCGGGCAAGACCACATTGTTCAACGCGCTGACTGGTCTCCGGGCGAAGACGGCGAATTATCCGGGCGTGACGGTGACACGGCGGATCGGAACGGTCCGGCTGGGCAACCGGGCAGTCGCGCTGGAAGACCTGCCAGGCACTTACAGTCTGGAACCGGTCAGCCCCGACGAGCAAGTTGTCAGCGATCTCCTCGAGGGTAGGAACCCCGACACCTCGCCACCGGACGCTCTGCTCCTCGTGGTCGATGCAACCACCCTGCAGCGATCCCTGGTGCTGGTAGGCCAAGCCCTGCAGCTCGGGCTACCTACGGCTCTCGTCCTGACAATGATCGATGAGGTCGAGGCCGGCGGCGGGAGTATCGACATACCGGCGTTGTCCAATGCGCTCGGGATCGAAGTGGTCGGAGCCGTCGGGACATCGGGCCGGGGCGTCGAGTCCGTGCGGGGCCTGCTGGCCAACCCCGGCGGATGGCCACGGCCGGTCCTGGAGCCGCCCACCGACCCGGAGGGCCTGGCCGGGTGGATCGACTCGGTGACCGGCCGGGCTCTGCACGTGACCGGCGAACGCAACCCGTGGACTGAGCGACTCGACCGGATCCTGCTGCACCCGATCATCGGAACGTTGCTGTTTGCCCTCGTCATGATCGCCTTCTTCCAGGTGATCTTCGCCTGGGCTGCACCGTTGACCGACGCCATCGGTACCGGCTTCGAGTGGCTGGGGGCGTTCTCGGCTGCGAAGATCTCCAACGATCTGCTGGCCGGGTTCGTCGCCGACGGGCTGATCGGGGGTGTCGGTGCTGTTCTCGGCTTCGTTCCGCAGATCATCCTGCTGTTCGTGATGATCTCGTTCCTGGAGAACGTCGGTTATATGTCCCGGGTCGCCCTGGTGATGGACCGGGTGATGGGCACCGTGGGTCTGGAGGGTCGAAGTTTTGTCGCCCTGCTCAGTTCCTACGCCTGCGCCGTCCCGGGCATCATGGCCACCCGAACCATCCCCTCCTCGCGGGACCGGATCGCCACGATCCTGGTCTCGCCGTTGATGACCTGTTCGGCCCGGCTGCCGGTGTACACCCTGCTGATCGCCGCCTTCGTGCCGAACACACCGGTTCTCGGACCGTTGCGTGCCCAGGGTCTGGTGCTCTTGGGTCTTTACCTGCTCGGGGCGGTCTCGGCCATGCTGCTGGCCGCCCTGCTCAAGCGCAGCGTGCTGCGATCCGACAGCTTGCCGTTCTACCTCGAACTTCCGCCCTACCGGGTGCCGGGGGCCAAACAGGTCGCCATCCAGGCGTGGGATTCGGCCAAGATGTTCGTCCGCAAGGCCGGAACCATCATCCTGGCGACCACCGCGGTGTTGTGGGTCCTGCTCAATGTGCCCCGGGTCGAGGCCCCGGCAGAGCTAGCCCCGCCACAAGCGGCCGCGTATCAGATGGAGAACAGCGTCGCCGGGCAGATAGGGAACGCGATGGTGCCCGTTTTCGGCCCGCTGGGCTTCAACTGGGAGATCAATGTTGCGGTGCTGTCTTCGCTGTCGGCCCGTGAGGTGTTCGTCTCCACCCTCGGTCAGATCAGCGCCGCCGAAAGCGAGGACGAGCAGAACATCAGCGATGCCTTGAAGTCGAAGGTGCGCCCCGACGGGACACCGCTCTACTCGGCCGGCACAGTGGCGGCGATTCTGCTGTTCTTCGCGTTCGCGCTGCAGTGCATGTCCACGGTGGCGGTGATGCGCCGCGAGACGAACTCCTGGCGGTGGCCGCTGGCGGCCTTCTTCGGGCTTCTGGTGATCGCCTACGTTGCCGCTCTCATCGGTAACCGTGTCGTCACTGTGATCGCCGGGTAGCGCCATGGCTGAGACCAGCGCGAACCGTTCCGGCGCACCGCTGAGGCTGCACGCCGAGCGCACCGGGGACCCCGACACGGTCCGCTTCGTGGTCGGCGCTCTCGGCTGGTCTGCCGACGGCCGCTGGACCCCGGATTCACCGGAGGGCTGTCCCGACCGGCTGGCACCGCTGCTGGAACGCGGTCAGCTCGCCCGCATCGAGGTCTGCGGCGAACACGCACTGCTCACCCGTTGTCCGGCCGCAGACGAGTGGGCGACGCTTGCGGCGGCTTGTCGGACGGCGATCTCCGAGCAGGTCGAGACCGTCGACGACCTGACGCGGGCGCGAAATATCATCGGACGCGGTATGGGGCAGGTTGCAGAGTCCCACGGGGGAGGTCTGCGCATCGTCGCGCTCAACGACAGCGCCGTGCAGGTTGCCATGGACGGCGCCTGCCGTGGGTGTCCCGCAGCGCAGCGGACGTTGCGGGATGGAGTTCTGCGCGATCTCCGGAATGCCGGCATCGCCGTCAACGTCCTGGGCGTGGCGGACTGAGCGTCAGCGGGACAATCCGTCGAGGGACTTCTGCAGCCGGGCAATCGATGAGCTGATTCCATGCTCCTTCGCCAACTGCGCGACCCGGGCCGGGTCCACGGCAGCCCGCGGCAGCCGGTCATCCCTTGACGATTGCACCGGTGCGTCACGTGCCACCGTGACCACCGGCCCGGCTGCGGCGATGTAGTCGGCTGCGGCCAGCAGCTTCGCTCGAAGGGCCTTCGGCAGGGATGACCGCGGGTCGTTGGCAGCCGCCATAATCTGTTCCAGCGAGCCGTATTTCGACAGCATGGTGGCTGCGGTCTTCTCGCCGATTCCGGGCACCCCGGGTAGGCCATCGGAGGGGTCACCGCGTAGCAATGCCAGCTCGGCGTACGCGGCGCCGGCACGCTCCTCCGGGATCCGGTATCGCTCAGCGACCTCAGCAGGCCCGAACATCACCGCCTTCGACAGGCCTCGGCCGATATACAACACCCGCACCGGCACCGGTTCGTCGGCGACCACTTGCAACAGGTCGCGGTCCCCACTGACGACCACCACCGGGCTACGCCGCTCGGCAGCGGCCAGCGTCCCCAGCACATCGTCGGCTTCGAAGCCCTCCGCGCCGGCGGTCGCAATTCCGAATGCGTGCAGCACGGACAGGATCACGTCGATCTGCGGGCTCAAGTCGTCGGGCACCTCCTCGGATTCATCCGCGGGGCGTTCGCCGGCTGTGCCGTCTTGGTCGGCTATCCGGTGTGCCTTGTAGGACGGGATCAGGTCGACCCGGAATCTCGGCCGCCAATCCAGATCGAGACACACCACCAGGCGATCCGGAGCTTCCCGGGTGATCAACGTGGCGACGCTGTCGATGAACCCGCGTATCGCGTTCACCGGCCGGCCATCGGGTGCTGTGATTGACGTCGGTACACCGAAGAAGGAGCGAAACCACATGCTGGCGCCGTCGAGCAGCAACATCGGGGAAGACATGGGAGACCACGCTAACCTGACAGCCATGGGCACCGTCGGGAGGTTCGGCAGCGAGGTCTATGCCCGACGCCTGGCCGCAGCCGCGATCGGTGCCGCACAGTCAGGTGTGGACGGCCTCATTGTCACCCCGGGGTATGACCTGCGTTATCTGATCGGTTCGCGGGCCCAGACTTTCGAACGGCTCACCGCGTTGGTGATTCCGGCGAGCGGCGACCCGGTACTGGTTGTGCCGCGAATGGAACTGGCCGCACTTCGGGAGAGCGCGGCCGGCGAACTCACCCTGAGCGTGCGGGACTGGGTAGACGGTGAAAACCCCTACGAGCTGGTGGCGCTCGCTCTCGGCGGGCACGCGAGAGCCGCCGTCACCGACTCCATGCCGGCTCTTCATCTGCTGCCGTTAGCTGACCGGCTCGGTGCGGTGCCGGTCCTGGCCACGGAGGTCCTGGCGTCGCTGCGGATGGTGAAGGATCATGCCGAGATCGCAGCCCTGCGCCTTGCCGGCGCGGCTATTGACCGGGTGCATGCGCAGGTGCCCGAGTTCCTGAAACCGGGGCGCACCGAGGCTGAGGTTGCTTCCGCGATAAGCGAAGCCATTGTTGCCGAGGGGCATTCCGCAGCTGCGTTCGTCATCGTCGGATCCGGGCCGAACGGTGCCGACCCACACCATGAATGCTCCGATCGTGAACTACGGCCCGGCGATTTGGTGGTCGTCGATATCGGAGGCCCGGTTGAGCCCGGTTACAACTCCGATTGCACGCGCACCTACAGCATGGGCGAACCGGACCCGGAGATAGCCGAGCGGTACGCGGTGCTGCAGCGCGCCCAAGCGGCTGCGGTGGCGGCGGTGCGTCCCGGGGTCAGCGCTGAGCAGGTCGACGCCACTGCCCGCGACGTGCTGGCCCAAGCGGGTCTGGCGGACTATTTCGTCCACCGCACCGGCCACGGTATCGGGCTTTCGGTCCACGAGGAGCCCTATATCGTCGCCGGTAACGATCAGCCGCTGGCCGAAGGGATGGCTTTCAGCGTCGAGCCGGGAATCTATCTGCCCGGCCGCTGGGGAGCCCGAATCGAGGACATCGTGATCGTCACCGGTGACGGAGCGCTGTCGGTCAACACCCGGCCACACGGCCTCACCGTGGTTCCACTGAGCTAAGCCGAGCTAAGCCCCCGCTGCGGTGCTCAATGTTCGGAGCGGTCCAGCAGACTCGACGATCCCAGCACCCGCTTGACCAGCACTTCGATCACGACCCGTTTCGGATTGGGCCGCGGTGTCCGATACCGCTGGGCATAACGCAGCTCGGCGTCTCGGATCGCGTCTGGGAGACGGTTCACACCGGCTACGCCCTCCAGCGACAGCCAGCGTGCGCCGTCCACCTGCGAGAGCACTCCGATATTGCTCCGCTCGGCATTGACGGCCTTCTGCGATCCGTCGCTGGTGATGACGCGGGCAATATGGGTCTGGGGATCGAAGGTGAAGCCCACCGCCACCACATGAGGGGAGCCATCGGCCCGCAGGGTGGTGAGCATGGCGAGATGACGCTCGGTGAGGAACTCGAAGGCATCGCTAGTGAGCCTGGTTGTGGTGTTGGGCATCGATGATCACGCTAGCGCAGGGAATAATCGCAGCCGTGGAAGACACAGCCGAAACAGCCGACGCGAGTACCGGGAAATCCGGCGTCGTCCTGATTCTCGGTGGCCGCAGTGAGATCGGTGTCGAGTTGGCGACCCGATTGGCACCGTCCCGCACGGTCGTGCTGGCCGCCCGAGGCGCTGACCGACTCGATGAACAGGTTCAGATGGTGCGTGCTGCCGGCGCCCGCGAGGTACGAACGGTCGAGTTCGACGCCAACGATCTGAACTCCCACGCAACGTCAATTCAGCACGTGGTCGACGAGGTCGGACAGATCGACATCGCGGTGCTGGCGTTCGGCATCCTGGGCGAGCAGTCGCGCGCCGAGACCGACCCGACCCATGCGGTCGCCATCGTGCACACTGACTATGTCGCCCAGATCAGCTTGCTCACCGTGCTGGCGGCTGCGATGCGCACCGCCGGACGCGGGACGCTGGTCGTGTTTTCTTCGGTCGCGGGTGTGCGGGTACGCCGTGCCAACTATGTGTACGGATCGGCAAAAGCTGGGCTCGACGGTTTCGCCAGCGGCCTTGCTGATTCGCTGCACGGGAGCGGGGTGCGGTTGTTGATCGTGCGCCCCGGGTTCGTCATCGGCCGGATGACCGCCGGGATGGACCCGGCCCCGTTTTCCAGCACACCGGCGCAGGTTGCCGAGGCAACCTCCCGCGCGCTGGACCGAGGCCGTCGTACCGTCTGGGTTCCCCGGGGGTTGCGGCCGCTGTTCTTTGTGATGCGAATACTGCCGCAACCGATCTGGCGCAGGATGCCCC
>CAZKUK010000002.1:46544-65024 GCA_964555915.1 uncultured Mycobacterium sp.
GGTGATGAACGAAGTGAAGAACCGAAACCACCCGGTGATGAACGAAGTGAAGAACCGAAACCACCCGGTGATGAACGAAGTGAAGAACGGACAATGAAACCGGCGGGGCGGATCGTCGTCGTCGGGATCGGTGCCGACGGTATGTCAGGGCTGTCAGAGAACTCCCGGCGGGAGTTGCGGCGAGCCGGCATCATCTATGGCTCCGCCCGCCAACTCGACCTGCTCGACGAGAGCGTTGCGGCGCCGCGGCACCGCTGGCCCACCCCGATGTTGCCGGTGCTGGAAGGCCTGTTAGCCGACCAACCCAGCGGAGACATCCACGTGGTCGCCAGCGGCGATCCGCTATTGCACGGTATCGGAGCTACCTTGATCCGCCTGCACGGCGCTGAGCGGGTTCGGGTGCTGCCGCAGGTCTCATCGGTGAGCCTGGCCTGCGCTCGGATGGGCTGGGCCGCCCACGACACCGAGATAATCAGTCTCGTTACCGCCCCCACACACACCGCTATCCGCCGTGGTGGCCGGGCGATAGTGCTGTGTCGTGATGCGACCACCCCCCGTACACTGGCCGCCGGTCTGGCCGAGACCGGCCGCGGCGCTTCGGAATTCAGCGTTCTCGAGCAACTCGGCGGCCCGCGTGAACGCATTCGCGTCGGTCCGGCCGAAGAATGGGCGGCCGCGCCGCCCGACGATATCGATGAGCTCAACGTGATCGCCGTTCGTTATCTGCCCGACGAGAACGACGGTCGCTGGCTGGCCGACGACGTCCTCCGACACGATGGTCAGATCACGAAGCAGACTATCCGTGCGGTTACCCTTGCCGCGCTATCGCCGCGAGCGGGCGAATTACTCTGGGATATCGGATCGGGGTCGGGCTCGATCGCAGTTGAGTGGTGCAGGAGTGCACCGGCCTGTCGCGCAGTGGGTTTCGAGATCGATCCGCTGCGGCGCGAGAGAGTGGGTGCCAACGCGCGGGCATTCGGAGCTGACATCGACATCCGCGGAGCGGCACCGCAGGAGTTTGTCGACGCCGACCAGCCCGATGCCATCTTCGTCGGCGGGGGACTCACCCACACCGGCATGTTGGAAGCCTGCTTTGACCGGCTGCGCGACGGTGGCCGACTGGTGGCCAACGCGGTGACCGCGGAGTCCGAGGCGCTGCTTGTTGACTGGTATTCGCGCCGCGGCGGCGAACTGCACCGTTTTCAGCATTATTTTGGCGAGCCGCTCGGCCGTTTTACCGGCTGGCGTCCGCTCATGCCCATCACCCAATGGACGGTGACGAAGTGATGGGGTGTCAGTGACGGTCTACTTCATCGGGGCGGGACCGGGGGCGGCCGATCTGATCACCGTGCGCGGTCAACGACTGCTACAGCGATGCCGGGTCTGCATTTACGCGGGTTCGATCATGACCACCGAACTGCTGGAGTTCTGCCCGCCGGATGCCCGCATCATCGACAGCGGACCGCTCACGCTCGAGGAGATCATCGACGAGTTCGCGCGGGCACACGCCGACGGTGATGATGTCGCGCGGCTGCACTCCGGGGATCCGTCGCTCTACAGTGCAGTCGCCGAACAGCGCCGCCGGCTCGACAGGCTCGGCATCGACTACGAGATCGTGCCCGGTGTGCCGGCTTTCGCCGCCGCGGCCGCCGTCCTGGGCCGCGAGTTGACCGTCCCCGGGATTTCCCAGACTGTCATCTTGACCAGGGTGTCGACTGTGTCCACTGCAATGCCCGCGAGCGAGAATCTGGGCGCCCTCGCAGCATCGGGGGGCACGCTGGTGATCCACTTGGCGGCCCACCGCATCGACGCGATCGTCCCGGAGTTGCTGACCGGCGGCTACCGCCCCGACACCCCGGTCGCGGTGGTGGCCTTCGCCAGCTGGCCTGATCAGGTGGTGTTGCGCGGCACCCTGGCCGATATCGCCGAGCGAATGCACGAGGCTGCGGTGACCCGCACGGCGGTCATCGTGCTCGGAGATGTGCTCACCGCGGAGGGCTTCACCGACAGCTACCTGTATTCGGCCCGACGCGCCCGCGGAACCCCGCATTGATGCGGGTCCTGCTGTTGGGTGGTACCGGCGAGGCCCGCGCGCTGGCCGCCCGGTTACACCCGTACGTCGACATCGTCAGCTCCCTCGCCGGCCGGGTGCCCAATCCGGCGCTGCCGGTCGGCCCGGTGCGGATCGGCGGTTTTGGCGGCGCTGCCGGGCTGCGGAACTGGCTCACCGACAACGGCATCACCGCTGTCATCGACGCTACCCATCCGTTTGCCGCCACCATCACAGTCAACGGTGTCAGCGCCTGCCGGGAGCTGGGAGTGCCGCATCTGCTGCTGCACCGGCAACCGTGGGAGATCGACGGCGCGCTGCAGGTTAAGTCCGATATCGCAGCTGCTGAAACCGTTGCCGCCAAGGGGTACCCGCGAGTATTTCTTACCAACGGCCGTTCCGGGTTGAGACCCTTCGCCGCCGCGCGGGCCTGGTTCCTCATTCGGGTGGTGACACCGCCCGATCCAGCCGTCTTGCCGGCCGAACACCAGCTTCTGCTCTCTCGCGGGCCCTACCGGTACGAGGGCGAACGAGCATTGCTCGCCGAGCATGGGATCGAGGCGCTGGTGACGAAGAACAGCGGGGGAGAGATGACCCGGGCCAAGCTCGACGCCGCGCACAGTCTCGGTATCGACGTGGTGATGATCGAGCCGCCCGCGCCACCATCTGGGCTGACCATCGTGCACTCGGTGTCCGACGCAGCGTCCTGGGCGCTGGATCAGCCCGGATAGCGTCGTGGCGTGAAAACGGTGTCACCAGCCGGCGAGGAGTACCACTGAGTCTGTGATGACCCCACGATGAGCAGACAGCGCATGTCCACATCGGCCGGGTCCAGATCGGCCAGCCGGACCACCCGTACCGACTCGGCCGGCCCTGACACATCGCGACCTATCACCACCGGGGTGCCGGCGTCGCGTTGTTCGAGCAGCAGATCACGCATCGCCGCGACCTGCCAGGTGCGGGTCTTCGAGGCAGGGTTGTAGATGGCCAGCACCAGATCTGCGGCGGCCGCCGCCGACAGCCGGGCGGCGATCACACCCCATGGCTTGAGCCGGTCCGAAAGCGATAGCACCGCATAGTCGTGCCCCAGTGGCGCACCCACCCGGCTGGCCACCGCCTGGGCCGCCGTCATCGCCGGGACCACCCGCACATCGACTCCCGGCCACTGCTTGGCCTCCTCAAGTACCGCGGTCGCCATCGCGAAGATCCCCGGATCACCTGAGGACACCACCGCCACCGCGCGGCCCTGCTCGGCCAGTTCACAGGCCAGCCGGGCTCGCGCGGGTTCGTCGGTGTTAGCACTGGGGTGGCGGCGTTGCCCGGTGCTTTTCGGCAACCGGTCCAGATACGGGCCGTATCCGATCAGATCGGTGGCCACGGCCAATTCCAGCCGGCTCTGAGGTGTCATCCATCGGGGATCGCCGGGCCCGAGACCGACCACCACGATGGTGCCGACCCGGTCCGGCCGACGCACCGGGTGACCGCCGCCGGGCAGGATCGCCAGGGAGAAATACGGGACATCGGCCCGGTCCACCTCGGCAGCAGGGAGCACGCGCTGCCCGTCGGTACTAGCCCGCTCGACATAGAGTGCCTCCTCGAGCCGACCTGAATGTGAAAGCGCCTGTTGCACTTGGGAATATGTTCGACCTAGCTTCATGATCACCGCGGCGTCGGTATCGGCCAGCCGGCGGGAGAGTTCGGCGACCGGGAGGGTTCCGGGCAGTATCGACAACACTTCGTCTCCGGTCACCAACGGCGTCCCGGTGGCCGCCGACGCGGCGCTCACCGATGTCACCCCGGGTACGATCACCGCGTCGAACCGGCGGGTGAGCCGGGTGTGCATGTGCATATAGGAGCTGTAGAAGAGCGGATCACCCTCGGCGAGCAGAGCGACATCACGGCCGGCTGCCAGATGACCGGCGATCCGGTCTGCAGCCGATGCGTAGAAGTCGTGCATCGCACCGGCGTAGCCGTCGGGGTGTTCGGTGGACTCAGTGGTCACCGGGTAAACCAGATGCTCTTCTATCTGCCCCGGACGCAGGTAGGGCTCGGCGATCCCGCGGGCGATGCTGCGGCCGTGTCGCGCGCTGTGATACGCCACCACGTCAGCCGCGGCAATGATGCGCGCTGCTTTGACGGTCACCAACTCCGGGTCGCCGGGGCCCAGCCCGACTCCGTAGAGCGTGCCGCTCATTCGGCAAGCCTCATTCGCGTGCACTCGCAATCGCGTTGACGGCGGCGGCCGCCATGGCGCTTCCCCCCCGCCGGCCCCGCACGATCAGATACTCCATACCGCGCGGGTTCTCGACGAGCGCGGTCTTCGATTGTGCCGACCCAACGAAACCAACCGGGCCGCCGAGCACCGAAACCGGCGCGGGCACACCGTCGTCGAGAAGTTCCAGCAACCGGAACAACGCGGTCGGGGCGTTACCGATGGCCAAGACCGAACCTGCCAGCCGGTCGGCCCACAGCTCAACCCCCGCGGCCGACCTGGTGGTGGCCCGGCGCCGTGCCAGGTCGGCGGCACCCGGGTCGGCCACCAGGGACACCACTTGGTTATCGGCGGGAAGCCGCGCTGCGGTGATCCCGGCGGCGACCATCGAGGAATCGCACAGGATTGCAGCGCCGCGCGCCAGCGCCGCATGGGTGGCGGTCACCACCGCGGGGGTGAACGCGATGTGCTCGGTCAGATCAACCTGCCCGCAGGTGTGGATGAGCCGAACCACCACCCTGGCGACGTCATCGGGGAACGGGCTCAGGTCCGATTCGGCCCGGATCGTCGCGAAAGACTGCCGGTAGATCTCGGCGGCATCGCGGTTGTAGTCGAGCACGGTGATCAGCCTACGGTCGGCCGGTCCAGTGGGGTGTAGCCGTCTCCGGAGGCCACCAGAACCGTGCCGGCCGCCGGACTTCCACAGGCGCGTTCGCAGCCGGCGTAATGCACGCGCCCGGTGACCGCTCCGGACTCAGCTGACCGCGTTGCCTCGGCCCGCACATCGGCGCGGGACCGTTCGCACCCGGGAATGCCGACGCATGAGGTGATGTCGAGCCACCGCGAGGCCTGGTCGAATACCAGGCCCATCGGGGCGAGCACTCGCAATGCGGTATCGGCGACTGTCTCCGTCAGATCACACACCAACAGGGACCGCCGGGGCGTTATGACCACCGGTGCTCCGATGGCCGCGACGAATTGCGCCTGCCGGGCGGTGAGCACGCCGAGCGGTACCGCCGCGCCGATCGCCACCGCCCCGTCGGCCTGTTCGATCCATCCGACGGGCGGACGGGCCAACATGAATTCACCACCGGCCGGGGCCGAGGACCGATACCCGGTCAGCAGAACATCGGGATCGTCCAATTCGCTTACCCGCCATGCCGTTCCGCGCAGCTCCACGAACCGGCGGGCGATCGTCAGCAGGCCCGAGACGGCTTCATGCCCGGGCAACCTGATGCCGGTATCATGGCCCGCCAGGAGCAGCGCCACACCGTCGGCGAGAACGTGCAACCCGACATCGGCCGCCAGCCCGGAGGTATCGGCGGTGCCATCGTCGATACCGAACAGAAACCTGCCCGGCAGTCCGGCCAGGACCGGGTCGTCCTGAATCGCGCCGTCCAGTTCGTCCACCCAGGCCCGGATGTCGGCGAGACCACCCACCCGGCCGGACAGCGGGGAGGCGACGATATTGCGCACCCGCTCGTGGGTTGCTGATGGCAGCAGTCCGGCCGCGGCGACGGTATCGGCCACCGCGGCGGCATCGGTGATACCCCGCAGCTGCAGGTTGCCGCGAGCGGTCAGCTCCAGGGTGCCGGCTGCGAACCGGGTTGCGGCGGCGGCGAGGGCCTCCAACTGAGCCGCGGAGATCATCCCGCCCGGCAGTCGGACCCGGGCCAGCACGCCGTCGGCGGCCTGGTGCATCTGCAGGGCGCCGGGACAGACGTCCTCGTCGCGGGTCCTGGTCACGCTCCCACGGTACGGGCTGCGCCGTGCCACGATGGAGTACGGGAATTAGGCACCATGACGAGGGGGTGGCGCGACGACGGCACGCTTGTCCGGTGAATCCAGGCCCGTGGGACGGGTGGCGGTCCTGCTCGGCCTACTCATCCTTGTCTCGGTGGTGCTGGGCGGCCGGGTACCCGATGTCCAGACGGTTCCGCGGGATCACTCTCAGGACGGCAGCGCATCGATCGCCGGGGTCGTCACGCTTCTGGCGGCATCACTGCTCATCATGGCCGTCGCCGTGGTGATGTCGTTTCGCAGACCGGTTCTGGACAGCCGGACCGAACATCGGGAGCTGCCGCGCGGTGTCTCGGGTGCACGGGCGCGACTCAGTCGGCGGCTGCTGCTCCTCGCGGTGGTTGTGGCCGTCGGATGGCTGATCACGCTGATGGTGGCGAGTCTGCTGAGCGTCGAAACGACTGAACTGGGCCAGGATTCCCCCACGGGGCCGACACCTGCGCAGAGCGACGGGGGCGCGGCACCGGCCGCCCCGACCCAGCCGCCGCAGCGGGAACCCGATGGCCGGGTGCTGAGGTATCTCGAAGTGACGACTGTCGCTCTGGTGCTCATGACCCTCGTCGGCACCGTCGCCACCGCTGTCCGGCGGTGGCGTGTGAGCCGGCCCGCCGGGCCGCTTTCGCCGGCCCCCGGCCTGTCCCGGCCGGTGCCCGGACCCGAACCACTCGCAGTCGCCGCAGAGCGCGGACTTGCCGAGGTCGGCGATCTCAGCCGCGGGCCCCGAGTTGCCATCATCGCCTGCTACGCGGCTATGGAGCAGGCCCTGGCGAGTTCCCCCGGCGCGGCCCCACTGGAGTCCGACACTCCTTCGGAAGTGCTGGCGCGGGCAATCGAGAACCGCGCGGTTCGAGCCGGCAGCGCGACCTCCCTGGTGGAGGTTTTCGCCGAAGCCCGGTTCAGCAGGCACGTGATGACCGAGGATCACCGCGTGGTGGCCGAACGGGCGCTGCGGTCAGTTCTTGACGAGCTGGGACAGGTGCGGCCATGACGACCACGACAACGCGGGTCGTGGTGGTGGGCGGTCTGCTGCTGGTCCTCCTGATCGAGGTGACGGTGTTCCTCATCGACCGGAGTTGGGCGCTGCCGGTATCGGCGGCCGCGGTAGCAGTGTTCGCGATCGTGCTGCGCGACAGCTTCGTCGGGGTCCGGCCAGAGGACCGCGCCGAAGCGACCCCTGACGACGCGCTGGAGTCCCTGCTGGGGTGGCAGTCCAGGACCGAGGCGATGATCGGGTGGGCCGATTCCAGCCGCGCGAGTTGGGACCGGTACCTGCGCCCCCGACTGGCCCGGGAATTCATGGTGGCAACCCGCATCAAGGACCCGGCGCTGTTGTCCACCACCGGCAGAATGGTGTTCGGTGACGCGCTCTGGCCGTGGGTTGACCCGAACAATGCCTCGCGGGGCGGCCGCGCCGAACCCGGGCCCGGCCGAGCGGTCCTCGACGACATCCTGCGGCGACTGGAAGAGATATGAGCACTCCGGCCGGTTCGGCCGCGGATTCGGGGACCGGTAAAACGGCCACCACCGCGTTATGCGAAGCCGTTCTCAACGAGGTCGAGAGGGCGGTGGTCGGTAAGCGCAGCGCCCTGTTGCTGATCCTGACCTCGGTGCTCGCCGATGGACATGTGCTGATCGAGGACCTTCCCGGAACGGGCAAGACCCTGATCGCACGATCGATGGCCGCGGCCCTCGGCCTGCGTTTCACCCGCGTCCAGTTCACCCCTGACCTGCTGCCCGCCGACCTGTTGGGATCGACCATCTATGACATGCGGTCGAGTCATTTCGAGTTCCGTCGGGGCCCGATCTTCACCAACCTGCTGATGGCCGACGAGATCAACCGGACCCCGCCCAAGACGCAGGCGGCGCTGCTGGAGGCGATGGCCGAACATCAGGTCAGCATCGACGGCGAAACTCATCGGTTGCCATCGCCGTTCGTCGTCATCGCCACCGACAACCCGATCGAATTCGAGGGCACCTACCCGTTACCCGAGGCCCAGCTCGACCGGTTCGCGGTGAAAGTGACGCTGGAGTACCTCTCGGAGCGCGACGAGGCCGCAATGCTGCGGCGCCGGCTACAGCGGGGATCAGCGGAGATCGAGATCGGGGAGGTGGTGGACGCCGACCAACTGGTGGCGATGCGGGAATCGGTCGAGGCGGTTTCCGTGCACGAGGACGTTCTCCGGTATGTGGTCTCGCTGGCTGCGGCCACCCGCAGTCATCCGCAACTGCTTGTCGGCGCCAGCCCGCGCGCGGAACTCGATCTGGTCCAGCTCGCCCGGGCTCGCGCCCTACTCAGCGGTCGGGACTTCGTCCTACCCGAGGATGTCAAAGCCCTCGCCGTTCCCGCGCTGGGACATCGGATAACGCTGCGCCCGGAGATGTGGGTGCGCAGCCTGCACGGCACCGATGTGGTGGAGCAGCTGTTGCGCCGCGTACCGGTGCCGCGAGCACCGGACCGGACAACACCGCACCTGCAGGCGCCCGAAGAGATGTAACGGGTGGACGTCGGCAGCGCCGAATCCGAGAACCGGGTCGAGGCACCCTTGGTCTGGCGCACATCAGCTCTGGCTCAGTCGCTCTTCATCGGCGCGGCAGCGGCCCTGGCCATGGCGATGCTGCCTGGCCGCTGGTATCTGATCGCCTTCGCCGCCCCGATGCTAGGCGTGTTGTCATCACTGGGATGGCAACGCCTCCCCGCGACGCTCGGGGTGCGTGCCACTCCGGGTACCCAACGCTGCTTCGAGGGGGAGTGGGTCCAGACCGTCGCGGAACTGTCACCCGACCCGGATGGAGCCCAGGTCACCCTGACGATCTCTGCGCTGCCCGGTATGCGAATCCAGAGCACCGATGAGGCGCGTGCGGAAGAAGAGGGCACAGAAGGAGAGGGCACAGACGGAGAGGGCACGGAAAAGGGCGCCGAAGCCATCCGCTCGGTAGCGGTCTGCGCTGACAGATGGGGCCGCTATCCGCTGCGTGCTCATCTCGAGGTCGTCGCGGCAGGCGGGCTGCGCAACGCGACAGCAACCGTGGAGATCGCCGATATCTACGTGTTCCCCGTGGCGGCGCCACCGTCCACCGCGACCCCCCGAACCGAGCTGCCCGAACGCCTCGGCATTCATCTGAGCCGTCTCACCGGCCCCGGGGTGGAGTATGCCGACATCCGGCGTTATGTCCCCGGCGATCAGCTCAGGACGGTCAACTGGTCGGTCAGCGCCCGGCGCGGCAGCCTGCATGTCACGGAACGGCTGACGGACCGCTCCGTCGACGTGGTGGTACTGCTGGACTCCAGCGCACAGCCGGCCGGCCCCGCGACGACCGATACCGCGCGGGCGGTGGAGGGTGCTGTTCAGGTGGTGCAGTCGGCGCTGCGAAACGGAGATCGCGCCGGGGTGGTCGCGCTGGGAGGCGGTCGCCCGCGCTGGCTGGGCGCCGATATCGGCCAGCGTCAGTTCTACCGGGTACTCGACGCGGTCCTGGGAATCAGCGGACGGGAAGTACCGGGAACACTTGCCCCGCAGGCCGCTGTGCCGCCCGGTGCCGTGGTGGTGGCATTCTCAACACTGTTGAGCACCGCGTTCGGGCTGGCGCTGATCGACCTGCGTCGACGAGGTCACATCGTGGTCGCTGTGGATGTCCTTGGGGGTTATCCGCTCGGTGCCGGCGCCGACCCTCTGCTACAGCGGATGTGGGCGCTGGAGCGGTCTGCAATGCGCCGGGACATGCGGGTGATGGGTGTCGAGGTGATCGAATGGCCGGCCGAGATCCCACTGGACCACGCGATGAGGTTGCTGCCCGACAGCGGGCGCCGCGGCGGGCGGCGGCGCCGCCGATGAGGCCGGCCGCGCAGTTGTTCTCTGCGGTATTTGCGGCGCTGATGGTGGTGGCCGCGGCCTGGCCCGCGGGCCGGACGGGATTCGCCGCGGTCGCACCGGCGACCCTGGCCGTGTTGGTTGCCGTGTTCTTCCGATTGGCGGCGACCGTCGCTGTGCTGCTGACGGTCGCGGCGCTGAGCCTGGTTGAAACGACACCGTTGTTCGCCGCCGGTTCCGGTCTGGCGGCCGCGGCTTATCTCCTCACCCGGCACGCCGCGGACCGGGGCGGGGTGGCGATCACCGTCCCGGCGGCCGCCGCCCTGATCGGCTTCACCCTGGTCGGTCTGATCGCCACCGTCGCACCGCTGCCAATCACCTGGGCACCACTGCTCGCACCAGCGGTCATGGTCGCCATTCTGGTCGCGGTCGGCGCTCCGCTGCTGCGTCGGACGGCCTCCGATCCGGTGTCCGACCGCCGCCCGGACCCCGCAGCCGACCGCGAACCCCCGGCCTAGGGTACGAATAGCACGTGCCCTCACCTACCGTGCTGCTGCTGTCGACCTCCGACACTGATCTGATCACCGCGCGGTCCAGCGCGGCCGGCTACCGCTGGGCAAACCCGACGCGCTTGGCCACCGGTCAACTCGACACCCTGCTCGACGGCGCCGACCTGGTGGTGGTCCGGGTCCTCGGCGGCTACCGGGCCCTGCAGAACACCATCGACACCGTCATCGCCAGTGGGCTTCCAACAGTGGTCGTCAGCGGGGAACAGGCTCCCGACGCCGATCTGATGACCCGATCCACCGTTCCGGCCGGAATCGCCGTGCAGACACATATCTATCTCGCCGAGGGCGGGGTTGCGAACCTGAGGCACCTGTACGGCTTTCTCGCCGACACAGTGTTGATGACCGGCTTCGGATTCAGTCCGCCGTCGGCAACGCCGCCCTGGGGTGTGCTCGAGCGGGTCTGCCCCACGGTGTCGGGCTGTCCGGGATGTCCCGGTGGTGCGGCCTGTTTCGCGGGGATGCCTGCCGCCCGGTCGGCAGTTGGCGTTGAGGCACCTGATATCGCCGTGCTGTTTTACCGCGCCCAGCAACTGGCCGGCAACACCGCCTATGTTGAGGCCTTGTGTTGTGCGATCGAGCGCGCCGGCGGTCACCCGGTCCCGGTGTATTGCACCTCACTGCGCACCCCGGAGCCGGAACTGCTGCGACTCCTCGGCGGCGTTGACGCCATGGTGGTGACCGTGCTCGCCGCTGGTGGTGTGCAGCCGGCGGCGGTCACCGCGGGCGGGGACGACGACAGCTGGAATGTCAAACACTTAGCGGCCCTCGATATCCCGATTCTGCAGGGATTGTGCCTGACAAGTCCGCGCGCACAGTGGGTCGGCAATGACAATGGCCTGAGCCCCCGGGATGTCGCCACCCAGGTCGCGGTACCGGAGTTCGACGGACGCATCATTACGGTTCCGTTCTCGTTCAAGGAGATCGATGATGAGGGGCTGATCTCCTACGTGCCAGACCCGGAGCGGTGCGACCGGGTCGCGGGGCTCGCGGTCAACTATGCGACCCTACGCCGGGTCAGCGCACCGGAGAAACGCATCGCAGTGATGTTCTCGGCCTATCCGACCAAGTACTCGCGGATCGGCAACGCAGTCGGACTGGACACTCCTTCGAGTACGATCGCGTTGCTGAAAGCGTTGCAGGACAACGGCTACCGAGTCGGGGACGTGCCCGGCCTGGCCAGCGGTGACGGTGACGCGCTGATGCACGCCCTGGTCCAGCGAGGTGGCCTGGACCCGGACTGGCTCACTGAAGATCAGTTGGCCGACCGGGCGATCAGGATTTCGGCGGCGCGCTACTGCGAGTGGTTCGCGACTCTGCCCGGGGACCTGCGTGAGGCCATGGTGCGGCACTGGGGTGAACCGCCCGGGGAGTTGTTCGTCGACCGAAGTCACGATCCCCAGGGCGAAATCGTGGTCGCGGCAATCCAAGCCGGGAACATCGTGATCCTGGTGCAGCCGCCCCGCGGATTCGGTGAGAATCCGATCGCCATCTATCACGATCCTGACCTACCGCCCAGCCATCATTACCTGGGCACTTATTTCTGGTTGCGGTACGAGTTCGGCGCCCACGCCGTGGTGCATATCGGCAAGCACGGCAACCTGGAATGGCTGCCCGGTAAGAACGTCGGAATGTCAGCGAACTGCGGGCCCGATGCCGCACTGGGTGACCTGCCGCTGATCTACCCGTTTCTGGTCAACGATCCGGGGGAGGGCACCCAGGCCAAGCGTCGGGCGCATGCCACCATCGTCGACCACTTGATCCCGCCGATGGCCCGCGCCGAGAGCTACGGCGACACCGCCCGACTCGAGCAGATGTTGGACGAACACGCGAATATCGCCGCCCTCGACCCCGCAAAACTGCCTGCGATACGCCAGCAGATCTGGACGTTGATGAGCGCGGCCAAGATGGACCATGACCTCGGGCTGGCCGAACGTCCCGCTGATGACTCTTTCGACGATATGTTGCTGCATGTCGACGGCTGGCTCTGCGAGATCAAAGACGTCCAGATTCGGGACGGCCTGCACATCCTCGGCGCGGCGCCGGCCGGTGAGGCAGAACTGGATATGGTGCTCGCCATCCTGCGGGCGCGGCAGCTTTTCGGCGGCGAGCAGAGCATGCCCGGCCTGCGTCAGGCCCTGGGACTTGCCGAGGACGGCTCCGATGCTCGCGCAGCCGTTGATGACGCCGAGGAGCGGGCCCGCGCCTTGCTGGGCGCACTGCAGGACACGGGCTGGGATGCCGACCGTGCCGAGGCGCTGACCACCGACACCGATATCGCACGGATTCTGCGCTTCGCGGCCCGCGAGGTCGTGCCCCGGCTAGCCGGGACGGCTACCGAGATCGCGGAGGTGCTGAGAGCCCTGGACGGGCGTTATATCGCTGCGGGCCCGTCCGGATCCCCGCTGCGCGGCCTGGTCAACGTGCTGCCGACCGGACGCAACTTCTACTCGGTGGATCCGAAGGCGATGCCATCCAAGTTGGCCTGGGAAACCGGAATGTCGATGGCTGATTCACTGCTCGATCGATACCGCGCCGATCATGGCGAATGGCCGCGGTCGGTGGGTCTTTCGGTGTGGGGCACCTCGGCGATGCGCAACTCCGGCGACGATATCGCCGAGGTTCTGGCCCTGCTCGGCGTGCGGCCGATCTGGGATGACGCCTCCCGGCGGGTGGTCGACCTCGAGGCGATCCGGCCGGCCGAATTGGGCCGCCCCCGCATCGATGTCATCGTCCGGATCTCCGGGTTCTTCCGGGACGCCTTCCCCCATGTGGTGACGATGCTCGACGATGCCGTGCGGCTGGTGGCCGGGCTCGCCGAATCGGACGAGCAGAACTACGTGCGCGCCCACGCGCAGGCCGACCTGCGTGAGCACGGTGACGAACGTCGATCAACCACACGTATCTTCGGCTCCAAACCCGGTACCTACGGTGCCGGCCTGCTGCAGTTGATCGACAGCCGCAATTGGCGCGATGACGCCGACCTCGCCGAGGTCTACACGGCCTGGGGTGGCTTTGCCTACGGCCGGGGCCTGGATGGCCGCCCGGCACGTGAGGACATGTCGGTGCAGTACCGCCGGATCGTCGTCGCGGCGAAGAATATCGACTCCCGGGAACACGATATCGCCGACTCCGATGACTATTTTCAGTATCACGGCGGCATGATCGCCACCGTTCGAGCGCTCACCGGTCAGGCGCCGACCGCGTACGTCGGTGACAACACCCGTTTCGATGAAGTTCGCACCCGGACCCTGTCGGAGGAGACCGCCCGGGTCTTCCGGGCCCGCGTGGTGAACCCGCGGTGGATGGCGGCGATGCGGAGGCACGGTTACAAAGGTGCTTTCGAAATGGCCGCGACCGTGGACTACTTGTTCGGTTATGACGCCACCGCGGGGGTGATGGCCGACTGGATGTACGAGCGGATCACCGAGCAGTACGTCCTGGACCAGGAGAACCGCAAGTTCTTGTCTGAGTCCAATCCATGGGCCCTGCACGGCATGTCAGAGCGCCTCCTGGAGGCGGCGGGCCGTGGAATGTGGGAGCAGCCGGATCCGCGGACCCTGGCCGGACTGCGCCAGGTGCTGCTGGAATCCGAGGGTGAACTGGAGGGCCGCTAGATTGGACGGCATGGCTGCCACTTTCGACGATGTGTCCAAAGCCCGCTACGTGTCATTGACCACCTTCACCAAAGACGGACGGCCCAAGCCGGTGCCGGTCTGGATCGCCCGGGACGGCGACCGCGCGGTGGTGATCACCGAAAAGAACGCCTGGAAGGTCAAGCGGATCCGCAATACCCCGCGGGTAACACTCGCGCCCTGCGATATGCGCGGAAAGGTTACCGGCGAACCGGTGGAGGCTGTCGCCACGGTGCTCGATGATTCGCAGACTGAGAGCGTCTACCGGGCCATTAACCAGCGGTACGGGATCGTCGGTCGGGTCTTCACCTTTTTTTCCAAGCTGCGCGGCGGCGACAAACGCACCGTGGGCTTGGAAATCCGTCCGGCCTGAGGCCGGTGGGGGCGAATGTCGTCGACAGCAACGGAAGCCACTCGATGGTCCCCCCGCTCGCCGTTGCGGAAGTCACCAGCGGCGCCCCGGTGCAGGCACCTTCGATTGACGATTTCGACCTGACCGAGGCAGACATGGCCGGGCGGGGGAGGCTTCTTTGGGGGGTAGCCAATCCGTGACCAGAGAACCGGAACAAGAGCTGGTCCGCACGACGTTTTCCAGACATGGCGAAACAACTGGTTCTGCGCTCCCCGGCCCGCTACGTGGCCCTGTATGCGTTAGTCGAGCTCGCCGCGTTGATCCTGTTGATCTGGGCACTCGGCCTGAGTTGGACGCTGGTGGTGCTCGCTGCGACCTTCGCGGCCGGAGTGCTGCTTGCCGCTTCCGCGGTCAAGCGGCAACTGGTCACCGTGCGGGGTGCCGGAGTCACCCCGCAGGTAGCAGTGACCGATGGGATGCTGATCGGCCTGGGATCTTTCCTGATCCTGGTTCCCGGCGTGGTGACGACTGCGGCCGGGGTCCTGCTACTGGCGCCGCCGACTCGCGGAGCGATGCGACCCCTGGCCGCGACTGTGCTGACCCGGGGAATCGTTCGCCGGATGGGTTCACTGAACCTCGACTTCACCGTGAACCCCGCACCGGAAACCGGTGCCCGGGTCGGCCGGGGGGACTATATCGACGGTGAGGTCATCGGCGAAGTCGTTGATGAACTGCCCGCCCGACGCTGAAACTGTCGCACCCACGGGCACACTGTCACCCGTGACCACATTGCTGCTCGGCGGGAGGGTGTACAGCCCGTCCCACCCCGATGCCACTGCCATAGCGATCCGCGATGGTGTGGTCGCCTGGCTGGGCAGCGACGCCGTCGGTCGCGAGCAATTCCCTGCAGCCGAGCACATCGACCTCGCCGGGGCCTTGGTCGCGCCAGCTTTCGTCGACAGCCATGTGCATGTGACGGCCACCGGCCTGCGAGTTACCGGGTTGGACCTGAGCCCGGCCACCGACCGTGACCAGTGCCTTCGGCTCGTCGCCCAGCATGTCTCCGCGCACCCGGGACGGCCGGTCTGGGGTCACGGCTGGGACGATACGGGCTGGGATCGGCCGCTGAGCACCGCCGATGTCGATACGGTCGTCGGCCACCTGCCGGCCTACCTGTCGCGGATTGACGCCCACTCCGCGGCAGCCTCAACGGCCCTGCGCCAACTGGTCCCCGGTCTGGCGGCCGCCGCGGGGTGGGCTCCGGAGCGGCCGGTGACCTCGACGGCCCACCACCTGGTTCGGACCGAGGCTCGCCGACTGCTCACTACGAAGCAGCGCGATGAGGCGCGCCGCGCCGCCCTGGACCATGCCGCGGCTAACGGCATCGTCGCTGTGCACGAGTGCGCCGGACCGGATATCGGCGGCGCTGAAGACTGGTCGGAATTACGCGCTATCAGCCACGGTGTGGATATCGTCGGATACTGGGGTGAGGCGGTTTCTTCCGCGGCCCAGGCGCGCGCGCTGGTCGACAACACCGGAGCCCGTGGGCTGGCCGGCGACCTCTTTGTCGACGGCGCACTTGGCTCCCGCACTGCGTGGCTGTCCGAGCCGTACGCCGATGCTCCTGAGTGCAGCGGCAACGGCAGCCTTAGCCCCGAAACCGTTGGAGAACATCTGATGGCCTGCACCGCGGCCGGGATCACCGCGGGTTTCCACATCATCGGTGACGCCGCCGTGACCGTCGTTGTGGAGGCGTTGGAGCGCACCGTAGAACGATTCGGCCCGCCCGCGGTGGCCCGCTGCGGGCACCGGTTGGAGCATCTGGAGATGGTGTCGGCCGCGCAGGCGTCCGCGCTCGGAAACTGGGGGATAACCGCCAGCATGCAGCCGAGCTTCGATGCGCTGTGGGGTGGGCCGCACGGTATGTACGCGCGCCGCCTGGGGCCGGGACGGTCCGCCGCGCTCAACCCGCTGGCGCTGTTAGCATCGGCAGGCGTGCCCTTGGCTTTCGGTTCGGATTCTCCGGTGACCACTATGAATCCGTGGGCCTGGATTCGGGCGGCGAGCCATCACCAGACCCCGGGAAGCGCGATCTCCGCCCGGGCGGCGTTCGTCGCGGCCACCCGCGGGGCCTGGCGAGCCGGGGGGGCGCGAGATGGCATCACCGGCACCCTGGTTCCGGGCGCCCCCGCGTCCTACGCGATATGGGAGACCGCCCACCTCGACGTGACCGCTCCAATCGATGCGGTGCAGCGCTGGTCAACCGATCCCCGGTCGCGGGTGCCGGCGCTGCCGCGACTGGATGCGGGCGACCCGCTGCCGGTTTGTCGGCAGACCGTGCATCGGGGTGTCGTTCTTCATGGGTGAGCGCCCCGTCCGGGTTCAGCTGGCCGATGCGGTGTTCGCACGTGTGGTTCGGCTTTCCGTCAGCGTGCTGGCAGGTCTGCTGTTGTGCGCGAGCTTCCCCCCGATCGGCTGGTGGTGGGCGGCGGTACCGGCGCTGGCGCTTGTGACCAGCGTGCTGGTGCACCCGATGACCACACCGGCCGGCGGCCTCGGTTACGGGTTCCTGTTCGGGCTGGCCTTCTATCTGCCGCTGCTGCCATGGGTCAGCGGTCTTGTCGGCGTCCCGCCGTGGTTGGCGCTCTCGGCACTACAGGCGCTCTTCCCCGCGGTGTTCGGCATGTTCGCGGTTCTGGTGGCCCGGCTGCCCGCTTGGCCACTGTGGCTGGCATTCCTCTGGTCGATGCAGGAGTGGCTCAAGTCCAGTATCCCGTTCGGCGGATTCCCCTGGGGTGTGGCGGCCTTCGGTCAGACGAACGGCCCTTTCCTGCCACTCGCCCAGCTGGCGGGGGCCCCGCTGGTGTCATTCGCGGTCGCGCTGCTCGGAACCTCACTGTGCGCGCTCATCATGGAGATCGGCCTTCGGGTCGGGAGCCGCGGCTACCGGCATCACGGGCCGGGCATCCTGGTGTCAGCCGGCGCAGGTATCTGCGTTGTGCTGCTGGCCACCGCCCTCGCCGCACCGGGTGTACGCCGCGCGGCCACAGCGGTGGGAGACGAACCAACGGTCACGATCGCCGCGGTCCAGGGCAATGTCCCGCGGCTGGGGCTGGACTTCAATGCCCAGCGCCGCGCCGTCCTGGACAACCATGTCCGGCAGACCCTCCAACTCGCCGAGGACGTGCGGGCCGGTGAAGCTCCTCAGCCGGCTTTCGTGATCTGGCCGGAGAATTCCTCGGATATCGACCCGCTGAGAAATCTCGACGCCGCCCAGCAGATCGACGTTGCTGCGCGGGCCATCGGGGTTCCGATCCTGGTCGGCGCGGTCGTCGCCCGTCCGGAATCGACGGTGGAAAATCCGGCGGCCTCCAACACCGTGATCGTATGGGACCCCGCCACCGGTCCGGGCGAGCGCCACGATAAGCAGATAGTCCAGCCGTTCGGGGAATACCTGCCCTGGCGCGCGTTCTTCACCCGACTGTCCTCCTACGCCGAGCGAGCCGGTCACTTTGTTCCCGGCAGCGGTACCGGGGTTGTCTACCCCGCCGGTGTACCTGTCGGAGTGGCAACCTGCTGGGAGGTCATTTTCGACCGTGCACTGCGCGAATCGGTTCGAAATGGCGCCCAGGTGCTGACGGTGCCCACCAATAACGCGACCTTCGACGAGTCCATGAGTGAGCAGCAGTTGGCGTTCGCCACGCTGCGGGCGGTCGAACACGGCCGTTATGTGATCGTCGCCGGCACCACCGGCATCAGCGCGGCTATCGCCCCCGACGGCCAGGAGATGGGTCGAACCGCCTTCTTCAGCCCGGCCTACCTTGATGAGCAGGTGCGGCTGCGGACCGCCGAAACACCGGCGACCCAGTGGACCGAGTTGGTTCAGTGGTTGATGGTGATCACGGCGGTTGCCGCAATTGCCGTGGCGATACTGCACAATGGTGGGTTCGTGCGTCCGTCGGGCAGTCGGCGCCGGATCAACGATGACCCCGGTGTCCGGAGGGACACCGCAGATGACCCCGGTGTCCGGAGGGACACCGCAGATGACCCCGGTGT
>CAZKUK010000002.1:65124-117430 GCA_964555915.1 uncultured Mycobacterium sp.
GGGACACCGCAGATGACCCCGGTGTCCGGAGGGACACCGCAGATGACCCCGGTGTCCGGAGGGACACCGCAGATGAAAGAGTCCGATGAGTACCTCAGGGAGCAGGCCCGGCAAGTCCGGAGCGCAGAAGACAGCCCGGCAGAACCCCGAGCTCCCCAGCCGGCGGACCCTGGTGATCATCCCGACCTACAACGAGTCCGAGAATCTTCCCCTGATCATGAACCGGGTTCGCAAGGCCCGTCCCGACGTTCACGTTCTGGTGGTCGACGATGGCAGCCCGGACGGCACCGGCAGGCTGGCCGATGAGCTCGTCGCGACCGACCCGGAGCACATCCACGTCATGCATCGCACTGTGAAGGACGGTCTCGGCGCCGCCTATCTCGCCGCGTTCGGCTGGGGACTGGAGCGTGACTACACCGTGCTGGTCGAGATGGACGCCGACGGCAGCCATGCCCCCGAGCAGCTCTACCGACTGCTCGATGCCATAGACAACGGCGCCGATGTGTCGATCGGCTCCCGCTACGTCGTCGGGGGCACGGTGCGCAATTGGCCCTGGCGACGACTCGCCCTGTCCAGGACCGCCAACACCTACGCCCGGGTGCTCCTTGGTGTGGGCATCCAGGACATCACCGCCGGCTACCGCGCATACCGGCGCGAGGTCCTGGAGAAAATCGACCTGTCGAGCGTCGAGTCCAAGGGTTACTGCTTTCAAATCGATCTGACCTGGCGCGCCATCAATCAGGGTTTCACCGTGGCGGAGGTCCCGATCACCTTCACCGAGCGCGAGCTGGGTGTGTCGAAGATGAGCGGATCCAATATCCGCGAGGCAATGGCCAAGGTTGCTCAGTGGGGCATCGGTGGACGCCTCAGCCGGGGCGGCCGCGGCTAGCCGCGGCGCTTGGCCTTGATCAGATCCAGGCGTTCCTTGAGCAGCTCATCGAGCTCCTCCACCGAGCGGCGCTCGAGCAGCATGTCCCAGTGCGTCCTGGGTGGCTTCACCTTCTTGGGCTCCGGGATCTCACCCTCGATGAGCGTCCCCTCGAGGCCGTTGCGGCAGATCCAGTTACCGGGAATCTCGGCGTCATCGGCGAATGGAACCTCAAATTCCTCGCCGTTGTCGGTGCGGTACCGCGCCACTTGCCGCGGCGCCAGGTCATGGTTGCGGTCGGTCTCGTAGCTCACGGCGCCGAGACGGCTACCTCTTAGTACGCGGTCAGCCATTGCCGACTCCAGACAAGGTCATTAGTCCAGACACTATTTTCTCCTTGTTTTCGTCAGGGGTAACGCAAAACCGGGGCGGTGCGATTCCCGACGCGTGGCTCCATGATACCGGTGACGAACAGCCACCCGGTTACGCTCGATCCGTGACGCGCCGCACCCGACCACAGCCCTGCCGCTGGTGCGGCCGCGAGGTCGCGGACGCCGGGATGGGCCGGCGGCGGCAATACTGTCGGCAGTCCTGTCGGCAGCGAGCCTACGAGCAGCGTTCGGTGGTCAAAGGCACCGAACTGCCGGCCGATGCGGTGGTCCTCTCGGCCGAGGAGGCGGCCGACCTGTCCGATCGGGTTTACCAGGTGAGATGTGCCGCCGAGGACGTGGTGACCGCGGTGGAGGAAGGTGCCGCCCCCGCCGACCTGCGCGAGCTCTGCGAGGAGCTTGTGCGCGCCGCCAAGGCCGCTGACCGGTGGCGCTGAACAGTTCAGCAGACGCCGGTCAGCAGGTGTACTGCACCCCGATACCGGCCGGCGGGGAGATTTCACGGGCGCAGCCGTAGACGTCGATTCCGTCATCGCTGTAGCGCACCCCGGTCTGCCGGGCGAAATTCACACACACCAGCGCCGCCGCGTCACTGCGGCAGCGGAAGTCACCGAACGACAGCGACCCGCCCTGCGGCAACGGTGGCCCCTGGCCGACGCTGAACCGTCCGGGGTCACCGTGCGCGGATCCCACCTGCACACTTGCCCCGTCGAAGTCCACCCAGCCGCCTTTCCACACCCCGTAGATTCCCGGTGGCTGGGGCGGCGGGTCGATCAGGTCCACCAGGCAGGCAAGCGCCGCGGAACCGCGGCGCGTGTCGGTCATACAACTCGTTCCAGATGGTGTGGTGAACGCAACATCCTCACCGAGCAGGGTGCTGGTGCCGTTGCGCAGCGCAACCTGGAAGTCGGCACCGTCGACCGGGGGTGCCGACTCCACCCAGGCGATGGCCTCGGCCACGGAGGCCGAAGCTTCCGGGGCGGCGGTGGACGACACGGCAGAACGGGTGGTTGACGGACTACCGGTGCCGGCACCCGGTGGCGCCGCACCCATCGCGCGCGACGGGCTGATCGGCGTGAGCTGGGTCGATCGGGACTGGTCATCCTGTTGACCAGCGCATCCCGCCAACAGTGCCGACGCGGCGAACAACACGGCGATCCGCATTCGGCAAGGCTAGCCGTCCTCGCCGTTACGGCAGGCCAGGCGCGTCGGGCACGGGCTACTTCGTTACCGTCAAAGAATGCACGAGCACACCGTCCGAGTGACCACCGCCAGCGGAGTGGTGGAAGGTTTCACCCGCGATGGGGTGAACCGATGGCGCTCGATTCCCTATGCCGCACCGCCGGTCGGCCCGCTGCGATTCCGCGCCCCACGGCCGCCTCGGCCCTGGAGCGGGGTGCGATCCGGGCACAGCTTTGGTAACTGCGCCCCGCAGCAGCGCATGTACACCATGACCGGACTCGGCAAGTACCAGCCCATGAGCGAGGACTGTCTGACGCTCAACGTGGTTACCCCGCGATGGACGGGCTCGGCACCGGACGGCGATCCGCTTCCGGTCATGGTCTTCATCCACGGCGGCGGCTATATCTTGGGCAGCTCGGCCACCCCGCTCTATGACGGCGCCGCCCTGGCGCGGCGCGGCTGCGTCTACGTGTCGGTGAACTATCGGCTCGGTCCGCTCGGCTGCCTGGACCTGTCGTCACTGTCCACCCCGGACATCACCATCGAGAGCAACATTTTTCTGCGCGATCTGGTCGCCGCCTTGCGGTGGGTGCAGCAGAACATCAGCGAGTTCGGCGGCGATCCGGCTGCGGTGACCATCTTCGGAGAGAGCGCCGGGGCTCATGCAGTGGCTACCCTGCTTGCAGTTCCGGAGGCCAAAGGGCTTTTCGCGCAGGCGATCTCGGAAAGCCCGGCATCGGGAATGGTCAGTTCGACAGATATCGCCGCGGAGTTCGCCGGCCGGTTCACCGACGCGCTGGGCCTCGACCGCACGAGCGCCGCGCGGGCCCTGTTGACCGCACAGCCGGCCGATATGGTCCGCGCGGTGAGCACCGTGATGACCAAGAGCCTGGACAGCATGACCGGCGCCGCGGCGGTAGGGCCCACTCACGGCGACGACTACCTGCCGCTCGATCCGTTCGAAGCGATGAGAAAGGGGACGGCGCACAAAGTTCCGCTGATCGTCGGAACCAACGCCGACGAGGGCAGGCTGTTCACCCGCTTCCTCAAACTTCTGCCGACCACCGAACACGCCATCGAACGGGTTCTTGCGCACACCCCGCCGGAGGTGCGCGGACGCGTCCTGGCCGCCTATCCGCACTATCCGCACCCGAAGGCGTGCGTCCAATTCGGCGGCGACATGATCTTCAATACCGCAGCCTGGCAGATAGCCGAGGCGCACGCCAAGCTCGCCCCCACCTACGTTTACCGCTACGACTTCGCGCCCCGCACGCTGCATTGGGCCGGTTTCGGTGCCACCCACGCGACGGAGTTGCTGGCAGTATTCGGGATCTACCGGTCCCGGGTCGGTGCGCTGCTGACCGCCGGCGTGGATCAGCGGGCTGCCGTCAAGGTGAGCCATCAGGTCCAGGGGCGCTGGAACGAATTCGCGCGCACCGGAGTACCCGGCGACGACTGGCCGGTCTACAACCATGATGAGCGTCCGGTGCTGGTGTTCGACCGGCACACCCACGTGGAGTACGACCCGCATCCGCACCGCCGAAAGGCCTGGGCGGGCTTCTCTCTCGCCGGCCGGTAGGACCGTACGACGTCCACGCGGGCTCCGATTGACGCCTGCCATACGTTGAGTGAGTGAGCATGAACGGTGCCCCCATCGAAAATGCCGATGATCTGACCGCGGATTGGCTGACGGCCAACCTCGGCGGCAGCAGGGTCATCGATTTCAGCACCGAGCGCATCGGCACCGGGCAAATGAGCGAGTGCTACCGGGTAGCGCTGAGCTACGCGGAGGGGGCCGGGCCCGCCTCGGTGGTACTCAAAGTCGCAGCCAGTAACCCGGTGAGCCGTCACACCGGTCAGGCGCTGGGGCTCTACCAGCGGGAGGTGCGCTTCTACTCCGATATCGCTCCTCGTCTGGGCGGTCCGATAGCCCACTGCTACCACGCGGCGCACGAACCGGATACCGGCGTGTTCAGCCTGCTACTGGACGATGCCGCCCCAGCCGAGGTCGGCGATGAGCTCCGGGGGGCAACCGTTCCCGAAGCCCGTCTGGCGCTGAGCCGGCTGGGCCAGTTGCACGCACCGCTGCTGGGAAACGCGACCTTGGCCGAGGCGGCGTGGCTCAACCGGGACAACCCGGTAACCGGGGCGGTCTTCGGCCAGCTGTACGCCGGTTTCATCGACCGTTACGGCCAGAACATCACCGCTGAGCAGCGGATGGTCTGCCAACGGTTGGCCGATAGCTTCGACGGCTATCTTGCGCAGGAGTCGGCCCCGGAGCGGGTCAAGGGGCTGGTGCACGGCGATTACCGGCTCGACAACATGCTGTTCGGCCGGCCGGGTTCGCTGCGCGATCTCACGGTGGTGGACTGGCAGACCGTCACCTCGGGCCCGCCGATGACGGACGTCGCCTACTTCCTCGGTTGCGCCCTGCCGGTAGCCGAGCGACGCGCCCACGATGACGAACTGTTGCGGGCCTATCACCGCAGCCTCGGATCCGATCCCGCACTGAGCATCGAGCAGGTCCGCGACGGCGTGCGGCGACAGAGTTTTTTCGGAGTGATGATGGCGATCGTGTCATCGATGCTCGTGGCGCGCACCGAACGTGGCGACCGGATGTTCCTGACCATGCTCGACCGGCACAGCAGACATGTGCTTGACACCGATGCTCTGCAGATACTGCCTGTGACCGCCAGAGGCTCGGCACCGCAACCGGATTCAGCCGACGAATCGGCCCACACACCGGGCGCGGAACCACTCTGGAACGAAAGCTGGTACTGGGACTTCATCGATCCGGAGCAGCGGGTCGGCGGCTGGATACGCCTGGGACTGTTGCCGAACCAGAACGTGGCCTGGATCAACGCGCTCATTTGCGGCCCCGATATGCCCACCGTGGCCATGCTGGATTTCGAGGTGCCGATTCCAACGGAGCCCAACGCGGTTACCGCTGACGGTATCGAGTTACGGCACCGGGCAACGGTTCCGCTGCGCGACTATCGGGTCGCGGTCAGCGGCCCCGCCCAGGTGCACGACGACCCGGCAACCCTGTTGACCGGCGGGACGGGCCGGCCGACGGAACTGGCGATGGATCTCCGGTGGGTCAGCTCCGGCACCCCCTATGCCTACCGGATCGCCACCCGCTACGAGATTCCCTGCGCGGTCTCCGGAACCATCACCGCTGACGGACACACCTACGAATTGACCGCGGTTCCGGGTCAGCGGGACCACTCCCACGGGATCCGTGACTGGTGGAGCATGGACTGGGTGTGGAGCGCACTGCACCTTGATGACGGCACCCATCTGCACGGCGTCGACCTGCGGATCCCGGGTACGACACCGATCAGTGTCGGCTATATCGAATCGCCCGCGGCACCGGTTGTCGAGACGACATCGGTGACCGCCGAAACGATTTTCGCCGCCAACGAACTGCCGGCCTCGGCCACCCTGACCATGCATCCCGGTCCGATCGCCCTCGCCATCGACATCCGCGGTCACGCACCGGTCCGGTTGGTCTCACCGGAGGGCCGGGTCAGTCAGTTTCCGCGAGCCTGGGCTTCGGTGCGGACCGCGGACGGCCGCCGGGGGGTGGGTTGGTTTGAGTGGAACCGCAATCCGGCCGCCGACTAGCCGCGATCAGCCCTTGACGACCTGGGTACCGCCGGCCAGCTCGTCGTGTTTGCCCTGTTTGGTGGGGCTGGCATTGATGGTCACCGCGATCACGATATAAGCGATGATCGCCAGCAACCCGCCGATGTAGGGAATGACGGTGAGCAACGTGAAGGCATTTCGAATGGCGGACTGTTTGAGATCCGGCTTGGGCGCGCCGGCAGGGCCGTGCACGCTCAGACCGAGGACCATCTTGCCCACCGTCCGGCCCTGCGTCACTTCCATCGCCACGAAGTACCCGAACATCAGCACCCCGGAGAAAAGACCGGTGACCATGATGTTGCTGGACGCGTCGGCCAACACCGCCAGCACGCCCGCCACGATGCTGACCAGCAGCCCGTCGATAATACGGGCGCCGAAACGCACCCCGAGGCCGCCGGGCTTCGTGCCGTGGCCGGGCGGGGGCATCGGGGGGTAGCCGGCCGGCGCACCGTACGGCGGGGGAGGCGGCGCGTACCCGGCCGGGGGCGGCGGATAGCCGGGCGGCGAAGGTGGCGGAGGCGGCGGATAGCCCGCCCCGGACGGCTGCCCGTACGGATTGGCCGGCGGCGGGAAGCCAGACGGCTGCCCGGGGACGTTGGGGTTCTGATCGCCCGTTGTCATCACACACTCCTAAAAACTTGTGGTGCCTTCAACCTACCGTGCGCCGAGGTCCGCGGCCGGATGCCGCGGCTGGCGGTTCCGCGGCTACCGTTCGAGTCATGGCTGATCTCAACTCCAGGCCCAATTCCAGGACTCGCATGAAACCCCTCCCGCGGTCCGATACGCGAACTGCACGGCTCTTCGATCTCGCCGCGACGGTGACCGGCTTCATGCCCCTGGACGAGGGACGGGCACTGTTCGACGCGGCGGCGCACTACACCGACGCCGGGGTGGCCGTTGAGATCGGCACCTACTGCGGTCGCTCGACCGTCCTGCTCGGGGCGGCCGCCGCGGCGACCGGAAGCGTGCTCTACACCATCGATCACCACCACGGATCCGAGGAACACCAACCCGGCTGGGAGTTCCACGACACCGCGATGGTGGACCCCACCAGCGGGCGGTTCGACACGCTGCCGACGTTCCGGCGGACCATGGATGCCGCCGACCTCGCCGACACCCTCGTGGCGGTGGTGGGGAAGTCCGCGGTGGTGGCCCGCGGGTGGCAGACCCCGCTGCAACTGCTGTTCATCGACGGCGGCCACAGCCAAGCCGCCGCCGACGCGGATTTCGAGGGCTGGGCGAAGTGGGTGCGGGTCGGCGGCGCGCTGATCATCCACGACGTGTTCCCCGACCCGCGGGACGGCGGCCGACCGCCGTATCTCATCTACCGCCGGGCAGTTGATTCCGGTGAATTCGCCGAAGTGAGCTGCACCGGATCGCTGCGGGTTCTGGAGCGGACCACCGGCCTGCCGGGCGATCAGCTGCGAACGCACTCGCAGTCGTAGTCGCCCCGCAACCCGCGGGGTAACTCGGAGCCGCGGAAGATCCCGGCCGCGGCGGTACTTCCCGACAGTGCATCGGCAGCCAGGACCACGGCGGCTCCGGTCCAGGTGGTGCGCTCGACGGGCCAGCGCTTGCCGTCGGCGTATACCAAACCGGTCCAGTACGATCCGTCGCCCTCTCGCAGGTGTTGCATGGCCGCGAACTGCCGCAGCGCCCGCTCGCGGTCGCCGATCGCCTCGAGCGCAAGTACGAGTTCGCAGGTCTCCGCACCGGTCACCCATGGCCGGTCGTTGACACAGCGGATCCCCAGACCGTCCACGACGAATTCGTCCCAGCGCCCACAGATCCGGTTGTGCGCCGCGGGGCCGCGGACCGCACCACCGAGGATCGGGTAGTACCAGTCCATCGAATGCAGCGGTTTGTCGGTGAACGCATCCGGGTGGCTACCGATGGTGTGGCACAACCGGCCGACGGCCACCTCCCACTCCGGTTGCGGCCGCCCAACCCGCTCGGCAAGCGCGAGCGCGCATCGAATGCTGTGGTGAATACTCGAGCATCCGGTCAGCAGTGCTTCGGGCAGGGCGCCGCCGCGGCCCTGGGCCCAGTAGATCTCCCCGGTGCCGGTTTGCAGATTGAGCACGAAGTCGATGGCGGCCCGAACCGTCGGCCACATCCGGTCGGCAAAATCCCGGTCACCGGTCGCCACCAGGTGATGCCACACCCCGGTGGCGATGTATGCGCAGAAATTGCTGTCACTGCCATCGTCCTCGACGACCCCGCGTCGATACCGGATGGCCCAGGAACCGTCCGGGCGCTGTTCCCGGCGGCACCATTCGAAGGCCGCACGGGCCTGGTCGAACAACCCGGCCGCGGTAAGGGCCATCGCACATTCGATGTGGTCCCACGGATCGGTGTGCCCGTCGTCCGACCAGGGAATCTCGCCCGACGGAAGCTGAACGGCAGCAATGGACACAGCAGTTTGCCGGCACTGCGCCGGTGTGATCACGCCGGCGACACCGGGCACTCCGGTCAGGTCAGACTCGCGGCGCATCGTTTTCCGGTGTCTCGAACCGCTCCGGCATCCGGAAGTACAACGCCACGCTCTTACCGCAGACCGGGTTCAACGCCGCCTCGGCGGCCCGCGTCAACACCGGCTTGGACATCATGTCCCAGACCAGCAGGCGATGGTAGGCCTTGACCAGCGGATGGTGGACCTTCTCAACCCCCACTGCGCATTTCAGCCACCAGAACGGAGAATGCAGGGCGTGTTCGTAGCGGGAGTGGTTGAACCGCGCCCCCCGCGCCTCGACCTTGGCCCGCAGCTCTGCGGCCCGGTAGATCCGGATGTGGCCGCCCTCATTTGCGTGGTAGGCGTCGGACAACCACCAGCAGATCCGCTCGGGAAGCCATCGCGGCACCGTGATCGCCAACGCACCCCCGGGTTTGAGAACCCGGACCAGCTCGGCGATCACACGCTCGTCGTCGGGGATGTGCTCGAGGATCTCCGAGGCGATCACGCAATCGAAGGTTCGGTCCGGGTAAGGCAGCGCTCGCGCGTCGCCCACCACCACCTGGGCTTTGGCCGATTCAGGCGCCTCACCGGCCTTCCCCATGGCTTGGAGCATGGTGTCCACATCGGCCAGTTCCGTAGCGTTCTGGTCGAATGCGATCACATCGGCCCCGCGACGGTACGCCTCGAAACTGTGTCGGCCGGCCCCGCAGCCGACGTCGATCACAGCCGTTCCCGGACCAATTCCCAACTGCTCGTAGTCCACCGTCAGCATGGTTCGTCGACCTCCTCGGCCCGCCCGACGGCATTCGGGAGCTCGGATCTGCGGTCCATCGCCTGCCGGTAGACCCGTACTGTCTGCGCGGCCACCGACTCCCAGCTGAAAACCTCCAACGCCCGCTGCCGTCCGGCGGCGCCCAGCCACTGTCGCCGTTCCGGCGAGTCCAGCAGCCGGCCCAGCGCCGCGGTCAGCGCACCGACGTCTCCCGGGCGAACCAGATCAGCGCATGTCCCGTCATTACCCAGCACCTCCGGCAACGCACCGGCCCGGCTCGCGACAATGGGCGTGCCACTTGCCATCGCCTCCACGGCCGGCAGCGAGAACCCCTCGTAAAGTGATGGGATGCAGGCGATCTCGGCCGATGCCAGGAGTGCGGCCACCCGGCTGTCGGGTAGATCCGCAGATACCCGCACGATATCGGAGATACCCAACTCGGAGATCAGCTTCTCGGTTGGCCCGTTGGCCTCCAGCTTGGCCACCAGTTGCAGTTCCAGTTCGTGGTCGGCGCGCAGTCGGGCGATCGCGTACAACAGGTTCGCGATGCCCTTCAGTGGCCGATCCGCTGATGAGATCGCGATGATGCGTCCGGCGACGCGGGGTACTTCCGATGGTGCGAACAGTTCGGTATCCACCCCGAGTGGAACGACGTTCAACTGATCGGGGCGTACATCGAAATCCTCGGCAATGTGATCGGCTGAGGAGGACGACACCGTCAGCAGATCCGGGATGGTGCGCGCCACCCGTTTCTGCATCCCGAGGAAGCCGTACCACCGGTGCACCAGGGGTTTACGCCACCACCGCGCCGCGGCGAGGTCCACGGTGCGGTCGCGGGTGATCGGGTGATGAACGGTGGCCACCACCGGCAGGTACCCCGCGATCTCCAGGAGTCCGCTGCCCAGGCACTGGTTGTCGTGGACCACGTCAAAATCCCGGTGCCGCCGGAGCAGCAGGCGCGCAACCCGCAGGCTGAATGTGCGCGGCTCGGGAAATCCGGCTGTCCACATGGTGGCGAGTTCGAGCAGATCGATCCGATCACGGATCTCACCGGGACGCGGTGTCCGGAACGGATCGGCATCACGGTACAAATCCAGGCTCGGCACCTTGGTGAGCCGCACCCGGGGATCCAGTTGCCCTGGATAGGGCGGCCCGGAGAACACCTCGACATGGTGGCCCAGTTCAACGAGCCCCCTGCTGAGGTGACGGACGTAAACGCCTTGGCCGCCGCAATGCGTTTTACTGCGGTAGGACAGCAGTGCGATGCGCATGCTCACGCGTTGTCAGCGCCCGTTCTGGACATGTGTCCAGACTATATCCTGATCCTGGTGCACTACGACTGGGAGGAACTGGCCGGCGGCGTCTACCGGTGCCGACTGCCGTTTCTCGATGTAACGGTCGGACTCGTCCACGGCCGGCACGAGTCATTGTTGATCGACACCGGCACGACTCTGACCGAAGCAGCGGCGCTCACCGGTGATGCTGTCGACATCACGGGTGGCACGGTCACCCACCTGGTGATGACCCACCACCATTTCGACCACATCCTGGGCTCGGCCGGATTTCCCGATGCCCGTGCCTATGCCGCGCCGCCGGTGGCGGTGGCGCTCACCACCGGGTTGGGGCAGGTATGCGACGCAGCGCTGACCTATCGGGCCGACCCGACTGAGGTCGCCCGCGCCGCACGGGCTGCCCGACCGCCCGAGCGGCTGATCTGGCAGGCCGATATCGATCTCGGTGACCGGGTCGTCGAGGTCGAGCACCCGGGCCGTGGTCACACCGACCACGATCTGATCGTCGTCGTTCCGCCCGGGCGACCGGCGGAATCCCCGGTGGTTTTCTGCGGTGACCTAGTCGAAGAGTCCGCAGACCCAGCGGTTGACCGCGGCTCGGATCTGCGGGCATGGCCGTCGACCCTGGACCGGGTGCTGCGAGCGGGTGGCGAACAGGCGGTGTATGTGCCCGGGCACGGAGCGACGGTGGACGCCGCGTTCGTGCGTGCCCAGCGAGACTGGCTGGCGCAGCGGGGCCGACGCGGCGAGATCTGATTGCAGCTGGTCGCCAGGACCGGCAGTGGGCGGCTTCCCAACAGCCAAAGGGGGCCGGGCGGCCGTTTATGCTGGCCATATGCGGGCACTCCTCGTCGTCGATATCCAGAACGATTTCTGTGAGGGCGGCTCGCTGGAGGTCGCCGGCGCGGCCGAGGTGGTGAGGCGGGTCAATGATCTCCTGGCCGGTGACCACGGTTATGGGCACGTGGTCGCAACCAAGGACCACCACGTGGACCCCGGCCCCCACTTCGCCACCGAGCCCGATTTCGTCTCGTCGTGGCCACCACACTGCGTGGCCCACACCGTCGGTGCGGACTTCCACCCGGATCTCGACATCGCCGGGATCGAGGCGGTCTTCCACAAGGGCGCCTACGACGCCGCCTACAGCGGGTTCGAGGGAATCGCGGACGGGGTGGGTCTCGCTGACTGGCTACGGGCCCGGAATGTGAACGCGGTCGACATCGTCGGGATCGCCACCGACTACTGCGTCCGCGCCACCGCCGAGGACGCCATCCGAGCCGGTTTCAGCACCCGGGTGCTGGTCGACCTGACCGCCGGGGTCGGCCGCGAAACCACCGTCGCGGCGCTGGCCGGGATGGACCGGGCCGGAGTCCACCTCGTGCGCCTGCGCTGCTGACGGCCTACCGGGGCAGCTTCCTGCGTCGGTAAGTGGTCCCGAGAACCAGCAGGGCAAGGCTGATCAACAGGATCGCCGTGGCCAGCACGTTGATCTGCGGCGGTACCGCGGCTTTGGTGGCCGCATTGACGTAGAGCGGGTAGGTCACCGTCGAACCGCTGACGAAGTAGGTGATGATGAAATCGTCCAGCGACAGCGCGAAGGACAGCATCGCTGCCGCGACGATACCGGGCATGACGAGCGGCAACGTCACTGTGAAGAATGTGCGGGTGGAACTGGCCCCCAGATCCAGCGAAGCATCTTCGAGGGTCCAGTCGAAGCCCCTGATTCGGGCCCGCACCGTCATGGCGATGAAACTGATCTCGAAAGCGACATGAGCGATCAGAATGGTCACATAGCCGGTTGGCCAGCCCATGCTGAGGAACAGCGTCAGCAGCGAGGCCCCCATGACCACCTCGGGGGAGGTCAATGGCAACACCAAGAAGGTGTCCACCGCCCTGCTACCCCGGAACCGTTGCCGCACCAGGGCTATCGCCACCAGGGTGCCCAGAACCAGGGCGATGGCCGTCGAGACCGCCGCGACATTGAGGCTCATCCGCAGTGCCTCGGCCAGTGCGGGGTATTTGAACGGGTGAAGCCAGTTCTCCCACGTGAATCCCTGCCAGGTGTAGTTGAACTTGCCCCTGGGGTCGTTGAAGGAGAACACGATGATGACCATGATCGGCACGAACAGGTACGCCAGCACCAGCCCCGCCAGCACCCTGAGCGTGAGATCGCCGAGTTTGAAACTGCCCCGGAAACCGCGAACGGTCGAGCGCAGCGAGGTGGCGGCCCGGGTGGGCATCAGACCACGTCCTCGGTGCCCAATGCGCTGGTGTAGAGCAGGACGCCCACCACGATCAGCGCCATGAGCACGAAACTCAACGCGGCGGCGACCGGATAGTCCTTGATGACCAGGAACTGTTTCTGGATCACGTTGCCGATCATCGTCGTCTGGGTGCTGCCCAGATAATCGGCATTGATGAAATCGCCCACCGCCGGGATGAACACCAGCAGACTGCCGGCCAGGACGCCGGGCATGGCCAGCGGCAAGATCACGCTGCCGAACATCCGACGATTGGTGCCGTACAGATCGCGGGAGGCCTCCAGCAACCTGGGGTCGATCTTCTCCAAGGCGACGTAGAGCGGGAGGATCATGAAGATGATCCAGTTGTAGGTCAGACCGCCGATCACCGCCCAACTCGTCGACAGCAGCCTTCCCTCGCTGGGGAGCAGCCCGACCGAACCCAGCACGCTGACCACCGTGCCGTTGTCGGCGAGGATCGTCTTCCAGGCGATGGTGCGGATCAGGAATGTGACGAAGAAGGGCAGGATGACCAGTCCCAGAAGGAGATTCTTGTAACGCCCGGCCTTGAAGGCGATCACATAGGCCAGCGGAAAGGCCAGTAGCGCACAGAGCACGGTGGCGGTGAGGGCGTAGCCGAAGGACCGCAGAATCTGGTCGCGGTAGTCGCTCAGCGCCTGCCCGTAGTTGCCGAAGTCCCACGCGAAGGTGAGCTGCGGCAGATACACCGAACCGCCCATCGTCGACAGTGAGGTGCGCAGCAACGAAAAGAACGGAACCACATAAAACACTCCGAGGTAGGCCAGCGCCGGCAGGATCATCAGGTAGGGCGCGATCCTGCTGCGCCGTCGTGCGCCCCCGGCTGCGCCGGGCATCAGGACCCGCCCGCCGTGCCGGCCATCAAGACAGGTCCATCGACTCAGCCGCCGGTGACGGTGGCGTAGGCCCTGTTGAATTCCTGAGTCTGCTGATCGGTCAGCGGCGCCCAGGCCTTCAGTTTCGCCAGCGTCTCCTCAGCCGGGTTGATCAGCGGGTTTGAGCCGAGTTTCGGATCGATTCGGTCGAGGTCGGCGGTCATATCGCTCAGTACCGGGACGAACTGGGTGAAGGCCACCAATTTCGCGTAGTTGGCTCGGTCGTAGACATAGTTGATCCACTCCTCGGCGGCCTTCTGGTTCTGTGTGGTGTAGGGAATCACCATGGTGTCCAGGAAAGTAGTGCTGCCGGACTCCGGTACCACGAACTGAAGGTCCGGGTTGTCCTGCTGAAGCTGGACCACATCGCCGGAATACGCCTGGGCGACCACGGTATTGCCAGCCGCCAGATCGTCGGCGTAGTCATTTCCGGTGAATCTCCGGATCTGGCCCTTGTCCTTCTGCTCCCTGACCACGTCGACGGCTTTCTGCACGGTCTCCGCCGTCGGGTCCTCAGGGGAGTTGCCCTGTGACATCATCAGCATGCCCAGTCCGTCCTGGGCATCGCTGAACATACTGACCCGGCCCTTGAACGCCGGATCCCACAGATCGTCGATCGTGGTGATGTCCCGGCCGGTGGCTGCCCGGTTGTAGGCCAGGCCCACCATGCCGGACATATACGGCGCGCTGAATTCACGGCCCGGATCGGACTTGTTGTCCATCAGGTCGGTACGCAGATTCTTCTTGTTCGTCCAGCGAGTGTCGCTGATCGGGCTGAGCCAGCCCAGGCCGGCCAGCCGGGCAGCCATGAACTGGGTGGGAACCACAAGATCGGCACCGATGTCCTGGCGTCGCGATAGCGGTTCCTTGTTCTTGGCAAACCATTCCTCGTTGTCGTTGAAGTCCTCCTTGTAATCGACGACCAGTCCGGTGGCGGTCTGAAAGCCCGCGATGAAGCCGTCCGCCATGTAGAGCGGCCAGTTGGAGATGCGCAGCGAGCCCGCTGCCGGCGTGCCATCCTCGGACGGCGCCTGCGAGGCGCCAGACGGCGGATTGTCGGCCGAGCCACACGCGGCCAGGAAGGACGGCCCGAGAATCACCGCCGCCGCCGCGGCGGCGCCACCGCCGATGAACCGCCGCCGCGAGTTCAGCCGGGCCAGAACACGCGGGTCGATTTCTGCCATGGTGATGCCTTTCGTCTGGGTCCCGGGTTTCCGGGTCTCGGGTATCGGGTGGGTGTGTAGATGGGGCCGGGTCATCGGCGATCGGCCGGGCCAGTTCGGGAGCCTCAACATCATTCAGCCCACATCATCCAGCCCACATCATCGGCTCGCGTCATCAGCTCGCATCATCGGCCGGCAGCACCAGGGCGGCGTCCGGGGCCCAGCCGACGTGGACGCCGTCACCGGGCCGCAGCATCGGTAGATCCTGCTCCGGTCCGATATGTGCGACCACCTGGGAGCCGTCCGCGGTGGACAGCGACAACCGCAGTATCGGGCCCTGGAATGTGAGGTCGGCGACCGTAGCGCGCACGGCCGCGAGGTCCCCGTCGGGCGGCTCCAACGACACCCGCACCCGTTCCGGGCGGACCATCAGGGTGGCCTGGCTGCCGGTGGCGATGGTTCTCTCACCGGGCCGTGCCTTCACCGTGGTGCCCAGAACGTCGACTTCGACATAGTCGCGGTTGGCCCGTCCGGTCCGGCGGACGTGCCACAGGTTCGCCTGTCCGATGAACCCAGCGACGAATACGGTCGCGGGCCGGTCGTAGATCTCGGCGGGCGTGCCGATCTGCTCGACTTTTCCGAGGTTCATGACCGCGATGCGGTCGCTCATTGTCAGCGCTTCCTCCTGGTCATGTGTGACATAGATGAAGGTGATACCCAATTCGCGCTGGATGCGTTTGAGTTCGAACTGCATGACATGGCGAAGCTTGAGATCAAGCGCACCGAGCGGCTCGTCGAGCAGCAATGCGCTGGGATAGTTGACCAGCGCTCGGGCCAGCGCCACCCGCTGCTGCTGACCACCGGAGAGCTGGGCTGGTTTACGTAGCGCGAAGTCCGTCAGCCTGACGATGTCGATCATCTCGTCGACACTCTTCTTGATCTGCGCGGAGTCCAGGCCCGCGGACTTCTTCCTACTGCGGGGGCCGTAGGCGACGTTGTCCCACACCGTCATATGCGGGAACAGGGCATAGTGCTGGAACACGGTGTTCACATTGCGTTTGTTGGGCGGGACCCTCGAGACGTCCACGCCTTCGAGCCGGATGGCTCCCTCGGTCGGGGTGGCGAAACCGGCGATCATCCGCAATGTCGTCGTCTTACCGCACCCCGACGGTCCCAGCATGGAGAAGAATTCACCGGCCCCGACGGAGAAGTCTGCGTCGTCAACCGCGACATAGTCTGCGAAGCGCTTGCTGACATGATCGATATCGATCACCGGTGCGTCATCGTTGCGGTACCGGCGTCTCGACGCGGCGGTCGGTTGGGTGGCAGCGGCGCCGGTCTCGGTCAGGACCGTCCTCCTCTGATGTCCCGGGGACCCGTCGCGGTGAGGTCCGCTAAACCTTCGCCCATTTCGATCTCATCCGCAACACCGTGGGACGGGAATCCGGCCGCTGACCGCACCGGGGACTGCGCGGGGGATTGGGCGGGGGCCGCCGCGCCCGGGGGGTCGGCCATCCGGGCCGAATCCGCCCCTCACATGTGGGCGCCGCCATCGATCCGAACCTCGGTGCCGGTGACGAAGAATGCCTCCGGGCTACCGAGCATCGCGACCACCGCCGCCACCGCCGCGGGGTCGGCGAAGAGGGCGCCGTCCGGCAGCGGTAGCCCGGGTGCCACCCGGTCGAAGAGCTTGTAGTCCGCGTCCCGGGGCAGACCGGGGCCGACACTCTGTCGCGACTGCCCGGAACCGTCCGTCATACCCGAGGAGATCGATCCCGGCTGCACGGAGTTGAACCGTATGCCTTCCTTGGCGAACTCCGCGGCCAGCGCATGTGTCATTGCCATGACCCCTCCCTTGGAGGCCGCATAGGCCGACATGTACGGATGAGCGAACGTCGCGGAGGTAGAGCTGAAGTTCACCACCGCCGGGGCTATTCCGCGACGCAGCGCCGGAAGGGCCTCGCGGATGACCAGGAAGGTGCCCACCAGGTTCACCCGCAGCACCCGCTCGAAATCGCCCAGCGTGGTGTCGAGGAGGTGCGACGAGCGCAAGATTCCGGCGACGTTCACCAGGGTGTCGAGGCCGTCGAACAGATCAACCGCACGGCCCACGCCGGTGATCACCGCGTCTTCGTCGCCGACGTCCATCACCGTGGTGTGCAGGCGCTCACCGTCGGCACCGGCCTTGGCGACGGTGTCGTCGAGTCCGGACCGACTGATATCGGCGGCCATCACCCGGCCTCCTTCACCGAGCACGCGAAGCACACAGGCCTGGCCGATACCGGAGCCGCCGCCGGTGATCAGCACCCGGCGATCGGTGTAGCGCTGAACGGTCATACCGGTAACTCCTGTCTGCCCGCGACACCGGGTTTCGAATTGATCACGCCGCACCTCTTTATCGCATAGGTTGCGAGACGACATTGGAACACGTTTCAGTAGGGATGAGCACCGGTACGCCATGGCGAACAAGCACGCGGATCGCTGGTCGCCCGGTATCGCGCTGGGCAAGGGCGTTTCCGGTCCGATGGAGGCCATCGGCGGACTGTTCGCGATGTCCGCCGATGCGGTTCGCTATCTGTTCCAGCGCCCGTTCCAGTGGCGGGAGTTCCTCGAGCAGTCCTGGTTCGTGGCGCGGGTCTCACTGGCACCCACCGTCCTCGTGGCGATCCCGTTCACCGTGCTGGTGAGTTTCACCCTCAACATCCTGCTGCGCGAACTCGGTGCCGCCGACCTGTCGGGCGCGGGTGCGGCCTTCGGCGCGGTGACCCAGGTCGGCCCGCTGGTGACGGTGCTGATCGTGGCGGGGGCGGGAGCCACCGCGATGTGCGCGGACCTGGGATCGCGCACCATTCGCGAAGAGATCGCCGCGATGGAAGTGCTTGGTATCAATCCGGTTCAGCGGCTGGTAACCCCGCGGATGCTCGCTTCGGCGCTGGTGGCGCTGCTGCTCAACTCGCTGGTGGTCATCATCGGCATCCTGGGCGGTTATGTGTTCTCGGTGTTCGTGCAAAACGTCAACCCCGGCGCGTTCGCCGCGGGTATCACCCTTCTCACCGGGGTGCCCGAGGTCATCATCTCCTGCGTCAAAGCAGCACTTTTCGGCCTGATCGCCGGGCTGGTGGCCTGTTACCGGGGGCTGATGATCAGCGGTGGCGGGGCCAAGGCGGTCGGCAACGCGGTCAACGAGACGGTGGTCTACGCATTCATGGCGCTGTTCGTGGTCAATGTGGTGGTGACCGCCATCGGCATCCGAATGACGACGGGTTGAGCCAATGGGCACTATGACCGTCCTGCGGAGCAGTTACCCGCGACTGTTCCGTCAGTTGCGGCGGCCGATCGGTTTTTTCGGCCGGCTCGGCGACCACACGGTGTTCTATGCCAAAGGTATCGCGGGTATGCCGCACGCCGCGGTTCGCTACCGCACTGAGGTCATCCGGCTGATTGCCGAGATCAGCATGGGCGCCGGCACGCTGGCGATGATCGGCGGCACGGTGGCAATCGTCGGATTTCTCACCCTGGCCGCGGGCGGCACGCTTGCCGTCCAGGGCTACTCATCACTGGGCAATATCGGTGTGGAGGCGCTGACCGGATTCCTGGCCGCGTTCATCAACGTCCGGATCTCCGCGCCGGTCGTGGCGGGTATCGGCCTCGCCGCCACATTCGGTGCCGGGGTGACGGCTCAGTTGGGTGCGATGCGAATCAACGAGGAGATCGACGCCCTGGAGTCGATGGGGATCCGGCCGGTGGAGTACCTCGTCTCGACCCGACTCCTGGCCGGGATGGTCGCCATCGCGCCGCTGTACTCGATCGCGGTCATCCTGTCCTTCCTGGCCAGTCAATTTGTGACGGTGGCGCTGTTCGGTCAGTCCGCCGGGCTGTACAACCACTACTTCGATACCTTCCTCAATCCGATAGACCTGCTCTGGTCATTCGCCCAGGCGGTCTTGATGGCGATCACCATCCTGCTGGTCCACACCTATTTCGGGTATTTCGCTGCCGGCGGCCCCTCTGGGGTCGGCGTCGCCGTCGGCAACGCGGTGCGAACCTCGCTGATCGTCGTGGTGTCGGTGACCCTGCTGGTGTCACTGGCCGTCTACGGTTCCGACGGCAACTTCAACCTCTCCGGATAGCCCCGATGGCCACCAACCGCAGATCCGCTGATTTCCGTCCCCTGGCGGGTGCGCTGACAGTGCTCGTCCTGATCGTTGTGGTGGTGCTGGCCGTCGGGCTTTTCCAGGACAGCTTCACCAGGAGCGTCCCGGTCACCGTCATCGCCGATCGGGCCGGCCTGGTGATGTATCCGAACGCGAAGGTCAAGATCAACGGTGCGCAGGTCGGCAAGGTGGATTCCATCGAGCCGCTTCCCGACGGCGGGGCGGCCCTGCACCTTGCCATCGACCCGGCCACAGTTGACGTCATCCCGGCCAACGTCGGGGCCGAGATCACCTCCTCGACGGTCTTTGGCGCCAAATTCGTCGAGTTGGTGGCACCGAGCCGCCCCTCCCCGGCAGCGCTGCAGGCCGGGACGGTGATCCAGGGCGGCGACAATGTCACCGTTGAGTTGAACACCGTGTTCCAGAAATTGGTGTCGGTGCTGTCTGCTGTGGAACCCGCCAAACTCAACCAGACCCTGGGCGCGCTGTCGAAGTCCCTCGACGGCCGCGGGGACAAATTCGGACAGACCCTGGTCGATCTGGACAGCGCGCTGAGCACTCTCAACCCGGCGCTGGACAGCCTCAACAATGCCCTGGAGATATCGCCACCGGTCTTCGACGCGTTTGCCGACGCCTCCCCGGATCTTCTGAACACCGTCGCCAACACCACCAGCATCGGCGAGACCGTCATCGCCACCCAGGACAGCCTGGACGCTCTGCTGGTCAGCGCAATCGGACTGGCCGATATCGGGACCGACGTACTGACCGCGAACCGCCAGCCCCTGACCGATGTCCTACACCTGCTGGTGCCCACCACCGATCTGGCAAACGAATACAACCCGGCACTGACATGCGGCCTGGGCGGACTCCTCCCACTGGCGAACGGTCCCGGAATCCCGGTGCCCGGAGCCGTGCTGTTGCAGGGGTTCTTCCTCGGCCGCGAGCGCTACCGGTATCCGGGGAACCTGCCGAAGGTCGCGGCCAAGGGCGGACCGCAGTGCCATGACCTGCCCAACGTCGGCTATGAGCAGCGGCCGCCGTATGTGGTGACCGATATCGGCGCCAACCAGGCGCAGTACGGGAACCAGGGCATTCTGCTGAACTCCGATGGCCTCAAACAGGCCTTGTTCGGCCCCCTTGACGGCCCGCCGCGCAACACCGCACAGATTGGTCAACCAGGCGGATGATCAACCTGCGCACGACCGGCCTCAAAATCGGCATCTTCATGGTGGTGATGCTGATGCTGACTGCCGCCCTGTTCGCCATCTTCGGCCAGTACCGGGGCGGCCCGGAGAACTCCTACACCGCAGTCTTCGACGATGTGTCGGGCCTGAAGGGAGGGGACTCCGTCCGGGTGGCGGGCGTGCGGATCGGGACGGTCAACCAGGTCGACCTCCTTCCGGACAACGTCGTGCACGTCAGGTTCGGCGCCGACCGCGATATCGTCCTGACCGCCGGCACCAAGGCGGCGGTTCGCTACCTCAACCTGGTGGGCGACCGCTACCTGGAACTTCTGGACGGCCCGGGCTCAGCCACCATCCAGCCACCTGGATCGGTGATACCCGCCGACCGCACCGAACCGGCTCTGGACCTCGACCTGCTGCTCGGTGGTCTCAAACCGGTTGTGCAGGGGCTGAACCCCCAGGCCGTGAACGCGCTGACCAACTCGCTGATTCAAATCCTGCAGGGCCAGGAGAGCAATGTCGAATCGCTGTTCGCGAAGACCTCGGCGTTCTCCACCGCGCTGGCCGACAACAGCCGGACCGTGCAGGAACTGATCGATAACCTCAACGCGGTGCTGGCGACCATCAGCAAGGACGGCGACAAGTTCTCCGGTGCAGTGGACCGTCTCGAAACCCTGGTCACCGGCCTGGCGGCGGACCGAGATCCCATCGGTACCGCGATCACCGCACTGGACGAGGGCACCGCCGCACTGACCGATCTGCTGACCGAGGCGCGGGCCCCGCTGGCCGGGACCGTCGACGAACTGTCCAGACTGGCGCCGATTCTCGATCAGGACAAGGAGACACTGGACCTGGCCCTGCAGAAGGCGCCCAAGAACTACCGCAAGCTGGTCAGGCTGGGCTCCTACGGCAGCTGGATCAACCAGTACCTGTGCGGAATGTCGTTCCGGGTCAGCGACCTACAGGGTCGGACCGCCTATTTCCCGTGGATCATGCAGCACACCGGAAGGTGCGCTGAACCGTGATGGAATACCGGCCGCCATGCTGAAATACCATGGCTCACAACTCATTCGGTCCGGCATCATCGGACTGGTGCTGATTGCTCTCATCATCACCGTCGGCCTCCAACCCCAGCAACTGGCCACGCTGGCTACTTCGGTCCACCATCAGGCGTTGTTCACCGAGGCGGGCGGCCTGGCGCCGGGTAATGACGTGAAGGTGTCCGGCGTCAAGGTGGGAACCGTCTCCGACGTCTCGCTGGGCCGGGGACCGAATATCGGCAAGGCGCTGGTGACATTCGCCGTCAACGGGAAAGTCCGACTCGGCCCGGACACCACTGCGCACATCCGGACTGGGACGCTGCTGGGCCAGCGGGTGCTGACCCTGGAGTCCGCCGGCGAGGGCCGGCTGATGCCCTCGGCGATCATCCCGGTATCCCGCACCGGATCGCCCTACTCGCTGACCGATGCGCTGGGTGAGTTCACGGCCAACACGACCGACACCGACACCGCTGCACTCAACCAGTCCTTGGACACGTTGTCGACGACCATCGACCGGCTGGCACCACACCTCGGGCCGACCTTCGACGGAATCAGCCGAATCTCCAGAGCACTCAACGAACGCAACGCCTCGCTGTCGGATCTACTCAAGAGCGCCTCGGAGGTGACCGGTGTTCTGTCCGAACGCAGCCAGCAGGTCAACGCGCTGATCCTCAACGCCAACGAATTGCTGGGAGTGCTCGAGGAGCGGCGCTACGCGATCGTCAACCTGCTGGCCAACACCTCCGCACTGTCCCAGCAGCTGAGCGGCCTGGTCGCCGATAACGAGCAGGAATTGGCGCCGGCGCTGGAAAAGCTGAACGCGGTGACCGAGATGCTTCAGCGCAATAACGACAATGTCGCCGATGCGATGGCGGGTCTGGCGAAATTCCAGTTGACCCAGGCCGAGGCGGTCAATAACGGCTTCTACTACAACGCATTCGTCGCCAACCTCTCGCCGGCGCAGACCCTGCAACCGTTCTTCGACTACGCGCTGGGCTTCCGGCGCGGGGTCAATGCCGGCCAGCCGCCGGACAACGCCGGACCGCGTGCCGAATTCCCGTTCCCCTGGAATGGTATTCCCTCGGAGGAGATCCGACGGGGAGGCCTACCCGTCCCTGATCAGACGGCGGGGCAGCCGTGAGGAGATCCCGTTCCACGGCGGCCGTTGCCGCGCTGCTGGCCCTGTTGATCGCCGGGGGAGCGGGCCTGCTGGTACGCAACACCGTCCTCAAGCCGACGACGATCATCGCGTATTTCACCAGTGCCACCGCGATCTACCCGGGTGACGAAGTACGGGTTGCGGGGGTCAAGGTGGGCAGTATCACGGCGATCGAACCGGCGGGCACCAAGGCGAAGATGACCCTGGCCGTGGATCGCACCGTGCTGATTCCGGCTGATGCCCGGGCGGTGATGGTGGCCCAAAACCTGGTCGGCGCACGCTATGTCCAACTCGCCCCGGCTTATGGGGCGGACGGGCGGACAGCCGGGCCCACGCTGGCCGACGGTGCGGTCATCGACACCGACCGCACCGCCGTGCCCGTCGAGTGGGACCAGGTCAAAGAGCAACTGACCCGGCTGGCAACCGATCTGGGACCGGCACTCGACCAGTCCACCTCATCGGTGGGTCGGTTCATCGACAGCGCCGCGGGTGCCATGGACGGCAACGGTGAGAAATTACGGGACACCATCGCCCAACTGTCCGGGCTGAGCCGCATCCTTGCCGATGGCAGTGGCAATATCGTCGACGTCATCGAGAACCTCCAGACCTTCGTCAGCGCACTGCGCGACAGCAATGCACAAATCGTCCAGTTCCAGGATCGGCTGGCCACCGTATCCGGTGTGCTCGACGGCAGCCGTTCGGATCTCGATGCGGCCCTGACCAACCTGTCCAGCGCGGTGGTGGACGTCGAGCGGTTCGTCGCGGGAAGCCGCAATCAGACGGCTGAGCAGATCGGGCGACTCAGTGATGTCGTGCGGAATCTCGGTGAGAATCAGAGCGTGTTGAAGAACCTGCTGCATGTCGCACCCAATGCGATCGGGAACAGCTACAACATCTACAACCCGGATATCCAGAGCGCGCTCGGTGGTTTCGCCTTGGCCAACTTCTCCAACCCGCTCCAAGTGGTCTGCGCGGCGATCGGAGCCATCGAGAACGCAACGGCGAGCGAGACCAGCAGGCTGTGCTCGCAGTACCTGGGGCCGGCGCTGCGACTGATCAACTTCAACTACCTGCCGCTGCCGTTCAACGCCTACCTCGGCAAGTCGCCCAGTCCGTGGAACCTCGTGTACTCCGAGCCGAAACTGGCTCCCGGCGGCGAAGGCGGCACACCCCCCATGCCACTCCCGCCCGCCATCTCCGCCTACACAGGGCTCGACGGAGATGTGCCGCCCCCGGCCGGGTGGGGCGGGCCTCCCGACCTCCGGCAGGGCTCCTACGCTCCCGGCGGGCTGCCCGCCGATCCGCAGCCCGCGCTTTTCCCGGGTGCGCCGGTTCCGCAGGGCGTGGCCCACGGTCCGGCATCGACCCCGCCGCCGGTCACCCCGTCGAATGTGCAGGACATGTTGCTGCCCGCCGAATCGGCCCCGTTGCTCCCGCCGCCGATGCCACCGCCGGTACCCCTGCCGGCCGGGGTCGGGGAGCCGCCGTCATGACGTTCTCGAGAACCCGCCGGATGGTGTCGGCCGCGGTCTGCATCGTTATCGCCGCGACGCTGAGCGGTTGCGGCTTCGGCGGACTGAATTCCCTACCCCTGCCCGGCGCGGTGGGACGGGGACCCGATGCCGCCACGTATCACGTCGAGATCGCCAATGTCAGCACCCTGGAACCGAATTCGCCGGTTCTCATCGGTGACGTGGTGGTCGGAAGCGTCAGCGGCATGACAGTTCGGGACTGGCATGCCGATGTGGAGATTTCGGTTAAGCCCGAGGTCACGGTACCGGCGAATGCGGTTGCCACGGTAGGCCAGACCAGCCTGCTGGGTTCGATGCATCTGGCCTTGAACCCGCCCCCGGGTCAGTTGCCCAGCGGCCGGCTCACCCCGGGCGCGACCCTCGGTCTGAACAAGTCCTCCACCTACCCGTCCACCGAGCAAACGCTCTCGGCGCTGTCGGTGGTCATCAACGGTGGCGGAGTCGGCCAGATCGGCGATATCGTCGCCGAACTGAACGCCGCTCTTGACGGTCGTCAGCCGCAGATTCGGGATCTGCTGACCCGCCTCAACGATTTCGTCGGGGTGCTGGCCGCCCAGCGTGACAACATCAACGCGTCCGTGGTCGCGTTGAACCGGCTGGCCGGTACCTTCGCCGGTGAGCGCGATGTCCTGACCCGGGCACTCGACCGGATTCCGCCGGCCCTGGACGTCCTGGTTGCCGAACGGCCCCGGCTGACGGCGGCATTGGACAAGCTCGGCGAATTCAGCACGCTGGCCGGCGGACTGGTGACCGATACTCAGGCCGATCTGGTCCGGAATCTGCGCAACCTGGAACCCACCCTGCGCTCGCTGGCCGACGTGGGCCCGGAACTGAACTCGGCGCTGGCGTACTTCTTCGCGTTCCCGTACGGGCAGGCGACCATTGACAGGGCGATCCGGGGCGACTACCTCAACCAGTACATCATCTTCGACTTCACCGTCCCGCGGCTGAAGAAGACCCTGTTCCTGGGCACCCGGTGGGGTCAGGAGGGCGCGAAACTCGTTCCCGCGCCGGGAGATCCCTGGTACGCCACCTACACCTACGATCCGCTCAACGCGCCGTTCAGTGCGCCGCCGCCCGTAGCGACCGACGTCCCCGGCCCATCGGATCCGGTCTCGCCGGAGTTACAACTGGCCCCCCTGGACGAAGGAGGCGGTTGATGCTGACCCGATTCGTGCGAACTCAGTTGGTCATCTTCACGATCGCATCGATCGTCGGTATCTCGGCGATGGTGCTGGTGTACATGCAGGTCCCGACACTGCTCGGAATCGGCCGGATCACGGTCACCCTGGAGTTGTCGAGAACCGGCGGACTCTATCAATTCTCCAATGTCACCTACCGCGGCGTTCAGATCGGAAAGGTCACCGAGGTGCGGCCGGTGCGCGGCGGAGCGGAAGCCACCCTGTCGCTGGCTACCTCGCCGAAGATCCCGGCCGACCTGGAAGCCCGGGTGCTGAGTGTCTCCGCCGTCGGAGAGCAGTACGTGGACCTGCTGCCCCGCACCGATGCGGCTCCCTACCTGCGGAATGGTTCGGTGATCGCCGTGGCCGACACGACCGTTCCGCAGCAGGTCGGCCCGATGCTCGATCAGGTGAGCGCGTTATTGCAGAGCATCCCCAGGAACCAGCTCGACAAACTCCTGGACGAATCATTCAAGGGGTTCAACGGTTCCGGAGACGATCTGGCGGCTCTGCTGGACTCCTCGTCCACGGTCGTCGCGGACCTCGACCGGATCGCCGACCGGGCTCGGACTTTGGTCGAAGATGGTCTGCCTCTGCTGGAGGGGCAGGCGGTGTCGGCCGATGCGCTGCGCAGCTGGGCCCGCAGCCTGTCCGGGTTGACCGACCAGCTCAGGGCCAACGATCCGCAGATTCGCGGCGTCCTGGCCGATGGGCCGGGCGCCCTCAACGAAGTGTCCCAGTTGCTGAGCCAGGTCAAGCCAACATTGCCGGTACTGCTGGCCAATCTCACGACGGTCGGCCGGATCGGGGTGACCTACAACGCATCCCTGGAGCAACTTCTGGTGTTGCTGCCGCCGTATATCGCCTCGGTGCAGGCGGTGGGCCTACCACGTAACAATCCCACCGGGTTCACCCAGGGCGACTTCACCCTGACCATCAACGATCCACCGGCCTGCACGGTCGGCTTCCTGCCGCCGTCGTCGTGGCGCTCGCCCTCGGACCTCACCGATGTCGACACCCCGGACGGCCTGTACTGCAAGCTGCCGCAGGATTCGCCGATCGCCGTTCGCGGTGCCCGCAACTACCCGTGTATGGGCCAACCCGGCAAGCGGGCCCCCACCGTTGAAATCTGCGAGAGCAGCGGCGATTTCCAGCCGCTGGCCATGCGGCAGCACGCCCTGGGTCCGTACCCGTTCGACCCGAATCTGATCGCCCAAGGCATCCCGCCGGATGACCGGATCACATTCGAGGACCACATCTACGGACCACTGGAAGGCACCCCGATGCCGCCACCCGGCCCACTCGCCGAAACCGCCCCCGCCGAGGCCGCCACCGCCCCGGCGCCGGCTGCGCCGCCGTCCGACGGTGCCCTACCAGCCTTACCAGCCAGCGGGGCCGCGGTGGCCCCGAGTGCCTTCAGCCCGGATAACAATGGCCCATCGGTGGCGATCGCCACCTATGATCCGCAAACCGGGCAGTTCGCCACTCCCGATGGGACCGTGGCCCGGCAGACCGATATCGTCGCGCACGCCGGCGAACAGAATTGGACCGATCTGCTGCCGACCGGCTGAGGCCGCTCAGCCGACCTTGACCAATTTGAACGGCATGGCGATGAAGACCGCAAGACTGCGGCCGCACGCGCCGCTCGGGCCGGTGGTCGCGTCCTCACCGACCAGGACATTCGAGTTCGGATCGGTGTAGTCGCCGCCGGGGGTCATTCGCTTGAAGCGGAATACCTGAAAACCGTCCGCTGTCGAACCATCAGGGCAGGGAATCCATTGGGGAACAACGTGTTTGACGTACCACTCGCCGCCGGTCTGGTAAATCGGCGCGGTCCAACCCTGATTACTGGTCACCGTTCCGGTGCACTCGGTCGGGTAGCTGCACTGCGAGGAAATGGTCCAGACGGCGCGGACACTGACCTGGTCGATGAACACGTCGTTGGTCCGTGACCACTCACCGTTGGAAGTCGCGGTGAACGTCCCGTTCAACGCCCACTTGGCGGAGGCATGCGCCGGCGCCGTAGCCGCCACTCCGACCAGCAGTGCCATTGCGAGCAATCCGGTCAGCACACGGCGCATCCGGCAATTATCACCGGTGGTCATGTCCAGCGCAGCGATTTCGCATCCCGGCAAGGTGCCGCCGCTGCGGGACACGCGAGCCGGACCAGCCCCCCCGGCCTCAGCCCCACTCGTGGTTCATCGCCCGCGAGTCACTGATCTCCTCGATCGTCTCGATATCGCGCAGACGCGGCCTGCTCAAGGCCACCAGCAGAAGTGCGCACAGCGCCATCACCGCACCGAGTCCGAAGATGATGGTGTAACTGCTCTCGGGTGGAAAACCGGTTCCGTTGCGACTCAGCAGAACCGCAACGATCGCCGCGGCTGTCGAGGCCCCGACGGTCCGGGCGATGGCATTGACACTCGTAGCCACCCCGGTTTCGGCGGGTTCGACCTCGCGGACCACCAGTGCCGGGAGGGCCCCGTAGGCGAGACTGATGCAGGTGTTGATGAGAATGCTCGCGGTAATCACCTGCCAAGCCTCCGAATGCGCAAATGTCAGAATCGTGAAACCGGCGATACCGAGGGTCGTACCGAGCATCAGCACCCGCTGGGCACCGAAGCGGTCGATATAACGGCCGCTGACCAGGGCGGCGAGGAACCCGGCGACTGCACCCGGCAGCAGGAACGCCACACTGGCACGTAACACGGAGGCGCCGAATCCGTATCCGCTGGCGGTGGGTGCCTGGACAAAAGTGGTCAGCCCCAGGAACCCGAAGTACAGCCCCATTCCCACCGCGACCGTGGCGATATTGGTCATCATGATCGGCCGCCGCGTGAGCATCACCGTCGACACCAGCGGATACCGGCAGCGCCGCTCCCACCACCACCACAACCCCAGGACGATTGGCCCGCCGAGTGCCACCCCGACCGTCCCCACCGAACCCCATCCCCAGATACCGCCCTGGGTGATCGCCAGCAGCACCAACGACAGGCCCGCCCCCAGACCGAGCGCCCCGGCCCAGTCCACCGACCCGGTTGTCGACCGCGGTCGGCGTGGAACGACCACGATGACGAGGAGGATCACCAGCACCATAAACAACGCGGTGAACCAGAAAGTCCGCTGGTAGCCCGCGTCACCGCGCATCAACAGTCCGGTGATGACCAGTCCCATGCCGCCACCGAAGCCGAGCACGCCGGACAGCACTGCCATCGATCCCATGAGGCGGCCGGCCGGTAACTCCTCCCGGAGAATCGACACCCCGATCGGGTAGAGCGAAAATGAGGCCCCCTGCAGCACCCTGGCCACGATCAGGAGCGGCAAAGATTCCGTCATCGCCGCCAGCAGCGAACCGGCTAACACGACCGCCAACACCAGCAGTAACACATTCTTCTTGACGTACAGGTCGGCCAGGCGGCCGATGAGGGGGGTGGTGGCCGCGGCCACCAGCAGGTTGGCGGTCACCGTCCAACTGACGTCGACGATGGAGGCATCGAGTTGGCGGGCCATCACTCCCAGGATCGGCACGACGCTGGTCTGTAACACCGCCACCGTAAGCGCGACGACACTCATCGTCCCCACCAATAGCGTCGCCGCCGGTCCGGCACGGTCCGCGGATCCGGAACCGATCGGCTCCGCACCCGACACCGGCTACCTCTTTTTCTCCCCGCTCACACTGATTATGGCGGCTAAGGAATATGAGAGTATTCCGGGGTGCTCGGGGCTCAGGGTCTGTTCGTCGGTGACGCCGACGGCGCCTTCTCGCCGACCGAGTTCGCGCGCAGCGGTTGGTCCGACGAGATGATCAACGGACCGGCCCTGGTCGGGCTGGCGGCGTGGGTGCTTGAGCGGGAGTTCCACGCGGACGGCTTCATGCCGGCGCGCTTCACCGCCGATCTCTTCCGGGCCGCAGGCAAACTGCCGACCCGCGTCCGGACCCGGATGGTGCGCGACGGGCGACGTATCCGCGTCACCGAATGCGACATCCTGCAGGACGGCGCCATCGTGGCCCGGGCCGCCATGGTGCAGTACCGAACCTCCGGGCCACCGCCGGGGCACGAGTGGGTGGCCCCCGCGCCGCCCTTCACCCCCCCGGACGGTGTGGCCGTCGGCGCTCCTGCGTACTTCGTCGGTAGTGACGACACCGGCTGGAGTGGGCCGGCGGGCCTCGGCGACGGTGTCACCGCCCATCAGAACACCTCCCGGAAGCGGGTGTATCACCGCACCGCCGAAGTCGTGGCCGGGGAACCGGCCAGCCCGTTCGCGCGTGCGGTGGTCGCCGCCGAGGCCACCAGCCTGGTCACCAACCTGGGCACCAGAGGTATCGGATATATCAACGGCGATCTCACCGTGGCACTGTCGCGCACACCGGTCGGGGACCACATCGGGCTGCAGGCCGATACGCACTGGTGCGCCGACGGTATCTCCGTTGGCAGCTCGACGCTGTTCGACGACCACGGGCCGTTCGGTCTGGGTGTCGTCACCGCTCTTGCGAATCCGTCCGCCCAGATTGACTTCGGCGACCTCGAGTCCTCTCCCACACCGCAGGTCTGAGAAATGCCGGGACGTCATGCGGGGAATCGGGACAGCGTCCTGATCACCGCGGCCGGACTGTCCCGACACCTCGCCGTGGCGGGCCGGCCGGTCATCCTGGACGTGCGGTGGCGCCTTGACCAGCCCGATGGTTACCCGGCCTACCTCCAGGGTCATCTGCCGGGGGCGGTGTACGTATCGCTGGAAGATGATTTGAGCGATCACACCCGCCGCGGCCGCGGACGCCACCCGCTGCCGACCGGTAAGGCCGTCGAGGCGGCCGCCCGGAGGTGGGGGATCGGTCAGAACCAATCGGTTGTCGTCTACGACGATTGGAACCGGGCGGGATCCGCACGGGCCTGGTGGGTGCTCACCGCAGCCGGACTACCTGATGTGCGGATCCTCGACGGCGGCCTGCGGGCGTGGCTGGCTGCCGGCGGAGCACTGCAGACCGGTACGCCGACCCCGGCGCCCGGGGATATCACCATCGGCCATGACGACCTGTATGCGGGTGGCCGTCCGACGTTGACCGCCGAGCAGATCGCCGCCCGCGAAGGAGTCACACTGCTGGACGCGCGAGCCCCGGAGCGGTTCCGCGGTGAGGCCGAACCCGTTGACCCGGTCGCCGGACACATTCCCGGTGCCCGCAACCTGCCCAGTACCTCGACACTCGGGCCGGACGGCCGGTTCCTGCCCGGCGCCCGGTTGGCCGGGCTGCTGGCCGAATCCGGTGTCCCCGACACCGGCACTGTCGGCGTCTACTGCGGTTCCGGAGTCACCGCATCGGTCCTGATCGCCGCGCTCGAAGCGGCGGGGATGGACGCGGCGTTGTTCCCGGGATCCTGGTCGCAGTGGTGCGCCGAGGATCGACCGGTCAGCAGAGGGCCCGACTGAGGGTCAATCGCGTGCCCAGACCGAGATGTAGCCGAGGGGAATACCGGTCCGCGCCGCAATCAGTTCGCGGGCAGCCTGTTCGACAGCGGCCCGGGTCGGCGCCTGGGCGGCGGCGTTGATCTCCGGAATGGCGATCATCCAGCGGTCACCGTCCGGACGGACCTCGATCTCGAAACACTGACCGGCAACCGGACGCAGCACCCGCCGTGCCCGATGGGTTCGGCGCGGGCCGACTGTGAGGCAGCGGGTCCGCTGGTGCGTGGGCATAGTTCACTCTCTTGACGTTCACTCTCATGACCCTGGTTCGGGCGCGCTCGAAACTACCGTTGCGCCTCGCTGGCGCCAAATCGGGAACCGCATGATCGAGCGCCCGGTCGCCGGCGCTGCCGATAATTCCCGACACCGTCGAGCTAAGCTCCCTGCCATGACGGCGGCAGATTTGGTCGGGCGGGTTAGCGGTTTGGCGGCGGTACTCGGAGTGGGGGCCGTCCTCGGCCTTGCCGCCTCCGCAACGGCCCAGGCAGCCCCGGCGGACTCGTCGACGCCGTCGTCGTCGCCGTCGTCGTCGCGGTCCGGAAAGTCGGCGGACGCACCCCCCTCGCCCCGCCGATCGACGATCGGGGGCGGGGTAGCCCGTACCGCGAACGGCGGTGCCGCCCATTCCGGTGCTGTCACCGCCCGGGCCACCGCCAGATCCACGCCCCGACCGGCGGCCACTGTCACCGACCGCTCGGGGCAACCGGAGCGGCCGCTCCCGGGCGCCGCGACCAGCATCGTCGCCGCCGAGCCGATACCGGTCGCGGCCCCGGATCCGCAGGTACCGCCGGCTCCGGTGGCCGTCGTCGAGGCCGCGGCCGTCCACACCACCCGGCGCGAGGCGCAGCGGCGGGTCAGCACAACGATGGCGGCCGTTCCAGTTGTCGGCGCCAGGGCGGCGGAGTCGGGTCCGGGCCCGATCGCCCGAGCCCTGATGGGACTGTTCAACTGCGATCCACGGGGACGGCAGATCACCATCTACAAGGGAACCCATTTCGCCATCCCCAACAACTTCGGCGGGTTCTTCGTCCAGCGAGTCGCCGGCACCGGAACCCTGACCAGCGACTCCGTCTATGACCTCAAAGACGAGGACCAAAAGGACTGGAGCAAGTTCACCGGTATCGCCTTCACTCCGCTGGAACCCGACCGGGACTCGGCGATGGTGGGGTGGCGTTACAACCTGACCACCGAGGAGTTCGAAATCGCGCCGTTCTACAACGTGGACAAGGTGCGGATTCTACCCAAGGACCCGGCCGAGGTTATTTCCGTTCCCACCGGCGAGACGTTCGACTACCTCGTCGATTACACCGGCATCACGATCAGCTACGGCGACCAGAGTGTGGTCAAGCCCTTCCCGGAAGGCCTGACTCCCAATATCTGGACCGCTGTCCGGGTGAGCGGTTGGTTCGGCGGCAATGAGGTGGCGCCGAGGACGCTCTCGTACTACATCAAGTTCAACTGAGCCGGCTCTCCGAGCCGGGCGGGCCTCGAACCCAGCTTCAGCCCAGCGTCAACGCAATTGCGCGGCGAAGAACTGGCCGGTCGCACCGGAGGCGTTGACCGCGTAGCTGGTCGGACCCACGATATCGGCGGGCAACGAGAAGCGGCCGGCGGGCCAGGTATGGCCCCCGCCGTTGATCCGGACCAGCACCACCTCGGTGCCGTCCGCGCAGCCGGCAGCAGTCATCTCATCGATCTCGCCGGCGGGCGAGGGATCGTCGACCAGCGGACCCGGGCAGCGGTTCACCTCCCGCCACCGCTCGGCGAGGGCGGGGGCGGACAGTATGTCGCTGGGCCCGCCGCGGCCGACCATGGGACCACCACCGAAGGGAACCACAGGGTCAGCCGTACCGTGCACCGCCATCACCGAGACCGGTCGCGAAGGAGCGCAGGGCAGTCCCGCGCCCAGCGTGCCCGCCACCGGTGCGGCAGCCGACACCAGGTCGGCACGCTCGCAGACCAGCCGGTTGGCCATGAAGGCTCCGGCCGACATGCCGGTGACGAACGCCCGCCCGGGCGGAACGCCGAAGTCACCGGAGAGACGCTCGATGAGGGCGGAGAGGAAGCCGACATCGTCGACACCCTGCCGGTCGGGGATCGAGGCACCACGGCCGTCGGCCCAGCTGGCATCGATACCGTCCGGATAGGCCACGACGAACCCGTACTGATCGGCGACGGCGTTGTAGTCGGTCAGGGCTGCCTGCTGAGGACCGTTCATGCCGGCGCCGTGCAGGTTGATCACCAGCCCGGCCGGCTGCTGAAGCCCGGCCGGAACGTGCAGCAGATAGGTCCGCTGCAGACCACCAAAGGTGAGCGTCCCGGGCGGGTCCGGCGGGCTGGCTGCCGCGGGCGCACCCGCGAGTCCCGCCATGACCAGTAGGGCTACCAGCGGAGCTGTCATACGCGCCATCACGACCGCCAGTTTGCCAGGCGATGTCCGGTATGGCCGAAGCCCCCGGTCAGCGCCGGACGGTCGCTGCTGCGAACGGTCAGGCGGGTCCGGCTTCGCGGCCGCCCCGGGGTGTCTGATCTATGAACTCGATGAGCACCTGCGCGACCTCCGGGGAGTAGAGCAGCGACAGGTGTCCCAAGCCTTCGATGGCGACATCGGTACCGCCGCGCGAGGCCAGTTCACTGGTCGCCGGCGGGTGCACGATGTTGTCGTGGGTGGAGTACACGCTCAGCGTCGGTGTGATGACGGCCCGCTCCCTGCGCTCGATGGTGAACTCGCCGCCCTCCCGCAACTCTTTGGCGACCTTGCCCAGGATCGGCCCGCGCCACTTCACCCCGGCATGCGGGGTGCCGATCGTGATGCAGTTCGCGACCCGATGCTGACCGGCGGGGGAGGAAGCGTATTCCAATGACACCAGTCCGCCGAGCGAGTGGGCCACCAGGTTGACCCGGTCGGCCCCGGTTTCGGCGCAGACCCGCTCGACGAATCGGGCCAGTCGGGGAACGTTGCGATCAACGGAATCGAACCAGGGATAGTTGAACCCGAACAGCGGGCCCTTCGCGGCCTTGCGAAATTGCCTTGCCATCCAGACGAAATCGGCGCGATTCTGGAAATAGCCGTGGATGAATATGACCGGTGCCCCATCACCCGGGCCGAGGCGACGCCCGATGAAGAAGTACAGCGGGATCATCGGTTGGGTTAAAAGCACGTAGAACAACTCCCGCCACATCGCACTCAGCTGATGCTGACCCGGACGGGGAGAGACATGCCTGGCCATCAGGAAAAAAGAACCAATCAGGTAGACCAGCGCCGCGCCGAGAAGTAGCGCGATCACCCCGATGGAAATCAGTTCGGCGGCCCTCAGAGTCACGGGACGATCGTAGCGCGCCACTAGCGGCCCGACCTGCGCCATCTCCGCGACCACCGCGAGCTTTCCGGCGTCGGTGACTTTGGCCTCTTACGCCGCGGGTCCGAACGCGAAAGTATGTCGGCAAGGGGCTGCCGACAGCTATGAATGCGGGTCTTCTGCCGGCGTTTCAGTGGGATCGCGGGTCAGGCCGGAAACGGGAACGGGAAACGGGAAACGCCATGAGTACGCACACCATCAGGTCTCTGGAAGGCATTCTTGCCGAGCATCCGTTCTTCAGCGGATGGGAGCCACGTTATTTCCAACTGGCCGTCGGATGTGCCGCGAATGTTCGCTTCAACGCCGGCGAGTTGCTGTGCCGCGAAGGCGAAGAGGCAAACGAGTTCTATCTGATCCGGGAGGGCAAGGTCGCACTCGAAGTCCATTTCCCCGGTCGCGGTGGAGTGGCCGTGCAGACTCTGGGCGGTGGCGAGGTGCTCGGCTGGTCATGGTTGATACCTCCCTACCGCTGGGGATTCGACGCGCGCGCCGTTGAGACCACCCGGGCTATCGCGCTGGATGGCAAGTGCCTACGGGGTAAATGCGAGGCGGACCATGAAATGGGCTATGACTTGGTGAAGCGCGTGGCATCCTCCCTTGGCCAGCGCCTCGACGCGACACTCTTCCGACTCCTGGACATGTACGGCAGCTGAACAGGCAGGGCCGGCGGCTGTCGCCTCGCGCCGCGGCGCCGTCGTCAGCGATCCTGCTGCACCCGAACGTCACCGTCGTCGGTATCGCCCGGCGTGGAACCGATCACACCGTCACCGCCATCATTCAACGCACTGTGGTGACGGCCCCAGACGAAGTAGAACACCAGGACCACGAAGACCCAGGCGGAGAACGCCAGCCAGGTGTACCAGTGCAGGCTGAACAGGATGTAGCCGCACGCGAGGACCGACAACACCGGTGTCACGGGGTACAGGGGCACCCTGAAACCGCGGGGCAGATCGGGTTCACGGACCCGCAGCACCATCACTCCGACGGACACGACGATGAACGCGACCAGGGTGCCGATGGAAACCATGTCCGCCAGATAGTCCAGTGGGACGAAGCCGGCGAGGATGCTGATCACCACCGCGACGATGACGGTGTTGTTCACCGGCGTCATGTTGCGGGGGTGGACCTTGGCGAACAGCGAGGGCAGCAGCCCGTCCCGGCCCATCGCGAACAGGATGCGGGTCTGGCCGTACAGGACCACCAGGGTGACCGAGAATATGGAGACCACCGCGCCGGCTGCCAACACCGTGCCCCAGTAACGGGCTCCGGTGACCATGTCGAGAATCGCGGCCAGGCCGGCTTCCTGGCCACCAAAATCCTGCCAGCGCTGGGCGCCGAGTGCGGCAACGGTGACCATCACGTAGACCGTCGTCACGGTCACGAGCGCGGCCAGGATCGCTCGAGGCATGGTCTTCTGCGGATTCTTGACTTCGTCGCCGGCGGTGGACACCGCATCCAGCCCGATATAGGAGAAGAAGATCGTGCCGGCTGCCACGCTGATTCCGGCGACACCGAAGGGCGCGAACTCAGCGAACCGATCGGCGTCGAAGGCCGTTGCGGCGATGACGGAGAACATCACCAGAACGCTCAGCTTGATCAGCACCATGATGGTGTTGACCTTCGCCGACTCGCTGGCACCGCGGATGAGCAGGATGGCGCACAGCCACACCAGTACGACAGCTGGGAGGTTGATGAATCCCGGGGACGCTTCGCCCCAGGGGGCGGCGGAAAGAGCCTGCGGCAGATGGTGACCGAAGAAGTTGTCGAGCAGCTTGTTGACGTACTGACTCCAGCCCACCGCCACCGCGGCGGCGGACACCCCGTATTCGAGCAGCAGGCAGGCCGCCACACCCATGGCGACCACCTCGCCGAGAGTGAGGTAGGCGTAGGAGTAGGTGGACCCGGAAATCGGCACGGCGGAGGCGAGTTCGGCGTAGCAGACGGCAGCAAGTCCCGCCGCGATTCCGGCGATCACAAATGAGACGACGACCCCGGGACCAGCCTCTGGAACCGCCACCGACAGCACGAAGAAGATTCCCGTGCCCACGGTCGCGCCGACACCGAACAGGGTGAGTTGGAACGTGCCGATGCTGCGCTTCAGCTCGGGAGAGGCGCCGTGGGCCACCGGGGCGCCAACGACGGGCCGTCGGCGCAGCATCTGCTGGATCAGGCCGACTGTCGGGGCCGCCATCTGGTCCTCCTTGATCAGGTTCAAGCATTATCGGCCCTAACCGCTCGGTTCGCCTGTCGAGCGACAACACTGGTACTCGCAGTACGCGCAACACGGGCACGACTGCTGTGCAGAGCGTCCCGGCCAGTGACGCGCCAGTGCTGCGGATGATCGCCCCGCATGTTGGAATAGGAACCACGGCGTTGCATAACCAACGGCGGACCACTTTCCCGTGCGCAGATTCCCGACACTTGAAGAGGATGCCCTCAGTGAACATCGATTCCCTTTCGGTTTACGTCGGTCCCAACGTCCACGCGCGGGAGGCGGTGATCCGGCTCAAGCTGGACATAAAACCCAGCTATGCGGAAACACTGAAGGATCTGGGAGCCGGAGTTATCGACACATTGGCAGCGGTGCTGCCCGGGCTCGCACTGGAACAGTCCGAGTGGCTTGCCGCCTTGCGCGGCGGCGACGAGCTGTCCATCGGTGATCTCGTCGCACGGCTGGCATTGGCGCTCCAGCATGCCGCCGGTATCGACTGCACATTGGCGTGGTCGGAGCCGACGGATGATCCAGATATCGTCGAGGTGTTCTACAGCTACGGCAATGAGGACATCGGTATCGAGGCCGGCGAAGTTGCCTGCGACATGCTCGCGACCATCGCCCGCGACGGCGAGGAGGGATCTGCTGACCTCGACAAAGATGTCGAGGATTTCCTGGACTATGCCGAACGGCGTTCCCTGGGGCCATCGGCCATGGAATTGGTGCGTGCAGCCCAGGCCCGTGATATCCCGGTCTACCGGCTCAACGACGCCAGCCTGATCCAGGTCGGTCAGGGCAAGTACCAGCAGCGGATCGAGGCGGCGCTGACATCACGAACCTCACATATCGCCGTTGAGATCGCCTCGGACAAGAACCTCTGCAACACGATCCTTGCCGATCTCGGTCTGCCCGTGCCGCGACAGCGGCTGGTCTACAGCGTGGACGAGGCGGTAGGGGCAGCAGAGCGCATCGGCTATCCCGTGGTCATCAAGCCGCTCGACGGTAATCATGGCCGGGGCGTGACCGTTGACATCACAGCCGAGGACGGGATCGCCGCCGCCTTCGAAACCGCCGATGCCGAAAGGTCGCCCGTGGTGGTCGAGACCATGCTGCGCGGGGACGATCACCGGCTTCTGGTGGTCAATGGTCAACTCGCCGCAGCCGCGCGCCGGGTGCCGGGGCATGTGAAGGGCGACGGGCGGCACACCGTCGCCGAACTGGTGGATATCGTCAACCAGGATCCGCGCCGCGGAGTCGGGCATGAAAACGTGCTCACCCGGCTCGAACTCGATGAGCAGGCGCAGAGCCTGCTCGAGGAGAAGGGCTACACCGCAGAGACGGTGCCCGGCGAGGGCGAGGAGGTGTATCTGCGCAAGACCGCGAATATCTCGACGGGCGGGACTGCGGTGGATGTGACCGACACGATTCACCCCGACAACAAGCTGATGGCCGAACGGGCTATCCGGGCGATCGGACTCGATGTCGGCGCCGTGGATTTCCTGACCACCGACATCACGAAGAGCTACCGCGAGACCGGTGGCGGCATCTGCGAGGTCAACGCCGGACCCGGTCTGCGCATGCATATCGCGCCTTCCGAGGGCACCCCACGCGATGTGGGTGGGGCGATCATGGACATGCTGTTTCCGCCGGGCGCCCAGGCGCGCGTTCCCATCGCCGCCCTCACCGGCACGAACGGCAAGACCACATGCTCGCGCATGTTGGCGCACATCCTGAAGATGGCAGGCCATATCGTCGGGCAGACCTCAACCGACGCCGTGGTGATCGACGGCAACGTAACCGTCAAGGGCGATATGACCGGGCCGCTGTCGGCCAATATGGTTCTGCGCGATCCCTCGGTCGACATCGCCGTCCTCGAAACGGCCCGCGGTGGGATCGTCCGCTCCGGTCTGGGCTACAACTTCTGCGATGTGGGCGCGGTGCTGAACGTCGCGTCCGACCATCTGGGACTTGGCGGCGTCGACACCCTGGACGACCTCGCCCGGGTAAAACGAGTCGTCGCGGAAGTCACGCGCGGCACGGTGGTGCTGAACGCCGACAACGAGCAGACGCTGAAAATGGCCGCCTTCTCGCCCGCAGAGCAGGTCATGTACGTGACGCGGAACCCGGAGCATGAACTGGTGCGCGAACATATCGGACTGGGCAAACCCGCAATCGTTCTTGAGCAGGGTGTGAACGGGGACCAGATCGTGATTTACGACAACGGCACCCAGATGCCGTTGATGTGGACCCACCTCATCCCGGCGACACTGGAGGGCAAGGCGTTGCACAATGTCGAAAACGCCATGTTCGCCGCCGGGATGGCGTACGCGCTCGGCAAGACTCTCGATCAGGTCCGCACCGGATTGCGCACGTTCGACAACAGCTTCTTCCAGAGCCCCGGCAGGATGAACGTTTTCGATGAACACGGTTTCCGGGTGATCCTCGACTACGGTCACAACGAGGCGGCGGTGGGAGCCATGGTCGAAGTTGTCGACAGGCTCAAGCCGCGCGGGCGCAAGATCGTCGGTGTTACCTGCCCGGGTGACCGCCGCGACGAGGACGCGGCGGCGATCGCGGCTAAGGTCGCCGGCCATTTCGACACCTACATCTGCCACCGCGACGACAACCTGCGTGACCGCCGGCCAGACGAAATGCCGAAGCTGATGCGGGCCGCCCTCATCGCCGAGGGGGTAGCACCCGAGGCGATCACCATCATCGAGGAGGAGGACAAGGCCCTCGACACCGCCCTTGCGCAGGCGCAACCCGACGATTTGGTGCTGTACTTCTGCGAGGGGATCACGCGCTGCTGGAAGCAGATCGTTCACTTCACCCCGAAGTTCACCGCGCCCGGACCTGAGCCCGTCGCAAAGCGCCTCGCGGCATCCACATTCGATGTTCCCGATGGTTTCGTTCTGAGTTCGGATGATCGCGGTGTGCTGATCGTTCCGGCGAAATGACGCGGCGGCTCAGCAGAATCGCATTCACTCACTGTGGGCCCGCTCAGCGAAGGAGCGCCACCCCGAAGTTGGCGATCATCGGCGGTCGGCTGGAAGATGACAACGCCGCCATCTATGACGAGCTCCGACGTCTTGCCGGCGGCAGGATAGTCGTATTCGCGACGGCGTCGTCGGTGCCCGACGAGGTCGGCGCCGAAACCGTCGGAGTGTTTCGAGCCCACGGCTTCGACGCCGTCCAGGCCGCGGTACATGGCCCTGGGGCGGCGGCGGCGGCCCACGACACGGCCATCGCCGATCTCGTCGAGGACTACGGCAGCGTCTATTTCACCGGTGGCGACCAGGCCCTGATCACCGGGGCATTGGCACCGCACGGCCGGGAAAGCCGGGTGCTGAAAGCGATCCGCAAAGCGCAGCGCAAGGGATCGCTGGTCGCGGGGTCGAGTGCTGGGGCCGCCATCATGTCCGAGGTGATGTTTTGCGGTGGCACGTCGCTGGAAGCTGCCACCTACGGCGTGGTCGGTGATGCGGACCAGCCCGGAATGTTGCTGGCGCCGGGGCTCGGCTTCTTTCGATGGGGCATGGTCGACCAGCATTTCATCAAGCGCGGCCGGTTCGGCCGGCTGGTCGTCGGCATGCAGGAGTCCGGCGCCCAGCGCGGCTTCGGTGTCGATGAAAACACCGCGCTGTTCGTCGAGGGCCGGAGTGCGCGAGTGGTCGGCGAATACGGTGTCTTCGTGTTCGATCTCGCGGAGGCGAGTTTCGATCGCGGCCGCAAGCTGATCGGCAACATCGGTGTCAGCTACGCCGACAGCGGTGACAGCTATGACCTGGAATCGGGCCAGGTCCGGCCAGGTCCGGGTAAGCGCGCGGTGACCCGCCACGACATCACCTACAACGCGCCTGCCCGCTCGCTTCGCAACGTCTTCGGCGCCTACACGCTGTACGACCTCATGGCGCGGCTGGTGCTGGGGGACCCCGAGGCCTATCCGGCCGATCGCGCCCGCGCCATCGAGCCCCGGGCGGGTTGCGCCACCAGCGTCGAAATTTCCCGTGAAGGTGGCCGGGCGGACGCCTACATTTTCGGGGGCGGGCGGGATTTCCGCATGACGGCGGTGGATTTTCGGGCCACCATGCGGACACGTCAGCTCAATGCGGCGCAGCTGGCGGAGAACCGGCGCGCGGCGCTGTCCCGGGACTATGGCGTGAAGCCGGGGCCGCAGGCGCAGATCATGATGCTCGGCACCGCGCCGCTGGACCACGGCAACCCGCTGCTTGCCGAGCTGGCGTCGCGGTGTGCAGGGCCGGTAGGTGTGCTGGCCGCCGCATCCGCCGAGCCTCGCGAGACCGCGCTCGATTACATTGACGCGTTGCGGGGCCACGGCGTCGAGGCCACCGATCTCGGCGTCACCATCGACAATGTGGATCGCCGGATGCGCGAGGAATCGCTGATCGAGCAGATCGCCGCCCTGCGCACCATCATCCTGACCGGGGGCAACCAGATCAGGCTGGTGGAATCCTTGCTCTACCGCGGCGAGGTCACGCCGGTGCTGATGGCCATTGCGCGGGCGCGAGCGGCCGGTGCGACGATCGTCGGCGTGAGCGGCGCAGCCTCGGCACTGTCCGGTTTCATGATCGGCGGCGGCACGTCCTACGAGGCGCTGCGCTTCGGCGTCGCCGCCGATATGGGACGGCGCGGATTGGTGATCCAGGAAGGGTTGGGATTTTTTGGTGCCGCCATCGTCGACCAGAAACTTGCGTCCTCGCGGCGTCTCGGTCGGCTTGCCGTGGCCTGCGCCGAGGAAGGCGCACGCTTTGGGCTCGGTCTCATGGAAGACAGCGGCGTCATCGCCAACTGCGACAACAGCCAGCTCACCGCGATCGGCGCGCGCGGTGCCGTCCTGCTCGAGATCGATCCGGTCAAAACCGAGCTTGCAGGAGACGATTTCATCGCGCCCGGTATCAGCCTGTGTCTTGCCGGTCCGGGCGACGTCATCGACATGGCGGCCGGAACCGTTACCCGGCAGGCGCCGGCTACCGCTTCCGCTGCCGCGCTGGATACCCTGGTGGCCGAACTGATAGACGAATGCATCGGTATTGCCAGCCCGGTGACCGTGCCCGGTGGCACCCACGAAGCGTATATTTCGTTGCGTTACCAATCGTATGAAGATGGCACCGGCCATCTCGACATCGAGAGTATCCGTGATCGGCACGGATGGAACTGACAGGACTCATAGCCATGTATTTCGACGGAACAACCCTGACCGCACTGCTCTCCGATGCGGAGACGGCGGCTGCAAGCGCCCCGGCCATTGCCGCCGCGGGGCCGCGTTACACCTCGCCTCTCGCCGTTATCGAGGCTGCCGTGGAGGTCCCGGAACTCGGTGAGGCCGGTGTGAAGGCCTTTCTCGATGCGCAGAAGATCGAACTGCGCGATATGCCCCCCGGCCACCACTTGATCAAGGGAGCCCTGGCAACGGAAGGCCCGCTCGCAGATCGCCTCCATGCCGGCTGTGCGGCTTATTACGAGACCGACGTGTTCGTCATTCCGGCCGTCGATCCGGTTACTCCGCAGCCGGGTACTCCCTGGACTGATACTCCCCAGGCCCAGTGAGCCAGGGGGAGTGAGGCAGGCGGGGAAGCCCATGCTGCGCCAGACCCACGATCTGCCCGGCTCGCCACATCGTCTGACCGCGCTCAGCTTCGGTGCGGCGGGGTCCGGCAGAAAGGCCTACTTGCAGGCCGGACTGCATGCCGATGAGTTCCCGGGCATGCTGGTCTTGCGTATCCTGGCCGGGTACCTGGCCGAGGCGGAGGCTCGCGGCGGAGTCCACGGTCACATCCTGCTGGTGCCGCAGGCAAACCCGATCGGCCTGGCGCAGACCGAAACCAGCTTCCTCTGCGGCCGACTCGAAAGCGGCACGGGGGAGAACTTCAACCGGGACTATGCCGACCTGTCAGACCTCGGCAGCCTGTCGTTGGGGCAGGACGCGGCGGCGAACGTCGAAAGGATCCGGGCCGCGATGTCCGCGCGGCTCGCGGCAATGCAGCCCGATGGCGCATTGGCACACCTACGCCACCTGCTGCTGACACTCGCCCATGACGCCGACCTCGTGCTTGATCTTCACGCCGACAACGAGGCTGAGCCGCATATGTACGTCGGCCCGGCGCTGTGGCCAGCGGCGGAGGATCTCGCCGCGGCAATCGATGCGCGCGCGGTACTGCTGTCAGAGGTGTCGGGTGGCCACCCCTTCGACGAAGCCTGCGCCAGTCCGTGGTGGGCGCTGGCCGCGAACCATCCCGGTCTGCCCGTTCCGCCGGCCTGCCTCGCCGCCACTCTGGAACTCGGCTCCAATGACGACGTCAATCCCGAACGGGCCACCGAACAAGCGACGGCGCTGCTACGCGTGTTACAGGCACGAGGCTTTGTCGACGGGTCGGGGGGGCACCCCCGTTTGTCCTGCCGCGCCACGCCGCTGACGGCCATGGCGCAACTGCGCTCACCGGTCACGGGGCTCGTCGTCTATCGCCGACGGTTGGGCGACCTCGTCCGCAAGGGCGATCTCGTCGCCACGGTGATCGATCCGCTCGGCGAGGAGACGGAATTGCTGGCCGAGACCGAAGGGCGGCTGTTTGCCCGGCACAGCCAGCCCTATGCCTGGCCGGGACGGGTGATCGGAAAGATCGCCGGCGAAACTCCGCTGGACAGCAGAAAGGGTAATTTGCTGTCAGACTGATGCTCGACACGGGGAATTGCCCTCGCCTCCGTGCGGGCGATCTCAGGAGCGGGAGCGGTCGATGAGATTCGACAGGACGACGATGCTTTCGCTCCTCTCCACCTCGGCGGATGATCGGATCCTCTCCAACGCTGTCTCCAGATGCCGCATATCACGCGCCAATACGTGCAGCATGGCATCCGAGGTTCCGGTCACGGTTGCTGCGCTCACGATCTCGGGAATGTCATTCCAGGCGGCGCGCAACTGGTGTGGTGCGATACGACCGTGGCAGAACACCTGTACGTAGGCTTCGGTGTTCCAACCCAGCGCACTGCGGTCGACCACCGTGGTGAACCCGCGGATGACGCCGCTGTCGAGCATCCGGTCCACCCGGCGCTTTACCGCAGGTGCGGATAAGTTGACGCAGGAGCCGATGTCGGCGAATGTGGCGCGGGCGTTGTCGGCGAGCTCGGCGAGAATGCGTTCGTCGGTTTCGTCAAGGCGGTCCACCGCAGTGCCTTTCTGTGATGCCACACAACACATCTACTTAAATACACGTTTCGCGCAATGATATAAGACAGTCGAAGCAATATACAGCGATTGATTGTCCCCAGCGGGTGAAATATCGTCTATCCATGACGATAAACCCTGATGTCGCCGCGGAGATCCCCGATACTCGGACCTCGCGCATACGCCATTACGTCATGACTCGCCCGGAGTTCTTCGACGTGAAGTACGCGATAAACCCCTGGATGGACACCACCACGGTGGTCGACGTCGATCGGGCGAACACGCAGTGGGAGAGGCTTCGAGACACCTACCGCACGCTGGGCCACACGGTAGATGTCGTTGAACCCGTGGCCGGCCTGCCCGATATGGTCTTCGCCGCCAACGGGGGACTGGTGGTCAACGGTGCAGCCATCGTTGCGCGGTTCAAGCACGCGGAACGCGAGGGCGAATCGGCAGCGTACGCCGAATGGTTGAACCAGCGCGGCTACACCCCGGTGAATACTCGCCACGTCAACGAGGGACAGGGCGACCTACTCGTGGTCGGTGCGATCATCCTGGCCGGTACGGGTTTCCGGACAGATCCGCAGGCCCACACCGAGATAGCCGACATCACCGGAATGCCGGTTGTCACCCTGGAACTCGTCGATCCCCGCTTCTACCATCTCGACACCGCATTGACAGTCCTCGACGACACCACTGTCGCCTACTACCCACCGGCATTCAGCGACTCATCCCGCATCCGATTGCAGGAACTGTTCCCGAACGCGATTACGGTGGGCACCGCCGATGCCTACGCATTGGGGCTGAACGCGGTCTCCGACGGCAGGTATGTGGTTCACCCCGAGTCAGCCACCGGGTTTGCAGAACAGCTCTATCGGGCCGGATTCGACCCCATCGGCGTTGATCTCTCCGAGCTGTTCAAAGCCGGCGGCTCGGTCAAATGCTGCACCCTGGAGATCCACTCGTAGCCGCCGCGATCGCACTCGAAGACGCATCCGCCTGGCCGAAACTGCTGATTCGGGATAGCGACGGCAACACCGGCACACCGCTGCCTGGCACAATCGATCCATGCGAAGTCTTTTGCGCCGTTCGTCCATAACCGTCGTTGCCGCCGCACTCATCACCGCCGTGCCGCTGTTCGGCCCCGGGATCGGCTCGGCGGAGCCGCTGAATTGCGTCAACGGGCAATTCTGGGATCCGATTACCAACACGTGCCAGACGCCGCGGCCGGCAGAAGACTGCGCGGCTGGTGAGTACTGGAACGCACTGTCCAATGTGTGTCGGCCGCTGGGCCAGCTGTAGCGCGGTTCTGATCCGCGAGCTCTGTGAGTCCGACGGGAATCCATGAGACCGACATTCGTCACCGTGACGAATCACAGACTCCCAGACAGGAGTGCCGACCGGGCAGCAGGGAGGCCCGGCCCGCCGTCACGCAACCAATGCGTCTTGAAGGTGGCGAAGTCCCGCCAGGGAAAGCTCAGCGTGATGCCGATTCGCGAGAGGGTCGCGGTGAGAGCGCGCTGGGCAAGCGCAATCTCCTTGTCGTCGAGCGCGTTGGTGCCGTCGGTGCCGAACGGCTCGGGCGCGATCGGACTCGAGAGCGCAGGCATGTGCGGCAAGAGCTCGATCGCGTCGACGGCGTCTAGCCTTAGGTTGATCAGGGCCCGCCCGACCGCGCTGTCTCCTGCGGACGCGCGGTAGTTACAGGCTGCCACGCACGGCCAGCCATTCGCTTACGAAACGAAGGTCCGTCCTCTCGGCGATGATGTCGAAGTCGTGGTCGTAATGGAGTACTCCGAGACTGTGGTGATCGGCTAGCGCGGAGATGAGGAGATCGACCGGCGGCAGTCGATGGTGCCCGGCGCGGGCGAGTTGACGTTGCGCATCGATCGCGCGCAGCTCGACATCGCTATCGATGTGAAGCATCGGCAACGCCATCAGCTCGCGCAGCAGTTCAACGTGATCGGTCGCGTTGAGCGCTGAGTACCCGGCTTCCAGCAGGAAGGGCAGGCAGACGCCGATGCGGCGCTCTTCGACCGCGTCGGCGATCTCCTGGGAGCGCCGCTCCCCGAGTGTCGGCGACGCCAACCGTGCGAACGCCGAATTGTCGAGCAGCAGCTCGACATTCACCCGCGCGCCCACCCGGAGCGGCGCACAAGGTCTGCGGCATCGGCGTCGACCGGGAGGCTACGTGCTCGTATTCGGTCGGCTAGTCTCCGCCGGAGCTTCGCATCTCCGTCACGTTCGGCGTGGATCAAGGAGAGCTTTGCAGCGGCTCCGAGGACCACAAGTTCTCCCAATTCGACGTGGTCGGTGCCCAGCTCGCGGCGCAGTTCGTCCAGTGCAGCCTCTACCGGTGGTGTTTCGGTGATGGCGTGGCGGCGACGGTTGGTAGGCACGAAAATAGTGTAACACCGGTGCGACACCATTGGTTCTCCATCAACCTGCCCGGCGACGGCAGCGACGCGCCCGCACGCGCTAAGGGCCCCGACCCCCGGGGGGGGGGCTGAGGTGGTCCTTCGGCGCCATATCGGCGTGTCGTCGCATTTGATTTCTGGGGGCCCCGCCTTGCAGTTGCCGTCCGGTCGCCTCCCAGTCGACGACTTGGGGAGTAGCGCTGCACCGCGTTCCCGGATGGCCTCTGAGCGGGTCGCCCTAATTTCCCGATACGTCACTGTGACGAATAGGGCGTGCGTGACCGGATGCCGTCGGAGTGGAGTTGTCCGGCACTCTCAGGTGATCGCGGACAACCTAAAGGGCCTGTCCGGCACTCTCAACCAGGAGCGGATTCGGCCGCTCCGGATCACCGCCAGATGGTCGCGGACTACTCTCAAGAAGTACCGGACCGGACAGCGGATGCGCGGTTCGTGTCCACCCTCCGCGTGAGTACCACCCGGGATTTGTGCCGATAAGCCACATTATGTCAAGTGAATCCCACCGTGTTGCACGTCACCCGCGGCAGATCGGCAACACCGCTCGTGATCGGGGTCGCCGCCCAGCGGTTTTCGCATTCACGCTTCAGCAGCAGGTATGCCGCGTTTTGCAGCTTCCGCGGCCAGTGCGTGGTCGAAGGTTGCAAGGCTTGGTGACGAATTGCGATGCCAAGAACGCAGCAGTCGGACAACTCCAGCCCGCTACTGGCGCGGAGTTCGGCATGGCGCAGCGGTTCGCGCCCGTCCTGTCGCCCATCCCCCTCTTGGCAAGTGGCGCCGACAGCAGGAATCACTGGCGTGTCCCCGCACCGCGCACGCGGCAGTCGCCCTTGGCGGTCAGGTGAGATCGAACCGGGACACGACCATCCGACCGGAGGGTGTTGGCCGCGCATCCTTTGCGCGGTCGCCCGCCGGATCCGGCACAGCGTCATAAGCTCACCGCGTGGATATCAGCAAGGTCATCGCCGACGTAGCCATGGCCCCGGTCCGGGCCGGTATCGCGGCGGCCGACGCCGGGCTGGCGGTCGCCGCCATGGCACTGGGGTCTGCGAAGCACTCACTGGGCGAGGACGACCCGAAGACAGTGGACCCGATCACCGACCTGCTCCCTCTGCGTGGGGCGATCGTCGGCGCCAACCGGGTCGCGGAGTTGACCGAGAACGACCGGGCGTTGGGCCGGGTTCTGGCTCGCGGGGGGCCGGCAGACACGTTGACCCGCCCGGGCGGAGTTGTCGATGCGTTGACCGCGCCCGGCGGTTTACTCGACCGGGTCGCGGTGGAAGGCAGCTCGCTGGAGCGGATCCTGGCTCCCGGCGGGCTCGCGGATCGACTGCTCGCCGAGGACGGACCGCTCGAGCGAATGTTCGCCGAAAACGGAGTTGTCGAGCGGATGTTCGCCGAAGAAGGTCTCATCGACAAGCTGACGGTCAAGAATGGGCCGCTGGAACAAGTCACCGAAGCCGCGGAGATCCTGAGTCGGCTGCAACCGGTGGTGGAAACGCTGACTCCCACCGCTGACACCCTTGAGTCGGCAGTCGACACCCTCACCAGGATGGTCAACTCCATGAGCGCGATGACGGACCGAATTCCGCGGCGGCGGTCGACCCGATCCACCAAGGCCCCCAAGCCCGACGGGGATGACGACACCGCCGGCACATGAGCCCAGCCAGTGTTATCGCACTAATCACCCTGGACCGGGGCAGCCGGCGCAGCTGGCCGCAACGCATTTCTGTCCGTCACTCCACGCGGTCCGGGGCCGTGGGACGATGACCACAACCGACGTAGACCCCAGGAGGGAGTGGGTGATGACGACCAAGCTCACCGCGATGACAACCGTGACGGCCGCACTGGCCGTCGTTGCTCTCAGCACCGCGGGTCTGAGCCTCTCACCACCAGCGCAAGCCACCTGCGCAGCGCTGCTCGGCTTCAGCACCGACCCAACACGCTGTACCAGCAGCCCACTGGGTATCGCGATCGCGCTCGGCCCGAACGCGGGAGCGCGGGCCGCCGGCCTCCTCGGGTTCGCGTTCGCCGCGGGACCGGACTCCTTCGCGGATACACCCGGGGGCGCCGTCAACGTGGCCCTGCAACTGGGGGCGAACGGCACCACCGTGGCCGATGGATTCCTCAACCTGGCGGCAAATCTCTCACTTCGCACGTCGGTTCCGGGCGGATCAGAGGTCCGGGCGCAAGGTGGATTCGGCAATGTCGCGATCAATCTGTTTGGCGACGGAACGGTCGCATTCGAGGGCCACCAGGTCGTCGCGGACGGGATACTGAACGTCGCCGCGAATCTCGGTGGGACCGACAATGCCGTGCTGGCCGGCCGCAACGGTGAGGGCGGCACGCTCAACGCAGCGGTCAGCATGTTCAGCCGCGGCAGCAACGTCGTCGCCGGGGATGGGTTCTTCAACGCGGCAGCCCAGATGGGCGGCACCGGCAACCGCGCCTTTGCCACCAATGGAACGGCGAACTTCGCCGCCCAACTCGGCGGCTCCGGTAACGAGGTCTACGCCCGCAACGGGACCGCGAACGCCGCAGCCCAACTCGAAGGCACGGGCAATCAGGTGTTCGCCACCAATGGAGCCGCGAACGCCGCCGCTCAACTCGGGGGCTCCGATAACTATGTCTACGCCGGCAACGGTGCCGCGAACGCCGCGGCCCAACTCGGCGGCATCGGGAACTCTGTTTACGCCGGCAATGGGACGGTTAACGCGGCATCACAAGGCGGCGGCGACTACACCACCGTGCGAGCCGGCGGGGACGGCAATGCGGACGGCTACTTCACCGCCGCGTTCAGCCTCCTGAGCAACGGCCAGGATGCCCTCGAGCGGAACACCGTGCTGGCCTCACCCGGCCCACTGGCGCTCGCCGGGTCGATCGGGCAGAACTCGGCGAACGTCGTACAGAGCGGACCCGGAATCAACATCAACCGATCGTCGCCGGCGGCACGCCGGGCAGCAGTGCGGACGAGGTCGGCGAGCACCGCCGACGTGTCGCAGACGCGAAACGGCCGCCCCCGACCGGCCGGCTAGAGGTCGTCCGCAAATCGCAGTTCACGGGGTCAGCACCACTTTGATCGCCCCACTCGCCCGGTCCGCGGCGACGCGGAACGCCTCCGCGGCCGCTTCCAACGGAAACCGGTGCGTGATTACCGTGGCGGCGATCTCCGGTTCGGCGGCGAGCACCGACGCGGCCTGCGCGAACTCGTGGCCATAGATGTTGGTGTCGTAGCAGTTGCATCCGAACAGGGAGAGTTCGTTCATCACAAACGGGATACTGGGCAACCGGCGATCCTCGGCAGCCATCCCGACGAGCGCGATACTGCCGCCCGGCGTCGTCCGGCGCACACAGTCCGCGAGCGCACTATCGGTGCCCGCCGACTCCACAGTGACGTCGTACTGCCCGTTCGGCGCCCCGGCGCCGAGTCGCTCCCCGGCGGCCCGCTGATGGTCGTGCCGGGCTTCGAGGTCGACCTCGAGGCCCATCGCCGCCGCGGCGGCCACCGCCATCAGCCCGATACTTCCACCGCCGACGATCAGCACCCGCTGCCCCGGGGTCGCTCCCGCCTTGCGCAGCGCATGCCAGCTGACCGCAAGCGGTTCGACCAGACAGCCGTCGGCAACCGGAAGACCCGCCGGCAGCGGCACCAGGCATTCCGGCGGTACCGCGACCCGATCGGCCAGCCCCCCGTCGAAGGCGACGCCGATGATGCCGTGCGGCGCCCTGCCGCGACAGCGCTGGGTGGCACCGACCCGGCACTGATCGCAATCCCCGCACCGCACGGTCGGTTCGACGCAGTAGCCGACGCCGTCGAGCGTGCCGGCGATCTCGTGCCCAAGTGTGACGGGAAGGTTCCAGCCCAGCAGTGTCAGATCACTGCCACAGATGCTGGCCGAGCAGACGTCGAGAAGCGGCCACCCGCCTGCGGGCTCGTCCACGTCAACGATGCAGGGCTCACCCGCCACAGCCCGGACAGCGCGCATGGGAGTCATTGTGCGCCAGCGCGGCCCGCTGCGGGCCATCGCCGGTGATTCCGCCGTGCCGCAGCCTGCCCCGACGGTGCCCGACCGTGCCCCGGTATCCCCTGCCGATACCTAGACATGCAACCCGAATCATGTTATGCACTTCATATATTTCATCACCCCAACGGTCCCCGGAGAAAGGCTCCCCCATGACCATGGTCGAGATACCCAGCGCAGTACATATCGGATGCAACGACCTCCCCTTCGTCGATATCGGCGATGGATCGAAGCTGAAGGTGATCATGGTCAAGGAGGCCGAAGGGCTGTGGATTATCGAGAACATATTCCAGGCCGGCTATCAGGTCCAGCGTCACAAGCACACCGGACCGGTCTACGCCTACACCACCTCGGGGGCCTGGAAATACAAAGAATACGAGGACGTCAACCGGGCAGGTTCATTTCTGTACGAGCCCGCCGGATCCATCCACACCCTGGAGATCGTCGAGGACGACACCCACGTGTGGTTCCAGATGTACGGAGCGAACCTCAATCTGGATGACGCCGGGGAGGTGGAGAGCGTCTCCGACGGTGCGAGCACCCTGGCGGTCTACCGAACCCTCTGCGAGCAGGCAGGCCTCCCCAGCCCCAACGTGCTCACCGCCTGAGGATGACCGATACGCTGGCCGGCCCGGTCGACCTCGCCGACCCGGACACCTTCGGCGACGGGGTCCCGCACGACGCCCTGGCCGAACTGCGTCGCAGCGACCCCGTGCACTGGCAGCCGATGTCGGGTGAACCCGGTTTCTGGGCGGTGCTCGGACACAGCGATGTGGTCCGCGTCTCACGGCGCCCGGAGATCTTCTCCGCGGCTGCCGGCGGGATCACCGTCGAGGACGTCGGGCCGGAGACCCTTCAGCGGGTGCGGCAGATGCTGCTCGCGATGGATCCGCCCCGGCACGGCGCCCACCGCGGACCTCTGTCGAGCCATTTCCGACCGAAGATGATCGCCGAGTTGGAAAGCCGGGTTCGCGATATCTGCCGCGGCATCATGGCCGAGGCGGCCGAACGGGCCGAAGTCGAGTTCGTCGGAGACGTCGCCGCCGAACTGCCGTCCCGAATGATCGGCGAGCTGTTCGGGCTGCCGGTGCAGGACTGGGAGTATCTCCGCCGACTCGCCGAACGTATCACTGCAGCCCAGGATCCCGACTTGGGCAACCCCGACGGCGGTTCGGCCACCGGTGGAGCGGAAATGGCGCAGTACGCCATGGAACTTGCGGCGCGCCGGCGACGGACGGGGCTCGGCGACGATCTGACCGGCGCCATCCTCGGTGCGCAATTCGGGGACGGGCCGATGACCGACGCCGAGTTCGGCGGGTTCTTCGTCCAGTTGGTCACCGCCGGCAACGACACCACCAAGGGCATGCTGTCGGCCGGACTGCTCACCCTGCTGCGCCACCCCGACCAACTCGCCGAACTGCGTGCCGACCCGACACTGCTGCCGTTCGCGGTGGAAGAGATCCTGCGTTACGACAATCCGCTGCACTATTTTCGCCGCACGGCCACCGTCGACACCGAACTGTCCGGAACCGTCATCCGCGCCGGGGACAAGGTGGCGCTGTACTACACATCGGCCAACCGCGACGAACAGGTCTTCGCCGACCCGCAACGCTTCGACATTCGCCGCTCCCCCAATCCGCACCTGTCGTTCGGTATGGGCACCCACTTCTGCCTCGGCGCGCACCTGGCTCGACTGGAGGGCAGAGTGTTTTTCGCCGAACTGCTGAGGGCTTTCCCCCGTATTGATCTGATCGGTCATCCGGTGCGGATTCGCTCCAACCTCAACAACTCGCTCAAGCGGTTGCCGATCCGGCTTCGCACGGCAGATCGGCGTCCTGAACGCCCGGGATGAGTGCGGCGCTGACAAGGTTCGCCCATGTCCCGGCGCTGAGCGCCTACCGGGAGAGCCAGGCCACGGCTGCAAAGAACGCTGTGCCGAGGGCGGCGGCGGCAACCGTCGCATGATGAAACCATTGCCCTCCGATGACGTCGTCACCGATGAACGGCACAACGGTCGACGTCCACACGGCCACTGCGACGGTGGCTCCGAGAGTTACTCGGCCGAGGACGCTCGCCCATGTCGAGGCGATGTGCAACCGCCGGGTGGTCACCGGCAGCAGCAGGACGAATACAGCCGAGGCTGCAAGCATCCCAGCGTCGAGCCACGTCGCCGCGGACGCACCGGGCGGGCAGTCCTACCCCTCACCAGCCGGATGCGCTCGGACAAGACTTCTCCTTGGGTGAAGCGTTGTGGCTGACAAGGTTCTCATTATGACGAGGGCACTGATCCGCGGGAAGCTTCAACCACCTCGACGCGCACCGAGCCGCCGAGCCGCCGAGCCGCCGAACCACTGTGCAGACTGTAACCATGCCCCGCAGCCACGTCCTGCTCATCTCGGTGGTCCTGCTGCTGAGCGGATGCGGATCGGGTGCCACCGTTAGTTCGCCGTCGGACGGTTCCACCC
>CAZKUK010000002.1:117530-170327 GCA_964555915.1 uncultured Mycobacterium sp.
CCCCGAACGTGATCGTGGCCGGGACCGTCGCCACCGGCCTCGCAGTGCCGTGGGGGATCGCCTTCCTGCCGGATGGTTCGGCACTGGTCAGTGAGCGCGACACCGCGCGGGTGGTCCGTATTGACGATTCGCAGACCCGCACCGTGGGGACCGTCGCGGGTGTGATGGCCCGGGGTGAGGGCGGTCTGCTCGGTATCGCATTCGCCGATGAACGGGTCTACGCCTACTACACCACCCCGGAGGATAATCGGGTGGTGCGGATGGCCTGGAACGACGGGGTACTGGGTGCCGCCGAGCCGATCCTCACCGGCATTCCCAAGGCCGGGATCCATAACGGTGGGCGCATTGCCTTCGGACCTGACGGGATGCTGTACGTCGCCACCGGGGATGCCGCCGTGCCCGATTCGGCGCAGGACCCGGCCTCACTGGCCGGGAAAATCCTGCGGATCGCCCCGGACGGATCGGTCCCCGCGGATAATCCGCTTCCCGGTTCCCCGGTGTTCTCCCTCGGACACCGCAATGTCCAGGGACTGGCATTCGACTCCCGCAATCGCCTGTGGGCCAGTGAGTTCGGCCAGACCGACGCCGATGAACTCAATCTGATCAGCCCCGGATCCAACTACGGCTGGCCGGAGTGCGAGGGCGCATGCGGACGAGATCCGTACGTCGATCCGTTCGTGCAGTGGAAGCCGACGTCTACTGCCTCCCCGAGCGGGGTCGCGATCCTCAACGATTCCGCCTACGTCGCATCGCTGCGTGGACAGGTGGTATTCGACGTGCCCCTGGAAGGGGCGGCGACGGCATCGGAGCCGACACGGGAGACGGTCTCGCAGCTTGCGCTCGGAGACCTGGGCCGGCTGCGCACCATCGTCGCGGCACCGGATGGCACCCTCTGGCTAACGACGAGCAACACCGATGGCCGCGGGGATCCCCGTGCCGGCGACGACCGGATCCTTCGGCTGACTGTGTTCCCGCAACGCTGAGGACCGGGATCAACCCGGGACGATTCCCGCGGGTCGAACGCCTGCGTCGGCCGGGCTTGAACAAATATCGTCAGGTGCCGACCGATGGAAATGGAGCGCTGATGAAACTTCGCCACCCGCTTCTGGCGCTGATCGCCGCACTCGGCGTGTTGACTTCGGCTTGCGGCGGCGGTGACACAGCGATTTCCGGTACCACCGACTCCCGCGAAGACCGCTCACTCACCGTCTACAGCGCCGACGGCCTGGGCGGGTGGCTACGAGCGCAGTTCGACGCCTTCACCAGCCAGACCGGCATCAGAGTCGAGCTGGTGGAGGCCGGTTCCGGAGAGACGGTCGCGCGCGCCCGGAACGAACGGGACGACCCGAGTGCCGACCTGCTGATCGTGCTGCCGCCGTTCATCCAGAAAGCCGCTCAATTCGGCCTCCTGCAACCCGGCGACGCCGACACCACCGGAATTACCTCCCCGCTGATCGGCCCCGGTGGCATCTACGTCCCGATCGTCAACAATGCGTTGTGCTTCATCGCCAACCCGGGAGCTGACCCCCAACCGGTCACGTGGGACGACCTACTCAAACCCGAGTTCAAAGGCAGACTGCAGTACTCCACCCCCGGCGAAGCCGGCGACGGCACGGCGATGCTGTTGCTGCTCCAACACCTCAAGGGCAAGCCGGCCGCGCTGGATTACCTCGCCGAGCTGCAGGCCAACAATGTCGGGCCGGCGCCGTCGACCGGCAGCCTGCAACCCAAAGTGAGCAGCGGGGAGCTCCTCGTCGCCAACGGCGACGTGCAAATGAACTTGGCCGCCATCAAGAACGATGGCCTCAACTTCAACATCTTTTTCCCGGCGATGCCCGATGGCAGCCGCACCACGGTCTCAATCCCCTATGTCGCCGGGGTGACGGCCCGATCGAAACAACCCGACAGCGCGAAGGCACTGCTGGCCTTCCTGCTGTCGGAGGATGTCCAAAAATCGCTACCCAGTGAGGCGTTCGGCATTCCGGTGCTCAACTCACTGGCCACCGATTCCGATCCTGCCACCGACGGGGTGACACCGGCCGGAGTGCTCAACGATGTCCGCGTCTGGGTCCCCGACTGGACCTCGGTACTGGCCGAGATCGACTATGACGTCAGCGCGTACCAGCAGGCGATCGGGAACTGATGGTTGCCACAACGGCGGGGCCACCGGCCTCAGAGATAGGGCGGTAGCGGTGATCACCATCCACGATGTCGCCAACGGTGTCGGAGAGGGCCCGGTCTGGGATGACGGGGTGCTGCGGTGGGTGGACATTACCGGCTGTGCGGTCCACGCCCTGGCCCCCGACGGCACGGTCTCCAGCCGCACCACCGGCGACCTCGCCTGTTTTCTGGCTCTGCGGGAGGGCGGCGGTGCGGTGCTCGGACTCCGTAACCGGCTGGCCTACCTGGACCTGGAAACCGGATCGCTGGAGACGTTCCTCGAACCGGAGCCGGACCGGCCGGACAACCGGTTCAACGAGGCCGGAGTGGACCCGGCCGGCCGGCTCTGGTTCAGCACCATGCAGAACAACATCACCGCCGACGGCGGTGGCCGCGACGTGACGGCCGCCACCGGTGCGCTGTACCGGCTGGACCCCGACGGCGGCTGCCGTCGGGTCCTCGACGACCTCGGCCTGCCCAACACGCTGGCCTGGTCACCGGATGCCGCGACGATGTACTTCGGTGACACCATGACCAACCTGATTCGCCGGTACCGCCTTGATCCCGCCGGGGCGATCATCACCGCGACCGACCTGCACGACGCCCCACCGGAGGGCGGCTGCGACGGGTCCGCGCTGGACGCCGAGGGTTACCTGTGGAACGCGCGGTTCGGGGCGGGCTGCCTGATCCGCTTCGCTCCGGACGGCACCGTCGATACCCGCCTCGAACTACCGGTGACCAACCCAACCTCCTGCTGCTTCGGCGGAACGGACCTACGCACCCTCTTTGTGACCTCGGCACGCTTCGGGTTGACCAGCTGTGAACTGGCCGCCAACCCGCACGAGGGCGCACTACTCGCCCTTGATGCCGGGGTCCCGGGCCGGCCGGCCAACCGGATCGCCGCATAACGAACCGGGCTTGAGCTACTCCACCCGCCTCAGTAGCTGAATTTGCCGCTACCGGCGCATCGAACCTCCGAGCCGGTGTTAACGTCGATACGTCACCGGCGACGGGAGGGGGTTCGATGAGCACCGCCGCGGACCGCGAGAAACAACTTGCCCTGGTCTCCAGGCTGAAGGCGACCTATCCGGAGATCCCGGAATGGCCCACCCCGACCATGATGACATCCGAGCATTACTGGGCCTACTTGAAGACCAACCACGACCAGGGTGCCCAACTCAGCGTGGCAGAGCCGTTCCTGGAAAAGCAGGAAGAGCAGTGGGAGCTGATGACCTACGTGCTCTGCGAAGCCCTTGGCTGGAGCGGTATCTGGGTCTCCGAGGAGCGCCGCCGGATCGGCAATGTCGATGTGGGCCTGCCCATCTACCTCGGGCTCCCCTACTACGCCCGATGGCTGTGGGCGGTGGGTAAGGCACTCCTCGAGAAGAACTACATCACCTGGGCCGAACTCACCGACCGCTTGACCGAGGTGCAGGAACGCTATGCCGACGGATTAAGCGGCCGGCGACCGGAGGCCCAGCCCAAATTCGAGGGAGACGGCTCAGGCGTCGCGCGCAACCGCAATCACATCGAAGCGGCCGGCAAAGGCGATCCGGCGATGTATTCCGGCCAGGCCGGCCCACCGAAGTTCGCCGTTGGGGACCGGGTGACGGTGCGCCAGTTACCCGCGATGTTCTACACCCGCACACCGGAATACGTTCGCGGAGCGCGCGGGGTGATCGCCGAGGTCAGCTACGAGAGCCCGGCCCCAGAAGACGAAACCTGGGGCCGGGAGGACGTCAAGCCGGAATGGTTCTACATCGTCCGGTTCAAACAATCCGAGTTGTGGGACTCCTACGCCGGTCACCGCGACGACGCACTCCAGACCGAAATCCCGGAGCGCTGGCTGCACGGTACTGGCTGAATCTTCACTGTATTTCCCACACTCATTGCGCCTGAGAGGAATTCAAGCCGTCCATGCCCGACCACGATCCTGACCACGACCACCATGAGCGCACCGTCAAGCCGATGGTCGATGAGATCACCGACTTCGAGGTTCTCGAAATCGCACTGCGTGAACTGTGTATCGAGAAAGGTCTGTTCACCGCCGAGCAACATCGGATCATGACCGAGTACGCCGAGCAGATCGGACCGACGCCCGCGGCGCGTCTGGTGGCCCGGGCCTGGCTGGATCCGGAGTTCAGAGGACTCGCGCTGCGAGACCCGATGGCCGCCAGTAAGGAGGTCGGCGTCGACTGGCTCGACCCCACCGGCTTCGGAACGCCCAGTGACTTCGCCGCATTCAAGATCCTTGAGGACACCCCCACGGTGCACCACGTGATCGTCTGCGCGTTGTGTTCGTGTTACCCGCGCCCGATCCTCGGCAACTCCCCGGAGTGGTACCGCACACCCAACTATCGCCGCCGCATCGTGCGCTGGCCGCGACCGGTACTCGCCGAGTTCGGTCTGGAACTACCCGAGGACGTGGAAGTCCGGGTGCAGGACTCCAACCAGAAACACCGTTTCATGGTCATGCCCCTGCGCCCGGCCGGCACCGAGGGCTGGACCGAGGAGCAACTCGCCGAGATCATCACCCGTGACAGCCTGATCGGTGTCGCGCTGCCCAGGCCCGGCGTCACCACCAACGTCACCACCAGGACCAGCCCCGCCCGCCGCCCGGTCGCCGAGTGATCACCGCCGACGACAACGGCACCGGCAACGGCACCGACAACGGCGCCGGCGGCGAGGAATTCGCCCTGCTGGCCGAAATCATGCGGCGCCAGCAGACCTGGCCGGTGATGTCGGCCCGGTACGGGGTGGAGAACCCGTTGCCGCCATGGAAGACCAGCCTCGACGGGCTGTGCGATGCCCTGGATCGGTCCGGCGGGACCGGGGCGGAACTGAATTTCAGCTTCAAGGAGCGGCGTGACGAGGAGGACGAGTTGTCGGCCACCCGATACGCAAGCCTGCCCTTCCCGGAGAACCAACTTGTGGCGCTGGCCCACTCGCTGCTGGCCCGGGGGGTCATCGACGAGGCCGAACTCCGCCGTCGCCTCGACAGTGTCCGGACCCGGTTGGAGTCCTGAGCCAGCGGGAGATCACCCGCCCCAGCGCAGAGCACCGGGTGGCCCGGCTGTAGCGTGACGGCCGTGAATCTCTCCCGCCTGCCCAGCCCCGTCGTATTGACAGCCGGCGCCGCGACGCTGGCGCTGGCACTCGCCGGATGCGGCTCCGGCACCGAATCGTCGTCATCCAGCACCCCCACCGTCGGCTCCTCGATCACCGAATCGTCCGGCCCGGCCGGCGAATGCCCGCAGACCCCGCCCGCCTCGGATGAAGCACCCGAATGGACGTTGCCGGGGGCAACCGGAAGCGTCGCGGTCACCGGCTCGACTGACACGACCGCCCCGCTGGTCACGGTCGATACACCATTCAGCGTGACGCAGACCGCGGTCAAGACGCTCACCGCCGGCGATGGACCGGTAGTCTCCCCCGACGCGACGGTCTCGGTCTGCTACATGGGCGTCAACGGGCGCGACGGAAATGTCTTCGACAGCAGCTACCAGCGCGGCGAACCCGTCGACTTCCCCCTCGACGGTGTCGTCCCCGGCTTCCAGAAGGCCATCGCCGGGCAGACGGTCGGGTCAACCGTGGCCGTCGCGATGGTCTCCGCTGACGGCTACCCCGACGGTCAGCCCCGGGCCGGAATCGAACCGGGCGATTCGCTGATCTTCGCGATCAAGATTCTCGACGCGTCATAGATTGCGCCGCGGGGTGAAGTTGCCGTGGGGTGAAGTTGCCGTGGAAACCCTGCGGTACATGGTGGGCGAGTTGAGCCACCGCGACCGGTCCGCGCTCGAGGTCCCTGGCGTCGAGGACCAGCAGCCGGGATGTGTGGTGGTCGACCTGGTATTCGACGGATAGCAGCCAGCCGTCGTCCTCATCGGTCGCACCCGGCCGGGGCACGAATACCGGCTCGCAGAAGCTGTTCCCGGGTGTCTGCGCCACATAACCGGTCAGGGAATGGTCGGTGAGATCAAGCTTGGTGATCCCGTCGTAGAGCGTGCGGAGGTTCTGCTGGGTGTTGACGTAGGCGTAGCGGTGCGGCCTGCCCTCCCGGCCGGGATGGTGTCGCGGGAACTCGCACGTCCGGTCGCTGAGTTGTTCGCGGATCACCCGGCCGCCACCGGTAACACGGAATCGGGTGAACTCCGAGGACACCTTATCCATCGGTCTGGTGCGAAAACGGGCGATGCAGTCCAGCAATTCGGCGCCGCCATAGGTGATCACATCGAGGATGACGTCGCCCCGGTCGTCCTGGGCGTTGCTGAGGTGGAACTGCAGCACCGCGTCATACTCGATCCGGCGGATCTCGCCGCCGTCCCGCGGGATCAGAATGAACGAGCTGCCCCGTTCCGGACGATACTTCAGACCATCGCCAAAAGATTTCAACCCCAACGCTATCGGAACGCCATCCGGAATGATCGGTGAAACCAGGAACACCAGGTACCGCTCGGTGAGGGCGAAGTCGTGCACCATCGCCACATATGGCAATGACACCGACCGGTAGGGCTCGAGCCTGCCGCGCCGGTCGGTCCGGTACAGCCGCAGGTGCGGGTACGGGATGAACTCGACCCCGAAGTTGAACATGTCGCCACTGCTCGGGCAGAAGCACGGGTGGGCCGAGTAGGAGCCGATCCAGCGCAACGCGCCCCCAAAACGACGAACTCCCCGAGTTTCCAACGTCTCCGGATCAATCTCATGGGGTGGGCCACCCTCCCACAGCGCGTAGAGGTGTCCGGCATGCTCAATGACGTTGGTATTGGCCAGATTCGGCGGCAAGCGGCCGATATTGGCCAGCCATCCCCCGGTCGCGTCGGTACCCATGTGCCGGGTCCCGCTCCTGCCCCGGAAGTGCTGGGTACGCACGTACCTGTTGCGGTAGTGAACCTTGCCCCGTCCGATGGTGAAGGCGGAGATCATGCCGTCACCGTCGAAAAGGTGGTGGAGCGGTCGACCGGTGTGGTCCTCCCATCGGCCCGGTCCATTGCGGTATAAGGTCCCGGCCAACTCGCCGGGTATCACTCCCTCGATGTCAACGACATCGACATCGTGTTCGGTGCGTTGAGCCTCACTGGCCCCGAGGCTGCGTAAGTCCGCCGGAGCCATCGACATCAGCCGCCCGGTTGCCCTGGCCCGCTCGCCGGCGTCCAGCGACTCCAGATAGGAGCGCAGACCGGGGCGGTCGGGCAGCTCCAGCCTCTGGCCGGCGGGGGACGAACGAGCCACCACACCTCCTCAGGCCGCTGAGAGACCTCTCGACAGTAACCCAGCTACGCCGGTCGGGTGCCGACCTCCAAGGCGGCCAGTTCGGAGGTCCCCTGGAAGATCAGTCTTCCGGATTCCCGGACCGTGCACCGCAACCGGCCGCCGAGATGCTCGAAGTCGGTGTCGATATTGCGACGCTCACCCGGTAGCGGCACCGGGAGGACATGCGGCGGCAGGTGGCGGCCGTCGCCCTCCAGTTCGATCTCATACCGCGGCGAACGCCCGTGGATGAACCACTGGTTATCCCCGACCTGCGAACGCACCAGCAGGGGCGGGGTCATCCGGATCACCTTGGTGCCCACCCGCACCACCACCCCATTGACATCGCGGGCAATCGGGCCCAGCGCTAACAACCCCCCGGAGAACGCCACGCAGACGTCGGCATCACCGAAATCGTGCGCCTGCCCCCACCACCAGCGAAGCGGGAAGCCGGCACCCCAGTTACGTTCGGCATAGAGTTTGGCGCTGTCGAAGGTCCACATCTCGCCCGCGTACTCGACGGTCCCACGGGCCCGTCCGCCCAGGTAGTACGGGTGCCAATACTGGTTGAGGAACGGGATCGCCGAGAAGGCACCCCCGCCGCCAAAAGCCTTAGGCCACAACACCCGGTCGGTGAACTCCATGGTCAACCGCAGGTCACCGAGTTCGAACCGGACGCGGTCTGCGCTCACGGTGAAGTTACCGGCCCCGTCGCCGGCGGTGACGCGGAACGGGGTGCTCTCCGCATGCGCCCCGGCCAGCGCCGCCGAGCGCACCACCAGACCGGGATGTACCCCCACCGCCGTCGTCGACCAGTCGCCCTCCGGATGCCGGTTGACGCTGCACAGGGCGATCAGCACCCGACCACTGGCCTCGTCGGACACTCGCCAGAACCAGCCCTCCATCTCGGTACCGTGTGAGGGCAACGGGTTTCCGAAGGGGACGTCGGCGCCGGTACGGCGGTACGCGCTGACCAGCGATTTGAGCATGTTCTATTTAACCCTCGCCGTCAATGTTCCATCCAGGTAAGCCGCCCGGCAGGCCCGGCGGGCCAATTTCCCGCTTGTGGTCCGGGGGATCGCACCCGCTGGAAGCAGCACCACATCCGCGGCCACCACACCGTGCGTGTTCCGCACAGCCGCACGGATCGGCTCGATGACCGACTCCGCGCCGAACCGGGACCGGCCGGCGGCCCGTTCGGCGACGATCACCAGTTCGGGGGCGGTGAAGGCCGCGACATAGCCGCGGCGCACCGAAGGCGCTGCCTCGGCCGTGGTGGCCTCGATATCCTGCGGGTAGAGCGTGCGACCGTCGATTTCCAGCAGATCGATGATCCGTCCCGTCACGTAGAGTTCGCCGTCGACGAACATCCCCAGGTCTGTCGTCCGCAGCCAGTCAGCATCATGGGGAATGCCCCGGGCGCGACTGCCCGACGACAAACGCGCGGCCAGGCGGGCGCCGAAAATACTGCGAGTCTGCTCCGGGTGGTTCCAGTAGCCGCGGCCGATATTGGTGCCGTGCAACCAGATCTCCCCCACCCTGCCATCGGGGAGTTCCTCGCCGGTCTGCGGATCGACGATCACCGCCCACAGGCTGCGGGCCACCTGACCGCATCCGACATGCGCAACGGCGTTCGGTGCGTCGGCCCCGACCCGAACGGCCACACCGGCTGCCAGACAGTCCCGGTCGAAATAGGATTCCGCGGCCACCGCGTTCGGGGCGGTGGTCGCCACCATCAGAGTCGCCTCGGCGATCCCATAGGACGGCTTTATCGCAGTCGGCGGAAGGCCATACGGGCCAAAGGCTTCGGCGAAAGCGTCGATAGCCGCCATACTGACCGGCTCAGAGCCGATGATCATCACGACATTGCTCAGGTCGATATCCTCCTCGGGCCGCGGACGGCCGCGCTGGGCGGTCCACTCGTAAGCGAAATTGGGTGCCGCGGTAACCACCCGCCCCGCCCGGGAGCCTTCGGACAGTGCCCTGATCCAGCGCTGCGGGCGGCGGATGAAGGCCGTCGGCGACATCAGCGTTGAATGCCCGCCGTAGGTCGCCGGGAAGCCGATCATCGACAGACCCATATCGTGGTAAAGCGGTAACCAGCTGACGCCGTGGGTGTTTCGGTTCATCAGGTCGATGGCGAAGATCATCTGCACCAGGTTCGTCCCGACCGCTCGGTGGGTGATTTCCACCCCGACCGGCGGGCGGGTCGCACCGGAGGTGTACTGCAGGTGGGAAATATCATCCTCATCGATGACGACGGGGGTGAAGTCCACGGCGGCGCTGTCGGGGATCCGGTCGATCACCGCGACCTCGGGTGTGGCTCCGGGCAGCCGCTCCAGGAACGTCCGCACGGATCCCTCCGCGGCCGCAGTGGTCAGTACCAGCGCGGGCTGGGCGTCGCGCAGGGCCGTGACGAGGCGTTCAGCGTGCCCGGGTAGCTCGGGGGCGAAAAGGGGAACCGCGATGGTCCCGGACTTGACGGCGGCGAAGAAGCCGGCGACGTAGTCGAGGCCCTGCGGCGCCAGCACGGCAACGCACTCCCCCCTGCTGGCGACCCTCTGGATCCGCGAGCCGATTGCCCCCAGACGGGTGTCGAGTTGGGTCCACGTCAGCTCGTGGACGGCACCGTGGGGTGAGCGGCCGAAGTCCAGGTAGCGGTAGGCCACCGTCGAGCCGATATTGGCGATATTGCGGTCGATCAGCGAGATCAGAGTGGTTCCGCGCGGCAGTGCGACCCGCCCGGCGGCATCCACGCAGTCATCGATATCGAGCAGGCCCCGCGGCGCGTCGAACTCCTGCCCCCGGGCCCGCTGCATGTCCGTGAGTGTAAGCGTGGCGGCTGGGGTGGACCGATGTTTAGGTCGGGCGCGGTCCGGGAACAACTGCGCATTCGGCCGACGCACTCCGGGGCAACGGCGGTCACCTGACCGGACTGCGTCACCCACCCGGACTGAAAGGCACGAAGCAATGGCCGTTGATTACGACGCACCACGTCGCGCTCCGGTTGAGCCCACCAAGGATTCCCTGGACGAACTGGCCGGCCGCCGCAGAGATCCTTCAGCAGCCACTCGCGACATCGATGATCCCGATCCGGTGGAATCCTATGACCTTCCGGTCGCGGACCTCTCGGCGGAGGAACTTGTCGTCGTGGTGCTACCCCAGCGGGCTGACGAATTCACCTGCAGCAGTTGCTTTCTGATCCATCACCGGAGCAGGCTGGCCCGCAGCCGGCCTGGCGAGTCGATCTGTACCGACTGCACCTAGCGGACCGCAGGCCCGCCTTGTCAGGCGATCACGCGAACCAGGTGGGACGCCATATCGGTGGTTCGGACCGGCGAGACGATCACCCCGGCGTCGGTTACCTCCAGCATCTGGTTGTTGCCGAGGAACATCGTGACGCTCTGTGATCCCTCCGGGCCGTAGAAGAGCAGGTCTGCCGGTTTGGCCTGGGCGGGGGTCACCCGTTGCCCGACGTTGTACATGGCCCCGGAGGACCGCGGCAGCTTCGCGCCCACCCCGGCGTAAACGTATTGGATCAGACCCGAGGAGTCGAAACCGACGGTCGTCGCCCCGGGGCCCTCCCCCAGGCTCGGTCCATCAATGCCGCCGCCGCCCCATGAGTAGGGCACGCCCCGCTGGGCGAGGCCCCGTTCAATCACGTAGTTGACGGCCTGTTCCCGGGAAACCGGGGCTGCCGAGGCCCCGAAGGTCCCGAGCACAGTCGTCATCATCAGCAGCACCAGGCCGACCACGGCCGCACCCATGCGCTTCATGTTCACGTCACCTCTTTCGTGTGTTTCGTCGCCCACTGGTGTTCGTTGTGCACTGCGGTCAGATATGCACTGCCTTCAGCTGTCCACTGGGCCGAATCCTCTGTTGACGGACAGGACGGCGGGCTCCATCGACCGCGTCGCACCAGTCACTACAACCACTTCTACAACAACCCATTCCGCGCTACTACCCCTCGCCGGATCAGAGCAGGACAGTTTGTCGAACCGTGATCCAACGGTGCTGTCGGCGTCCTCAAACGTGGCCGAAAAGTGGCCTACGCCGCGACCGGTCCCATCGGACTCACCGCGGGAACCGCGACGGGCTCCGGCCGGTAAACTCACCGCCCATGACAGTCACCGAACCCGTGCCCGGTCCGGGTGCCGAAACGGTCCTGCCGAACGGCCAGGACATCGACACCGCCATCGCCGAAGGCCGGCACGCCTACCAGTTGGACCGCAAACACGTTTTTCACTCCTGGGTGGCCCAGGACCCGTTCACGCCGATGACTGTCCTGGCCTCGGCGGGCTCCTATATCTGGGACGGCGACGGCAACCGGCTGCTGGATTTCTCCTCACAGATGGTCAACACCAATATCGGACATCAGCACCCCAGAGTCATCGCGGCCATCACCGAACAGGCGGCCAAGCTGTGCACCGTCGCACCTGCCCACGTCAACTCCGCCCGGTCGGAGGCAGCGCGGTTGATCGCCGAGCGCACCCCGGGCGACCTGAACCGGGTCTTCTTCACCAATGCCGGTGCCGACGCCGTCGAGCACGCGGTCCGGATGGCCCGGCTGCACACCGGCCGCTATAAGGTGCTGTCGAGGTACCGGTCGTATCACGGCGGCACCGACACGGCGATCAATCTCACCGGAGATCCGCGGCGGTGGTCCAATGATCACGGCACCAGCGGGGTCGTGCATTTCTTCGGCCCCTTCCTCTACCGGTCACCGTTCCACGCCGAAACCGATCAGCAGGAATGCGAACGCGCTCTGGAGCACCTCGAGCAGACCATCCAGCTTGAGGGCCCGTCGACGATTGCCGCAATAATCCTGGAGCCCGTGCCCGGAACCGCAGGCATCATGGTCCCCCCGCCCGGATACCTGGCCGGGGTCCGCGAGCTCTGCGACCGCTACGGCATCGTCTACATCGCCGATGAGGTGATGGCAGGTTTCGGCCGCACCGGAAAGTGGTTCGCCATCGACAACTTCGATGTGGTGCCCGATCTGATCACCTTCGCCAAGGGCGTCACATCCGGCTATGTGGTGCTCGGCGGGGTGGCGATCAACGATGCCATCTATGCGACCTTCGCCGAGCGCCCCTATCCCGGCGGGCTGACCTACTCGGGGCACCCCTTGGCCACCGCCTGCGCCGTGGCGACCATCAACGCCATGGAGGACGAGGGCATGGTCGCCAACGCCGCCCGCATCGGCGAGCAGGTGTTGGGTCCGGCGCTGCACCAGTTGGCGCACCGGCATCCCTCAGTCGGCGAGGTCCGCGGCCTCGGGGTGTTCTGGGCGGTCGAACTCGTCGCCGATCCGGCGACCCGGGAACCGCTGGCGCCCTACGGTGGCTCGAGTCCGGCGATGAATGCCGTTATCGGGGCATGCAAGTCCGGCGGGATGCTGCCATTCGCCAACTACAACCGAATCCACGTCTGCCCGCCGTGCAATATCACCGATGCCGAGGTGGCCGAGGGGCTGGCCATCCTCGATTCGGCCCTCGATGTGGCTGACGGTTACGTCACGTCCTGAGCGCCCGCCCGATCGATCTGCGTTCGGCCGACCCGTGCGGGAATCGGCTCTGACATAGACCGATTTGCCTATACTTCGCCCGTGCAGAGCGATTTTGTGGTGGTGGGTACCGGATCAGCCGGATCGGTGGTCGCCAACCGGCTCAGTGCGGATCCGGGCGCCACCGTCGTGGTGCTGGAAGCCGGCCCGATGGATACCGACAAATTCGTCCACATTCCGGCCGCATTCGCCAAGCTGTTCCGCAGCGCGCTGGACTGGGACTACCTCACCGAACCTCAAAAGCACGTCGGTGGGCGCGAAATCTACTGGCCACGAGGCAAAGTCCTCGGCGGCTCCTCATCGATGAATGCAATGATGTGGGTGCCGGGCTTCCCGGCCGACTACGACGAGTGGGCTCGCCACGCGGGTGCGGAATGGGACTACGCGCACCTGCGCCCCTATTTCGAACGGGTGGAGGATGGCGGCCTGATCATCTCCGAGCAGCGCAGCCCTCGCCCATCGACCTCGCTGTGGCTTCGCGCGGCAGAACAGGCCGGCTACCGGGTGAGCACCCCCGGCAACCCCGCGCCCGATGGATTCCGCGAGACTGCAGTGACCCAACGCCGCGGCACCCGGTGGAGTTGCGCCGACGCCTACCTCAAACCGGTTCTGCATCGACCGAACCTCACCGTCCTGACAGAGTCGACGGTGCGCCGAGTCCTGATCGGCGGGGGTCGGGCGGTCGGTGTGGAGTTCGCCGACAAAGACGGGCGCCGGCAGCTGGTATGGGCGGACCGCGAAGTGGTGTTGTGTGCCGGTGCGGTCAACACGCCCCAATTGCTGATGCTGTCCGGGATCGGGGACGGGTCCGAGCTCTCCGACTTGGGGATCGATACCGTTCATCACGCGCCGGAGGTCGGCCGTAACCTGATGGATCATCTGGTCTGCCCAATGGGTTTCGCCATCGGCGGCGACAGCCTCTTCGACGCGGAGAGGCCACGGCAGCTGGTCGACTATCTGTTGCGCAGACGCGGCATGCTGACCTCGAACGTGGGTGAGGCTTACGGGTTCGTTCGGAGTAGAACCAATCTGGACCTACCCGATCTCGAACTGATCTGGGCGCCGGCCCCATTCTTCGATGAGGGTATCGGCCAGCCGTACGGGCATGCAGTCGCCACCGGGCCGATCCTCCTGACACCCCACAGCCGAGGGACCGTCACGCTCCGGTCGGCGGACCCGGCGGCCAAGCCGGTCATCGATCCGCGCTATCTGTCGGATCCCCAGGGCATCGATCACGCGGCCATGATGCAGGGACTGCGGGTAACCGCGACCATCGCACGCACGGGCGCACTCCGAAATGTCCTGGGCGAGGTGGTGCGTCCGTTGAACGCGACGACGCTCGACGACGAGACCTTGGAACGGGCGCTGCTGAGTTGTTCGCATACGCTTTACCATCCGGTGGGAACCTGCCGGATGGGACGCGACGATCGCAGCGTCGTCGACCCTCAGCTTCGGGTCCGCGGGGTCCGCGGGCTGCGGGTGGCAGACGCCTCGGTGATGCCGACGATCATCCGCGGACACACTCACGCCCCGGCCGTCGTGATCGGCGAAAAAGCAGCGGACCTGATCACCACCGGCTGACACGTGTCACCTCAACGAACTCGAGAGTTCTTCGGCCACCGCATCGAAGGCGCTCAACGTATCGAGCAGGACATGCGGGCCGTGGGTGAGCGGCTGGGTGGACAGTTTGGCTGCCACCGTCTGCGCAGCACGGTTGACGTAGATCATCTGTCCGCACATACCCAGACACAGCAGAACGTTGTTGCCCGGATACGGGAACCACATTTGATTGCGGTACATGCCGCCGGGCAGACCGGTTTCGGCCGCGGCGAACGCCTGCCGCGAGTCGGGTCCCCCATCCAGGGTGTCGGATATCCATGCCGCCGGCAGCACCTGTTGGCCGGTCAGGGAAACGCCGTCGCGCAGGAACAACGACCCGAATCGGATCATGTCCGTCAGGCACCCGCTGATCCCGCCGTTGAACATGCCCGTCCCGACGCTGTCCACACCGATGGTGGCGTCGGCCTGGGCGCCCATCCGGCTCCACAGCACCTCCGACATCAGATCGGGCATCCGCTGGTCGCCGACGACCTCGCAGACCCAGCCCAAGACGTCGGTATCGCAGGACCGATATTCGAAGGGGCCGCCGTGCGGGGCCGCCCGCCGCAGGGTCAGCAGGAAGTCGTACAGGGTGGAGGGGATGTCCGGGCTGCTCCGGGGGGCCCACCCCATTGCCTGGTCGAGGATGTGGATGTCGGCGGCCGGGTCGCTGTAATCGTCGGAGAAAGCGACCCCTGAGCGCATATCGAGCAGGTGCCGCACTGTCGCACCGGCGTAGCCGCTGTGCGCGAGGGCGGGAACGAAGGCGGTGACCGCGGCGTCAGGGTCGAGGGCGCCGGCCCCGTGCAAGACCCCGGCGACGGCGCCTACCAGCGATTTGCTCACCGAGAACATCAGGTGCCGGGTCTGTCGCCCCAGCCCGCTGCGGTACTCCTCGGCCACCAGCGAGCCACCACAGGCCACCGCCCAGCCGTCGGTGTCGGTGGCGTCCATGACGCCGCCGACCGTCGTTGACGCCCCACCGGTCACGGTCACCGCGATATCGGCGACCGCGGCAGGGGTTGCCGGCAGTGCCGCCGCCGGGGCCGTGCCGCGGGAGATCACCGCGGTCGGAACCATCTCCGCGACGTGCTGGTAGGACCAGTGCGAGTACGGCTCCCACAGCCAGTTGGCCAGGGAGATACCGGGCGGGCGCCGACCGTCCTCGCCGATCGAACCGGACGCAGAACTCACGCGCGGGCGACGAGGCGGGAGACGATCTGCGCCGACGGCGCCAGCGGCGTCGAGTTGAATTTCGCCTTGATGGCCTTGAGCCAGTGCTGGCATCGCTCGGTGAGCTGGTAGTCCTCGGACTGCAGATGCCCCGGCGTCACCAGCACGCCGAGCTGGGCGCCCTCACAGCGCAGATCACCCGGTGCCGCCACACGCATGTAGAAGGCTTCAGATTCGTCGGTGATCGAATCCCAGTCGTCGGCGGGGCGGGCAAAGGTCGCATGTCCGGCATCGTCGAGGCGATACACGCCGGTGCGTGGCGTCTTGGTGAAAAGTTCGACGTCGGTCGATGTCTCGGCGATGATCACCTGACCCCAGACTTCGTCCTCCCCGTAGCCCCGCTGCCAGCGTGCGTTGATCTCATCGACGTCGAGTTCGTAGTCCACGTCCATGAACTCCAACAGGTGGAACAGAAACAGCGGGATGTCGGCATAGGCCTCGGTGGTCAGATTGGTCATCGGGCTGGCTCCGCTGAGCCGCGGGTTCACCTCTCCGAGGTAGAGCTCGTCGGAGTCCAGGTCATGCAGCAGATCGACCTCGAAGTAGCCCAGGTAGCCCTCACTGCCCAGCAGGTCGCCGAGCTTCCGGACCATCGCCCGGGCGGCGCGCGTCTGAGCCGGCGGCAACGCCTCGCGCCAGACGTCGTTCCCGCACCAGCTGCCTCGGTATGGAGTCAGCTCGGGGTAGCCGACCAGGCTGGTCATAGCGGGTCCGACGACGGTTCCGTACCGGGTGACAGAACCTTCCAGGCAAACCTCGACATTGCGGATCCGCTTCATGACCTTGATCTCGCGTTGTCCAATGAGGTCGGCGGCGCACTGGTCCCAATCCTGCTCGCCGCGCACGAAATACGTTCCGCTGCCGGCATTGCCGTAGGGATCCTGAACGACGAGGTCGGTGCCCAGCCCTGCTCCCTCCGCCAATTCCATGAGTTCGCGGTAGGAAGCGGCCCGACCGATTGTGTAGGGGACGCTCGGCACCCCTGCCTGCTCGGCGAGGCGGGTCATAACGACTTTTGAGTCGAGCCGATGGCGCAGCTCCGATGGTGGCTCCATGACGTGCAGCCCGGCGCGCCGGGCGAGTTCGGAGGTCTGCTCGTCGGGCATCACGAAGCAGGCCTTGCCGCCGGGGCCGCGGTCGGCGATGAACTCCAGCGTCTCCGGGTCGGAGAGCAGGTGATTGCACACTTCTCCCATCGAGTCGAAGTCGCGGCGCTCCCGGTTCCGTGGGACGAATACCCGCGGATGGTTGCCGTCGAAGGAGTCGAAGTAGTTCAGGTAGTAGAAGTTTCGCACCCAGCGGTCGATACCCAGCAGGTTGAACGGGGTGGGAGAAATGAAGTACAGCGGCACCGTGTTGGTGTGGAAGAACGCCCGGACGTCCGGCAAGCCCTTCAATTCCCGGAGCGTCACGATCACACCAGCCCGGACGTCGTCGAGGGCCGCGTCCGGGGATCGGACATCGGCGCACTCCGGCGGATTTCAGGCGGGATTCGGGTCAGCTGATCGCGGGAGGTCATCACCTGAGTGTGCACTGCGCCGCGATACTGCCCATGGATCTCAGCTCCGGCCGTGTCGCCGGCCGAGGCCCCTCGGAGGGGTTGCGGCCTTCGGCTGAAGTGCGATGGGCAGCGTAAACACCTGTCACCGGACATTGGAGTCGTGACAACTGAGACAGTACTCTCAGCTTTCTGATAGGTTCTTGACACTTCTTCGCGAGTAAAAATTAAGGAACGGGAGCAGCCATGGAAGCACTGACACGTCCCGCACTCGCCCTGACGGCGGCGACAGCCGTGGCGTTCGGCTCGGCGTTGAGCGCAAATCCGTCGGCCCTCGTGGCCGCCCCCGCTGCCCTGCCGACGTCCTCCGCGGTCGTCGCCGAGAACGTCATGCTGGCCGGATTCATCTGGGATGTCTACCAAGACATCGAGGCGGTGGTGTCGGACGTGGTTTACGGCATCACCGATGCGATCGGGAGCGTGCCATTGGTCGGGCCCCCGGTCGCCAATCAGATCGACATTCTCTACGGGTACGGAGAAGATGCCGTCGCAGACACGGTTTTCTGGGTCGACGCCCTCGTCACGCCGTTGGCCAACGGGAACTTCTGGCCCCTGTCGGGCGATCCCGGCAACTACCTGGCCAGCGCCGCCAACTCGACGGTCGATTGGGCCGAGGGTCTTGTCAACACCGCGGTCGGCTTCGTCCAGGCGGAGATCGACTACTTCTTCGGCTGGATCCCGAACATCCCGAACATCATCAACGACGTCATCAACACGATCGACAACATCGTCAACTGGTTCAACATCCCCAACATCATCAACCAGGTCGTGAACACCGTCGAGAACGTCATCAACTGGATCACCGGGTGGATTCCGGGTCCGTTGGCCGCCGTCGCGGCGCCCGGCGCCGCGGTCGCCGCCGTCGGGACCGAGCGGGGTTCGGTGGCCCAGCGGGCGGCTGCGGACTCGGCTATCGCGCCTTCCGCGGCAGCCGTCGAGGCCCCGCAGGCTCCGGTCTCCGCGGAGGCCGCACCGGCCGGATCAGCCGCGGAGGCCGCACCGGCCGGATCAGCCGCGGCGGCCGAGGCCGCACCGGTTGCCGACCAGCCTGCCGCTGCCACAGTTACGACTGCCGAGGTTGCCGCTGAAGAGGTGGCCGTGACCGAGGTTGCCGTCACCGAGGTTGCCGTCAGCGAGGTTGCCGCTGCCGACGGGGCCGCGGCGGTCGGTCAGACCCGTCGCGCGCCGCGGGCCGGTGCACCCGCCGCGAGCGCCGACGGTGCCGCCGACGCCGCCAAGCCGTCACGCACACAGGGGCGCAGCGCAGGTGCGTCGCGGGTGGCGGCGCGGGCGGCTGAGTAAGCCTGGATGCCACCGATTCGGTTGCAGTCGGTACCGGGTCATGACGGCGAAATGTCCTGTCGCGGTGGCTGAACAAGAGTTGTCCATAATCTGATTCGGCCACGTAGACGGGCATCTCGGCGATGCGATACCCCAGAGGTACCCGGCAGCCTCAGCGTTGTTCCACGCCTCTGGCCTGGACGCCGACGCGGACGGCATCGCTGACGCAGCACTGCTGACGGGACTGCTGACACGGCGCGGGGCGACGGGCACCACACTCGCCTGCCCGTACATGCCCGCGACACCGGGGTCAGGACACTCTGTTCAACACCGGTCATCACCAAAGTTCATGACCCGGCCATCACCGACCGGTGCGTCCAGGCTCAGTAGTGGTAGGTATCCGACGGGGCGGTCACATGTACGGCCTGATCATCGAACTGCGAGACCTCGATCCCGTAGGAGCGGGCCAGATTGAGAATCTTCGTGGCGCGCGCGATACGCGGCAGATCGGAGCCATTGCGGATCTCCCCGCCGTCACGCTCATATTCGGCGAAGAACTCCTGGGCCCAGGAGATCTCCTCCTGCGACGGCGAGAGACCTTCGTTGACGGTGGGGCACTGGTCCGGAGTCAGGCAGATCTTGCCGGTCATACCGAACTCAGCCGATACCGCGGTCGCCTCGCTGAGTTTGAGGGCGCTCGAGCCGACGGTTGGGCCGTCGATCGCGCCCGGGAGATGGGCGGCCTTGGCCGCGATGGTGAATCGGGATCGGGCGTAGGCCAGCGTTGTCGGGTTTTCGCCGAAGCCGGTGTCCCGCCGGAAATCGCCGATACCGAACGCCAACCGGAACGTGCCCTTGGCCGCGGCTATCTCCGTGATGCGCTCCAGTCCGCGTGCGGTTTCGACGAGGGCGACGATCGGGACGCCGGGCAGCCGTTTCGCGGTCTCGGTGACGTGATCGACCGATTCCACCATCGCCAGCATCACCCCGCCGACCGATGTGTTGGCCAGCACGTCGAGATCGTCGGCCCAGAACTGGGTGCCGAACCCGTTGATCCGGACCCAGTCCCGATTTCCGTCGGCCAGCCACCGGACCACGTTCTCCCGGGCCGCCGGCTTGCCGTTCGGCGCGACCGCATCCTCGATATCGAGTACCACGATGTCGGCACGAGAATGTGAGGCCGGGATGAACCTGTCGTACTGGGCCCCGTTGACCAGCAGCCAGCTGCGGGCCAGTACCGAATCGATGCGGAAGCCCGCATCCCTGGGGTCGGAGCCCGCTTCCCATCCGTTGACTTGCTCGTACATCGCTATGAGCCCTGATGCCTTTCGCTGCGGCAAAGTTGCCGCTCCATAGTTGCACTGGCAGCGGTGACGGCCAAAACCAGGCCCGGTGAACCGGCCGGTGTGGTCGCGGCCCCAACCCGGTTTCGAGGTCGGCCGCATGATGCCGATCTGGCGGTATGCGGTCGAACGAATGAGAAGCCGGTGGGTGCCCCGGGTGTCCGCATCGGTGATCGCAGACGGCGGCCCGCACCGCCTTCCCACCGCCCGGAAACTTGTCGGTGCATCGAACTAATGTTCGATCCATGGAGATGTTAGCCGCGTTGGACGAACTCGAGGCGGCGTGGGACAAGCTGGCCTCGCTACCGGTCGATACGCTCAGCGCCGGACAGGTGCTGGTGGTGCTCGACCGGCTGGAAACTCATCGCCGCCGCCAACCCACCGCCGAGCATGCACTGCTCAACCATCTGCAATCCCAGGCCACGGCCAAAGAATTGGGCGCTAAGTCATGGCGAGCGGTGCTGGCCCAACGGCTGGGGATCAGCGGATCAGACGCCAGCCGCCGGATTGCCGAGGCCGCTGCGCTCGGGGCGCGCCGGGCCGTCACCGGCGAACCACTGCAGCCCCACCTACCGGGAACCGCCGCCGCGGCCGCTCGCGGCGAGATAGGGACCGATCACATCACGGTGATCCGCGACTTCATCGACCAGCTACCCGCCGATATCGACCCGGGGACCCAGGCGGCCGCCGAGGCCCAACTCGCAGGGCTCGCCGGCGGGCTGACCCCGGAAGGGCTGCGCAAGCTCGCCCGCCAGCTGATGGGCTACCTCGACCAGGACGGCACCCTTGACGATGATCGTGAACAGGCCCGCAAACGCGGCCTCACACTCGCCCCGCAGGGCCTCGACGGCATGAGCCGGCTGACCGGCTGGATCACCCCCGAACTGCGCGCCACCATCGACGCCCTGAACGCGAAACTCGCCGCCCCCGGACACGCCAACCCCGACGACGACACCCCCTGCATCGACGGCACCCCGTCCCAGGCCCAGATCGACGCCGACACCCGGAGCCCCGCCCAACGCAACCACGACGCCCTGCAAACCGTGTGCCGGGCCATGCTCGCGTCCGGAAACCTCGGCCAGCACAACGGACTTCCGGTCACGATCGTGGCGACCACCACACTGGCCGAACTCACCGCGGCCGCCGGGCAAGCCCACACCGGTGGCGGAACCGAACTACCGATCCCCACCCTCATCCGAATGGCCGCCGCCGGCGCCCATCCCTACCTTGCCCTGTTCCACAGCCCCCGGCAGATCCAGCTCTACTACGGACGCACCCGGCGCACCGCCAGTCCGGGACAACGCCTGGCCCTGTACGCCCTGGACCGGGGCTGCACCAAACCCGACTGCACCGCCCCGCCTAACCAGTGCCAGGTTCACCACGCCGAACGTGACTGGCAACACGGCGGCAACACCGATATCAATGAGCTCACCCTGGCCTGCGGATGCGATAACCGCCTCGTCGATGACTCGCCTACCGGATGGACCACCCGAAAGCGCAGACCCGACAACCGAACCGAATGGATCCCCCCGCCAAACCTCGACCGAGGCCAGCACCGCGTCAACCACTACCACCACCCCGAAGAGATTCTCCGCGCTGACGACGACGAACCCCGATAGGACGAACCCCGGTAGCAGGCCTGAGGACAGGACTACAGGTAGCGCTGCGCAGCGGCGAGTCGCCGCCGCCACCGTGCGACGATTTCCGGATCGCTGGTGCCGAACCGTTCCAGCCGGTCCGGGTCGGGCGCCGGCGGCATCGGTGCCACCGGCAGGCAGCCATCCGCGGGAATCAATGATCGGCCCGGGGTGACGACATCGCCGGACAACAGACGTACACCGCCCAGCGCACTGGCGAATCCGGTCTCGGCAAGAACACCGGCCAGCGCCAAGCCGCCGGTGACGCCGATGCTGCTGTGCAGCTCCTCGGCCGCCACGCACGGCAGACCGCAGCTGTCGGCGACTCGCAACGCCCGCCGGACCCCGCCCAGGGCGGCCACACTCAACACAGCGATGTCGGCGGCCTCGGCCAACCCGGCCCGCAGCGGGTCGGGGGCATCCCGGACAGACTGGTCGACGGCGATCGGGACATCGATCAGGCGGCGCAGTCTGGCAATTTCGTCGAGACCAGCGCAGGGTTGCTCGATGAACTCAAGCCCGCCGGCGGCGCGGTCCAGGGCCGGGACCGCCTCGACTGCGGTGTTGACATCCCAGTTTCCGTTCGCATCACAGCGGATGGCGCCCAGCGGCCCCAACGCATCGCGGACCGCTTCCACGCGGGCGATATCACCGGCCAGCGAGTCAACCCGGTCACCGACCCTGACCGCCGCGGTGCGGCACCCGGCATCGGCGACCAGTTGCCGCGCGCGGACCTGATCAACCGACGGGACGTTTACCGCGACCGGAACCCTCCCCCGGACGGGGTCCGGCCAGCCGACCGTGCCCACCTCGATGGCAGCGGTCAGCCAGCGCGCCGCCATCCGGTCGTCACAACCCGGCGGCGGGCTGAACTCACCCCAGCCCTGCGGGCCCTCGATCAGCATGCCCTCGCACACCGTGAGCTCCCCGACAGCATCGGTGAGCGGTATCGCGAACACCGGTGCTTCGTCGAATTCGATCCAGGTCTTCACCCCGGCGACCAGTAACTCAGCATCTCGGCGAAGGTGTCGAACGCCGGTGCCGAATAACCGTAGGCGGCCTCGAGGTGAATGCTCAGCGGGAACCCGAGCCCCGCGGTGCCGTCGATGACCCGCTGATAAAGGTCGAGGATCATTCTGCGCTTGACCGGGGGGTCGGCGGCGGCCAGTTTCGCAACGAACGCCTGCTCGGCGGCGACGGCGGGGTTCCCCGGATCCTGGATGAGCCAGTCAATCAGTCCCACTCGGCTTTCGACCTTCGGGACAAAGCCGAAGGACAACAGGATCTCGGGCCGCTGGTCGCTGCTGCGGGCGAACTCGGTCAGAAAACCGACGATGGCATCGGAGTACAACAACTGGGTCATTCCATACGTTGCACCCTGACGGCACTTGTAGCCGAACCGCTCGGGCTCGCCGGCCCGGGTGGGGATCAGGATCGCGCCGCGGTTGGGAACGAGTTCGCGGTAGGTGGCCAGGGCGTCGGTGGGGGCGACACCGGACCCGTCGCCATCGCACATCGTGCGGGGCACACCGACGAAGGCGATGCCCTCCATGCCCGACTCGACCAGATCAGTCAGCCGCCGGCGCAGGGTCGTTTCATCGGAGAACGAAGTGACCTGGGTGCACAGCCCGCCGAGTCCGGGCAATTCCGGTGAGATCATTTTCCAGTAGTCCAGGACATCCAGTTTGGGCTTCATCTCGACCGGGCGATCGCCGTCCTCGGCGATCATGCCTGGGATCATGACGTGACCGATGTGCTGGGCAGTTCCGGTCTGGGCCGAGATCCGAGCAACCTTGCGGGCCTCTTCGAGTTGCTCGGGAAGGCTGCGGTCGATGTTGGGCGGGACCATTTCGACCGCGACCGTGTTGAGAGGCACGGCCGATAACCATACCCAGTGCTGTTACTTGACTCATTCCAGAAACCGCGACAGGATCGCAGGGTGGCATCCTCACCAGGTTTCGCTGAGCAGTTGCGATCCGCCACGCTACGGGTGACCCAACCCCGTCTGGCCGTGCTGGAGGCGGTCGCCGCCCATCCGCACGCCGACACCGACACCGTCTTCGGCGCCGTACGCAGTGCCCTGCCCGAGGTATCCCGGCAGGCCGTCTACGACGTGCTGGCCGCGCTGACCGCCGCCGGCCTCGTCCGACGCATCCAGCCCTCGGGTTCGGTCGCACGCTACGAGTCGCGGGTCGGCGACAATCACCACCACATGGTCTGCCGTTCCTGCGGCGCGATTTCCGATATCGACTGCAGCGTGGGCGCTGCGCCGTGCCTGGCCCCCGCCGACGACCACGGCTTCCTGGTGGACGAGGCTGAGGTCATCTACTGGGGTCGCTGTCCCGACTGCTCCACCCCACAATCCTCGCGATCACAACCGTGACCGTGGCCCATTTATCCAATCCCGGAAGGAACGCCCGTGGCTGAAGAGCCGATCACCAACGAACAAGAGATCTATGCGATGAACGAGTCGCAACTGCGAGAAAACCTCTTGTCCCGGTTTCACGAGGAGCGCCAGAACGGCGCGCAGTGTCCCGTGATGAAACCGCCGGTCGAGGGCGGCGGCAACCGGGACTGGTGGCCCAACCAGCCGAATCTGAAAATCCTGCAGCACAATCCGGACGTCATCAATCCGATGGGCGCCGACTACGACTACGCCGAGGAAGTTCAGAGCCTTGACGTCGACGCCGTGAGGGCCGATCTCGTCGACGTGATGAAGACCTCGCAGGACTGGTGGCCGGCCGACTTCGGCCACTACGGACCGTTCTTCATCCGGATGTCCTGGCACGCCGCGGGCACCTATCGGGTGCAGGACGGCCGCGGTGGCGCCGGTGCCGGTATGCAGCGGTTCGCCCCGCTCAACAGCTGGCCCGACAACGCCAACCTGGACAAGGCCCGCCGGCTGCTGTGGCCGGTCAAGAAGAAGTACGGGAAGAAATTGTCCTGGGCGGACCTCCTGGTCTTCGCGGGCAACGTGGCCATGGAGGATATGGGCTTCAAGACCCTCGGATTCGCCTTCGGCCGGCAGGACGAGTGGGAGCCCGAGGAGGTCTACTGGGGCCCGGAGCACACCTGGCTCGGCGGCGATCAGCGCTACACCGGTAAGCGGGACCTGGAGAACCCGCTCGCCGCGGTCCAGATGGGCCTGATCTACGTCAACCCCGAGGGCCCGGACGGCAATCCCGACCCGCTGGCGTCCGCCATCGACATCCGCGACACCTTCGGCCGGATGGCGATGAACGATATCGAGACCGCGGCCCTGATCGTCGGCGGCCACACATTCGGCAAGACCCACGGTGTGGGAGATCCGGCCCTGGTCGGCCGGGAGCCGGAAGCAGCACCGATGCAGCAGCAGGGTCTGGGATGGAAGAACGCCAACGGCACCGGGGTCGGCAGGGACGCCGCCACATCCGGGTTGGAGGTGATCTGGACCCACACCCCGACGAAGTGGGACAACAGCTACCTGGAGATCCTGTACGGCAACGAGTGGGAGCTGACGACCAGTCCCGCGGGGGCCCACCAGTGGAAGCCCAAGCACGACGGTTGGGCCAACTCCGTACCCGAGGCCTTCGGGACCGGCAAAACCCATCCGTCGATGCTCACCACCGATCTGGCCCTGCGTTTCGACCCCATCTACGAGAAGATCACCCGGCGTTGGCTCGATCACCCCGACGAACTCGCCGAGGAATTCGCCAAGGCCTGGTTCAAGCTGATCCACCGCGATATGGGCCCGGTGACCCGCTATCGAGGGCCGCTGGTGCCCAGCCGGAATCTGCTGTGGCAGGACATTGTCCCGTCCGGACAGAGCCAGCTGAGCGAATCTGACGTGGCAGCGCTGAAGAAGCAGATCCTCGCCTCGGGTCTGACTGTCCCGCAACTGATCGCGACCGCATGGAAGGCCGCCTCGTCTTTCCGCGGCAGCGATAAGCGGGGCGGGGCCAACGGCGGCCGCATCCGATTGCAGCCGCAGGCCGGCTGGGAGTCCAATGAGCCCGACGAGCTGGCTCAGGTGGTGCGCAAGCTCGAGGAGATCCAGAAGGCGTCCAGTACCGGGGTGTCCTTCGCCGACCTCGTCGTGCTGGGCGGCGCTGCGGCCGTGGAGAAAGCCGCCAAGGACGCCGGGGTCAACGTCACCGTGCCGTTCAGCCCGGGCCGGGGCGACGCGACCCAGGAAATGACGGAGGTGGAGTCCTTCGCCCACCTGGAGCCGGTAGCCGACGGGTTCCGCAACTATCTCGGCAAGGGTGCTCAATTGCCTGCTGAGTTCCAGTTGCTGGACCGGGCGAATCTGCTGACCCTGTCAGGTCCGGAGATGACAGTGATGGTGGGCGGTCTGCGGGTCCTCGGCGCCAATTTCAAGGACTCGAAGCACGGGGTGCTCACCGACCGGCCCGGTCAGCTGACCAACGATTTCTTCGTCAACCTGTTGGATATGGGAACCGAGTGGTCACCGGCGCCGGCCGATGACGGCACCTATGTGGGCAAGGACCGGTCCACCGGAGAGGTCCGATGGACCGGAACCCGGGTCGACCTCCTTTTCGGGTCGAATTCCCAGCTTCGGGCGCTGGCCGAGGTGTACGCCGAGGACGACGCCAAGGAGAAGTTCGTTCGAGACTTCGTCGCGGCCTGGGCCAAGGTGATGGACCTCGACAGGTTCGACCTGCACCGCTGAGTCACCGGTACGCGAAACCCCGCGAGTCGACCGCTCGCGGGGTTTCGGCGTTCCGAATGTAGGGCATCGACGGGCTGCCGACCGGTGGTCCGTGTCGAGACGCCGCGCTCAGGTGCAGCCGTCGGCGCTGACCCACCGGCCGTTCCAGCCCACACAGGCGCTGGCATCGGGTGTGATCGGGGCGTAGGCGTTCGGCGGTACCACGTAGGGCGCCATCACCTCGGAGAGGTTCGCGCACCCGCTGACCGTGACACGACGTCCGGCGCTGGCGCACACGTCGGCATTCGCCTCGCCGCTGGGCGCGATGGTGACGATGGCCGCCGGCACGCTGGACAGGGTGGCGACGGCTGCGGCGGCCGCACACCAGGTTCGTAACGACATCGCCGTATTCTATCGGCGCGCCATGCTGTCGGCGCGACCCTCACCAGATACCCGGCGGCGGCCGCGCCATCTCAACAACGCCGCGGTGCCGGCGATCAACAACGCCAGCACCAATAGCCAAGGCCAGATGCCACCCTGATAGACCCAGCCCGCCAGCACCCGCTGCAGCTGCCCGGCGGCGGCGATCACCGGGTCGTCGGCGTCCCCCGCACCACTGAACAGACGTAACTCGTACCACCCGTAGTAGGCCACGTAGAGGCCGACCACCACGAGAACCGCACCACTGATGCGGTTCACGTACGGCAGGATGGAGCGCATCCGTTCGATCACCGCTCCGCTGGCCAGCGCCACCGCGACCGCCAGAACTGCCACCACAACGGCGATGCCGGCGGCGTAGGCGAAGTAGACCAGCACCCCGTCGAGGGCTGAGCCGCTGCGCAGAGCGCTACCGGTCACGGCGAGAAAGGGCCCGATGGTGCAGGACAGTGAGGCGATCGCGTATCCCACGCCGTACCCGAACATCGACCCCAGCCGGGCGCTCGGTGCCCACCCGGCACCCTTGCCGAGCGACCAGCCTGCCAGTTCCCGACCCGACAACAACCAGATGCCGAGCAGCACCAGCAATGCGCCGACCACCAGCGTCACGTACGGCACATAGCGCTGCACCGTCGAGGCCACCGATACCGTCAGTAGGCCGAACAACCCGAACACCGTGAGAAAACCCAGCGCCATCACCGCGGTCGCTGCCAGAGCACGACCCACCGCGCCGAGTTGACCGCCGCCCTCCCGTTGGATCACCAGGGTCAGGTAGGCGGGCAACATCGCGAAGCCGCACGGGTTGAAAGCCGCGACCATTCCGGCGGCCAGTGCCAGGCCGAGCAGATCGGTGTTCACCGCGGGATCAAGATGTCAGCGCGAGCACCCGGTCGGTCAGCTCCTGCTGGGACATCGCCGAGGTCGGGTTGTTCACGAACGTGGACGACCCATCCGGGCGCAAGAACACGTAGGCGGGCTGCCACGGAACCTTGAACTGGGCCCAGATCGAGCCGTCGGCATCATTGATATTGGTGAAGTTCAGGTTGTACTTGGACACGAAACTCTGCATGGCGGTCACGTCGGCCCGGGTCGAGATGCCAACGAAGGTCACGGCCGGGTTGGCGGCAGCGACGGCGCTCACGCTCGGGGCCTCGGCATTGCAGAACGGGCACCACGGCGTCCAGAACCAGAGCACCGCAGGCTTGCCCTGCAGGCTGGACCCGTTGAAGGTGGCTCCGCTCAGCGTGGTTCCGGTGAAGTTCAGGTCGTCAGCGACGGCCGTCGCCGGTTTGCCGACGCCGAGGGCCAGCGCGGCCACCGCTAACAATATGGCGAGCATGCGGGCAGCAGACTTTGTCATGAAATCAACGCTATTCCTGGGCCGGTGCCCGACGCCACGATCGGTCGACTGCGGTCAGAAACGCGTAAGACCGCCACCGGCCCGGCCCGGGCTCAGCGGTGCAGCTTTTCCGGGGCGGATTGCCGCCCTCCCGCTCGTGCGATCCGGGCCAACCGCACGCGATCGACCAGCACACATCCGTGCGCCTCGGCAAGTTGTTCGGCAGCCCGGGTGTAGCGGTGGTTCGACACCACCATAGTGGTGTCGCAGTCGTGTATCGCGGCCCCGGCGACCACCTGCTGGACAGCAGATCCGTTGACTTTCCGGATCTGCCGCTTGCACTGAACAGCGGTGCGGACGCCGTCCCGGACCGCAATCAGGTCGACCCCGAAATCGCCGCTGGCGCTCGTCATCTCGACCGCATAGCCCATTCCCCGCAGCACCGCTGCGACGTAGTACTCGAACTCGACGCCCGTCATGGTGTCGACGGCAGCCTGCCCGGTGGAGCGGTACAGCTCATCGCGCCGAGCCGCGCGTCGTTGATCCAGCCATGCCAGCCACCAGCGCCAGCCCGCTACCACCGCAGCCGGTGCGGCCAGCGCACCGAGAATCCACGACAGTGCGCTCACCGAACCCAGGTAGGCCAGTAGCGCCGTCGTCGCGCACCACACCCCGACCCACTGCAGCGCCGTCCTCGCCCGGGACGAGTCAGCCTGCACAGCGCCACCGTACGATCCGCAGCCGGTTTCGGCGCGGCACCGGACCGCCGGGCTGCTGAACCGTGACCATCCGGGAGAGGTCCGCGCCGCAATGACGCCGCAGTGACAAAGCGCCGAGAGTGGGCCGAGATTCCATTCTCACCAGAGATTTAGACGCCGCTCCCGGGCACCTTAGAGTTGGCTTATAGCGTCGTTAGCGAGGCCGTCGGCTGGCGGTCATCGGCCATCGACATGAGGGCGGACATCATGACGAGCTTCACTTCCAGATACGGCAACCCGGAAGCGGACTTTCACGGCGCGCACATCCGTGCCCACCACCGCCACGGTTCGACGGTGGTCGCTGTCGGGGGCCGCGTCGATGCCCGCAACCTCGCTCGAGTCACCGACTACGTCACTCGTTTCATCCTCGCCGACACCCCGTTTGTCCTCGACCTCAGCGCAGCGACGGCGTTCACCCCCGCAGCCACCGGCCTCTTTGACGCCGTGGATACCCGATGCGCGGCATCGGGCGCGAGTTGGGCACTGATCGCCGGGGAGGCGGTCGCGTCGCGGTTGCGCGGTCGAGCCGATGCCGCGGAGCTGCCCCTGATTGACTCGGTGGCCGAAGCCGAGCACCAGTTCGACGAGGCGGTCCTCAAACGTCGTCGGATGCTGTTACCGCTGCTGCGTAAGTCGGCCTGAAGCCGATCCCGCGCCTCCGCGTACCCTGGTACAGCGTGCGGGTACGGATATGGGCGGTGGCCGCGGCGCTGACCATCGGATCGCTGACCACGGCGGCTCCGGCTGCGGCGGAGCCCGATTCTGCCCCGGCTCCAGCCCCGGCCCCGGATGCTCCGCACCAAGCCGCAACCAGCGCCGGACCGGCGACCATGGACGGTGACGGTACGTTCGTCGTGGGTAGCGATATCCCACCCGGGCTCTACAGCTCCCCCGGCCCGCTTGCCGGCGAGACCTGCTACTGGCGCCGTATCGGCGCCGAGGACGCCACCGTGGCGAATGCGCTGACCAAAAAGCCGCAGACGGTACAGATCGACCCGACCGATACCGCCTTCAAGACCAATGGATGCCAGGCGTGGACACCGACCGACGCCCTGCCCCCCAACCAAGACCCGCCGTGGCTCTCACAGCTCAAACTGCGGCACAGTCTCGATATCCTCAACGGACTGGCGAGTCAGTCCGGCAACGGTCAGCTCCCGCCGTACTGATCGGCACCCACCACCGTGCCGTCACCCGTTCCCGGTTAGCGTCTGCATGTGATCGTGCTGCTTCCCCCGTCGGAAACCAAACGGGCCGGCGGTCACGGACCCCCGCTACGAATGGCCGACCTCAGCTTTCCGGAACTGACACCGGTGCGCGCGGGCCTGGTGGCCGAATTGATCGACCTGACCGCCGATCCGCCCGCCTGCCGGCGAGCACTGGGTCTCTCAGCCCGGCAGGACTGCGAAATCGAACGGAACGCCGCGCTACGCGTCGCGCCGACACTCCCGGCCATTGACCGCTACACCGGGGTGTTGTACGACGCGCTGGACGTCGAATCGCTGCGCGGAGCCGCGGCCGGCCGGGCCCGGGCGCGACTGGCGGTCGGCTCGGCCCTGTTCGGACTGCTGCGTGCCGACGACCACATTCCGGCCTACCGGCTCTCCGCGACATCCAGACTTCCCGGGCGGCCCGGTTTGGCGACCCGATGGCGGGACGTTCTCGAACCTGTGCTCACCGGCCTGGCCGACCGCGAACTTGTGGTCGATCTGCGGTCCGGGGCCTATATCGGTCTCGGGCGGCTGAACAATGCGGTGCGGGTGGACGTGCTCGCCGAGCATGCCGACGGGCGGCGCGCGGTGGTCACTCACTTCAACAAGGCACACAAGGGCCGACTGGCCCGGGTACTGGCCGCCGGGAAGTCCGAACCCGATGACGCCGCATCGGTCGCCCGCGCAGCCCGCCGGGCCGGGATGACCGTCGAGCGGGACGGCAATCAGCTGACCCTCGTGGTTGCGGTGTGACGATGCGAGGATGACGCCGTGAGCACTCGCTGGGAGCGGACCGCCGCACCGCGCGGCGATGATTATGACGCGCGCTGGCGGGAGCTGGCCGAGGCCGGGCAGCACCTTCACGGGGAGGCTGATCTGGTCGAGGCGCTGCTGGCCGACCAGGGCGGACGCAGGGTGCTCGACGCCGGCTGTGGCACCGGCCGGGTGGCGATCGAACTGCACCGGCGTGGCTTCGCGGTCTGCGGGGTCGACGCCGATGAGCTCATGCTCGAGACCGCGCGGGCCAAGGCCCCGGGTCTGACCTGGGTCACCGCGGATCTTGCCCACCCGGACGGGATCGGTGAGCGGATTCCGGCGACCGTGGACCTGATCCTGCTTGCCGGAAACGTAATGATCTTCACCGATCCCGGCACCGAGGGCCGGGTGTTGACCAACCTGGCCGCCCGACTCGCTCCCGGGGCCGCGCTGGTCGCCGGATTCAGCCTTCTCCCCGAACGGCTGGCGCTGGACCGCTACGACGAATTGGCGGCGGCCGCCGGTCTGGTTCCCGCCCACCGCTGGGCGACATGGGACCGCGCACCGTTCGGCGGCGGCGACTACGCGGTATCGGTGCACCGGGCCCCGCGATGAAATTCTTCGGCAGCGGGGTCCCTGACCAGTACTACGCCGTCACCGCACGAATCGCAGCCCGCGGTCATCAACGGACCACGATGCGGGCGGTGGCCGGCAGTGTCCTGGTCCTCGGCCTACCGGCGATACTGGCGGCCGGCAATCCACCCAGCAGCGACATCCCGGGGGGCAGGGTATTTCTGGCCATCGTCCCGCTGGCCTGTGCGGGTCTCGCGGGCCTGTGGCTGCGGCACCGCTGGCCGACCCGGGCGCAGTCCACCGCATTCCTCATCCTGGGGGCGGTTCTGCTGGCGGCGGGATGCATCGTCACCATCAACCCACTCGCCGGACTTCTGACCGCAACGGCTTTTTCCCTGGTCCTCGGTTACGCCGCGCTCTTCCACAGCACCACGCTCCAGGTGTTCGCGGCAAGCGTCGCGGGCGGCACCATCCTGTGGCTCGGGATCAAGATCGCGATGACGGACGTACCAACGGCTCTTGCCGTGACAAGCCCGGTTATCGTCATCAACGCTGCCGCCCTCCTCGCATGGCGAATGATCGCCGACGTCTCGACCTCCGAGGTCGGGCCGACCGACGTCGAACCGCTGACCGGGCTACTGACCATGAAGACATTCGACGAACTCGCCGCGACCATGGTCGCCGCCCGGGACCGCGTCGACGACCGCTTCCTGGTGCTCATCGTGGCAGGCATCGACAGCTTCGCCGCTCTGCTGAGCCTTCAGGGCCGTCGCGTCTGCGACCGGGCCCGGCTTGCGGCAGCGCAGGCCCTGCGGGACACGGTTCGCCGCGACGCTTTGCTCAGCCATGTCGATGAGTCGGAGTTCCTCATTGCGGACACCTTCACCATCGCCGATCCGACCCCGCTGGCGGAGCGGATCCGCTCCGCGCTGGCCGCGCTGCCCGGTGGTGTCACCGTCAGCATCGGGGTGGTCAGCAAACCGCTGCAGCCCCTGGCCGGGCAGCCTCCGAACCAGGTTGTGGACAGGGTGATCGCCCTCGCCACCGCGACGATGCTCCGGGCCCGTCGGCGCGGTGGCAACCAGATTGAGTATCTCTTGAATCCCAGCCTGGACGGCCCGGCCGAACCGGGGCCCGATCCCGGCCAGCGCTGAGGGCCACGGACGGTAGTGTCACGGAGATGAACGAGGGCGACGATCAACCTGGGCCGTCCCGCGATCTGTCGCCGGGCATGCTGGAACAACTTGAACTCGCCAACTCCGGACTGGTGTCCTTCGGCCAGCGGCCGTTCCTCACCGATACCGAACAACTCGACTCCTGGCGTCCCGATGTCGCCGTCGTCGGCGCGCCGTTCGACGTCGGCACCACGAACCGGCCCGGGGCACGGTTCGGTCCCCGCGCGATCCGCGCCACCGCTTACGAACCGGGCACCTACCACCTCGATCTGGGACTGGAGATCTTCGACTGGCTCGAAGTGGTCGACTACGGGGACGCCTACTGTCCGCATGGGCAAACCGAGCAGTCGCACGCCAACATCCGCCACCGTGTGCATGCCATCGCCTCCCGGGGGATCGTTCCGGTGATCCTGGGCGGTGACCACTCCATCACCTGGCCGGCCGCGACCGCGGTAGCCGACGTATACGGCTACGGCAACGTCGGTATCGTCCACTTCGACGCCCACGCCGACACCGCAGACATCATCGAGGGAAACCTGGCCAGCCACGGCACCCCGATGCGGCGGCTCATCGAATCGGGAGCGGTACCGGGCACCCACTTCGTCCAGGTCGGCCTGCGCGGCTACTGGCCGCCGCAGGACACCTTCGAGTGGATGCAGGAACAGGGCATGACGTGGCACACCATGCAGGAGATCTGGGACCACGGTTTCAAGGCGGTGATGAGCCGGGCCGTCGGCGAGGCGCTCGCGAAAGCCGAGAAGCTCTACGTATCAGTCGATATCGATGTTCTCGACCCTGCTCACGCACCAGGGACCGGCACCCCGGAACCGGGTGGTATCACCAGCGCCGACCTGCTGCGCATGGTGCGCCAGCTGTGTTACGAGCACGATGTCGTGGGCGTGGACGTCGTTGAGGTCGCACCGGCCTACGACCACGCCGAACTGACCGTAAACGCCGCCCACCGGGTGGTGTTCGAGGCGCTCGCGGGGATGGCGGCCCGGCGACGCGACGCCGCTCAAGCGAAGCCGGGGCCACCGTCACCGCTGGCCACCTGAGTCCGGAGCAGGTTCCGATCCGGTACCGCGCGGGGTCGGCCGACGGGCAGGTAGCGGCCTGCCGCCGGATCAGTCACCGACGACGTCGAGTTCGGCCTCCTCGGCGACGACCTGGTCACCCTCGATGACGATCTCAGTCTCTTCCAGCGCCGCCCCGTCCTCGCCGACGATCGCTTCCTCGTCGATGATGGTGACCTGGTCACCGTCGACGATCACCTCCATCTCCTCGATGGTGGTCACCTCCGCCGGTTGTTCCCACACGATCAGATCCTGGCCCAGCGAGTTGTAGACGACACTGCTCGGGTCGGAGCCGGTGACATCGAAGTAGATCTTTCCGCTGACCTCCTGCCCCTGGGCCAACGTCGCCGGGCTGACCCCCATCGCGGTCGGCACCTGGAAGAGGGCCCGGTAGTTCGCGCCGTCGTCGGCGCGAGCATTGAAGTCGGACACGATCGGGGTCACCGAACCCTGGATGGCCTCGTCGGTGACTATGGCCTCCCACAGCGTGCCCTGCGCCTGGTAGGGAATGGAATCGAAACTGGGCTGGAGTTCGAGAACGGTCCAGGCCTGAACGACCGATCCGTCCGCCAATTCGGCCTGTCCGCCGATCTGCGTGACGGTGGTGTCGGCATCCTCGGCAGCGGCGATCGGGGCGCCGAAGAGGGCCACCGCACCGGCCGCCGTGAGAAGAATTCCGGTTTTCACTGAGGTTGCTCCTTGCTCGATTCGTCCTACCCGGCGGAGAGTGTATCCACCCGCAACTCCAAAGACATCATCCACTTCGGGCACCGGACAGTGCCCTCCGCAGCAGGTGCATCGCCACCGTCGTGGAGCGGTCCCGGACATCGGTGCGCTCCCCGGGAATCTGGACACACCGGGTGATGATCGGCCCTTCGGCGAGCCGTACGCAGAACCACACCGTGCCGACCGGCTTTTCCGCGGTTCCCCCGCCGGGACCGGCCACTCCGGTGATCGCAACCGCCGTGTCGGCGCCGAACCGGTCCAGCGCGCCGGCCGCCATCGCTTCGGCTACTTCTGCCGATACCGCGCCATGCTCGGCGATCAGCGCCGCGTCCACCCCGAGCAGTCCGGTCTTGGCGGCGTTGGCGTAGGCCACGCAGCCGCCGAGGACATAATCTGACGCGCCCGGAGGGTCGGTGAGCCGGGCCGCCAGCAGGCCGGCCGTGCACGACTCGGCGGTGGCGATCCGCCGATTGGCCAGGAGCCGCGCGACCTGATCGTCGACCGATGCACCGTCCTCGGAGAAGATCGCCGAACCGTGACGCTCCCGAACCAGGTCCAGCAACGAGCGGTAGGCCGGTGCGCTGCCGGGCTCGTACCGGGTCACCATCTCCAACTCACCGCGACGCAGGCAGGTGGTGATTTCCAGCGCGGCGGCGCCGTCAACCTGCCGCTCGGCTTGCCGCAGGGTTTCGGCCAATCCGGACTCCGCGACCCCGAACATCAGCACGGTGTCCCGTCGGTAGACGGTGCGCTGGGCGATTGCCTGCTCAACGGCCTCGGTTGCCATCGCCGCCGGCCACATCGCCTGCAGTTCCTTCGGCGGACCCGGCAAAACGACCACAGTCGGGCACCCGGCGACGACCACCCCCGGCGCGGTGCCGACCGGGTCGAGGACCGTCGCGCCGACGGGCACCATCGCTTGTTTGCGGTTGGCGGTATGTACCGCATCAGCATCGATATCGGGGAAGCGGGCCGTCCACTTCGCGACGATCGCGGCGATCCTGGCTTCCACACGCAGGTCCAGTACGAGCTCACGGTCACAAAACCGGGCGACGGTGGCGACGGTCGTATCGTCGGCGGTCGGCCCCAGGCCGCCGGTCGTCACGATCAGATCGACACCCTCGGAGCGCAGGAACCGCAACTGCGCCTCGATATCGGCCGGACGGTCCCCACAGATGGTGATGTGAGCCGGATCGACGCCGAGATCGAGCAGCCGGTCCGCCACCCACGGGCCGTTCCGGTCGGCCACCCGTCCGGTCAAGACCTCGGTGCCGGTTACGACAACTCCTGCGCGCGCGCTCATCGGTGGCAAGCCTACGCAGACAGTAGTGCGGTGCGACCGCACAGCTACCGCCGCAGCGGGGTCGCCGCCTCGAACTTCGCCACCCGGCCACCGGACTGCCAGCGGTACCAGCGTTCCCAACGGGTCAGTCCGAACCGTTGCCAGCGCTGGTCCACCCCGGGGACCAGCCGGCGCAGCACCTCGATGGCAGCCACGAGCGGCATTCGCGCCACCAGCATCGCGATACCGGCAGCGGGTGAGGGCAGCTCATAGCGGCGCCGATTCCACGGCAGCATGAACAATCCCGCGTATCCGGCCTGAAGCCGGTAGTGGAAGCCGGCCCGCACCCGGTCGAGGCCGCGCTGGGCGCTTTTGGGAGCGAACGCCGGCACGAATGACTCCACGAGCTCGGCGCCGATCTGCGCCGAGTCATAGCTGCGGGCGGAGTCGGCCATGAACAGAAGGCGCCACGCATCCATCACCGTCTGGGGGAAGTAACCATCGCAACGCACACCGACCAGATGCCCGCAGTAACGGTTGAAGTGCAGGACCGCGCGGGTCTCCCGGGGCGAGGTGAGAAAACCCAATCCGGTCAGGCCCAGCGCCGGTGCGACACTTCCGCCGAGCAGAGTCAGCAGCATCGCTGACTGGCTGATGGGCAGACCCCAGCGTTCGACATCCCACTCCGGATGGTCCCGGACCCGGGCACGGACGCTGACATGCATGATCCGCACATGCAGCGAGATTGCCCTGGCCAGCGAACCGGGGCGCAGTACCGCTCCGGGCCGCGCGACCTCGATCCACCACCGCGAGGTCTCCATATAGCGATGCAGCGCCCGCTCTCCGGCGTAGCCGCCGGACAACGAAAGGGGAAGTGCCAGCCAGCTTTCGGTGTAGGTGTCCATGGTTCCGGCATTCCCGACCGCCCCGAGTGCGTAGGCCCACCGCCGCCAAACCGCCGCACCCTCCTCGATCAGTCCGGGATCGGCCCACTCCGGAACGGTCTCGAAATCGGTGAGGAGCGCCCGCATCGACTCCGGGGCTTCGGGGACGGCATCGATTCCGAACCGCAGGGCCCGTTCGAGCAGTTCGCGGGCGCGGGCCGCACCGATCTCGCCGTGATAGGTCTCGGCGACGAACCGCTCCGCGACCGGGTCACCCGCGGTCAGACCGACCGCGAAGGCCGTGGCGGTGTCATCGGCGGGGAAGAGATCGACACCGGTCAGCCGCAGCAGCCGATCCCTCAGCCTCGCGTGTGATGTACCGACCCGGGATTGCGGATACCGGAACGCCGCCGGTGCCGCCACGGCGTTGTCAGAAACCGGCGCCCGGCGCGCGCACCACCAACGGCACCGCCGGGAAACTGGCGGCCAGCTCTGACCGGCACCTGCGCAACGCGGCGGTGCCGTACCCCTTCTTGCGGTGTTCCGGATGGATCCAGATCCGCACGTTCACCTCGCCGCCGGCGAGTTCACCGAACACCATGCCGACCTTGTCGTCCCCGTCGAGAGCGACGAACCAGGCTGCCTCCTCGGCCTTGAGACGGCTACGCGCGGCGCGGATCTCGTCCTCCAGGCTGCCCGCCGGGGAGCCTGAGCCGTCGCCGGCCGCGCCCACCTCCTCGGTGCGGGCGGCGAAGATATCGAGATCGGACTCGTCGGCGAAGGCCCGCAGCCGCAAGCTGTCGTCCGCGCTGGCGGGACGCTCGGAGACGGTGAAACTCAGTTGGCTGTTCAGGTCGTCGAGTTCGGCGGCGATCCGCCGCCGGGACTCCTTGGTGAGTTGGTCGAAGGACATCCCCATCACCGCCTCCGCGCCGACCCGGGATTTCCCGAGCAGTTCGGTGACGGCGGCCACCGCGGAGTCGCGGTCCTCGGATTCGACGATGGCGTCGAGAACTTCATGGCGCCGTTCCAGCGCGGTCAGCAGGGCATCGGCGATGGCGCGTCGCGTGACGGCACGATCCTGATTGGTCATATCGCCAAGCGTAGCGCCGGATCGCGCCGCTGCGCAGACCCCCACTGTGGTGAGCCGCATCCCCACGACGGTGCCCACCAGCGCGCCGAAGTGGCCTACATTCGTCATGGGCGGCGTCCGGTCGCCCGATACGGGTCGCGAGCCGACGACGGGCCGAAGGGACACCGACATTGCTGGACCATGTCCTGGCCGTGGCGGCCGCCCTGGCCAGCGCCGTGTTTCTCGCAATCGGAATCGTGGTCCGCCAGCGGGCCACCCTGGATGTTCCGGCGGACCAGGGTGTCAGCGCCCGGATGGTAGCCACCTTGCTACGCCGTCCGCTGTGGTGGGCCGGTACCGGCTCCGCCGTCACCGGCTACCTGTTCCAGGCGGTCGCACTTGCTTTCGGGTCGTTGCTGCTGGTGGCCCCGCTGCTGGTCTCGGCACTGCTGTTCGCCCTGCCGCTCAGCGCCCGACTGGCCGGGCGCCGGGTCAGCCGAACCGAGTGGATGTGGGCCCTGGTCCTCACACTGGCTCTCGCGGCATTCGTCGGCCTGGCCCGCGCGAGTCAGGGCGACTACCAGGGAGCTGAGCGTTCGGCCGCGGTGGCGGCCGCAGTTGCCCTGCTGATCGCGCTCGGAGCCGTTCCATTGGCCATCCGGCTGGCGGGCTCGCGTCGGGCATTGTTACTGGGCACCACGGTAGGCATGCTGTTCGGAGTGGTAGCCGTGCTCACCAAGAGCGTCATGCATACCGTGACCACCGGAAACGTGTCCAGTTTGCTCACATCTCCGGTCGGATACATGCTGGCCGTGGTCGGCGTTGTAGCCACCCTGTTACAGCAGTCGGCGTTTCATGCCGGCGCACTGCAGGCCTCGGTTCCCGCCATGCTGGTTCTGGAACCTGTGGTCGCCGTGTTACTGGGCCAGGTCATCTTCGGCGAATACCTCACCGCGAACCCGCCGACCGCGGTCGTCCTCGGGATCACTCTTGCCGCGATGGCCGCGGCCACGATCGCCCTCGGCCGCGACGAGGGCGCCTACGAAGAGGCTCTGGAAGCCACACGCACCAAACCTGCGAACGGCCCTGCGGCCGAGCGGACCGCGCTATGACCCGCCTGCCCGACCCGCCAGCGCAGATCGCCACAAGCCCGGCCGGCCCCGCCGTGGGGGCCTTCTTCGATCTCGACGGCACCCTGGTCGCCGGTTTCACCGCGGCGGCCCACGCCAGCGACCGGCTCCGCCGCGGGCAGGCCCGTGCCGGCGAGGTGCTCGGCGTCATCGAGGCCTCGTTGCGCTACAAGCTCGGACGAATGCAGTTCGAACGGCTACTGGTACGTGCCGCCGGCTACCTGCGCGGTGAGTCGCTGGCCGAACTTGACGCGGTCGGCCAGCGTGTGTTCACCGAACAAGTGGCCGACAAGGTCTATCCGCTGATGCGGCAGATCGTCGACGCCCATCGCGCTCGCGGCCACACGCTGGTGATGAGCTCGTCGGCGCTGACCATCCATGCCGAACCGGTGGCCCGGGCGCTCGGCATCACCGATGTCCTCTGCAACACCTTCGAGTTGGACTCCGAAGGGTTGCTGACCGGCGAGATCACCCGCCCGATCATCTGGGGCCGACAGAAAGCCGCTGCGGTACAACGGTTCTGTGAACAGCGCGGGGTCGAACTGCGGCAGAGTTATTTCTACGCCGACGGGGACGAGGACGCAGCGCTGATGAAACTGGTCGGGCACCCCCGTCCGGTCAACCCCCGGGCAGGTCTGGCGAGCCTGGCCGCACACGAGGGCTGGCCGGTGTTGCACGTCACCGCACCCGGCCAGCGCGGGCCGGCGGATGCCCTCGGCCATCTGCCGGCGATGGGCCGCGCCGCATTCGGGGCCGCGTTCAGCGCCGTCGCGCTGCGCCGTCGCCGCCGCTGAATCAGATCGCGGATCAGAGGGCACGATGCGGAACGTCGGTGATCAGGCCGCCGTCCACGACATACTCCGACCCTGTCGAGAATGACGACTCGTCACTGGCCAGGAACACCACGAAGGAGGCCACCTCCTCAGGCCTGCCGGCCCGTCCCATCGGTGCCGTCACGATATCGTCGGGCAGATGCTTGGTCATCGGCGTACGGATGAAACCGGGGTGGATCGAGTTCACCCGGATCTTCTCCGGCGCCAACTCCAGGGCCGCGGATTTGGTCAGTCCGCGCAGTCCCCATTTCGAGGCGACGTAGCTGTGCGCCCACGTCGCTCCCCGCATACCCTCGATGGAGGAAATGTTGATGATCGATCCGCCACCGGCGGTGATCATCGGGTCGATAACCGCCTGGATACCCCGCATCGCCCCGGTGAGGTTGACGTCGAGCACCCTCTGCCAGCGGGAGATATCCGCCGTTTTCAACGGCGCGACCTGTACGACCCCGGCGTTGTTGACGAGGACGTCGAGCCTGCCGAATGCCTGGACCGCGGTATCGACGGCGGCCTTCCAGTCCTCGCCGCTGGTCACGTCGAGACGTACGTAGTGGGCGGCGTCACCCAACTCCTCGGCAAGCGCCGCACCCTGGTCGTCGAGGATGTCCCCGATTACCACCTTGGCGCCCTCGGCAACCAGCATGCGGGCGCTGGCGGCACCTATCCCCCGAGTGCCGGCACCACCGGTGATCAACGCCACTTTGTCGTCTACGCGTCCCATGGGCGGCCAGGCTACGGGAACCTGTTCCAGTTTTGGACCGGGCTGCCCACACTGGGCTCATGGCAATTCGCGTCGCGCATATCGCAACCGGGAATGTCGGCCGACTGGCGCTCGGCGAGCTGATCGAGAATTCCGCCTTCGAACTGACCGGAGTACGTGTGCGCGCACCGGAGAAGGTTGGCCGGGACGCCGGCACGATGAGCCATCCGCCGGTGGACGAACCGGTCGTCATCCAGATATCCGTCGACGAACCCGGCTATCCGATTCCGATACTTGCGTACGGGCCGCCGTTGACATACTGCGACAAGCACACCGCGCGAAGGAGTCTGCTGCCCACACTGCAGTTGATAATCGCCGTCTGATCCGGTGCCGCTCCCAGGATGTGCGGCGGACGATGCGGGATCGCACAATTGTTGATGTACGGGTTGATTGGGGCGATACCGTTGTAGCAGGGCGCATTTGGCGAAGGGCTCGGGGCGGCCGACGCAAGCTGGGGCGCGCTGAGCAGCAAGGTCGCCAGCGAGGCGATGCCCACTGTTGCCAGGGTTCCTGTGCGGAGAGCGGTCATGACGAGCACCCGACCCTTCAGGCGTCCTCCGTTGGACGCACCCCCAGTGTACGCCGCATCCCGATGCGTTAGCGGCGATCACGATGGCTCAGATGGGCTGGGTTAAACTCGAATTAGAACATGTTCTAACTTCTGCAGGCCGAGGAGCCGCTCATGCACACCCCTCTTTGCGACCAGCTCGGAATCGAGTTCCCGATCTTCGCGTTCACCCACTGCCGCGATGTGGTCGTGGCAGTCAGCAAAGCCGGCGGCTTCGGTGTGCTGGGCGCGGTCGGATTCACTCCCGCTCAACTTGAGATCGAACTGAACTGGATCGACGACCACATCGGAGATCACCCGTACGGCGTCGATATCGTGATCCCGAACAAGTACGAGGGCATGGATGCCGGGATGTCCGGCGAGGACCTCGCTGAAACGCTCAAGAAGATGGTCCCCCAGCAGCACCTGGACTTCGCCAAGAAGATCCTCGCCGACCATGGAGTGCCGACCGACGACGCCGATTCGAACGCCCTGCAGCTGCTGGGCTGGACCGAGGCGACGGCCACCCCCCAGGTCGAGGTTGCCCTGCGTCATCCCAAGATGACCCTGATCGCCAACGCGCTGGGCACCCCACCGGCCGACATGATCGCGCATATCCATCAGTCCGGCCGGAAGGTCGCCGCGCTGTGCGGCAGCCCGGCGCAGGCCCGCAAACACGCCGAGGCGGACGTCGACATCATCATCGCCCAGGGCGGTGAAGGTGGCGGCCACTGCGGCGAGGTGGGCTCAATCGTGCTGTGGCCACAGGTGGTCAAGGAGGTTGCGCCACGTCCGGTGCTCGCAGCCGGAGGTATCGGCAGCGGCCAGCAGATCGCTGCGGCACTGGCGTTGGGCGCGCAGGGCTCCTGGTCCGGTTCGCAGTGGCTGATGGTCGAGGAAGCCGGGAACACCCCGGTTCAGCAGTCCGCATACATCCACGCCAGCAGCCGCGATACCGTGCGCAGCCGATCGTTCACGGGCAAACCCTGCCGGATGTTGCGCAACGAATGGACCGAGGCCTGGCAGACGCCGGGAAATCCGGAACCGCTGGGAATGCCGTTGCAATACATGGTGTCCGGTATGGCGGTGGCCGCGACCAATAAATACCCTGATCAGACGGCAGATGTGGCGTTCAACCCAGTCGGGCAGGTGGTAGGCCAGCTACGCCGGGTAGAGAAGACTTCAGCCGTTATCGAGCGTTGGGTCCAAGAATATCTCGACGCGACCACTCGCCTCAACGAACTCAACGACGCCGCCTCGGCCGTCTGAGGGCGCCCAAGCCGCTCAGCTGACCGGATCGAACTGGCTGCCGTTACCCCACGGACCATTGCGCAGGAAGCCGGTCTGCCAGCCCTTCGAGCCCAGGCAGAGCATCGGCAGTCCGTCCGGTGACTGCGCCGCGGCCTGCGAGCCGGGGCAGGGCGCTCCCACCTGCTGCACGCCGTACAGCTTCGGTGACACCACCCAGAAGCCGGTTCCCTCCGGCGGCCGGTCCATGCCGATATAGGACTGACCGACAATCCAGTGGCATGCCAGCGCCTGACCGGTGGGCCCGCGACCGAAGATGAAGCGGTCCCAGCGATAGCACGGAGCGCTCAGGTGGGCGTCGTAGCTCATCTCGGGGACGTCACCCGGATAGGACGGCGTGGTTCCATCGGCGGCGGCCGACGGGGCCACCCCGAGTGCGCAGCCAACGGCGACGGCCGTGATCACGAGTTCGCGCATCATGTGCAGAGCGTAACCGGTGCGCGGCAGCGTGCTCGCCCAAACGGGCCAGGCTTCCAAAAAAATCGCCGGGCTGCGTTGGTAAGCTCCGGCGACTGACCGAAATTTGGGCCACAGTAGGGGTTCGCGATGGTGGATGAGGTGCTCGGTTCGAGGCCTGACAGCCGCGTACAGGCGTCCCCGCCCACCGACGGCACCACCCGCGGTATCGCCGCGCCGCAAGGTTTCTCGGTGCGCTACTCCCCCGCCGGTCTTGCCGGCCACTGGCACGATGTGGCTTTCCTGGCCGACGGGCGGGTGGGAGTCCTGGTCGGCCGCTGTGCCGATGGGGAAGCCGACGGGGAAACAGCCAGCCGGTTCAGGTCTGCGGCGAGATCGGTGCTGCTCGCGACGGCAGACCCGGTTCGGACCCTCGACGGCGTGACGGAGTCGGCAGTGTCGGCGCTGTGCGCTGTCATCGACGAGCACAACGTCGGCTACAGCACTCACGGGGACGCAAGCGCGACGGTATCCGCACCGGAGGCTCCGTATTTCGCCCTCGACCCCACCGATGGTCGGCTGGGGACCGCCGAGCTGACGCCGGGAGCCACGGTCTTGCTGTGCACCGCCCCGGTCGGGCCGGCCGCCAATGCACTTGACGGCTCCGAGTCGGTGCACCCGGATGAGGTAGCCGACGAAGTGATGACCCGGATCGCGGGACCGGGGGTCGCCGCGGTGCTCTACCGCCACCCGCCGGAGCCACTGACGATCACCCTCGCCGCCGAGCCGGCCAGCCTTGCGGTAAGCCGGGGCCGGCTTCGACGCTGGCTTGCCTCAGCCGGCGTCGATACCGAGGTTGGCGCCGATGTGCTGCTCGCCGTCGGGGAGGCCACCGCGAATGCGACCGAACATGCGGTCCTCGGCGCGAACCGCGACGTCATCATCACCGTCACCGCAGCCCTCAGCTCCAGGTGCCTGCGACTCGCGGTGTCGGACAATGGAGTCTGGAAGTCCGTGACGGGGCTCCCCGGCCACCGCGGGCACGGTATCCGGCTGATCAATGCCCTGGTCGACTCGGCCGAGCTGGTCACAACCGCGGAAGGAACCACCGTCGAAATGGTTAAGGAGCTGCGCCCATGACAGATGCCCGATTCGCTGTCACGGCAGCCAACGGGGACCAGCCGCCGCTGGTGGTCGTGTCCGGGGATATCGACCTCGCCAATGTCGACGAATTCCAGGAAACGATGACCGAGGCCTGTAACGGATCCGCCGCACTGACCGTTGATCTCACCGGCGTGAACTACTGTGACAGCGCCGCAGTGCGTGCGCTTTTCTCCCTGGCCGCCGGAACCACACTGACCATGCTCGTCAGGCCGGTCGGCCATATCAAAACCCTGCTCGGCATCTCCGGACTCGACCGGGTCGCAACGGTCGTCATGAGGGGATAGCGACCTGATGCCAGCGCCCTCATTCCACCCTCGGGACAAGACCGCCCGCGGAGAACTGTTCGATCGCATCCTCGACAGGGTCTGCCATGACCTGCCCGAGGCCGTCGCGCTGGCGGTCACCATCCACAACAAGAACGGTGCCACTACCGGTTTCGCCACGCGCGGCCTCGGTGGCGAATACGTCGATGCGCAGATTGCCGGCCTGGGCGGTCCGGTCGTCGACGCCGTCGAGCATCAGGTCCCGGTACTGAGCCTGGACCTCTGGGGCGACGACCGCTGGCCGGCACTCACACTGGATACCGTCGGGGACCGGGTGCCGGGCCGGCAGGAGGAATTGCGGTCGGTGCGGGGCGCGGTCGCGGTCCCGGGAATCTGGCATGACGACCAGACGGTGGTGCTCTCCTGCGCGCTGAGCCGGCCCGCGGACGCCGGGGCCGTCGCCACGCTCATCGGATACGAACAACTGATCACCGCGGCGCTGATGGCATCGGCCGCCGAGGATGATGCCCAGGTCGCCGACATGCTTGCGGTGCTGCAGTCCCGCGGCGCGATCGAGCAGGCCAAGGGCGTGATCATGGGCTGCCTACGTTGTGATGCCGACAACGCTTGGGCGACTCTGCGCCGGGCCAGCCATGAATCGAACGTCAAGCTGAGGGTTCTCGCTGTCGCCCTGGTCGAGCACATCGGCGGCACCCCGGCCGAGCAGCCGGGGGCCGCCGCGCCGATTGTTCCCGACGAACCGGCCAGGGCCGCGGCCCGGCTGTTGTGGGCCGTCCTGAGCCACGCCCCGCGACCGGACTGACCGAAAAGCTGAACTCGGCAGGTCGGCGGTCGCGGGCACACCTCGTCCTGCGGGATCCGAACACCGCGAAAACAACCGAAACGCCGCGAGCCTAGCGTTGTAATCGGCGGTCGGGGTGGTTGGCTTCGTACATGCTCATTCGCTACCGCCCCGTCGGCGCACTCCTGTCCTCCGCCGCGCTGGCGGCTGCAGCGGCCCTGACGCTGATTGCCCAGGCCCAGACACCCCAAGCAGGGGCGGAGCCATCCAGTTCCACAGCGACGTCCAGTTCCACAGCGACATCCAGTTCCACAGCGACGTCCACGTCTGCCTCGACCGGCGCCTCCTCGCCGACATCCGGTTCGGCAGCGGACTACCCCAGCGATGCGCAGGGCTACGTGAACTCGGCGGCCCGCTGCGCGGACAGTCAGGTCCTGATGTCCTTCGGACGCACCTCCCGGGCCCTGGTGGCGATCTGCATCGACAATGACGGTGACCTGGAATACCGCGGGGTCCGGCTCAGCGACGACACGGCATTGACAGCCCCTGCGGGCCGCGCCTCCGACGGCTCGATCGTCGCCACCAACGGGGACGTCACCTATGCGGTATCACCGGAGATGCTGCTGGTTTCCGAGGGTGACACCGTGCTGTACCGGGATTCCTGGCTGGAATTCCGCCAGTCTCGTTTCTCCGCCGAGCCCACCACTCCGACCTCCACAACCACTCCGACCTCGTCGGGGGCACCGACGACCACGGTGAGCACCACAACCGTCACCGTGACGGAGGAAACGACCAGCGAGAACAGCTCATGAAACAAGGCGCGGGCCGATCGGGAGTCGTACCGCGGCCGATACGATCACGACATGACGACGTCCACCTGGTCGCTTGACGCCACGTCCGGGAAGTTGCTCGTTCGGACCGGCGTCGCCGGCCGGGCCGCAAGAATGGGCCACCGGCTGACAATCGCGATGCAGTCATGGCGGGCGACGGTGCGGTGGGTGGCCGATGAGCCGGCCTCGGCCGAACTGACGGTGCCGGTGGATTCCCTCGTGGTGATACGCGGTGACGGCGGGGCCACACCGCTGACCGGTTCGGCCAAGAGCATGGTCCGCTCACAAGCGCTCAAGTCGCTGGAGGAAGGAAAGTATCCGCAGATCCGATTCGTCACCGAGGACATCGCGAAAACCGCGGGCGGCTACCGACTCGGTGGCACACTCGAGATTCACGGCGTTTCCCGACCCCAACTGGTCGACCTCGCAGCAGAGGAACGCGACGATGGCTGGGCGCTGTCGGCTGAGCTACCCGTCACCCAGACCGATTTCGGGGTGAAGCCGTACTCGCTGTTCATGGGATCGCTCAAAGTCGCCGATACGGTGACCGTCGCCTTCAGCGCCACGCACCCGAAATAGCCCTCTCCGCTGTCACCGGCCACGCCTCGGGGCCCGACGACGATCCAGAACCTGTCGGCTAGTACTTGATGACGACCGGGTCGCCGATGCCGACCTGGTTGAAGTACCACAGCGCGTTGTTGGGGCTCAGATTGATACAACCGTGGCTGACGTTCGCGTACCCCTGCGAGCCGACCGACCATGGGGCGGAATGCACGTAGACACCGCCCCAGGTAATGCGGACGGCATCGGTCACGTTCAGTTTGTAGCCCTCCGGGTCGGACAACGGGATACCGATGGTGCGGGAGTCCATCACCAGCGCCTTCTCCTTCTCCAGCACGGTGAACGAACCGACCGGTGTGGCGAACCTCGGTTTACCCATCGAGGCCGGCATCTGCCGCATGATCACCCCGTCGATGCTGACGGTGAACGTGTGGTTGGAGATACTGCCCACGGCCAACACCGTCGACCCGGTTTCGAAGCTGCGTCGCTGTCCGCCGGCCATCAGGGTGATCCGGGAGTGCGCCGGCCAGAACCGGTCCGGCGTCCACTGCACCACGCTGTCATTGCGCCACTCGAATCGGCCGGTCATCTCGGCCGGGGACATCACTTTAATGGACCGTTCGGCCGCGGCGCGGTCGGCGATCGAGCGGCTGAACGTCACGATGATCGGATGTGCCACGCCAACGGTCTGCCCATGGAAGGGGCGCACCGAGGCCACCTCACCCGCAGCCACCGAAGGGGCGATCGCTGCCACGCTGACCGGCGCAGCACCCACCAAGGTGAGCACCGCGATGCCCGCCGCGGCGAATGCCCGTCGAACTGCTGTGACCATATCGCCCCGTCGCTCCCGTCCTCGTCGCACTGTCCAGCAAACCAGAGTGTAGATGCTGCCAGAGCGGCGTAGTTTTTTCTCTACCCACTGATCTACTTCAGCGAAACCCCGAACCGCGTTACACGGCGCGAGCGATAGGGTTCGCAACATGAGCGAAACTGGCCACAGCCACGGCGTCCTGAACGACCTCCGGCCTCAGCACCGTGCACTACGGCAGCAGATCCCGGATGTCTATCAGGCGTTCAACGATCTCAGCGGTGCGGCGTTGGCGGACGGAGCACTGCCGACCAGGATCAAAGAACTCATGGCGATGACCATCGGGGTGATCCACGGCTGCGACGGCTGTATCGCGTCCCACGCTCGTGGCGCAGCCCGCGCCGGTGCGACCCAGGCCGAGGCTGCCGAGGCGATCGGGGTTGCGATTCTCATGCAGGGTGGTCCGGCGACGGTATACGGGGCCCGCGCCTACACCGCGTTCTCCGAGTTCATCGATACCCAACCGCCGGGCGGAGGCCCCCGCGGGTAACCGAACGCTCAGGCGCGCGGCAACCCGGCGACCATCGGCGTGTCCACCCCGACCGCGCCGAGAGCGGCGGCTCCGCCCGGGACGCCCAGCGGAACCTCCCGGCCGGGCAGAACCTCGGTGAAGAATGCGGCGTTATCGGCGAGGAATCGGCGCTCTCCCTCCGGAAGATCATCATCGTAGTAGATGGCATCGACGTCGCACAGCAGTCGGCAGGCTCCGCAGTCGACGCACTCCTCAGCGTTGATGTACATGGTCCGGTCACCCTCGTAGATGCAGTCGACCGGGCATTCCGCGGCGCAGGCCTTGTGCTTGACATCCACACAAGCACTGGTGATCACATAGGTCATACGCGGCATGTTATCTGTGACCTGCCGTATCAGAAACGGGTCGAAGGGCCGCCGCACCGGGGACCAAAGTCCTCAGCCACCTCAGTCACCGGCGCTGCGGCCACCTGCTCTCAGCGGCGCAGCTGCCCGGTGACATCGATGAAACCGGTGTCACCGCCCCGATGATCGCTGACCGTGCGGCACTCCCCCGAGATTTGCAACACACCGCGCCCTGCGAGATCGGGGTCACGGTAGTAGACGGCGGTAACCCCGTTCTTGGCCAGCGTCCGGCCGCCGGGATGCCGGTTGGGCGGCAAGCCCTCACGCCACCCGCGGGCCGTCATCTCACCGGCAATCCGGCGGAAATAAGCCGGGGTTTCGGTAATCGTGGGGACATCGAAGCTCGCATACAGGCTGCCCTGATAGGGCGGCAAACCATCGCCGGTACAGGACGTCAACAAGTAGGTGGCGGTAGGGGTCGTCATCCGACCCGCGCTGACGAACAGCCGCGCGGACTCGAGCACCTGATGCCGGGCCTGATCGTCGGTCAGCGGCTCCACCGGTGCGACGGCCGCACCACGGAGGTCATAAACCCGATGCGCGATGACGAAGGCCAGCCCCAGCGTCAGTGACGTCACCAGCGCCGCTGTAATCAGCAAGACAGTGGTCCTGGACCTGAGGGCGGACCGGAGGGTGGTGCTGTCCATTCCCGCCGATCTTACCGCCGCTGACGGCCGATTCCCCGTGATCAGGCTGATGACGATCGCGGCTGAAGCGGCGGCCGTGTTACGGTCGGCCATTGGCCACGTTCTGAGGAGGCCGGATGTCCGACCCGACCCTCGCCCAGAGGCTCGACGCCATCTTCAACGCCCACATGGACGCGGAACTGGCCGGCGATCTCGATGAGACGTTGGCCACGATGTCCCCGCAACCTCACCTGGTCAACATCCCGACCATGGTCGGCGGGCAGGGGCCGACCGGGGTCCGGAACTTCTATGCCAGACGATTGATCGGCCAGTTCTTCCCCCCGGACGTGGTCTTCGAGACCATATCGCGCACCTACAGCGAAACTCGACTGGTCGATGAACTGATTATTTCGTTCACGCACACCCGCAAGATCGACTGGATGTTGCCTGGGATCGAGCCGACGGGCAAATTCGTCGAAGCCGTATTCGTGGTGATAGTGGGCATAGAGGGCGACAAGGTTTCCTATGAGCACATCATGTGGGACCAGGCCAATGTGCTCGTTCAGATCGGGCTTCTGGACCCGACCGGCCTGCCGGTGACCGGTGCCGGGGCCGCGGCCAAACTGCGAGATCCCGGCCTTCCCGATCCGTTCTTCTCGGAAAGCTGAAGCCGTCCCGAGGTGAACATCGCAGCTCCGCCTCCAGACGGTCGAAACCGCCCGCCCGCCGCAATGCCCGATCGGCCCCGCCACGCCGGCCAAACCCCACCCCGGGTGCCGACACGGCCCCGGCGTGTTCAAGAGCCTGCAGAGTGCCCTTTTCTCGGATTATCAGGCACAGTTGAGGGTATGACATCCACACGTGCACGCCTCTGGGGCGGCCGCGTCCGCCGCTTACCCGGGGTGCTGGCTACGTTGACGCTGCTCGCCGGTCTTCTTGCCGCACCGGCAACCGCCGCACCCGGAGTCGCCGCGCCGGCCCCACGTGCGCCGCTGGACCAGTCCGCCCTGCTCAGTCAGGTTGTCCCCGGACTCGTCGATATCAACACATCACTGGGCTATCAGGGGGCCGTCGGGACGGGCACCGGAATCGTGATCGACCCCAGCGGCGAGGTACTGACCAACAACCACGTCATCGAGGGCGCCACCGAGATCACCGCCATCAGCCTGGCCAACAGCGTCTCCTATCCGGTGGACGTGATCGGTTTCGATCGGGCCAACGACATCGCACTGGTCCGGCTTCGCGGGGCCGGCGGTTTGCCAACGGCCAACCTGGGCACCTCCTCGACGGTGGTCGTCGGGGATCCGATCGCGGCCATCGGCAACTCCAATGGGCCCGGTGCCCCGCCGTCCTACTCCCCGGGTGCGGTGACCCAGCTCGGCGCCTCGGTTCGCGCCTCCGATGAAAACGGCGGCGGGTCACGGGAGCTCTACGACCTCATCCGCGTGGCCGCCGATATCCGGCCCGGTGACTCCGGCGGGCCCATGGTCAACAGTGCGGGACAGGTGGTCGGCGTCACCGTGGCGGCGACGTTGACCTATCGCATGGGTGGGGTGACCGGCGGCGAGGGTTTCGCCATCCCGATCGACCGGGCGATGGCCATCGCCAACCAGATTCGCTCAGGTGTGCCATCGCCCTCGATTCACCTGGGTGACAGCGCTTTCATCGGCGTAGGTATCGCTGATGCGCCGCTGCTGGGCGGGCCGCCGGGCGCTGTGGTGCGCCAAGTACTGCCGGATACACCCGCGAGCCGGATCGGCCTGTTCGGCGGTGACCTGATCACCGCGGTGGACGGCATTCCGGTCAATTCGGCGGCCGATCTTTCGAACCTGATGGACCAGCGCAGACCCGGCGACACCATCATGCTGAGCTGGATCGACCGTGCCGGCGCACCACGTAGTGCACCGCTGGTCCTCGCGAAGGGGCCGGTCGGCTGATCTAGCGCAGGGGGCTCAAGCTGCGAGCCGGTCGATTCGGCCCAGTGCCGCTGCGCACACCGGTAGATAGGCCATCGCCCACCAGGGCACCTCGAAACGGACCTGGCAGCCGTCGGCGGACCCGGCCACCTGATGCCCGGTCGCCGGCACACCGGCCAACGCCCAGGTCCACCGATATCCGGCATCGAACTCGGTGACCGAGAACGGCAACCGGACACCCGCGACGGTCCAGACCGTTCCCCGGGCACCGGGATACAGCTGCGAGCCACCCCCGTGCAACTCCGCACGCCGCACCGACGGCCCCCACCGGGGCCATTCCCGGACATCGACCAGCAGCCGCCACACCGCTGCGGGCGCGGCGCCGACATGCCGTTCGACGTGGGCGGTCGGCGGCCGTAGTCCTATCCCCATAGGCCAGACGCTACCGCCAAAACCACCGATGACAATCGGCCCGCGATGTCATCGAACGCAGCCGCATCCGCTGGGCCCGGCCGAACCGCTTAGTATCGATGGCCATGGAAGGCTCTGTGACCGTGCACATGTCCGCGCCGGCCGACAAGATCTGGAATCTCATCGCCGACGTCCGCAACACCGGCCGGTTCTCCCCGGAGGTCTTCGAGGCCGAATGGCTCGGTGGCGCCACCGGTCCGGAACTGGGCGCGAAGTTCCGGGGCCACGTCCGGCGCAACGAGATCGGTCCGGTGTACTGGACCACCTGCCGCGTCACCGCCTGTGAACCGGGCAGGGAATTCGGCTTCGCCGTTCTCGGGCCGGGAGACCAGGCAGTCAACAACTGGCACTACCGCCTGACACCACGGGGCGACGGCACCGATGTCACGGAGTCGTTCCGCCTCAACAGCGCGCTACCGGTGCGGGTGTTCTGGATGTTCGCCGGCTACCTGCGCGGCCGGCGCAATGTCCGCGATATGCGCACCACGCTGGAACGCATTAAGGCCGTCGTCGAACAAGACTGACCCCGTGGCGCGCCAATCGGCTCTCCTGTGGCGCGCCACCCGGCTCTTTCGTGGCGCGCCACCCGGCTTTACTGTGGGAAGCGCAATCCACGGCAAGGACGGGACGGTGACCGATGGGTATCGCGACCCCGATCAACGGCCAGCCGCCCCCGCACGTTCCGCTCGCGGACATCGCAATGGGAACCCAGGACTTCTGGATCCGGGACGACAGCTTCCGCGATGGTGCGTTCGCCACCCTGCGGAACTCGGCTCCGGTGCGATTCGTCAACGAGATCGAGTTCGAAGGGTTTGAGACCGGTCCGGGCCACTGGGCTCTGATGAAGTACGACGATGTGCACTACGCCAGCCGCCATCCGGAGATCTTCAGCTCGTATCCGAATATCACCATTGCCGATCAGGCGCCCGAGGTGGCCGAGTACTTCGGCTCGATGATCGCCCTCGACGATCCCCGGCATGCCCGGCTGCGCGGTATCGTCCGCAGCGCCTTCACTCCCCGGGTCGTGGCCCGCACCGAGGAGTCGGTGCGCGACCGGGCACGGCGGCTGGTCACCGACATGATCGCGAATCATCCCGACGGTGTCGGCGAACTGGTGACCGAGCTGTCCGGCCCGCTGCCGCTACAGGTGATCTGCGACATGATGGGCATCCCGGAGGCCGATCACCAGCAGATATTCCACTGGACCAACATCATCCTCGGTTTCGGTGACCCGGATCTGACCACCGACTTCGACGAGTTCATGAAGGTGGCCATCGATATCGGGGCGTACGCCACCGCGTTGGCCGAGGACCGTCGGGCCAGCCCCCGGGATGATCTGACCACCGCACTGGTGGCCGCCGAGGTGGACGGGGAGAGTCTGAGCTCGGCGGAGATCGCGTCATTTTTTATCCTGCTGGCCATCGCCGGCAACGAGACCACCCGCAACGCCATCAGTCACGGTGTGCTCGCGCTCACCCGCTATCCGGAGCAGCGCGAGATCTGGTGGAACGAGTTCGAGACCCGCTCCCAGACGGCGGTGGAGGAGATCGTGCGCTGGGCCTCGCCGGTGGTCTACATGCGGCGCACCGCTACCCGGGATGTCGAGATCCGCGGTGTGCCAATCGCAGAGGGCGACAAGGTGACCATGTGGTACGCGTCGGCCAACCGTGACGAGGACAAGTTCGACAATCCGTGGCTGTTCGACGTGACGCGCACTCCCAACCCCCACCTCGGGTTCGGCGGCGGCGGAACGCACTTCTGCCTGGGCGCCAACCTGGCCCGTCGCGAGATCGCGGTGGTCTTCGAGGAACTGCGAAACCGGATTCCCGATATCACCGCGACCGAGGAGCCGGCCATGCTGCTGTCGTCTTTCATCCACGGCATCAA
>CAZKUK010000003.1:0-44722 GCA_964555915.1 uncultured Mycobacterium sp.
GGGCGCTCCGGGCCTTCGGCCCACTCGTGATCGAAATATGCTGCGCGGTAACGGGAACCGTCGGGGTCGTTCCAGAAGCCGATCGGCATGGACGGCATCGGGGTGGTGATCACCAGCTCGCCGACCTCGCCGATCAGCGGCTCGCAAGCCGGTGACCAGCTGTGCAGGTCTACGCCGAGATAACGGGTGGCCAGCTCCCCGGGCCGGGCCGCCACGCCGGTGGTGCCCCCGGCGAACGCGGTCACCACATCGGTGCCGCCGCTGATCGAGGACAGCTCGACGGTGTCGCCGACTTCGGCCCGGACCCATTCGAACAGGTCTGCCGGCAAGGGTGACCCGGTGCTGCCGAGGGTCCGCAGCCGGCTCAGGTCGTGCTGTGTCCCCGGGTGCAGCCCGGCCTTGCGGGAGGCCTGCAGATGTCCCGGGCTGGTTCCGAAGAAGGTGACCCCCTCGGTCTCGAGCAGCTGCCAGAGCCGGTCGGCGTCGGGGAACATCGGATGCCCGCTGTACCCGAGCACGGTCGCACCGCACAGCAGGCCCGCCAGCCGGAAGTTCCACATCATCCAGCTCAGCGCGGTTTGCCAGAAGAACACCTCGCCCGGACCGAGGTCGGCGTGCAGCACGGCGGCTTTCAGGTGTTCCAGGACCACCCCACCGTGTCCGTGCGCGATCCCTTTCGGTCGGCCGGTGGTGCCGGAGGTGAACAGCACCCAGAGCGGATGGTCGAACCGCACCGGGGTGATGACGGGGTCGACCGGATCGGCGACCAGCCGCTGATAGCTCTCGTCGTCGAGCGCTATCAGGTGTGGCGCGGTCGCACCGGCCTCGTCGGTTCCGCCGACCGGGGGCAGCAGGCCCAGCAGTGCCGCGGTGTCCGGCCCCTTGTCGATCCACCGTCCATTCAGCCGGTAGCCGGCACAGCTGAACAGCACCTTCGGATTCAGTTGCCCCAGCCGTGCCGCCGCTCCCTCGGAGCCGTAGTCCTGCCCGCAGGATGACCACACCGCCCCGACCGCCGCGGTCGCGAGAAAGGCCACCGCCGCCTCGGCGATATCGGGCAGGTAGGCAACGACACCGTCGCCCGGCCCGACGCCGAGACGACGCAACTCCGCTGCCACCGCCCCGACCCGACCCGGTAGCTCCGACCAGTCGATCTGGGTCCGGGTGCCGTCCTCGTCAACGCCGACGATCGCCGCGCCGGTGCGGGAGCAGTGCCGCAGAACCTGGTCGACATAGTTCAGCCTGACCCCCGGAAACCATGTCGCACCGGGCATCGTGGCGTCGGCGAGCACACCGGCCGCACCCGGCCCGGGGCTGGGATCGGCGCGGATATCGAAGTATTCCCAGACCGTGCGCCAGAACTGCGCCGGATTCTCCACCGACCATTGCCATAAATCGGAATAGTCGCCGCCCGGCGCACCGTATCGGTCGGCGGCCAGGGCGGCGAATACCCGCCACTGCGGTTCTGGAGTGCTCACCTCAGACGAACTCCACCCCGGACATCTTGATCTGGTCACCATCGCGCACCATGCTCAGCACGATCCGCCACAGCCGCGGCTGCTGCTGGTCCTCGGGCGCCTGCTGGCCCTCGCGGCGCGAGGTCGCCGAAATGAGCACGACGGCGGTGTCGGCTGACATCGACTCCACGGCGGCATCGTTGACGGTTGCGGTGGTGACAATCTTCTCCGCCTGCAGCGCCTCGACGAAATCCTCAGCCGTCTCGGCGAAATTGTCCCGGAATCTGCCGCTCGACCCATCGAGCACCCGTTGCACGCTGTCCTGCGCGGTGGCGTAGTCGATCGACATCAGGTTGATCACCGATTGTCGGGCCGCCGCGGCGTACTCGGCGGCGCGCTGGTGGTTGTCGGTGACCTGTCGGTGGTCCCACACCATCCAGCCGGTTGCCGCCAGCAGTGCGACGCTCAGCAGCACTGCGGCCGTCACGGCGACGATTCGACGACGAGGCCCGGGCCCGGACCCCGGTGCCGGGGCCACCTCCGGTGCCGCGCCCACCTCCAACGGGTGGACGACATCATCGGCCCCGGCTGATGTGTCGGACAGTGCCGGGTTCTGCTGGTGAGCCGGCTCGTCGGCCTGCTCGGATGCACGCAGCCTCTGGCGCAACTCGTCGGCTCGGGCGCGGGCAGCCTCGGCCCTGGCCTCCGCGGCCGCGGCCTCCGCTTCCGCCGCGCGCGCGAGTTCGTCATCGACCGCGAGTTCGTCATCGACAGGGTCGGCCACCGGACCTCCTCTCGTTCGTCGTACCCCGCTGGGAATCTTGCCTGACCGCCGGACTGGACCGATGCCGGTGTGGGACAGTGAGCCGGTGCGATCGACCGTAGTCGCTGTCGCTGCGTTGATGGCCGCCGGACTCGCCGCACCTGCGCCGGCGGCGGCCGAAGAGTGCAACGATCCCTTCTGCACGCCCGGGATCACACCGGCCGTGGTGCTCGGTGCCCCGTGTGCGGACACCGCCTCCTACGTGTTCGGCACGACATCGTGGGGACGGCTGGTCTTCTGCGGTTCGCCGCGACGGTATGCGCCGCGCTATTTCCGATCGCCGCCGATGATGGGCGTCAAAGAACTCAATGCCAGCTGTGCCGGGTACGAGAATGCCGTTGCTCAGGCACCGGACGGGCAGTTCTTGACCTGTTCGTTCCGCAACAACGGGCCCGTCTGGGCGCGCGGCGGTAACGCCTGACCTCTGGCCGGAGGCGGCTGATCACCAGTGCCGCATCGAGCACAGCGCGCCCTTGGGCCCGGAGTTGGTCGCCACGACCGCACCGTCCACCGCCAGCGTGCAGTGGAAATTCGGCGGGTCAGGGGAGCGCCCGGAGGTGCCCAGGACCATCGCCCAGTACTGCGGATTGGTCAGTTTGACGTTGAGCACCCAGGGTTTGTCCGGTCCCAGTTCGGCCTCGGCCTTCGGGCTGAAGAGATACGGGTTGTGGCTGTAGTCGGAGAATTTGGCCGGCTCGCTGTCCCGGTAGTAGATCTGGGCGAAGAACGGGCTCTCGGTGTACACGGTGTATGTGACATCGTGCAGTATCGGCTCGTCGGCCGCGGTCGGCGCTGCGGTCCCCAGACATGCGGCCGCCGGCAACATGGCGATGGCGAGCCGGTCGAGCCGCATGCTTTGAGAGTCTGGCAGAAGACCGCCACTAGACTCGACCGTTTCGGGGTCCAGGAGGTGATCGCCCGTGAATTCCGGCGATGGTGGATCGACGGACGTGCTGGCCGCACTGGCCGAGGCCGAGGCCGCTGAAGCGGATGCGCGGGCCGACGCCGACCGTGCCCGGGCCAGGGCCGAGCAGTTGCGCGGCGCCGGCGGGCCGGTTAAGGACAGCGGCGAAGAGCTACCCGGCGAAGGGGAACCCGCACCGGGTCGCCGGCGCCGCCGCTTGCTGTCGCGGTATGCGCGACCCGCCGGGTTGGCCGTCATCGCCGTGTTGACCGGCGCAGGGCTGGCGCTGACCGCACTGATGCTGCGGCAGCATGGTGAGGCCGTCGCCGAGCGTGCGCAGAACCAGGCCTCCGTCGAGGCGGCGCGCAACGGTGTCGTGGCGCTACTGTCCATCGATCACACCCGAGCCGAAGCAGATGTCCAGCGGGTGCTGGAGCTGTCCAGCGGGAGTTTCCGCGAGGACTTCGCGCGCGACGCGGACGATTTTGTGCGGACCGCGGTCGACTCCCGGGCGGTCACCAGGGGTGCGGTCAGCGCCGCTGCGCTGCAGTCGGTGGCCGATGACAGTGCTGTCGTGCTGGTGGCGGCGAGTTCCAGGGTGACCAATGCCAGCGGCGCGAAAGAAGACCCGAGGCCGTGGCGGATGAGCGTGACGGTGACCCGCGACGGTGACATCTGGAAGATGTCGGATGTGGAGTTTGTGCCATGAGTTCCGATCCGGAATCGGCGAAGGATGACCCCGAGGGGGCTGGTGAAAACCCGCCCGCCCCGCCCGCCCCGGCGGACCCGCCGGCCATTTCCCCTCCGGTGGCCGCACCGGCGCGCCGCATCGCGGCCTGGTGCCGGGCTCGCCCGGTGCCGGTGCTGGCCGCTGCACTGCTGCTGGCCTCTATCCTGGCGGCCGGGTCGGTCTACTGGTCGCTATACCGCCCGGACCGCCTCACCGACGCCGCCGCGCAGCAGCAGGCCGTCGCGGCTGCCAAGCAGGGCGCCGAGGCGCTGCTGACCTACTCTCCCGAGAACCTCGATCAGGACCTGGCCAACGCGAAATCACACCTCACCGAGCCGTTCCTGGGCTATTACGGCGATTTCACCGACAGGGTCGTCGCGCCCGCGACCAGGGATAAGGGTGTCAAGACCGAGGCCAATGTCGCCCGTGCCGCGGTTTCGCAGATCCGGCCGGGCCGGGCCGAGGTGCTGGTGTTCGTCAATCAGGTCACCACCAGCAAGGACCGCCCGACCCCGGCCCTGGCCACCAGCAGCGTCATGGTGACGATGGTGCAGGTCGACGGCCGGTGGCTCATCTCCGAGTTCACCCCCATCTAGACCGTCATCGGATGTCCCCCGGGTTGGGGACTTACGTCACTGTCGGCGCCGCCCCGGTCTGGGTCACAGTAGGGCGATGACTCGGGGCCGATCGCGGTGAGCGCGGATTTCCCGGACGCGGGGACCATTCGCGAGGTTCTCGACCTCGCGACGCGGGCCCCGTCGGTCCGGAATTCCCAGCCCTGGCACTGGCATATCGGCTCAGGCGGGGTTGACCTTTACGCCGATCCCGGCCTGCTTCCGCCACGAAACGACCCCGACCGGCGCCATCTTCTGTTGAGTTGCGGTGCGGCACTGCACCACTGCGCCGTCGCGTGGGCCGCGATGGGCTGGCGGGCCGTCGTCCACCGGCTACCCGACCCCGCCCGACGGGACCATCTCGCCGCCGTCGGGCTGGTTCGTCAGACTCCCGGTGAACTGGACGTGACACTGGCCGCAGCGATTGCCCGCCGCCGCACCGACCATCGCACGTACGGGTCCTGGCCGGTGCCGTGGGGGGATATCGCATTGATGGGTGCGCGGGCGGCCCGCGCCGGGGTCATGTTGCGCCAGATCGACACCGACCGGACCGCGGCGGCCGTCGCCGGGCCGCCGCCGAGTCAGTCCGGGCATGGGTCGCGGAAGGACAGTGCCGTTGTGATCGCGTTGGGTACCCAGACCGATGATGATCTGGCCCGGTTGCGGGCGGGTGAGGCCACGAGTCTGGTGCTGCTGTCGGCCACTGCGATGGGATTGGCCAGCTGTCCGGTGACCGAAACCCTGGAGGCACCCGAAACCCGGGCGGCGTTCGGCGCGGACGTGTTCGGTACCAGCGGCTATCCGCAGAATGTGGTGCGGATGGGGTGGGCGGCGGTGGATGCCGACCCCCTGCCGCCGTCCCCGCGTCGACCGCTGCCGGAGGTCGCCCACTGGCAGTTGGACGAAGCCCGTACCGGCAAGCCGGCCCGGGTCGCTTCAGTTGAAACGCAATGAGGTCCCCGGCTTGAGGGTCTCGACCTGCCCGCGGCATTCGACCTCGATGGGCGGGCAGGCTACCGGTTCGGCACTGAGTTCGGCGCTGCGGCCCGTCACTGTCAGATGCAGCCGGTACCCGCGGTAGTAGATGGGCATACGCAGTGCCCCAAGGCTTTCCGGCCACATCGGGTTGAGGATCAACCGATCGGATCGAGTTTCGAGCCCGGTGAAACAACGCTGCAGTAGGTCGATACTGCCGGCCATCGCGGCGATGTGGATGCCCTCCGCGGTCGTGCCGCCCTGAATATCGGCGACATCCGAGGCCAACACCTGTTGGAAATACCGCATGGCACGGGCACGGTTACCACGGGCGAGCACCCACGCGTGCACCACAGCGCTCAACGTCGAACCGTGTGAGGTCCGGTGCACGTAGTAGTCGACGGTCCTCGGAATCTGCTCGGGGGCGAACCGGTATCCCATCCGGGCGAACATCTCCCGCAACTCATCCGCCGAGAGCAGGTAGAACAGCATCAGCGCGTCGGCCTGTTTGGAGGCCTGATACCGGTTGACGCTGTCGTTGTCGGCTTCCAGTATCCGGTCGAGGCGCTGGATGTTGCCGTGCCGCGCACGCAGGCCGTGCCAGTCCAGTTCCGCCAAATCGGCGTACCCCTCGAACTGGCTGATCACCAAGCGGTCGGGCTCCGGGCCGGTACCCGGGGCCGGATGGAACGGCACGAACATCCGCCTGCTCACCTCATCCCACCGGTTCAGTTCCCGGCCCTGAATGCCGAGGGTCTCCATCAGGTCCAGTCGGTTCCGCAATGGCAGCGCATCGAGCGCATCGAGTGCCCGCACGATTACCCAGACCGCCATCACATTGGTGTAGGCGTTGTTGTCGATACCGTCGAAGGGCCGATCGGGATAGCCGGAGTGGAATTCGTCCGGCCCGATGACACCGCGAATCACGTAGCGGCCCTTGGTTTCGTCGAACTCCGCGCGGCTCACCCAGAACCGGGCGATCTCGGCGAGCATCTCCGCGCCGTTCTCGATGAGATAGCGCAGATCGCCGGTCACCTGGTAGTACTGCCAGACGTTGTAGGCCACCGCGATCCCGATGTGATGGGCGCGGGCACTGGCGTCCGGGTTCCAGCGGCCGGAGTTCGGGTTCAGGTGCACCTTCGGGCTTTCCTCGCGACCGTCGCTGCCGGACTGCCACGGGAACATGGCACCGGCGTATCCGGCCTCGCGGGCGGCGCGACGCGCTTCCGGCAGCCGACGGAACCGGTAGCGCAGCAGCGAACGGGTGGTCACCGGTGATCGCAGATTGAGCACCGGGAACACGAACAACTCGTCCCAGAAGATGTGGCCCCGGTAGGCCTCGCCGTGCAGACCGCGGGCGGGCAGTCCGGCATCGAGATCCTCGGCACGGTTGGGCACCGTCTGCAACAACTGCATCATGTGCAACCGGACCACCCGAAGCGCATCCGGGTTGTCCTCGAAGGCGATGTCGAACCGCTCCCACAGGTGCGCCCACTCCCGGATATGACCGTCCCGGAGATCGCCGTATCGACCCAGCTGGGAAAGCAGTCGCACCGCGGCGTCGCCGGGTTCGGAGATGGCCTGATCGCGGCCGGTGAAGATGGCCGCCATCTTCTCGACGGTCACTGACTCCCCGGCATCCACCCGGACCACCACGTCGTGGCCCGCCCGCCGGGGCTCATCGACGAAACGGGTGTCGCCGGCGATCGCGGCGCCGCCCTGCCAGACCGTCGTACGGGCGGCGATCGCGATCGGAACCCTGGACTGGACGGTCTCGCACACCAGCAGAGCCGAGTCATCGGAGAGCTCCGTTGTCGAGGTGGCGACGAGATGGTCATCGGAAAGCGCCCGGTAGCGCTCGACCCCGGAGTTGCGTATGTCGCCGTCGATCATCGACAGGAACTCGACAGTGCCCGACCAGTCCTCAGCGAACAGCGTTGTCTCCAGTGCGCAGGCGTGGGGCAGGTGCATGGCGGCGATACGTCGCTGGACCACGCTTGTGGTTCGTCCGGCCGGGTCGCGGAACCTGAACTCGCGGGTCAGTTCGGCCTGCCGCAGGTCCATGTTCTGGCGGTAGGAGAGCAGCTCCGCGGAATCCGCGTCGAACCAGTCGCCGCCGTCGATGCGGAATTTCAGCGACAGCCAGTTGGGCAGGTTGACCAGGCTCTCGTTCTCGACGTCGACACCGGAAACCGTGTCGACCAGTCGGTTGTAGAGGCCGGCGGCGTAGGTTCCGGGGTAGTGAAACGTGCCGGCGTCCGCCTCCGGTGCACAACCGCGGGTGGCGCGGTAGCCATTGCCCACCGCGCACAGCGCCTCACGCAACCGCTCCTGGTCGGGGATATAGCCGCCGAAAGTGAAAGACCAAGGGCTGGACATCATTTGACGATCGATATCGCATTGCGCGACCAGTTTCTCGATGAACTCCCGCACATGTTCGGGATCGGCCAGGCTGAACCGGGCGGCGGTCGCCCGGTCGCCGTCCTCGACGTGGCTCACGACGATTCCGACCCCGTCATGCAGGACGGCATCGAACCCGTCCTCGTCGGTGAGGTCGTCGCCGACGAAGATGGGCAGCAAGGGCTCCTCGCCGGTCACCCGGTCGACGATCCACTGCAGGGTCTTGCCTTTGTCCCAGTCCAGGTTCGGCCGCAACTCGACGACCTTGCGGCCGGAGGTCACCTTCAGACCGTTCCGGCTGCCGACGTCATGGACCGCCGCGGTGACTGCGGTGGCGGACGCCGCTGCCGCGTTGCGGTAGTGCACGGCCACGGCGTACCGCTTGTGCTCCACCCTGACCCCGGAAATCGGTGCCAATCGGTCAGCGAGTTCCGCTGCCGCCTCGGCCAGCACCGGGATCGCGGCGGCGGCCGTCTCGTTGCTGTGGTAGCCGCCGTCCGGTCCGACCATCTCGAAACCGTGGCTGCCGGCGTACCACAGCCCGGGTAGACCGACCCTGGCCCGGATATCGTCCAGGTCGCGCCCGGACAGCACCGCGACCGGGTAGAGCGCGGCGAGCGACTGTAGGGCTCGGGCGGCCCCCGGAACCAGCGCGGCGGCGGCCGGGTCGTCGACGATATCGGACAGCGTCCCATCGAAGTCGAAGAAGATCGCGGGGCGACGGGCGCTGACCACACTGGCAAGCTGGCCGAAGGATGCCAGCGCATCGGGCAGGCTGGACATCCGCCGGTCGATGGTGCGCACCAGCACCTCGGCGAGATCGCCGACCACCACATCGGCCCCGCACCGGCGCAGGCCCGGCCGGGCCGCACCGGTGCGGTCGATGCCGATCACCAGACCGAAACCACCGGCCCGCCCGGCGGTGGCCCCGGCCTCGGAATCCTCGACGACCACCGCGCGCCCCGGTCGAACGCCGAGCCGGCGCGCCGCCTCCAACAGGATTGCCGGGTCGGGTTTCCCGGGGAGGTCGAGCTCGTCGGCCACCACACCGTCGACCCGGGCTTCGAACAGGTCGGCGATCCCCGCCGATTTCAGCACGGTTTCGCAGTTTCGGCTGGCGGAGAAAACGGCCACCTTGACGCCGGCTTCGAGAAGTTGTCGAACCAGCGCGACGGTGGAGTCGAAAACCGGCACCCCGGTGGCGATCGCCGCGGCGAAAAGTTCCTGTTTCCGGTTGCCGAGTCCGCAGACCGTCTCCGCGGCGGCCTGATCGCCGGGACCGCCCCAGGGTAACGAGACGCCACGGGACGCCAGAAAATCCCGCACGCCGTCATAACGCGGTTTACCGTCAACGAAATGGCGATAGTCGGCGGGGGTGAACGGGTCGTGGTTCTCGGCGGGGGAGCTCGGGCGGTGGCCGAGGTACTCGTCGAACATCTCTGCCCAGGCCGTCGCGTGCAGCGAGGCGGTGTCGGTGATGACTCCGTCAAGGTCGAACAGCACTGCGTCATGGAAGCGCGGGTCGATCCGCACCCGCTGACCGGAGTCCAGGGCGGTGGACTGTTCGCCGAACCGGTTCTCGCTGACCATGGGACCGACGATATGCCACAGCGGTGCGGTAATAGGGCGGGTCGGGGCCCGGTCGGGCATTCTGGCGCCGCGATAGGGTCCAAGGCCCCTGATGGGGTCTAGGCCACCGAACCTAAACTACGGAGCGCGAGGAAAGGGAGCGAAATGTCAACTGCGGCAAGCACAGCGCCGGTCATTGTGGGGGTCGACGGTTCGGCGGTGTCGAAGGTGGCGGTCGACTGGGCGGCCCGCGACGCCGCGCGGCGCGGCACCGCTCTCAGGCTCGTTCACGTCCTGACCCCGCCGGCCGTGATGGCCTTCCCGGAAGTGCCGATGCCCGCCGGCTACGCGGAATGGCAGGAGGAGGAGGGGCAGATGCTCCTCGACGCCGCCGTGAAAACCGTCGAGGAGGCCGCCGGTGACACCCGGGTCGAGGTGACTACCGACATGGTCGCCGGGTCGTCGGTTCCGGTGCTGGCCGACCTCTCGGCCGAGGCGCAGCTGATGGTGGTGGGCAGCCGGGGCCGCGGGGCGTTCGCCCGCGGGCTGCTGGGATCGGTCAGTACCGGGCTGGTGCATCACGCGAAGTGCCCGGTGGCGATCGTCCATGACGAGGACCCGCTGATGCCGCATCCGGCCCAAGCGCCGGTGGTGGTCGGGGTGGACGGATCACCGGCCTCGGACCGAGCCGTGGCGATCGCCTTCGAGCAGGCCTCGTTCCGGGGTGTCGACCTGGTGGCGGTGCACGCCTGGAGCGATTCCGGGGTGTTCGAGTTCCCGGGCGTCGACTGGTCACAACTGCAGGCCATCGGCGAGACGACGCTGAGCGAGCGGCTGGCCGGCTGGCAGGAGAATTATCCGGACGTCCTGGTCCGCCGGGTGGTCGTCGCCGACCGGCCGGCTCATCAGCTGCTCGAGCAGGCGGAATCGGCCCAGCTTCTAGTGGTCGGCAGCCGCGGGCGGGGAGGCCTCGCGGGCATGCTGCTCGGGTCGGTGAGCACCGCGATCGTCCACGCCGCCCGGATGCCGGTGATCGTCGCGCGGTGACGATGACGGCGCCAGCCGGCTGAGGAGCCGGGCAGGTCTAACCTGAGCCTCATGGCGGTCGTCGTTGTGGGAGCAGGTCTGAGCGGCCTGGCTGCCGCCCGCCACCTCACCCGGCACGGGGTGGCGGTGACGGTGCTGGAAGCCTCGGATGCAGTGGGCGGTCGGGTCCGCACCGATCTTGTCGACGGGTACCGCTTCGATCGCGGCTTCCAGCTGTACAACCCCGCCTATCCCGAGGGTGCCCGCGTCCTCGACCACGACGGCCTCGATCTGAAGCCGTTCGTCGCCGGTGCCCGGATCGTGACCGGCCGGGACGGGCACCGTCGGGTGACCCGGGTCGCCGATCCCCGCCGCGAGCCCTCCTGGGCCATCCCGTCCCTGCTGGCGCGGATCGGCTCACCGCTGTCGACGGCGCGCTTCGGTGCCTACGCCGCGACCCGGGCGGTCCGTTCGGCCGCGTCCCTGCGCCGCGAGCCGGATGTCACCAGCGAGGAGGCGCTGCGCCGGGCCGGGGCCGATGAGGCGCTGATGGAGCGGGTGCTGCGACCGTTCCTGTCCGGGGTCTTCCTGGAGTCCGACCTGCACACCTCGAGGCGTTTCCTGGATCTGGTGCTGAAATCCTTCGTCCGCGGTACTCCCGGAGTTCCGGCTCTGGGCATGCAACGCATTCCCGAGCAGCTAGCCGGCGGGCTCGACGTCCGACTCGGCCAACGGGTCGGGTCGGCCGCGGCGCGCACGGTCGAGGTGGCCGGTGGTGACGTCCACCGGGCCGAGGCCGTCATCGTCGCGACCGATCCGGTTACCGCCGCCGGCCTCATCCCCGATGTCCGCGCACCCGAGGCGCGGTCGGTCACCACCTGGTATTACCGGCCCACCTGCGCGCCCGAGGACCTCGCCGACGGTAGGGCCGTGCTCATCCTCGACGGGGATCGCCGCGGACCGCTGATCAACACCGTGGTGCTCACACACGCCGCACCCGATTACGCCCCGGCCGGCAGCGCACTGATTTCGGCCTCGGCGCTCGGGGTGTCGACCGGCGTCGCCGACGAGCGCGCCGTTCGCGACCACCTGGGGTGGTTGTACGGTATGCCGGCGGCGGACTGGGAGCTGCTGGCGACCTACCCGATCCCCTATGCGCTCCCGGCGATGCCGGTGCCCTTCGCGGTGCAGCGGCCCGTTCGCACGGAGAGCGGGGTCTACGTCGCCGGCGACCACCGCGATACCTCGTCCATCCAGGGAGCCTTGGTGAGCGGCCGCCGGGCGGCGCAGGCGCTGTTGGCTGATCTCGGGATCGGGATCGGGACCGGGGCTGAGTCGGGCTGAGCCACGGCTAAGTCAGCGGCGCCGACCAGCCGACGATGGTGCCGCCCCCGGGAGCATCGGTGACGGTCATCGTCCCGCCGACCTGATCCGCGCGTGCGCGCAGGTTACGCAGACCGCTCGTGCTGACACGGTCGGGGACGCCGCATCCGTCATCGATGACCTCGATCGTCAATTCGTCTTCGACCCGGACATTGACGTTCAGGGTGTGTGCACCCGAATGCCGTACCGCATTGCTGACCGCTTCGCGGACCACCGCTTCTGCGTGGTCGGCCAGGGTGGCGTCCACCACCGACAGCGGGCCGAGGAAGTGTGTGCTGGTGCGCAGACCCTGCCCGGAAAACGCGGCAATCGCCTCGTCGAGCCGTTGCCGCAGCCGGGGATCGTCCGGTGACCCGCCGTGCAGGTCGAAGATCGTGGTGCGGATGTCCTGAATGACACCCTGCAACTCGTCCACGGAGTCGGTCAGGCGCTGCTGGACCTCTGCCGAGCGAACCCTCGGGATCGTGCCCTGCAGTGACAGACCCACCGCGAACAGCCGCTGGATGACCTGATCGTGCAGATCACGTGCGATTCGCTCCCGGTCGGAGATGACATCCAGCTCCCGCATCTGACGCTGGGTGTTGGCCAGCTGCCAGGCGACCGTCGCCTGATCGGTGAACGCGGCCGCCATGGCCAGTTGATCGTCGGTGAACTCCCGGCCATCTCGGCGTCGCAACGCCACCAGCACCCCGGCCACGGTCTCGGTGGTCCGCAGCGGCAGGACCAGGGCCGGGCCGGCATCGGCCATCAGCGGCTCCGCGAGGTCCAGTGCCGCCACCCGGCACGGTGTACGCGCGGTGAACGCCGTGCCGATCGCAGTCTGCGCAATGTGGATCGATCCGGCCGCGACGGCTGCGCCGGCGGTCTCGACGATAAGCAGTTCGTCGGTTTCTCCGGTATCGGTCGCCTCGGTTCCATCGGTGTTCAGCGGGACCGCAACGACCACGGCGTCGGCTTCGGTCATTCGCAGCGCCTCGTCGGCGATCAGCCGGAAGACCCGGGCCGGTTTGGCTCCGCCGAGAAGTTCGGTGGCGATATCGCGGGTCGCCTCGATCCAGGACTGCCGGGCCCGCGACTGCGCGTAGAGCCGGGCGTTGGCGATCGCGATACCGGCTGCGGCGGCCAGCGCCTCCACCAGCACTTCGTCATCGGCACTGAACGGCTGCCCGCCGGCCTTCTCGGTCAGGTAAAGGTTGCCGTAGATCTCATCGCGGATGCGCACCGGGACACCGAGGAATGTGCGCATCGGTGGATGGTTGGCGGGGAAGCCGACCGAGTCCGGATGCAGCCGGATGTCATCGAGGCGGATCGGCTTGGGGTCGTCCATCAGCACACCGAGAACCCCGCGCCCCGATGGCGGTGAACCGATCCGTGCGCGGACGTCATCGTCGATACCCTCGGAGATGAAATCGACCAGTTCCTGCCCCTCGACGCCGGCACCGCGCACCCCGAGCGCGCCGTATCGGGCATCGACCAGGTTGGCGGCCGTGCGCACGATGGTCTGCAGGGTGGTGTCGAGGTCCAGACCGGAGGTCACCGCCAGCATTGCCTCGACCAGTCCGTCGAGCCGATCCCGGCCCTTGGTGATCTGCTCCACCCGGTCCTGCACCTCGACGAGCAACTCCCTCAACCGCAGTTGCGACAAGGTGTCCCGCAGCGGCGGCGAACCCGTGCGGTCCGGGGCCGGGCCGTCCTCGGGCATCAGCGGTCCCGGCGGCGCTGCTGGTCCAGTTTGGACACGAATACCGCCGCCTGGGTCCGACGCTCCATGCCGAGCTTGGCGAGCAGCCGCGAGACGTAGTTCTTGACCGTCTTCTCCGCCAGGAACATCCGGGCCGCGATCTGCTTGTTGGTCAACCCCTCGCCCAGCAGGTTGAGCAGCACCCGCTCCTGGTCGGTCAGACCGGACAGTGGGTCGGAGCGTTCAGCGGCACCGCGCAGCTTGGCCATCAGCGCCGCCGCGGCGCGGTTGTCCAGCAGTGAGCGGCCGGCGCCGACATCCTTGATTGCCCGGGCCAGCTCCATACCCTTGATGTCCTTGACCACGTAGCCGCTGGCCCCGGCCAGGATCGCGTCCAGCATCGCCTCATCTGAGGTGAACGATGTCAGCATCAGACAACGCAGGTCGGGCATCTTCGAGAGCAGGTCGCGGCACAGTTCGATCCCGTTGCCGTCGGGCAGGCGCACATCGAGCACCGCGACATCGGGTTTGAGGGCGGGGATCTGAGCCATCGCCTGGCTCACCGAACCGGCCTCGCCGATCACATCGAGTTCGGGGTCGGCGCTGAGCAGGTCGATCAGGCCGCGGCGGACGACCTCATGGTCGTCGACGAGGAACACCCTGACCATGCCTGCAACCATAACCGCTCCTCAGAGCAGGCGCTGCGGGTCGATGACGAGCACCGCGCAGGCGGTGGTGCCCAGCGCGGCCAGCCCGGCGGGGCCGAGCATATCGCCGACCCCCGCGGTGTTGCGGGCCCCGATCACCACCAGCTGGATCGAGTCCGCGTTATCGGCCAGAAAGCCCAGACCGCTGCCATGGACGGCGACCGGCTTGACGTCGAGATCCGGGTAGCGGTGCGTCCAGGTCTCCAGTCGCCGATCCAGCTGGGCCCGGACCACCCTGGCCGATTCGGCCGCACCGCCGGCGCCCGGGTCGTCGGACTGCCAGGTTCCCAGCACCCGCAGCGGGGCTCGGCGCATCCGGGCTTCCTCGATGGCAGCCTGCAGCACCGTCGCGCTGTCCGCGGTCTGATCCAGTTCCACCACCACCCAGCCGGGCGCTGCCGCCGCCGGCGGTCGGCCGGCCCGGATCACCGCGACGGGGCAGTGCGCCCCCGCGATGAGCGCTCCGGCTGTCGAGCCGAGCCGGCCCGGGTCGAAGTGCCGGATGCCGACCAGCCCGACACAGATCATCGCCGCGGTGCGGGACTGTTCCAGCAGCGCGGCCTGCGGCCCGGCCGTGATGACGGCGGTCTGCACCGGCGGCAGGTCGGGCCGGCCCGTGAACGCCACCGCCGCGGCGGCCGAGCGCACCGCCGCTTCGGCCGATTCCACCGGAGAGGCGGATTCGGCGGCGCCGGATCCGGTGGCGGCAACCAGACGCAGGGCCAAGCCCCGGCCGACCGCTTCGTCGATGGCCCACACCGCGGCGGCGGCGGCCGCCCGCGACCCGTCCACACCGACCACGACCGACGGCCCGGCCAGAGTTTGTGTCATCGGATCATTGTGCTCCGGTGTCGGCCACCAGGTCGATATCACGCCCGTTCTCAGTCAGGGTGAACAGTCGTTCGGCGTCCTCGCGGGTACACGGTGCGGTGCCGGGGGTGAGGAGCATCGCGGCTCCTGTGGCGATACCCAGCCGGACCGCTTCAGTCAGTGCCCAGCCCCTGGTCAGCCCGACGGCGACCCCGGCGACCATGGCATCGCCGGCCCCGACGCCGCTACCCGGGGGCACGCTGACGGGTGCGAACCGGTAGGCGCGCCCTGCGGTCACCAGAAGCGCTCCCCGGGCCCCCAGGGACACCAGCACGCTTTCGGCCGCACCCCGGTTGATGAGTTCACCGGCCGCGTCGATCTGCTCGGCCTCGGTCACCAACTCGCGTCCGACGCATTCTCGCAGTTCCCGCAGGCTGGGCTTGAGCAGGAACACCCCGGCGTTGACGTTGCGCAACCCGCCACCGGAGGTGTCCAGCAGCAGCATCGCCCCGATCTCGGCGCACACGTTGGCCACCTGCTGGTAGAAGTCCTCCGGCACACCTGGCGGCAGGCTGCCGCTGGCCACGACGATGGACGCATGCGCCGCGGCCCTGCGCAGCTGCAGCAGGCACTCGGTCTGCTCGCCCACCGTCAGCGTCGGTCCCGGCAGCACGAACCGGTATTGCCGCTTGGTGCTGAGTTCGTTGACGGTGACACTTTCCCGGGTTGAGCCGCCGATCGGAATCCGGTGTACCGCATGGCCTTCGGCGACCAGGAGGTTGTTCACCATCTCCCCGGCCGGGCCGCCTGCCGGGAACACCGCCACCGGCGATGCGCCCAAGACCCCGGCCACGTTGGCGACGTTGACGCCGCCACCACCCGGGTCGTAGCGGGCCGCAGCGCAGCGCAGCTTGTCGGTCGGGCGCACCGTTTCGGTACTGGTCGTGATGTCCAGGGCCGGGTTCATGCACAGCGTCACGATCCGGTGTCCGGTGACCGATCCGCCGGCCGGGGCGGAGCGGGCCTGATCACGCTGACTCATGCGCCTGCACTCACAGGCCGGTCGGGTAGGTCTCGGGGTTCTGCCCGGCGATCCACACACTGGCGGGTTCCAGCGGTTCCAGCGCCCGGGTGGAGTCGATATGGATCATCGCGTCGAACTGATCGGACGGACGCACGTGAAAGTAATGGCTCTGGCGTTCGGTCTCCGGCCGGTAGATCACCCCGATCGCCCGGGCCAGCCGGACCACCTCCAGCGCCTCGGCAGCAGCGGAGCCGTCATGCATGGCGACAAGGAAATCGGTCTTCCCGGTCCGGTGCAGCAGATCCTCGATACTGCCGGGCAGGGCCGGGCGCACCGACTTGTATTCGGCGGTACCCCCCCAGTCGTCGGCCGCGGTGACCGTGCCGGAGTAGGTCGAGAACCCGATCAGCCGGCACTGTGCGCCGTACTGCTCGCGGGCCAACTGGCCGACTGTCAGCTGGCCGTCGGCCGACACCTCGGTCGCCCGGGCATCACCGACGTGAGAGTTGTGGGCCCACACGACGATCCGGGCCGGCTCCGGCCCGCCCGCGCGGTCGAGATGGCTGATCAGGGCATCCAGGGTCTGGGCCATATGTTTGTCCCGCATATTCCAGGAGGTGACCCGGCCGGCGAACATACCGCGGTAATAGGCCTCCGCGTTGCGGACCGTCATCGCGTTCTGCCGCGCGTAGAACAGTTCGTCCTCGGCAGGTTCGCCGTCATGGCGCAGGTATTCCATACCGTGTCGTTGCAGCTCCACCAGCTGTTCGATGGCTTGGCGCTCACATCTCGGCCCCGCCCCGAATGCTGCCGCATGGCCGTAGGCCTGACCGTCGTCGCCGGCCGAATGGTCGAAACAGGCGTACCGGGCCTTGGCCCTGATCGCCGCTTTCGGGTCCACCCGGCCCAGATAGTCGATCACCTCCTGTATGGACCGGTGCAGGCTGTAGAGGTCCAGTCCGTAGAAGCCGGTCTGCCGCCGACCTTCGGTTGCGCACCGACCGTTGTGCCACCGCAGCCAGCCGACGAAATCCCGCACCACGGTGTTACGCCACATCCAGGCCGGGAATCGCTGAAAACCGCGCAGCGCCTCATCGGGAGTTCGGTCCCCGCCGGTAGCTGTGCCCGCGCCACGGACGTACCGGTTGACCCGGTAGGCGTCAGGCCAATCCGCCTCCGCGGCAACCGCGTTAAAGCCTTTCTCCATGATCAGCCATTTGGTGATCTCTGCGCGCGCGGCGTAGAACTCATGGGTTCCGTGCGAGCTCTCACCGATCAGCACGATGCGGGCGTCGCCGATCAGGTCCTCGAGCACATCGGCCGGCGGTACCCCGCCCGGGGCGTCGATACCGGCGCGGGCCACCAGCTCGACCGGCGAGGGCCGTTCCTCGACCGGCGCTGCGGTGGGAATTGGCCGGCTCAGTAGGTCCTGCACCTCGTCGTCGGTCACCTGGGTGAAGTCCCAGAAGGATTCCCCGACCGCCAGGAACGGCGTCGGCATCGAGGCGCACACCACATCATCGACGATGCCGGCGAACTGCCGGCAGCTGGATTCCGGGGCGGCGGGTACGGCGATGATGATTTCAGCCGGCTCGGATTCGCGCAGTGCCTGGACCGCGGCGAGCATGGAGGAGCCGGTGGCAAGCCCGTCGTCGACGACGATGACCGTCTTGCCGGTGATATCGAGCGGTGGCCGTCCGCCCCGGTAGGCCGCTTCCCGGCGCACGAGCTCCCGGCCCTCACGCTCGGCGATCTCGCGCAGCTGCGCCGGTGAGACGTTCAGGCCCCGCAGCACATCGTCGTTGACCACCACCCGCCCGCCGCTGGCGATCGCCCCGACCGCGAACTCCTCGTGGCCGGGCGCGCCGAGCTTCCGGACGATGAACGCGTCCAGCGGTGCACCGAGCGCGCGGGCGACTTCATAGGCCACCGGCAAACCACCCCGGGCCAGACCCAACACGATCACATTCGGTTTGCCGCGGTAGCCGCCGAGTAGACCGGCCAGCACCTCACCGGCTTCGCGCCGATCGCGGAACACCCGGCGCGGCTGTTGCCGGCGGACAGCTCTGGGCATCGTCTCCACCCTCCCCGGGGATACCTCCGTCCCCGCCCAATCCGACCACGTCCGTCCGGCCGCCGCCAGGGCCCGAAGTCCCGTTCTCACCGTCCCTCGCGGCGGGACACCGGGCCCCTCGGCACCGGCGGGCCGGCTGCACTCAGCCGCGGAACTCCAGCACCTCGGCCAGCGGCCGCCGCGGCGTGGCCGGTGGTAGCTCGGCTGTGTCGGGGACCTTGCCGATCCGGATCAGCAGCTGCGGGTCATCGGCGGTCAGGGTCCGGATGATCGACCGGCTGGTATCGAGTTCGGTGATGTGGGTCAGGGTGCAGGTGGCCAGGCCGGCCAGGGTGGCTTCCAGCAGCACATCCGAGAGCACCTCACCGCAGCCCAGCGCCTCTCGGCGGCCATCCCCGCGAGTTGACAGCGCGGCGATCGCCGAATGATCGCGGGTCACCTCCGGACGGCGGTCGAGATCCGCACTGGCGGGAAATGTGCGCGCGATATCGACCCGCTCCGACTCGGCGGCCGAAGCCAGATTGGTCTGAGGCAGCCCCTCGGCGGCCTCGGATGGGCCGGTCCACCATTGCAATTCAGCGTGATAGGAGGTGTCATAGCGGCGCAACGCCTCGGTCAGCCGGGACGCCTCGGCCAACGCCGGGCGCACCGAGTCGTCCAATATTTCCACGGTGGCCTTATCCGGATCGACGGTGCTGCGTAACACCGGTTCGAACACCGCCCAATCCGGTGGGGCGGCAAACGGGAGCCGGTCGGTACGTCGGCGCAGGATCGCATCAGCCCTGGCCCGGTCGGCGTCGGTGACGAACTCCCGGCGCCGGAAGGCGATGGTGGCGAGGTGGTCCAGCTCGTTCGGATTGGGGAAGCGGGCGATGACGGCCGTCCAGCCCGATGCGGTGGCGGCCACCCGGATGTGGTCGAGCAGGGCGCCGCAGCTGATCAGCGCTTCCCGGCCGGAATGGTCGGTCGCGTGCGGCACCCGTTCGGCAGCCAGGAACAGTCGCAACTCCCCGCCCCGGGCGACCAGGCGCCACGGCTGGCTGTTGTGTACCGACGGCGCGCGGCACGCCACCTGCACCAGATCCGCCAGCTGCCGGCTGTCGATCGTCGATGTGCCCACTGTCCACCCCCGCTGTGTCCACCGCCGCGTTCTGCGTCCCGCACCCGGTGTTCTGTGTCCCGCGCCCGGCTAAGTACATACCGGAGCATCTCAAGGGGCCTCAAGGGGCTTCAAGGGGCTTTGTACCCTCGGCTCGCGGAGTGTTCCGGTGCAGGATGGGCTGGGCCGGGTGAGGGCCGGAGAGGGGATCGCGATGACCGATGGCACCGATGCTCTTCTGCCCCAGATCACCGAGACCCACACCGGTCTTGTCGTGCTCGTCGGGGATCGCGCCTACAAGGTGAAAAAGCCCGTCCGAACCGATTTCCTGGACTTCTCCACCCCGGCCAGCCGCGAGCGGGCCTGCGCGAGGGAGGTGATGCTCAACAGCCGGCTGGCCCCGGACAGTTATTTCGGTGTCGCCCACTTGCAGGCACCGGGGGGCGAACACGCCGAACCCGTCATCCTGATGCGCCGCCACCCTGACCGGTGCCGTCTGGCGACCATGGTGCGATCCGGTGCGGATGTCACCGGGCCGCTGTCTGCGATCGCCGGCGTCCTGGCGCGTTTTCACGCCGGTGCGCGGCGTGGTGGCGAGGTGGATGCCGAGGCCCGCATCGACGCGGTGAGCGCGCGCTGGCAGGAGAACCTGACCGAGCTCACCCGGTACGCGAATGGGGTGGTCCCCGGGCTCGACGCGGACGGTGTGGCCGAAATCGAGCGCTGCGCCATGGCATTCCTGGCTGGGCGGTCGGCGCTTTTCGAGCAGCGGATCGCCGACCGGCGGATCGTTGACGGCCACGCCGATCTGCTTGCCGACGATATCTTCTGCCTGCCCGAGGGTCCCGAACTGCTGGACTGCCTGGAGTTCGATGATCGGTTGCGCTACGTCGACGGTATCGACGATGCCGCGTTCCTGGCGATGGATCTGGAGTTCCTGGGCCGTACAGACCTCGCCGCCCACTTCATCGGCCGGTACCTGAGCCTGGCAGCAGATGACGCACCGGAATCCCTGCGGCACTTCTACATCGCCTATCGCGCCGTGGTGCGGGCCAAGGTCGAATGCGTCCGCCACACCCAGGGCGGTCCCGGTGCAGCCGGCGATGCGCGGGCGCACCTCGGTATCGCCCTGGATCACCTGCGCGCCGGCGGGGTTCGGCTGATCATGGTCCGCGGCGGTCCCGGTACCGGAAAGACGACGTTGGCCCGTGGAATCGCCGACGGAATCGGCGGCCGGGTGATCTCCACCGATGATGTGCGGGCCGCCATGGCGGCCCGGGGCGAGATCGACGGACAGCCCGGGGTTCTCGGTGAGGGGCTGTACAGCCCGGATAACGTGGCAGCCGTCTATGACGCCGTTCTGCGTCAGGCGCACGACGGACTGTGCGAGGGTCATACGGTGATCCTGGACGGGACCTGGACCGACCCCCGGCACCGGGAGCGGGCCCGCCGAGTGGCCGCGGAAGCCTCGGCGCCGGTCGTCGAATTCGTCTGCACCACAGCACTGGAGACTGCGGTCGGCCGGATCCGCAGCCGGGTGGGGGGCACCTCCCAGGTCACCCCGGAGATCGCCACCGCACTCGCCGGTTCGGCCGGTGCGGGCGACAACGGCACGCCGGGCGCCCACATCATCGACACCGGCCGGGAGCCGGCCGAGTCCGTCGCCGAAGCGGTGGGTATCTGCCGCACCACCGGCCATCACACATAAGGAGAACGCTGATGCGATATGTCGAGGATATAGCGAATCTTGGGATGGCCGATGCCGAGGAGGCCGGCGGCAAGGGCGCCAATATGGGGGAGATGGTCAAGGCCCGGCTGCCGGTTCCGCCCGGTTTCGTGGTGCTGCGGGACAGCTACCTGTCATCGATGCGGGCGGCCGGCGTGGCCGATGATCTCAACGCCGCCCACCGGGAGGCCATGTTGCACGCGCTCGACACCAGCCGGTTCGACGAGATGTGCACCACCATGAAGGCCCTGGTACTCCAGGCCGGGATGGCCCCCGAGGTCGAAGATCGGATTCTGGCGTCCTACCGGGCGATGGGGACGGATTGCTTTGTCGCGGTTCGGTCTTCGGCCACCGGTGAGGATGGGGCCGACGCGTCGTTCGCGGGGATGAATGAGACCTACACCAATGTGCGCGGCGAACGGGAACTGATCGAGGCGGTGCAGAATTGCTGGGCCTCGCTGTTCGGGCCCCGGGTCGTCTCGTATCGGGCGAGCCGCGGTTTCTCCGCTGACCCGGCCATGGCGGTGGTCGTCCAACTGATGATCGCCTCGGAGCGTTCGGGTGTCGCGTTCACCGCCGACCCGACCACCGACGCGACCGACCGGGTGGTCGTCGAAGGGGCCTTCGGTCAGGGGGAGGTGGTGGTGTCCGGCTCGGTGGAGCCCGACAACTATGTCGTGGACAAGAAGTCCGGGGAGATTCTGTCCCGGCACACCGGGTACAAATCCTTCGAGATCATCCGCGGTGCCGACGGGAGGGATCAGCGCGTCGAACTCGACGAAGCGCAGGCCGAGGCGCAGGTGCTCACCGATGACGAGGTTCGGGAGATCGCCAGGATCGCGGTCCGCAGTGAGCAGCATGCCGGCTGCCCCCAGGACACCGAGTGGGCAATCGCCGACGGTAGAACCTATATCGTCCAGACCCGTCCGATCACCACTCTCAGCCGTGCCGTCTCACCCGCGGCGGAGAAGCACGAGGTTCTGATTCAGGGTCTGCCGGCCGTCCCCGGCGCGGTGTCCGGGGTGGTCCGGGTACTCGGCGATGTCGGCGAGGGTGCCCGCCTTCAGGACGGCGAGGTGCTGGTCGCCAAGATGACCAACCCGGACTGGCTGCCGACGATGCGGCGGGCATCGGCTCTGGTCACCGATACCGGTGGGATGACCTGTCACGCGGCGATCGTGGCCCGGGAACTGAAGGTGCCCTGCATCGTCGGTGCGCGCACCGCGACCAGGGATCTGACCGACGGCATGGTGGTGACCGTCGACGGAACGCATGGCCGCGTGCTGGCGGGCCGGGCGGATGTCGGCGGCACCAAGACCGCGCCGGTGAACGGACCCGCCGCCGGCGCCCGGGCGGCGGCCGCCGAGGTCACCGGCACCAAGATCTACGTCAACATCCTGCTCCCCGATACCGCCGATGACGTCGCCGGTCTCGATGTTGACGGTGTCGGGCTACTGCGCGCCGAGACCATGCTGACCGATGCGCTGAGCAATCGGCACCCGCGCGCGCTGATCGCCGGCGGTCAGCAGAACGTCCTGGTCGACAAGTTGTCCGAGGCCGTCGGACGGGTCGCCTCCGCGTTCGCGCCCCGGCCGGTGGTGTACCGCGCCAGCGATTTCCGCACCAACGAGTTTCGGAAGCTCGAGGGCGGCGAGGCGTTCGAACCCGAGGAACACAACCCGATGATCGGCTACCGGGGCTGCTACCGGTACGTCGACAACCCGGAGCTATTCAATCTGGAACTGCAGATGCTGGCCCGGGTCCGCGAGCAGAACCCCAACCTGCATCTGATGATCCCGTTCGTGCGCACCCGCTGGGAACTGGAGAGCTGCCTGGAGCTGGTTGACGCCAGCCCACTGGGCCGCCAGCGCGGCCTGCATCGCTGGGTGATGGCCGAGGTCCCCTCGGTGGTGTACTGGTTGCCGGAGTACGTCGGACTCGGTATCGACGGGGTGTCGATCGGCAGCAATGACCTGACCCAGCTGGTCCTCGGCGTGGACCGCGACTCCGATCAGTGCGCGGAGTTGTATGACGAGTCCGATGCGGCGGTGCTCGATGCGATCGGCCGGGTCGTCAGTACCGCGCGCCGGTTGGGTATCACCTCGTCGTTATGCGGGCAGGCCCCCTCCACGCGCCCCGATTTTGCCGAACATCTGGTGCGGATGGGGATCACCTCGATCTCGGTAACCCCGGATGCGGTGGAGCGGACCCGGCGCAATGTGGCCGCCGCAGAGCGGCGCCTGCTGCTGGAGGCGGCGCGGGCCGATAACGGTTGAAGCCCGCGCTGCCGAGGAGTCGGTGGCTCGGCAGCACGGGGCTATCGGGGGTATCGCCCCGGACCCGCGCGGCGTTACCGGGCGGCACGGACGGGCGCATTTTCCGGGCTGCGCACCGTGTGAGCCGCTCGGCCGGGTCGCGCCACGGTTCGCGCGCACGGCACCGCAGTGATGCAGATGTGACCGGGCAGATCCCCGGGATGTGGCGGTCGCTGTCCTAGGGTGAGGGCCATGCTGTCGCGTCGAGCCCTGTTGAAGGTCGCCGCCGCCGCACCCGCCGCCGCGGGGTTGGGTGCGCTGGCCACTACCGCCGCCCCGGCCACCGCCTCGGCCGATTCCCTGGGGATCCTGTTCGATTACGCCGCCGGGGTGCTCAGTGCGGCCGATATCAAGGCGGCCGGCGGGCTGGGCGCCATTCGTTATGTCTCCGACCGGCGGCCCGGCGCGCAGTGGATGCTCGGCAAGCCCATGCAACTGGCCGAGGCGCGCGACCTCTATCAGGCCGGCCTGAAAATCGTCTCCAACTATCAGTTCGGCAAGCAGGAGACCGCCGACTGGCTGGGTGGCCAGGCAGCCGGTGTCACGCACGCCAAACGCGGTTGGGAACTGCATACCGCCGCCGGTGGACCGGTCGGGGCCCCGATCTATGCCTCCATCGACGACAATCCCAGCTACACCCAGTACAAACAGCAGGTCGCGCCGTATTTGCGGGGCTGGGAATCGGTGCTCGGCCGACAGCGCGTCGGTATTTACGCGAACTCCAAAACCATCGACTGGGCGCTCGAGGACGGGCTGGGCTCCTGGTTCTGGCAGCACAACTGGGGGACACCGCGCGGGTTCGTGCATCCGGCCGCCCATCTGCATCAGTTCGAGATCGATGCGCGCAGTGTCGCCGGCGTCGGGGTCGACCTGAACAACATTCTCAAACCGCAATTCGGGCAGTGGGATTAATTCCCGGTCAACCGCCCGTTCCGCGGTCGTGGCCTACGCCCGCATCGAGATAACGATTCGATAACAATCCCGCTGTGATCAGGGATATTGTGGCTACTCAACCGTAACCGCGTGCACGCAGGACGTTTGTCCCGGCCGGTCGCGACGGCCGCTGGGCCGGCCGTTACCCGGTGCCGGGTTACCCGACCGTAGAACTGCCCGGTAACCAATCTGGGCTGGGAAATCGGCCGGGCTCTTATGGGACTCTTAGTGCTGGTTTTCGCGGTCGGTTGCGGTCAGTCCCGGACAGGTCGCGGACAGGACGGAGCGCGGACAGCATGGAGGCGGAGGCGGAGTGACGATCCACGAGCATGACCAGATGTCGTCGGGTGACCGCACGGGCGCAGCCGCCGGACACGACACCGACCGGTCAGGTGCTCTGGCGCTCGTGGACCGGCTCAACGCCGGTGAGCCCTATGCCGTGGTCTTCGGCGGCCAGGGTCACAGTTCGTGGCTGGCCAGCCTGGAGGAGCTCGTCACCGTCGCCGGTATCGAGTCGGAGCTGGCCCGAATCGCCGGCGAGGCGGAACTGCTGCTGGAGCCGGTCGCCGACGAGATCGTCGTCGTGCGCCCGATCGGATTCGAACCGCTGCGGTGGGTCCGGGAGGCGGCGGCCGGTGAGACCGTCCCGGCCCCCCATCTCCTGACGTCGGCGGCGGTGTCACTGCCCGGTGTGCTGCTGACCCAGATCGCGGCCATCCGGGCGTTGAGCCGACAAGGCCTGGACTTCACCGGCGCCCCGCCGGTCGCCGCGGCCGGTCACTCCCAGGGGGTGCTGGCGGTGGAGGCGCTGAGGGCCGGCGGTGCCCGGGATGTGGAATTGCTGGCTTTGGCCCAGCTCATCGGTGCCGCCGGCACGCTGGTGGCGCGCCGCCGCGGGATCGTCTCCCTCGGTGAGCGCCCGCCGATGGTCGCGGTGGCCAACGTCGATCCGGAGCGTATCGCCACCCTGCTTGAGGATTTCGGCCAGGACGTGCGCACCGTGGAGCCGCCGGTGCTGTCCATCCGCAACGGTCGTCGCGCCGTGGTCATCACCGGTACTCCCGAACAGCTGTCCCGTTTCGAGTTGTACTGCGGCCAGATCGCCGAGACCGAGGCCGCCGAGCGCAAGAAGAAGCTACGCGGCGGAGCGGTGTTCGCGCCGGTCTTCGATCCTGTGGATGTGGAGGTGGGATTCCACACGCCCCGACTGGCCGACGGTGTGGAACTCGTCACCGGATGGGCCGCCGCGGTCGGAATCGACACCGGACTGGCCCGCCGGATGGCCGAGGATCTGCTGGTCCGGCAGGTCGACTGGGTTGACGCCGTCGGCGAGTTGGAACAGGCCGGTGCCCGGTGGATCCTCGATCTCGGCCCCGGGGACATCCTGACCCGGCTGACCGCACCGGTCATCCGCGGGCTGGGCGTGGGCATCGTTCCGGCCGCCACCCGCGGCGGGCAGCGCAACCTGTTCACCGTGGGGGCGGCCCCGGAGATCGGCACGCCGTGGTCCAGTTACGCACCCTCGACCATTGCCCTGCCCGACGGTTCGGTGAAACTGTCAACCAAGTTCACCCGCCTGACCGGCCGCTCGCCGATCCTGCTGGCCGGGATGACGCCGACCACCGTCGATGCGCGGATCGTCGCGGCCGCCACGAATGCCGGGCACTGGGCCGAGCTGGCCGGTGGCGGTCAGGTCACCGAGCCGATCTTCACCCGCCGGGTGGCCGAGCTGTCCGAGCTGCTCGAGCCCGGCCGGGCTTTTCAGTTCAACGCGTTGTTCCTGGACCCCTATCTGTGGAAATTGCAGGTCGGGGGGAAACGGCTGGTCCAGAAGGCCCGGGCGTCGGGTGCGCCGATCGACGGACTGGTGATCAGCGCGGGCGTGCCCGATCTCGACGATGCCGTCGACCTCATCGACGAACTCAGCACCGCCGGTATTGCCCACATCTGCTTCAAACCCGGCACCGTGGAGCAGATCCGGTCGGTCATCCGGATCGCCGCCGAGGTGCCGACCCGGGATGTCATCGCCCATATCGAGGGGGGTCGGGCCGGTGGCCATCACTCCTGGGAGGACCTCGATGATCTGCTGCTGACGACCTATTCCGAACTGCGATCCCGGCCCAACATCACCGTGTGCGTGGGCGGCGGTATCGGCACCCCGGAACGGTCCGCCGACTATCTCACCGGTCGCTGGTCGCTGGCGTACGGCTACCCGCTGATGCCGGTCGACGGCATCCTGGTGGGCACCGCGGCGATGGCCTGCCTGGAGGCGACCACCTCCCCGGCGGTGAAACGGCTGCTGGTCGATACCGCCGGCACCGAGCAGTGGGTGGGCGCCGGCAGGGCCAGCAACGGAATGGCCTCCGGGCGAAGCCAACTCGGCGCCGATATCCACGAGATCGACAACTCGGCGTCCCGGTGCGGCCGGCTGCTCGACGAGGTCGCCGGTGACGCCGAGGCGGTCACCGCGCGGCGCGACGAGATCATCACGGCCCTGTCGGCCACCGCCAAGCCGTACTTCGGCGATATCGCGGAGATGACCTACCTGCAGTGGCTGCGCCGGTACGTCGAACTGGCCGTCGGAGACGGCACACCCGGGCCGGGTTCGCCGTGGCTGGACGTCACCTGGCGGGAGCGCTTCGCCGCCATGCTGCAGCGCACCGAGGCCCGCCTGGACCCTCGGGACAGCGGGGCCATCGAGACGCTGTTCGATGCGGCGGACGGGGCGGGGCTGCTGGACGATCCCCACCGGGCGGTCGCCGCACTGCTGGCCCGTTACCCGGATGCCGAGACGGTGCTACTGCATCCCGCCGACGCCCCCTTCTTCGTGGAGCTGTGCAAGACGCCGGGTAAGCCGGTCAACTTCGTGCCGGTGATCGACAAAGACGTCCGCCGGTGGTGGCGCAGCGACTCGCTGTGGCAGGCCCACGACGCCCGGTACTCCGCCGATCAGGTCTGCATCATTCCCGGCACCGCGGCCGTCGCCGGTATCACCCGGATCGACGAGCCGGTGGGGGAGTTGCTGGACCGTTTCGAGAAGGCCGCCGTCGACGAGGTGCTGGCCGGCGGGCTCATCCCGGTGCCGGCCGCCTCGCGGTTGCAGTGGCGCCACGATGTCACCGGACCGCTGGGGGTGGTGCTGGATTCCCCGGATGTGCTCTGGGCGGGTCGCACCGCGGTCAACCCGGTCCACCGCCTGGCGCCGCCGTCGGAGTGGCAGGTCTACGACGATCGCGCCGCCACCAGCCATTCCACCGGCGCGCGACTGGAGGTCATCGGGTCGGATCGGGTGGTGCTGCGGGTACCGGTATCGGGCCGCTGGATCGACATCACCTTCACCCTGGGGCGCACCGTGGTCGACGGCGGCGCGCCGCTGGTGATCACCGCCGACGCGGCCGCCTCGATGCGCGCGGTGTTGGCCGTCGCCGCGGGGGTCGACGGGCCGGAGGCCCTGCCCTCGCCCGCCGGTGGGTCGACCACGGTCAGCGTCGACTGGGATCCCGAACGGGTGGCCGACCATACCGGGGTGACCGCCACCTTCGGAGCCCCGCTGGCGCCCACCCTGACCACCGTGCCCGATGCGCTGGTCGGTCGGTGCTGGCCGGCGGTGTTCACCGCGATCGGCACGGCCGTCACCGACACCGGTTTCCCCGTCATCGAGGGCCTGCTGTCCCTGGTGCACCTCGACCATGCCGCCCGGCTGCTCAAGCCGCTGCCCCGGTATGCCACCCGGCTGGTGATCACCGCGACGGCCTCGGTCGCCGTCGACACCGAGGTCGGCCGCGTGGTACCGATCACCGTCAATGTCAGCGATACCGACGGCGCGGTGCTGGCCGTACTCGAGGAGCGGTTCGCGATCCGCGGCCGGACCGGTCCGGCCGAACTCGCCGACCCCGTGCGCGCCGGTGGTGCGGTCTCGCCCAATGCCACCGACACCCCGCGGCGGCGCCGCCGTGACGTCACCGTGGCCGCCCCGGTCGATATGCGGCCCTTTGCGCAGGTGTCCGGTGACCACAACCCGATCCATACCGATCGGGCGGCGGCGCTGCTGGCCGGGCTCCCATCGCCCATCGTGCACGGGATGTGGCTGTCGGCGGCGGCCCAGCATGTGGTGACTGCCACCGACGGCACAGCGGTGCCGCCGGCCAAACTGGTCGGCTGGACCGCCCGTTTCCTGGGTATGGTTCTGCCCGGCGATGAAGTCGACTTTCGGGTCGATCGAGTTGGAATCGACCTGGGTGCAGAGGTTTTGGAGATTTCGGCGAAGGTCCGCGGCGAGTTGGTGATGTCGGCGACCGCACGGCTGGCCGCCCCCCGGACGGCGTATGCGTTTCCGGGGCAGGGAATTCAGCACGAGGGTATGGGCATGGAGGTGCGGTCGCGCTCCAAGGCGGCCCGCACGGTGTGGGACCGCGCCGATGCGTTCACCCGTTCGGCCCTGGGCTTCTCGGTGCTGCATGTCGTCCGCGACAACCCGACGAGTCTGGTCGCCCGCGGGGTGCACTATCAGCATCCCGACGGGGTGTTGTACCTGACGCAGTTCACCCAGGTCGCCATGGCGACGGTGGCGGCCGCCCAGGTCGCCGAGATGCGCGAACAGGGGGCGTTCGTCGAGGGCGCAATCGCCTGCGGCCACTCGGTGGGCGAGTACACCGCGCTGGCCTGTGTCAGCGGCGTCTTCGAACTGGAAGCACTGCTGGAGGTGGTATTCCACCGGGGCAGCAAAATGCACGAGCTGGTCCCCCGCGATGAGGACGGGCGTTCCAACTACCGGTTGGCCGCCATCCGACCGACCCAGATCGACCTCGACCACGATGACGTCACCGGCTTCGTCGCCGAAATCGCCTCGCGTACCGGGGAATTCCTGCAGATCGTCAACTACAACCTGCGTGGCTCGCAGTACGCCATCGCCGGTACGGTGCGCGGACTGGAAGCACTGGAGCAGGAGGTCGAGCGTCGGCGGGAGATCACCGGCGGTAAACGGGCCTATATCCAGGTGCCGGGTATCGATGTGCCCTTTCACTCCGAGGTGCTGCGCAACGGGGTCGCCGAGTTCCGCCGGTCGCTGGAGCGGATCCTGCCCGCCGACGCCGATGCCGGCGTGCTGATCGGCCGTTACGTCCCCAACCTGGTGCCCCGGGTCTTCAGCCTGGACCGCGACTTCATTCAGGAGATCCGCGACCTCGTGCCGGCCCAGCCGCTCGATGAGATCCTGGCCGACTACGACACCTGGATCGCCGAGCGCCCCCGGGATGTCGGCCGCCGGGTGGTCATCGAACTGCTCGCCTGGCAGTTCGCCAGCCCGGTGCGCTGGATCGAAACCCAGGATTTGCTGTTCACCGAGGAGGCCGAGGGCGGACTCGGCGTGGAGCGCTTCGTCGAGATCGGGGTGAAGTCCGCCCCGACCGTCGCCGGGCTGGCCCTCAACACCCTGAAGCTGCCGGACTACGCCTACAGCACCGTGCAGGTGCTCAACGTCGAGCGCGATGCCGCCGTGCTGTTCGCCAACGACGAGGACCCGGCGGAAGAGCCCGAGCAGGAGCAGCCCGCTGAAGCCCCGGCGCCGGCCGCGTCGGTCTCCCCGGCAGTCCCGGCGGTCCCGGCGGCATCGGCCGGACCGCGGCCTGACGATATCGGCTTCGACGCCGCCGATGCCACCATGGCGCTGATCGCGCTGTCGGCGAAGATGCGCATCGATCAGATCGAGCCGCTGGATTCGATCGAGTCGATCACCGACGGGGCGTCCTCGCGACGCAACCAACTGCTCGTCGACCTCGGCTCGGAGCTGAACCTGGGGGCCATCGACGGTGCCGCCGAGGCTGACCTGGCCGCGCTGCGCGGGCAGGTCGCCAAACTGGCCCGTACCTACAAACCTTTCGGCCCGGTACTGGGCGACGCGGTCAACGATCAACTGCGAACCGTCCTGGGCCCGTCCGGGAAGCGGCCGGCCGCCGTCGCCGAACGGGTCACCAAAACCTGGGAGCTCGGTGCGGGCTGGGCCAAACACGTCAGTGTCGAACTGGCGCTGGGCACCCGGGAGGGCGGCAGTGTGCGCGGCGGGCCGCTGGGCGGTCTGCACGACGGTGCTCTGCCGGATGCCGCATCGGTGGATAAGGCGGTCGATGCCGCCGTCGCGGCGGTGGCCGCACGGCAGGGGATATCGGTTGCGCTGCCCTCGGCAGGTTCGGCCGGAGGGGGCGCGGTGGTCGACTCGGCAGCTCTTGACGCGTTCGCCGAGACGCTGACCGGGCCGGACGGCGTGCTCGCCTCGGCGGCCCGACTGGTGCTGGGTCAGCTCGGTCTGGACAACCCGGTGACCGCCGCCCCGGCCGCGACCGACGCCGAGCTGATCGAACTGGTCAGCGCCGAGCTGGGACCGGACTGGCCGCGTCTGGTTGCTCCGGCCTTCGACGCCCGCAAGGCGGTTCTGCTTGACGATCGGTGGGCCAGCGCGCGGGAGGATCTCGTCACGCTCTGGCTGTCCGAGGAGGACGATATCGAGGCGGACTGGCCGCGGCTGGGCGACCGGTTCGAGGGCGCCGGCCACCCGGTGGCCACCCAGGCCGACTGGTGGCGGGCCCGGGCGCTGGCCGAGGGCCGACTGGTGCACGCGTCGCTCTACGCCCGGATCGCCGCCGGTGCGGAGAGCCCGGCCGTCGGCCGTTACGCCGGCGAGATCGCCGTGGTGACCGGCGCCTCCAAGGGTTCCATCGCCGCTTCGTTGGTGGCCGGCCTACTCGACGGCGGTGCGACCGTCATCGCCAGCACCTCCAGCCTCGATGACGAACGTCTCGAGTTCTACAAGTCGCTCTACCGCAACCACGCCCGATTCGGTGCCGCGTTGTGGGTGCTCCCGGCCAATATGGCGTCCTACGCCGATATCGACGCGCTGGTGTCCTGGATCGGCAACGACCAGACCGAGAATCTCGGGCCGATGGCGGTTCACGTCAAGGACGCCCAGACCCCGACGCTGCTGTTCCCGTTCGCCGCACCGCGGGTCGCCGGGGATCTCTCCGAAGCCGGGTCGCGTTCGGAGATGGAGATGAAGGTCCTGCTGTGGGCCGTCGAACGGCTCATCGGCGGGTGCGCCGCCATCGGGGCCGACCGCGATATCGACTCCCGGCTGCACGTGGTGCTGCCCGGTTCGCCCAACCGGGGCATGTTCGGCGGTGACGGCGCCTACGGCGAGTCCAAGTCGGCACTCGACGCGGTGGTCAGCCGCTGGGCTGCGGAGTCGTCGTGGGCGCAACGGGTCACCATTGCCCACGCGCTGATCGGCTGGACCAAGGGCACCGGGCTGATGGGCCACAATGACGCGATCGTGGATGCGGTCGAGGCCGCCGGGGTGCGGACCTACAGCACCGCCGAGATGGCGAGCATGCTGCTGGACCTGTGCACGGGGCAGGCCAGAGCGGCCGCCGCGGCAGCCCCGATCAAGGCCGACCTCACCGGTGGGCTGGGTGACATCGAGCTGGATATGGCCGAACTCGCCGCCGCTGCGCGCGCGGGAATGGCCTCGCGGGCAGTGCTTTCCGATGACGTTGAACCGGAACCGGGCACCGTTGCGGCGCTGCCGTCCCCGCCGCGCGGGCACCGCGGCGCACCGCCGCCGGACTGGGCTGATCTCGATGTCGACCCGGCGGATCTGGTGGTCATCGTCGGCGGTGCGGAACTGGGGCCGTACGGGTCTTCCCGGACCCGGTTCGAGATGGAGGTCACCGGGGAGCTCTCGGCCGCGGGTGTGCTCGAATTGGCCTGGACCACGGGCCTTCTCGTGTGGGAGAACGATCCCAAGCCCGGTTGGTACGACACCGCGGACGGGGATCTGGTGCCCGAGGAGCAGATCGCCGAGCGCTACCACGACACCGTCGTGCAGCGGTGCGGTATCCGCGAGTTCGTGGCCGACGGTGCGCTGAGCGCCGACCACTCCGAGGAACTGCTGGTCAGCGTCTTCTTGGACCGTGACTTCAGCTTCGTGGTGTCATCGGAGGCCGAGGCCCGCGCTTTCGAGCATGCCGACCCGGAACGCACCGTGGTGCGGCCGTCCGGGGACGGCGGCGACTGGGAGGTGATCCGCAAGGCGGGCACCGAGATCCGGGTGCCGCGCAAGGTGAAACTGACCCGGACGGTCGGCGGGCAGATCCCCACCGGTTTCGATCCGAAGGTATGGGGTATCAGCGCCGAGGTGGCCGGGTCCGTCGACCGGGTGGCGCTGTGGAATTTGGTCGCCACCGTCGACGCGTTCCTGTCCTCCGGGTTCACCCCGGCCGAACTCATGCGTTGGGTGCACCCCAGCCTGGTGGCCAACACCCAGGGCACCGGTATCGGTGGGCTCACCAGCATGCAGACGATGTTCCACGGCAATCTGCTGGGAACTCCGAAGCCCAATGACATTCTGCAGGAGGTGCTGCCGAATGTCGTTGCCGCCCATGTGATGCAGTCCTACGTCGGCGGGTACGGCGCGATGGTCCACCCGGTGGGCGCATGCGCGACCGCCGCGGTCTCGGTCGAGGAGGGTGTCGACAAGATCCGGCTGGGCAAGGCCGAACTGGTGGTCGCCGGCGGTTTCGACGATATGACCTCCGACGCGGTCACCGGTTTCGGTGATATGGCGGCCACCGCCGACACCGAGATGATGCGGGCCCGGGGGATCAGCGATGGGCGCATCTCCCGAGCCAACGACCGCCGGCGGCTGGGCTTCCTGGAGGCCGAGGGCGGTGGCACCATTCTGCTGGCCCGGGGCGACCTCGCCTACACGATGGGCCTGCCGGTGCTGGCCGTGGTCGGTTACGCGCAGAGCTTCGCCGACGGGGTGCACACCTCGATCCCGGCGCCGGGCCTCGGTGCGCTCGGTGCCGGCCGCGGCGGGCGTGACTCGGTGCTGTCCCGTTCGCTGCGCCGGCTGGGGGTGGGCGCCGACGATATCGCGGTGATCTCGAAACACGACACCTCCACGCTGGCAAATGATCCCAATGAGACCGAATTGCACGAGCGGCTCGCCGAGGCGATGGGCCGCTCACCGGGCGCGCCGCTGTTCGTGGTGTCCCAGAAAAGCCTCACCGGTCACGCCAAAGGTGGCGCGGCGGCGTTCCAGATGATGGGGTTGTGCCAGATCCTGCGCGACGGTGTGATTCCGCCCAACCGCAGCCTGGACTGCCTCGATGACGAGATGGCCGGTGCCGCCCACTTCGTCTGGCCGCGGCAGACACTGCGCCTCGGTGGCCGCTTCGGGCTCAAGGCCGGTCTGATGACCAGCCTCGGCTTCGGTCATGTCTCGGGGCTGGTGGCGCTGGTGCACCCGCAGGCCTTCCTGGCGGCCCTGCCCGTCGGGGACCGGCAGGACTATCTGCGCAGGTCTGCCGATCGGGTGCTGGCCGGTCAGCGGCGGCTGGCCTCCGCCATCGCCGGCGGCCCCGCGCTCTACGAGCGGCCCGCCGACCGCCGGTTCGGCGCTGACGGACCGGAGACGCTCCCGGAGAAGGCTCGGGAGGCGGCCATGTTGCTCGACCCGGCCGCCCGCCTCGGCGGGGATGGAAGCTACGTCGGCTAGGGTCGGCGCGTGGCGATCGTCGGCGTGGGTATCGACCTGGTGTTCATTCCCGACTTCGCCGAGCAGGTTGACCGGCCGGGCACGGTCTTCGCCGAGACGTTCACCCCCGGCGAGCGCCGCGACGCCGCCGATAAGAGCTCTGTTGCGGCCCGGCATCTGGCCGCCCGCTGGGCCGCGAAGGAGGCGGTGATCAAGGCCTGGTCGGGATCGCGGTTCGCCCAGCGGCCGGTGCTGCCGGAGGGGATCCACCGCGATATCGAGGTGATCACCGATATGTGGGGCAGGCCGAAGGTCCGGCTGGCCGGGGCCATCGCCGAGCACCTCGCCGATGTGGTGATCCACGTGTCGCTGACCCATGAGGGTGAGAACGCCGCCGCGGTGGCGATCCTGGAAACGCCCTGACCCGCCGTTCTCCCCGGTCGAGCAGACACAAACTCGCACTTGCGGGGCCCGGATCGTGCGAGTTTGCGTCTGCTCGCGGGTGGCGGTGCAGGGCGAAGGCGGTCAGTCGAAGTAGCGCTCGCCCCCGGACGGGAACCCACCGCCGTAGGTGGCGATGTGGACATGGGTGTAGTGGTTGGCGTCGTCATCACCCAGATCCGCCATCGGCCGGGGCTTTCCGTTGGCCGGGTAATAGGTCCGCTGCCAGATCACGTGTTCGAGTCCGAACCGCTTCGCGTTGTTCAGTGCGAAGCGGGCGATCCGGTCCCCGAGCGCCCGTCCCGCCGCCGTGTCGTACTCCGGGATGATCACATCGATGGCCAGGCCGTTGGGATGCCATTTCATACTGTCCGGACGGACCCCGCCGATCTCGCGGATCTGCGGGAACCTGGCGCTGATCGCCCGCTTGACCCGAATCGTCTGGAGTTGAAGGCCGCGCTCGGATCCGATGCCGTGGGGCAGGGCCCGGCGTACGGACCGGACATAGTGCGCTGACACCGGGGCGGCACCGGGACCGGATGCCGCCACGACCGTCGGCTCCCACCCCGGCGGTTGCGGCGGGTGGACCGGGGCGGTCAGCACCGTGGCCGGGATGGCCAGCGCTGCGACCGCCCACCGCACCGTCCATCGACGACTCATCCCGGCCTCCGGTCCTATCCGCTCCGCGGCTGTTACTCGACCGTGATGTCGGCGGAACTGCCGCCGGTGTTACACCGAATCGTGGGCCGGCCGGTCCCGTCGCGGCGGGGCGCTGTGCGCCAGGTTGTTGAATGTCAGCTGGATCAGCGAGCAATCGTCTTCGAAGGTTTCCGACCTGCTCCGGGAACGTAGCTCGCTGATCAGGTCATCGAGTGACCAATTCGGCCTCCCGGCCAGGTCAAGGGCGATTTCCTGGAACTCGTCGAGGGTCAGTTGCCTGCCCTCGGCCAACTCGATTTCACTGGCGCCGTCGCTGAAAAGCAGGACTCGGCATCCGGGTGGCACCGGGTAGACGTTCGTGGTGAAGACGGTGTCATCGAACATGCCTACCGGTGGAGACTCGGTGAACAATTCGGTGACATCGGCGGCGGCCGTGGTGCCGGGTGTGAAGGCCAGCGCCGGGGTGGCACCCGCGCTGGCATAGCGAAGGGTGTTGCTTGACGTGTGGTAGACCCCGCACCACATCGTGAAGTAATGATCGCCATGCCGGTCCATCTGGAACAGGTGATTCAGTTTGGCCAGCACCGCTGCCGGGTCCTTCAGGGTGTCGGCCGAAAGCGAGCCCGAGCGCAGCATGTTGTGCACCGAGACCGAGAGCAGTGCGGGTTCGATACCGTGGCCGGACACGTCGACCAGGTAGACGAGGAGATGCTCGTCGTCGATCCAGGTGTAGTCGAAACAGTCCCCGCCCAGCTCCTGGGACGGTAGGTACCGTGACGCGACTCCGACCTCACCGGTCAGGCCGCTCGGCAAGATGGAGGTCATGTACTCCGCGGCGCTATGCAGTTCCGTTCTCATCCGGTCGGTCTGCAGCTTGAGTCGTTGAGCCAGGATCTGGTTCTGCTCCGCGGCCTGAACCGCTTCGGTGATATCGGTGATCTGGGACAGGAAGCTTTCCACCCGGCCGTCGGCATCACGGATACAACTCACCGACAGATCGCCCCAGATTGGGTGGCCGTCGGAGTGAATGTACTGCTTGATCATCCGGTACGAGTCCAGCCGGCCTTCCAGGATGGCGTCGACATTGCTCTGGTCGGCCGCAAGGAAGTTCGGTGCGGTCAGTTCCTGCCAGGTCTTCTGGGTCAGGGCCTCGGCGCTGTAGCCGAATAAGTTACACAGGGCCGGGTTGACGTCTTCGAAGCGGCCGTCTGGAGCGATCAGGCACATCCCGATGGCGGCGCTGTCCATCGAGCGGCGGTACCGTTCATCGGCCCTGGCCTGTTGCCGACGGGCGGCCTCGGTTGCCTGCTCGGCGGCGACCTGGTCGTCGATTGGCCGCAGTGTGACGCCGACGCCGTCCCGCCGCCCGCGATCGTCGGAGAACGGTTTGGCCCGCAATTCGATCCAGTGGTCGGCCCCATCGACCCCGACGATCCGAAGGCGTTGGGTAATCGGGTCCCCGTCGATGATCCGGTCTGCAAGGTCGGCACCGGCCTGCATATCGGCCGCCAGCAGCGCGTCCGCGAGCGGGTGGCCCAGCCAGCTGCTCGCCGGGACGCCCAGCACCGTCTGTACCGACGGTGAGACCCAGACGATCAAGCCGTCCCGGACATGGCAGACCACATCGCCGGCGTTTTCGATGAGCAGACGGAAGTTGCGCTCCGAGGAGGCGATCAGCTCGTTTTGTCGCTTGAGCTGTTCGAGGAGTCTTTCCTCGCGTTTGCCCAGCTGGAAGGTGACCGCACCGATGGCGACCGTCGCAAGCGTCGTGGCTCCGGCCACTCCAGCGCTGTCCGGCAGACCGACCGCGCGCAGTGCGCGCAGTGATGACCCGAGAACCAGCGGGAAGCCGATGACGAGGACGCCCAATCGCCCCAGCCTCCACCGGCCGGTCGGGGCCAGTATTGAGACGATCGGTCGAAGCGTTGAGGTCGCCGCCCCGAGCGCGAACAGCGATAGTGCGGTCGGCAGGGAAATGCCGGTCGATTTCTCGGTCTCGACGAATGCCGTCGCCTGGAAAAGATAGGCCACCACGGCAAGGCCGGCGACGATACTCGAGGTCAGCAGGAACGCTGCCCGGGCGGTGTGAATCCACCTCCGATCCATCTGGGGGAGCCCGATGGCGGCGGCCAGTGTCAGCGTCGCGAAGGCCGTTTGTGGGCTCGGCCGGCCAGGCCAAGCCGATGGCAGGTCCGCTACCGATTCCGGGAACCACCAGCGATCCAACCCGAATGATTGTGCGGTGAGGTACTCGAGCAGCACGACGGCGGCAAGGGCGCCCACCGCCGCTGCCACGCCGACCCCGGCGCGGCAGCGCCCCGGCGGGGGAAACCCCGACCGCAGCAGGATCGCGCCGGCCAGCGCCGCCAGCCACAGCGCGGTCCACGGCGTCATCGGTGGCCAGTCCGGGCGGATCCGGGTCAGGATTTCCACACCGGTCGCCCATCCGATCCAATTCAGGGCCGCCCCGGCGATGACGACGACGGCGAGGATGCGACCCCACCGGATGAAGCTCCGCGCGGCCGTCTCCGTGGGTGGCTCCTCGAGCATGCCCACGGTGTCACGATCGGACGGTTCAGCCCGGTTAATGCCGGCCCCCTCGCCAAGTCGAGCGTCTGAGACAACCGCCGGCGATCACCCGCCGGCAGCAGAATCGCCAACTGCCCGCGGTCATTCGTTGGCGTCGATGATCTTCTGAATCTGGGTAGCGGCACTCGCGGCCTTGACGTTGTACTGGGCCAGCGCGATCTTGCCCTTCTCGTCGACCAGGAAAGTCGAGCGGATCACGCCCTTCACGGTCTTCCCGTACATCTTCTTTTCCCCGAACGTGCCCCAGGCGGTCAGCACCGTCCTGTCGGGGTCCGACAGCAGTGGGAAGGTGAGAGATTCGGCATCGCGGAACTTGGCCAGCTTCTCCGGCTTGTCCGGCGATATCCCCACCACATCGATCCCGGCGTCGTTGAGTTGTGCCAGGTGGTCCCGGAAGCTACAGGCCTGTTTGGTGCACCCGGGTGTGGATGCGGCCGGGTAGAAGTAGACGATCACCTTGCGGCCCTTGAAATCCGTGAGCTTGACGGTCTTGCCCTCGGCATCGGGCAGGCTGAACGCCGGTGCGGTGTCACCGGCTTCCAGTCGCGCTGTTTCGGTCACGTGTGCATCCCTTCGATCGGCCGGTGCCCGCCCTTCGCACATCGCGGGGCACCACTGTTCTAGGGTAATGCCGCAGTGCGGCTAACAGGGTAGTGCCGCAGTGCGGCTCTCATCTTCAGGGCGGAAGCGAGGACACCAAGTGGCGGACCGGGATCCCGAGGCCATCAAGCAGGAGATCGCCACGGCACGCGACAGTCTGGCGTCGACGGTCGACTCGCTGGCCGAGCGGGCCAATCCCAGCAGGCTGGCCGATGACCTGAAGGCCGCCGCGCTGCGTTTCCTCAGGAAGCCCGCGGTGATGGCGGCTCTGGCCGGAGCGGGCGCGATCACGGTGGTGATCGTGGTGCGCGCGGTACGCAATTAGTGTGGCATTCACCACGCCCGGTGTCCGGGCGATGCGCTCTGCTGGTGCGCCGTCAGGGTTTCGAACCCCGGACCCGCTGATTAAGAGTCAGCTGCTCTACCAACTGAGCTAACGGCGCGTGCCAGCGACAATAACAGGCGCTCGCGGCCAGGTGAAATCCGGACTGCACTGGTTCTGAGCTGCGAACTCGCGCGGTGTCTTGGGCTGCCCTTAGAATCGGGCGCATGCGAATCGTCGGAGCGATCACCCCTGCGCGCCTGCGTTCCCCGCTGGCGCTGTTGGTGATGGTGCCCGCCCTGCTGTTGGCGATCAGCGGTTGCGGTCAGGGTGATTCCGAACCGAGGGCGCTGGCGGCGAAGGGCACCCCGTATAGCGATCTGCTCGTCCCCAACCTCACGGCGAGCGTGAACGACGGGGCCGTCGGGGTGCCGGTGGACCAACCGGTCGCGCTGAGCGTGCAGGGCGGTGTCCTCGGGACCGTGTCGATGGTCGACGGTGACGGTGAGCAGGTCGCCGGAACTCTGAGCCCGGACGGGTTGAGTTGGTCGGCGACCGACCAGCTGGGATACAACAAGCGCTACACCATCACGGCGCAGTCGTTGGGCCTCGGCGGCATCGTCACCGAGGCGTTCAGTTTCGAGTCCCACTCGCCGGCCAATCTGACGATGCCCTATCTCTCGCCGGGTCAGGGCAGTGTGGTCGGTGTCGGGCAGCCGATCGCGGTGCGGTTCGACGAGAACATTCCCGACCGGCTGGCTGCCGAGAAGGCGATCACCGTCACCACCAGCCCCCCTGTCGAAGGGGCGTTCTACTGGCTGAGTAACCGTGAGGTCCGGTGGCGTCCGCAGAACTTCTGGGAGCCGGGAACCTCGGTGACGGTCAAGGTCGACACCTTCGGCGTGGACCTGGGCGAAGGCCTGTATGGCCAGGACAGCGTCGAGAGCACCTTCAGCATTGGTGACCGGGTCGTCGCCACTGCCGATGACAGCGCCAAGATGCTGACCGTCCGGCGCAACGGCCAGGTGGTCAAGACGATGCCGATTTCGATGGGCAAGAACAGCACCCCGACACCCAATGGCATCTACACGATCGGTGACCGCTACCAGCAGCTGATCATGGACTCGTCGACCTACGGGGTTCCGACGAACTCGCCGGAGGGGTACCGGCTCGAGGTCGACTGGGCCACCCAGATGTCCTATAGCGGGGTCTACGTGCACGCCGCGCCCTGGTCGGTGGGATCACAGGGCAGCGATAACGTCAGCCACGGTTGTCTGAACGCCAGCCCGGCGAATGCGCAATGGTTCTACAACAACACCAAACGCGGCGATATCGTCGAGGTGGTCGGCACCGTCGGATCGACATTGTCGGGTGTCGAAGGCCTGGGTGACTGGAACATCCCGTGGTCACAGTGGAAGGCCGGGAACGCCAACACCTGATATCACGAAAACCGCCCCCGAACTGCTCGGGGGCGGTCTTCCGCAGTGGGGTGGCTGACGGGGCTCGAACCCGCGACATCCAGGATCACAACCTGGTGCTCTACCAACTGAACTACAGCCACCTTGGCCGCACATGGCGACGAGACAACATTAGCGGCTCTAGGTCTCCACATTCGAATCGGAGTCGAACTTCGGCCCGCGCGCGCCGTCCAGCGTCTGCACCGTTGCGGCGATCTCGCCGGTCGAGGGACCTGGCGCCGGAACGAAGGCGGTCTGACGGTAGTACCGCAGTTCGCGGATCGACTCCCGGATATCGGCCAGGGCTCGGTGGGCCAGGCCTTTGTCGGGCTGCCCGTAGTAGATGCGGGGGTACCAGCGGCGGCACAGTTCCTTGATGGAGCTCACATCGATCATGCGATAGTGCAGGTAGCTGTCCAGGGCGGGCATGTCCCGGGCCAGGAAACCGCGGTCGGTGGCGATTGAGTTCCCGGCCAGGGGAGCAGTCTTGGGTGTCTTGACATGGCTGCGGATGTAGTCCAGCACCATGGTTTCGGCACTGGCCAGGTCGATGGTCGAGGCGCGGACCTCATCGGTGAGCCCGGAGCTGCTGTGCATCCGGGCGACCACCTCGACCATACCGTCCAAGGCCTCGTCCTCGGCGTGGATCACCACGTCGATACCGTCGCCGAGCACATTCAGATCGGCATCAGTCACCAGCGCCGCGATCTCGATGAGCCGGTCGGAGCTCAGGTCCAACCCCGTCATCTCACAGTCGATCCACACCAATTCGTCCCGCACAGGGCTCAACAGTAGGCGTATCCGAGCAAGTAGTGTCGTACCGGCTGAACAGCTTGACCACAGACACAGAAAAGGGCACTTGCGATGACGGAATCGACCGCGACTCCGGCTCAGCAGATCGCCGCCGGGTACGACACCGCCGGACAGGCTCTGGAGCTGGGTTCGGTGCTGGTCGGCGGTGAGGTCGATCCGACGGCTCAGGTCCGGATCCCGCTGGCGATGATGAACCGCCACGGCCTGATCGCCGGTGCCACCGGTACCGGTAAGACGAAGACGTTGCAGGTCATCGCCGAGCAGCTCTCGGCTGCCGGCGTTCCGGTGGTGATGGCCGATTTCAAAGGGGATCTGTCCGGGTTGTCACGGCCGGGTGAGGCGGGCGAGAAGATCGCCGCGCGGGCCGTGGACACCGGTGACCAGTGGACGGGGACCCCGTTCCCGGTCGAGTTCGTGTCGCTGGGAACCGACGGCCTCGGCGTGCCGGTGCGCGCCACGCTGTCCGCGTTCGGGCCCATCTTGCTGTCGAAGGTGTTGGGGCTCACCCAGACCCAGGAGTCAACTCTCGGGCTGATCTTCCACTACGCCGACCAGCAGGGCCTGCCGCTGTTGGACCTGAAGGATCTGCGGTCGGTGATCACCTTCCTGACGAATACCGACGAGGGCAAGGCGCAGCTCAAGACGCTGGGGGCGGTGTCCACCCGGACCGCCGGGGTGATCCTGCGGGCGCTGGTCAATCTTGAGGCTGATGGCGGGGACACCTTCTTCGGCGAGCCTGAACTCGACCCTGCCGACCTGCTGCGTGTCAACGCCGACGGCCGCGCCCTCATCACCCTGTTCGAGGTGGGTGACCAGGCCACGCGGCCGGTGATGTTCTCGACGTTCCTGATGTGGGTGTTGGCCGACCTGTTCACCTATCTGCCCGAGGTGGGCGATGTCGATAAGCCCAAACTGGTCTTCTTTTTCGATGAGGCGCACCTGCTGTTCAAGGATGCGTCCAAAGCCTTCCTGGACCAGGTCGAGCAGACCGTCAAACTGATCCGGTCCAAAGGGGTGGGCGTGTATTTCTGCACACAACTGCCCACCGATGTGCCCAATGCGGTGCTGTCCCAGCTCGGCGCACGGATTCAGCATGGTCTCCGCGCGTTCACCCCGGACGACCAGAAGGCGCTCTCCAGAACGGTGCGGACTTATCCCAAGACGGAGTTTTACGACCTGGCGGCGGATCTGACTGCCCTTGGGATCGGTGAAGCCATTGTGACGGTGCTCTCCGAGCGTGGAGCCCCCACCCCGGTCGCCTGGACCCGGTTGCGGGCGCCACGGTCGTTGATGGACACCATCGGCCGGGAGTACATCAAGGCCGCCGCACAGGCCAGCCCGCTATTCCTCCGGTACGGCCCCACCAAGGATCGTGAGTCGGCCTACGAGATGCTGGCCGAGCAGATGGAGCCGCCGGCGGCTGCGACCGATGCCGAGCCGATGGATCTGCCGCCGATCCCGATCGGCATCGAGGTGCCCCCGATGCCCGCGCCGGTTGAGAAGGCCGAGCCCAGCATGCTGGAGAAGATGATGGACAACCCGGCGTTCAAGAGCGCGCTGCGCTCGGCCGGAACTGTGATCGGCAGGGAGGTCACCCGCAGCATCTTCGGAACGGGTCGCCGAAGGCGCTGAAGCGCCGCGCAGAGCCGCCTCAGCCGATCAGCCATCCCGGATATTGGTCTGACCACTTGACCTTTAACCGGCAAGCTGTGATGATCCCCGTATGGTCCTGCAGCGGGTCAACCGGCGCTCCGTCCCCGAAGACGTCTTCGAGCAGATCCTTGCCGACGTCCTCAGTGGGGAGATGCAGCCCGGCGAATCGTTGCCCAGCGAACGCCGGTTGGCTGAGGTGCTCGGGGTATCGAGGCCGGCGGTCCGCGAGGCGCTGAAGCGGGTCGCGGCGGCCGGCCTGGTGGAGGTGCGCCAGGGCGACTCCACGACGGTGCGGGATTTTCGTCGCCACGCCGGTCTTGATCTGCTCCCGCGGCTGCTGTTGCGTGGCGCGGAACTGGACACCTCCGTGGTGCGCAGCATCCTGGAAGCTCGACTGCACAACGGACCCAAAGTGGCTGAGCTGGCGGCCCGCCGCCGCCCGGCTGCCCTGCCTGATCGGCTCGACTCCTCGATCCGCGATCTTAAGGCCGACGCCGATCCGGTAGGTCAGCAGCGCCATGCCCTGGCCTTCTGGGATCACGTCGTCGACGGCGCCGACTCCATCGTCTTCCGCCTCATGTTCAACACACTGAGATCCGCCTACGAGCCGGTGCTGCCGGCGCTCTCCACCATGATGGCGGCCGAGGTCGGGAACATTGAGGCGTACCGCAGCCTCGCCGCGGCCATTGGCGCCGAAGATCCGGTGGCAGCCGAGACCGCGGCCCGCCAACTGCTCGAACCTGCCACCGACGCACTGATCGCGGCGCTGAACGCTATTGAGGAGAAGGGATGACCCAACCACGGACCCGGGCGCGGACACGTCCGGGAACTGAACGGCGGGGTATGACGCTGACCGCAGCGGCGCGGGAGTTCTGGCGACATCCGACGCCATGGCTGCTTGCGGGTGCCGTGATCGCCGCTCTGGTCGCGCGGATCGCGATCGGCGACTGGCAGTGGAGTGATGCGGTGCTGCCGCTGGTGGTTTTGGCGGTATTTCCCTTCGTGGAGTGGACGATTCACATCATCGTCCTGCACTGGCGACCCCGCCGGATCGCTGGGTTCACGGTCGATCCGGTGCTGGCCCGGAAACACCGCGAACATCATGTCAATCCGCGAATCGTCAAACTGATCTTCATCCCACTGCAGTCGCTGTTCGGTGCGTTCGCAGCGACCATGCTCATCGGGTTGGTCGTCATTCCGCGCACCGGTCTCGGCGTGACGTTCCTGCTGACGGTGTTCGCGATCGGGATGGTCTACGAGTGGACCCACTATCTGGTGCACACCGACTACAAGCCCAAACGCGCGGTCTACCGGGCGATCCGACGCAACCATCGGCTCCATCACTTCAAGAATGAGCACTACTGGTTTGGCGTCACCAGCCCCGGGACCGCCGACCGCGCCTTCGGCACGTATCCGGACCCGCAGGCCGTCCCCACCTCGCCGACGGCAAAAAACCTGTTCGGTGCCGGCTAATCACCGGCGAGTTTGCGGTAGACCGCCCCGACGATCGGAGTCACGATGGCCCGCGGGGAGTAGCCGCTCGCGACCGACATCGCCTTCGAGGTGACACCCGGAACCACGCGCATCTTGTTGCGCTCCAAACCATCGAGCGACAGCGTGGCGGTGTGTTCGACCGATATCCACAGGAAGTCCGGGATTAGCCGGTCCACCAGCGACGCCTCAGCGGGGTCGGGCACCTCGGTGCGCACCGGCCCCGGTGCGAGCAACGTGACGTGCACGCCGGCGCTCTTCAACTCACCGCGCAGCGACTCGCTGAAGGTGTTGACGAACGCCTTCGTCGCCGCGTAGGTGGCGTTATTGGGAATCGGGGAGTTGCCTGCGGCTGACCCCGAGATCAGAATGCCCCCCGCCCTGCGAGCCACCATCCCGGGGAGCGCCGCCAGCACGAGGTCGTGGACTCCGAGCACGTTCAGTTGCACCTGCGCCTGCTCCGCTGCCGGATCGAGGTTGGCCACCGCGCCGAAGGTGGCCGTACCCGCATTGGCGCACAGGATCGAGATGTCGCGACGGGCCAGTTCATCGGCCAACTCCGCGCGCTGCGCCGGATCGGCCAGGTCGACCGCCCGCACCTCCACGGTCACCCCGAATCGCCGCTGTAGCCGCTCGGCGAGGGCGTCGAGCACCTCGGCGCGCCGGGCGGTGACGATCAGGTTGTGTCCTCGTGCAGCGAGTTCGGTGGCCAACGCCTCGCCGATGCCCTGGGAGGCACCGGTGACGACGGCCCGGGCATCCGGGGACGGAGAGGGAACTGGCATGCGGTCATCGTAGGGGGCTGGATAAGGTTGCCGGCATGAGAAGGCCGCGGGCCGCATGGGCTCCGCGGTCGAAGATCGCCGCATGGGCTCCGCGGTCGAAGATCGCCGCATGGGCTCCGCGGTCGAAGATCG
>CAZKUK010000003.1:44822-155126 GCA_964555915.1 uncultured Mycobacterium sp.
CTCCGCGGTCGAAGATCGCCGCATGGGCTCCGCGGTCGAAGATCGCCGCATGGGCGATGTGGGACTGCGGTTCCACCGGCATGAACGCCATCGTGGCGACCTTCGTCTTCTCGGTCTACCTCACCGGGACCGTAGGTGCCGACCTACCCGGCGACACCTCACCGGCCAGTTGGCTCGGCCGCGCGTTGACCATCTCGGGGCTGGCCGTCGCTCTGCTGGCCCCGCTGACCGGCGTTCTGGTCCAGGTCCCGCATCGCAGGCGGGTCGCCCTGACGGTGTTGACGGCACTGGCCGTGTGCTTCACCGCCTCGATGTCGCTGATCCGGGCCGACCCGCGCTATCTGGCGGCGGGTCTGGCCCTGCTGGCCCTGACCGCGGCCTGCGGCGACCTTGCCAGCGTCCCGTACAACGCAATGCTGCGCCAGTTGTCCACGCCCCGCACGGCCGGTCGGATATCCGGTCTCGGCTGGGCGGCCGGCTATGCGGGCAGCGTCCTGCTCCTGATGATCATCTACACCGGCTTCATCATGGGCGATGGCCCAACCCGCGGACTGCTGCATCTTCCGGTGGCGGACGGCTGGAACGTCCGGATGGCAATGCTCCTGGCCGCCGGCTGGTTCGCGGTCCTCGCGCTTCCGTTGCTGTGGACGGCCCACAGACTGGGTGACACCAGGGGCCCGGCCGCCGTTCCCGGCGCCGGAGGGGCCTATCGGCGGCTTTTTTCCGACCTGCGCACCGAATGGCGACGGGATCGCAACTTCGTTTACTACCTGGTGGTCAGCGCGGTGTTCCGGGACGGACTGGCCGGGATCTTCGCCTTTGGGGCGGTGCTCGGCGTCAGCGTCTTCGGACTTTCTGCGGCAGATGTTCTGGTGTTCGGGGTCCTCGCTTCTACCGCGGCTGCGTTCGGTGCGGTCGTCGGTGGGCGCCTGGATGACCGGTTGGGTGCGAAACCGGTGATCGTGGCGTCGTTGAGTTTCTTGATCGTGGTCGGGCTGATCCTGCTGACACTGTCCGGGCCCCTGGCGTTCTGGGTCTGCGGCCTGGGTCTGGCTTTCTTCGTGGGGCCCACCCAATCGGCGGCGCGCACCCTCCTACTGCGAATGACCGGTGACGGCAAAGAGGCTGTCGCCTTCGGGCTGTATACGATGACGGGCCGCGCGGTCGCGCCCCTGGCGCCGTGGCTGTTCTTCATATTCGTCGACCATTTCGGGTCCGACCGCGCCGGGCTTGGCGGCATCCTGCTGGTCTTGGTTATCGGACTCGCGGGGATGTTGGCAGTCCGGGTCCCAGAACATCCGCGCTAAGCACCGCCGGTGCAGATCGTCAGCCCCCGGCCGGTGCGCTGGCGGACCTGCGCCCCGTTGACCGCCACACTGCATGTGACATCGCGTCCGACGTTGACGATGGCGACGCTGGCGGAGTTCTTGGCCGGGGCCGCCAGCGTGACCTCTTTGTTCCACGGCAAAGCCACGTTGAACTCGGTCTGCATGATGCCCCCGGTATCCACGTAGGTGATGTTGATCGCCCTGCCCTCACCGGTCACGCTGTAGACGACAGTCTCCGTGCCGGTGGGGCCGGGTGCCGTCTCGGGAGCCAGCCCGGGTGTCTGCCGCGGTGTCGGGGTCGGGAGGGGCAGCGGGATAGGTGCCCGGGTGGCGGTGGGAGTTCGTGTCGCCGTGGTTGGCTGAGGCGAGGTCGGGGTCGACTGCGGAAGTGGCGCCACTGTCGTCGATTCCCGCGATGACGAACTCACGATCACCAGCGCGAGCACCAGGCCGGCGACGATGAGAACAGCCGCGGCCGCGGCTACCCACAGCCAGCGCGGTGACTTGGGTGGCTGCGGCGCCGGGGGCGGTTGCGGAGGATAACCCGGAGCGTAACCGGCGCCCGGTAGCCCGTAGGCGGGCAGCTGTTCGGTCGGCTGCGTCATCGGCGCGGCGTACCCGGAACCGTACTGAGCGGTTCCGGCGGGTCCCCAGTACTGGCCCGGATACTGGCCGGAGTAGGCGGGGTCGGTATTGGGCGGGTACTCGTTGTCCGCCTGGGTTCCGTCGGACCATTCGTCTCGACGTGGATCGTTCATGACCGCCTCACTCCCAGGAGATTACCGGCTGCCCACCGACCGTTGGTGCCTCGGATGCTGTGCATGCGAGGTTTTCTGCCCGACGCCGAGTGCGGCCGCCGTCATAGCCCGCAGTACCGCCCGAGACTGGGCCGGTGATGCGGCCCGGATCCGGCCCACGCTGTGCGGTGTTGAATTGATCAAGCCGAAGGCGGCATGAGCCATCACCCGGGCGCGTTCCTCGTCCAGATCCGGGTTCACCTCGCGCAGCACCGCGACCCACAGTTCTACATAGCTGCGTTGAGCCCGACGCACCTGACGCTGTGCCGCCGTCGGGAGGTTCGCCAGATCGCGGTCCTGGATTCGGATCAGGTCGGGTTCGGTGAGTGCGAAGTCCAGTTGGAACTCGATGAGCCCGGCCAGCGCTGCGGAGGCATCGGCTGCGCGGGCGACAACATCGTGCCCTCCCTCGAGCAGTCGTGCGCTGACCCCGGCGAGCAACTCGACCAGCAGCGCCTCCTTACCGGCAAAGTGCCGGTAAATCGCCGGGCCGCTGACGCCGGCCGCCGCGCCGATATCCTCCAATCGCACCGCCAGGAATCCTCGGTCGGCGAATAGCTGTTCGGCTGCGGCGAGCAGCTGCGACCGTCGGTCGGACTTCTGCCGGACGCGCTGGTTGAGCGGTGTCATGCCGGCCCTCCCGCACGCCTGTCAAACATCATGGGTTAATCTTCGTTAACCTAACACCGGTTAGTCGCCATTAACCAAAGGTGAGTCCATGGCATCATCCGCCGCCAACCGCGAGGCGCATCTGGAACTGGTCGCCGAACTGCGGGAGAAACTGGCCGCCGCGGCGCTCGGTGGGCCCGAACGATCCAGGGACCGGCATGTGGAGCGTGGCAAGCTACTGCCCCGCGATCGGGTAAACGGATTACTCGACCCGGGCAGCCCGTTCCTGGAGATCGCCCCCCTTGCGGCCGACGGCATGTACGGCGACGACTGCCCGGCGGCGGGGATCATCGCCGGGATCGGGCGAGTGTCCGGCCGGGAATGCATGATCGTCGCCAACGATGCCACCGTCAAAGGCGGCACTTACTATCCACTTTCGGTGAAAAAGCATCTGCGTGCCCAGGAGATCGCCGCGCAGAACCGGCTGCCCTGTATTTATCTGGTGGACTCCGGCGGGGCGTTCCTGCCCCGCCAGGACGAGGTGTTTCCCGACCGGGACCACTTCGGCAGAATCTTCTACAACCAGGCCACCATGAGCGCGGCCGGTATCGCCCAGATCGCGGCTGTGCTGGGCTCGTGTACCGCCGGCGGAGCCTACGTTCCGGCGATGAGTGATGAGGCCGTCATCGTGCGCAACCAGGGCACGATCTTCCTGGGCGGCCCGCCGTTGGTGAAAGCCGCCACCGGTGAGGTGGTGACCGCTGAGGAACTCGGTGGCGGCGATCTGCATTCCCGGACCTCCGGTGTCACCGACCATCTGGCCCGCGATGACCGCGACGCGTTGCGTATCGTGCGCCGTATCGTCGGCACCCTGGGACCGGGTAGTTCGCCGCCGTGGAAACTCCGGCCCACCGTCGAACCGATCGCCGATGGCCATGAGCTCTACGATGTCGTTCCGGTCGACGCCAAGGTGCCCTATGACGTCCACGAGGTCATCACTCGAATTGTCGACGGCGGCGAATTCGACGAGTTCAAAGCCGACTACGGCACCACATTGGTCACCGGCTTCGCCCGCATTCACGGTCACCCCGTCGGAATCGTCGCGAATAACGGCGTGCTGTTCGGGGAGTCCGCGGTCAAGGGGGCGCACTTCATCCAGCTGTGCGACAAACGCGTAGTGCCCCTGTTGTTCCTGCAGAACATCACCGGTTTCATGGTCGGACGGGATTATGAGGCCGACGGAATCGCCAAGCACGGCGCCAAGATGGTGACGGCGGTCGCGTGTGCGCGGGTTCCCAAACTCACGGTCGTCATCGGCGGTTCTCACGGCGCAGGCAACTACTCGATGTGTGGGCGAGCCTATTCTCCGCGGTTCCTCTGGATGTGGCCCAACGCCCGAATCTCGGTGATGGGCGGTGATCAGGCCGCCTCGGTCTTGGCGACGGTTCGGGGGGAGATGACGCCCGCAGAGGAGGATGAGTTCAAAGCCCCGATCCGCGCGCAGTACGAGGAGCAGGGTAACCCCTATTATTCGACCGCACGGTTATGGGACGACGGCGTCATCGATCCCGCCGACACCAGAACGGTTCTGGGGCTGGCGCTTTCGGTGTGCGCCGGTGCCCCCATAAAGCCGGTCTCCTATGGCGTCTTCCGGATGTAGATAGTGATGAGCACAGGTTTGTTCGACACCGTACTGGTGGCCAATCGCGGCGAGATCGCGGTCAGGGTGATCCGCACTCTCAGAGCAATGGGTATTCGCACCGTGGCCGTCTACAGCGACGCCGACGTCGACTCCCGGCATGTGGCCGAGGCCGACGCAGCGGTTCGCCTCGGTCCGCCGCCGGCCCGGCAGAGCTACCTGGACATCGATGCGGTTGTCGGTGCGGCCGTCCGCACCGGCGCTCAGGCGGTGCACCCGGGCTACGGATTCCTCTCCGAGAACGCCGCTTTCGCGGCCGCACTGCGGGATGCCGGGGTGGTGTTCATCGGTCCGCCCGCCCCGGCGATCGCTACGATGGGAGACAAGATCGCAGCCAAGGCGGCAGTGTCCGCCTACGGTGTCCCGGTTGTCCCCGGTATCGCCGAGCCGGGACTCTCCGATACAGAACTGATCGCCGCCGCGCCGGGTATCGGTTTTCCGATCCTGGTCAAGCCGTCCGCCGGCGGCGGGGGGAAGGGGATGCGCCGCGTCGACGAACCGGCCCAGCTTGGCGCCGCATTGGCCGCATCGCGCCGTGAGGCCGGGGCCGCTTTCGGCGATGACACCCTGTTTCTGGAGCGCTTCGTGCTGCGCCCCAGGCATATCGAGGTGCAGGTACTCGCCGACACCCACGGTGTGGTGCTCCATCTGGGCGAGCGCGAGTGCAGTCTGCAGCGCCGGCATCAGAAGGTGATCGAGGAGGCGCCGTCACCGTTGCTGGATGCCGCCACCCGGGCGAGCATCGGCGCGGCGGCCTGCGACACCGCCCGCAGTGTCGACTATGTCGGCGCCGGAACGGTGGAGTTCATCGTTTCCGCCGACCGTCCGGATGAGTTCTTCTTCATGGAGATGAACACCCGTCTGCAGGTGGAGCACCCGGTCACCGAGATGGTCACCGGATGGGATCTCGTCGAGTGGCAGGTCCGCATCGCGGCGGGGGAGCGCCTGACGGCCCGTCAGGACGATATCGAGATGAGCGGCCATGCGATCGAAGCTCGGGTCTACGCCGAGGATCCGGCGGCCGGATTCCTTCCGACCGGTGGGCCGGTGCTGGGTGTGTCCGAACCCCGCGGTCCCGGTGTCCGGGTTGACTCCGGGCTGGCTGTCGGTATGACCGTCGGCAGCGATTATGACCCGATGCTGTCGAAGGTCATCGCCCACGGACCCGACCGTGTCTCTTCACTGCACCGGTTGAGCCGCGCCCTGGGCGACACCGCCGTGCTCGGGGTGCGCACTAACGTCGATTTCCTGCGGTTCGTGCTGTCGGACAACGATGTTGCCGCCGGTAGGCTCGACACCGGACTTCTCGAGCGGCTGGATTACCAGCCGGCCGATACAACCGACGAAACGATGATCGCTGCAGCGGCCTACCGCTGGCTGCAGCGGTGGCCGGCGGCCCCGGCGGATCTCTGGCAGGTGCCGTCGGGGTGGCGGATCGGCCGGGCGGTGCCGATCACTATCCGATTGCGCTGCGGTGTGCGGTCCGAGTATGTCGCCATAGCCGGTTATCCGGATGATGCCCGGGTTCGGGTCTCGGACGGACCGGATCGTGAAATGGTCGCGCAGATACGGACTTCGGTTTCCGGGCAGGTTCTTTGCGTCACCCTCGACGGAGTCCGGCACGAGTACGTCGTGGCCTCGGCCGGTCGTGAGATCTGGCTGGCCGGGGCGGACGGGACCGCTGTGGCCGAGGAATTGCAGGAGGACCCGGTACGGCCCGAGAGCGAGCACAGCGGCGACGCCGAACTCTGCAGCCCGATGCCGGGATCTGTGGTCGCCGTCAGCGTGACCGACGGTGAATCGGTGGAAGCCGGCACCATCGTGGTGGCGGTCGAGGCCATGAAGATGGAGCACTCGCTGCGAGCCCCGGTCGCCGGGGTGGTCGAACTGCTTGTCGCAGTAGGTGATCAGGTGAAGGTAAACCAGCCGTTGGCGCGGATAAGCGCAACTGGAGAGGGAGCACAACGATGAGTGAGTTTTTGTCCACATCAACTCTGCCCGACGAGTATCAGCAGCTCGCCAAAACCGTCCGGGACTTCGCCCGCGAAGTGGTCGCGCCGGTGGCCGCCAAACACGATGCGGCGCATACCTTCCCCTACGAGGTGGTCGCCGGGATGGCCGAGATGGGCTTGTTCGGCCTGCCGTTTCCGGAGGAGTACGGCGGGATGGGCGGCGACTACTTCGCCCTGTGCCTGGCATTGGAGGAACTCGGCAAAGTCGATCAGAGCGTGGCCATCACACTCGAGGCCGGGGTGTCCCTGGGTGCCATGCCGGTGTACCGATTCGGTACGGAGGCGCAGAAACGGCAGTGGCTGCCGTCGCTGACCAGCGGCTCGGCGCTCGGTGCCTTCGGTCTGACCGAGGCCGGCGGCGGCACCGATGCGGGTGCCACCAAGACCACTGCACGTCTCGATGACGGTCACTGGGTGATCAACGGCTCAAAGCAATTCATCACCAACTCCGGAACGGATATCACCAGTTTGGTGACGGTCACCGCGGTTACCGGAACATCCGCGGGGCGCCGGGAGATCTCGGCGATCATGGTGCCTGTTCCCGCCGCCGGTTTCACGGTCGAACCCGGTTACGACAAGGTCGGCTGGAATGCGTCCGACACCCACCCTCTGTCCTTCGCCGACGTCCGTGTTCCCGAGGAGAATCTGCTCGGCGAGCGTGGACGCGGCTACGCGAACTTCCTGCAAATCCTCGACGAGGGCAGGATCGCGATCGCGGCCCTGGCCGCGGGGGTGGCGCAAGGCTGTGTGGACGAATGCGTCAAGTACGCCGCGGAGCGGACCGCCTTCGGGCAGGCCATCGGCCGCTATCAGGCCATCGAGTTCAAGATTGCCCGGATGGAGGCTCGCGCGCACACCGCCCGCACCGCCTACTACGATGCGGCCGCCCTGATGTTGGCCGGCAAGCCGTTCAAGAAACAGGCGGCGATCGCGAAACTCGTCGCCAGCGAGGCCGCAATGGACAACGCCCGCGACGCAACCCAGGTTCACGGTGGCTACGGATTCATCAACGAGTTCCCGGTGGCCCGGCATTATCGGGACAGTAAAATCCTCGAAATCGGGGAGGGCACATCCGAAGTGCAGCTGATGCTCATCGCCCGTGAGATCGGGCTCGGCTGATTCATCCAGCCTGTGGATACGGGGCCCAGCGCCGGTTGTAACCCAGTTGGCGCGCGGCGATTTGAGCTCGGCGTTCGGCGGTGGTGACATACACCGTCGTAGGCGGCAGGACGGTGCCGAGGTCGTCGATCGGGACCACCTGGGAGCTGACCTTGGGGGTGTCCTGCGAGCTCTGATCCAAGTCCTGGAACCGGATCGACACGGTGCCCTGGTTCAGCCCTCCGGTGGAAACCCAGTTGGACACACCGGGATCGGTGGGTGAGAGGACGAAGGTATAGGTGCCGTCCGGGTTGGCGATCGACTGGCCGTTGTTCAGGCTGGTCTGCTCATCCCAGTAGTTGCCGGTAATGGTCCACACGTCGGTGATCGGCACCGTGAAGTACCCCGCGTTGCCCGGATCGATCGTGACGACCAGTGCCTCAGAGTCTTCTAACTGGAAATAGCCCGCGCTTTGCAACTGGGTGGCCAGGAATTCGGCGTTGCGGTCGGGATCAGTCAGGACGTTGGGGTCCCGGAGTGTGCCGGTCTTCGGGTCGGTGGTGGCGACTCCCATGTATCTGTTTTCGCCACTGATCCCGAGCAGCAGCATGATCACTGCTGTTTCGAGTTCTTTCACGAGTCGGCCCGAGGGCAGCGGTGGGATCAGCGATACCAGCGAGGTCAGCAGGGGGTTGCCGGCCACGAACTCGCCGAGACCGGGGATGGCGAACCCGCCGATCTGGCTGAACAGACTCGGTGGGGGACCGCTGACTCGAAGCACCGACAGGCTCATCGGCTCCTCGGAGTTCCAGTCCGCCAGCGTATTGCGGGTGGTGATCAGGGTGGTTCCCGGAGCCAGTTGCAAATGGTTGGTCTGCCCCGGCGCCGCCGGGGCCGAACTGGCGGTGATCGTGAACGAGCCGTCCGGGTTGAGCTCAAGGTCGCGGCCGCTGAGGCTGGACGCGGTGATTCCGCTCAGACCGGTCAGCACGGAGAAATCGGTGTCAGCCGGAAGCGGGCCGTCGAAGCGGCCGGAGATCACATACGACGAGGCACTGTTGGCCCCGATGAAACGGTAGACGGTGTCGGGGTTGTCGTACCAGATCCGCGAGCCGGGGAAGTCCTGGAGATACCAGTCGTGTGGCGGGGCGACCTGTTGGATCACCTTGGGGTTGGCCGAGTCCAGCAGCTGCACCTCCAGCGCCGCCTGGATCGCGTATTCGTTGATCGCCTTGTCCAGGCGGGCCATATTGGTGGCGTCCGGTCCGCCAACCTTCGCGAAGTTGGTGTGCGCGGCGAAGATCCAGCCCGCTTTGAGCACCAGTTTGGCCAGCTGTGCCATCGGCGAATTCGCCAGTTCGACGGCCAGCTTCTCGGCATTGAGCTGGTCGGTGGTGGCCAGGACGCTCGGCGGGAACGGAGCACCCGGGTTCTCCAGGACGGTCACACTCTCGGTGGCGGTGTGGCCCCCGTCAGGTGCGAACACCGTCGCCAGACCGTGCCAGTGCCGTGGGTTGCCAGGCCGGTCGTCGGCGCTGACGGTGAACGTGTCGGTGCCGCCCAGAGCGGCGAAATCGGGTGTCGGGGTGTAGGTGAAGCCGCCGGCCGGGTCGACCGACACCGAACCGAAGGCCGGCGCGCCGGTCACCGTGTAGTCCAGGACATAGCCGTCGGCCTGGGATCCGTTCAGGGTGCCGGTGATGACGCCGTCCGGCAGCTGCACGTTCTGGGCCGCGTTGTAGGCCAGTGCGGGTTTGCGGGCGAAAAAGGTCGACCCGACGGACGTGGTGGCGGCGCGGGCTTGGCGAGCCTGCTCGATCTCCCGTTGGGCCTTGCCGAGCAGCTCCGGTACCGCGGCCGGTGCGGGTAGTGGCACGGTGGGCAGCGAGGCACGCGCTGCGGCGGAGACACCCGAGGCGGCCGACGCGGATGACCGTGAGGCAGCGGCGCGGCGGGGAGGTGCGGCCGGGCGTTCGGAGGAACCCCGGTCGGCCGACGTACTGGTCCCCGATCCGCGGTCGGCGGCCGCGGCCGGACTGGTGGCAATGGCCAACCCCACGCCGAGGGCGAAAGCCAGCGCGCCGACCCGGCCGATGTGCCGAGCCGGATGGGAGTGTGTGGTGCGGGTCACATATCGACTGTAAGCGAGGAGGTGCGGCAACCTCCGCATTTTGTCGGGGTGCTCCTTTATTATCGAAAGTATGTTCGACAAAGTATTCGAGTTGGTGTTGTACTCGGCCGTCGGCGAGTCCGATGACGAGTCCGCACTGATCGAGGGTATCGCCGCGCTGGAGCGGCTCAAGGCGGTTGCTGCGGCGCGTCAGGCCAGGCTGACGGCGGATCTCGACCGCGTGCGACGCTCCGCTGAAGCCGCGGCCGGTATCCCGGCGGCCCGGCGCGGCCGCGGTGTGGCCGCCGAGGTGGCCCTGGCACGCCGGGATTCGCCGGTCCGCGGCGGTCGGCACCTCGGATTCGCCAAAGCCCTCGTCCGCGAGATGCCCCGTACGCTGGCCGCGCTGGAGGCCGGCGCTCTCTCAGAGTGGCGGGCCACCATTGTGGTACGCGAATCCGCGTGCCTCGATATCGAGGATCGCCGTCGGCTCGACGCCGAACTGTGCTCGGACAGCGCGGATTTCGACGGTATGGGCGATGCCGCCTTGGCTGCGGCGGCCAAGGCCATCGCCTACCGGCTGGATCCCCACGCGGTGGTGGACCGGGCGGCCCGGGCAAGTGACGACCGGACGGTCACCATCCGGCCGGCTCCGGACACCATGACCTATGTGACGGCTCTGCTGCCGGTCGCCCAGGGCGTCTCGGTGTACGCCGCGCTCAAACGCGAGGCCGACACGTGCTGCGACGGACGCTCCCGGGGGCAGGTGATGGCTGACACGCTCGTCGGCCGCATCACCGGCCGGCCCGCGGATCAGGCGGTGCCGGTAGCGCTCAACCTCGTGATCTCAGACCAGGCCCTGCTGGGAGTGGAGCCTGCCGCCGCCGTGATCGCCGGTTACGGGTCAGTTCCATCGGCGGTCGCGCAGCGTCTTGTCGCCGACGCGGTCGGTGACCCCGCATCGCTGGCAACTCTGCGCCGTCTTTACGCGAGTCCGGCCACCGGCGCGCTGGTGGCGATGGACTCCAGGGCCCGATTGTTTCCCAAAGGCCTGGCCGAGTTCATCGGCCTGCGGGATCGGCGGTGCCGCACGCCTTACTGCGACGCCCCGGTCCGGCATCGCGACCACGCCAGGCCGTACCGCCGCGGCGGGCGTACTACCGCCGAGAATGGGCTGGGGCTGTGCGCGGGTTGTAACTACACCAAGGAAGCGCCGGGCTGGAGAGTTCACGCCGGTTCCGGCGAAAGTCGGCGGCATGCAGCGCAATTCAGCACGCCGACCGGTTCGCATCACCATTCCCTCGCCCCGCCTGCCCCCGGTACTCCGCGAACGCCGATGACCGAAGTCGAGGTCTGGCTCAATAACCGGCTGCTGCCGGAAATCGGCCTCGCCGGTTGATCAGCGCCGTCTGGCTGCGGCGAGACGCGCCTTGAACTCCGGAGAGTCGATTGTGGCGGCCTGCGGTCCTAACTCGATGTTCTTGGCGTCCTCGTGATGGTCGGCATCATTGCAACCCGGGATCGCGGTGGCGCGCATCGAGGCCTTGGTGGCCAGCACTACATCCCGGGGAGCCGAGGCGGGCCCGGCCGCGAGTTCCAAGGCGGCGGCAACCGGGTCGTCGGCGATCTGGAGCGCCAAACCGTGGCGTACGGCGGTCTCGGCATCGAAACGCATACCGAACAGCAGTGCCGCGCGGGCTACCTGCGGTCCGACCGCGCGGTTCAGCATCCAGGTGGCGCCGCCGCCGGGATGGATGCCGAGTTTCTGGAAGCGGGGGTCGAATTTGGCATGCGGTCCGGCGATTCGTACATCCGCGGCTAGGGCAAGGTTCATCCCGGCTCCGACGGCGGGTCCATTGACCGCGGCAATGGTCGGAAGTGCGCAGGCCCCGAGCGCCATGAAGCCCGCATAGAGGCGCTCCAGGCCTTCGGTGGCCGCCTCGCCGAGTGCGGAAAGATCCGCGCCCGCGCAGAAGGCCGTTCCGGCGCCGGTGACCACGATGGCGTGAACTCCCGGGTCGGTATCGGCGCGCTGAATCGCATCGCGCAGCAGCCCGGAGGTGACCTCTGTCACCGCGTTGCGCCGTTCCGGGTCGTCGACGGTGATCACCGCCACGCGGTCGATTACCTGAAACATGATTTGCTCTGCCACGATCGCCGAGGCTAACAGCGGTTTCAGCTGCGCGGAGCGATCGCCTGCTCGGCGATCATCCCCAGTACCGGCGACAGGGTCCGGGCGAAGGAGACCGTCACATGGTTGTCATCCCGGAACAGCAGATCTCTTCCGACCACCACCGGACAGATCTGGCTGTCGCAGAACAGCTGCGAAAGGTCGGCGTACTGGCCACCGCCCGCACCGGTGGCCCGTGATTCGGCGGCGATTCCGGCGGCGTTCAAACCCACTGCCCGGTCCGGTGCGCACGCCCGGGCGTCGTCGAGATGCGCCGACAGGCACACCGGAACGTTCGCGTGCGGATCGGGGACCGGCCCCAGCACCAGCACGCGTGCGCCGGTGGCCGCACGCAGATCGCCGACCAGGTTGGTGAGGCTCTCGATCCACGCCGGGTCGTAGCTGGTGAAGCCGAAATCGGCGCCGTATCGTCGCGACATACTGAGAATCACCAACCGCGGGCGCTCGTCCGACAGCCGGTTCAGCACTTCCGCGCGCCATTGTTCACACTCGGAGTAGACCCGTCCCAAATACGGGCTGGTGATGGGCAGGTCCTGCAGCGGGCAGGTGACTTTGGCCATTGTCACCAGCCGCCAGTCATTCCGTTGGGCTACAGGTTCCAATGCGGGATGCCACATCGCGGCATGGGAATCTCCGACGAGTGCCACCGTGCTCGGCCCGTCCGGATCGCCGGAAACACAATCCGGTACGCCGATATCGAGCCATGTGCGGACGCACCCGTTGAGGAAGATCTCCGGCTTATCCGCCGCGGCAGCGGTCAGCGGGGGGGACAGGCCGGCCGGAACGGGACCCGGTTGGGCTGAGGCTGCGACGGCTGTCCGGGCGGTGGCCACCGCGCCGACGAGTGGATCGGCGGGCCGGGCGGCTGCGTGCACCATCGCGGCGGTTGTCGGTTCGCCGTGGCCGACCGGAACGGACACCACCATGGGCAGAACCAGTGCGGCGCTGACCGCAGCCGCAGTGACGACACTGCCCAGTGCCAGGCTCCGGCCCGCTGAGCGACGCAGCGGTCGCGAGTAGCGGATCGGGCGCTCCACATACCGCAGGGTCAGGGCTGCGAGCAGCAGTGATGCGGCCACGGTGGCCAGGCGGCCGGGCCAGTTCAGGGGATGTCCAACAACCAGCGGTGCGAACAACAGCAGCGGCCAGTGCCATAGATACCAGGAGTAGGACAGCCGGCCAATCGCCCGCATCGCCGGTATCGACAGCCAACGGCCCGCACCCCTGGTCGGGGTGGCGCAGCCGGCGACGATCACCAGCAAGGTGCCGATCACGGGAAGCAGTGCCGCGGTGCCTGGGTACGGTGTCCGGTCGTCGATCTGGGTTGCCGCCCACCCGATCACTCCGAGTCCGCTCACGCCGGCCAGGGCCGCGAACCCGGCGGACAGGCGGCGCCACAGTGGGGCCGTCAGCGCGATCAGTCCCCCGGCGGCCAGTTCCCACGCCCGGGTCGGCAGCGAGAAGAACGCCCACGGCGGCGCGGAATGGGTCCATGACACAGACAGTGCGAGCGAGACGGCGCCGATGAACGCGAGTGCGGCGAGGTACGGTGCCGGCGACGGCCGGCGTGCCACCCGGCGTCGGTGCCATAACCATCCGGTCGCCAGCAGCAATGCCGGCCAGATCAGGTAGAACTGCTCTTCGACCCCCAGTGACCAGTACTGCTGGAACGGCGACGGAGCACTGTGGGCCAGGTAGTCCGTGCCTGTCATGGCGAACCGGTAGTTGCCGACGTAGAGAGCGCTGGCCAGGCCGTCGTCGAGAGCCGATCGTGCCTGCAGGGGAGGAAGCAGTGCGACGGTGGCCACCGCCGTTGCCACCAGCACGACGGCGGCCGCGGGAAGCAGGCGACGGGCCCTGGCGGCATAGAACCGGGTCAGGCTGATCCGGCCGGTGCCGGCGAGTTCTGTCCACAGCATGCGGGTGATGAGGAATCCGGAGATCACAAAGAAGACGTCGACGCCGATGAATCCGCCGCCGACGGCCCCGATATGGAAGGCCACGACGACGATCACCGCCACCGCGCGCAGCCCCTCGATATCCGGGCGGAACTCCGGGCGTTCGGGCCGGCGCCGGGATCGTCGGGCGGGGAGCCGCCCATCGACGTCGACTAATGGCACGCTGTGTGGCTTTCTGAGGGGGAATGCGACCACGTGCCAGTCTGGTCGCAACCGTCAGTCCGATGCGGTTGCCACGCCCGCAGCATCGACTTGTTTCGCCCCCGTGCGGGGTGTCGGCTTCGCCCGTATGCGCTCTAGGCGATGACGAACCGCTGGACGGGCCGCCCCGCTCCTAGGTCGACCCGGCGCATTATGACCCTGGAGTGCGCCGGAATGAGGAGTGTCAACACCACCACTGCCTCGGCCGGCGTCAGGTCCTCCGGCGCGACGCTATCGAGCACCGCGCACAGCCGGAGGGTTTGCGGAATCACTGCGGCGCCGTCGCTGAGCGTCTGTTGGCTCACCCGCTGATACGCCGGACCCAGTGTCTGCACCAAAGCGGCGGACTCCTCGTCGGTGAGGTCGTCTGGCTGGACCTCGTTGAAGATCAGTTGAAGGTAGCGGCATATCGACGGATGCCTGTCCTGGGCATCATTTGTCGCCCGCAGGAATTCCGAGGTGGCTCGTGCTGCCGTCGCTGGATGTGCCTGCATCAACCATCCCCCACTACTAACCGCTACTAACCGCAATCCCCAACCGGGAATCTAGCATTGGTGTTGCGCGGCCGAAGTTTTTTCACACTGCTTCTCCCGGGTGCGGGTGCCGGGCTGTTTGGGGCGCTGCCCGTCGGAGAGCAGAACGCCTTCGACGGCTTCGGCGTCGAGGCGTAAGGCGACTAACTCTTTCGTCGCCCGATCCACCAATGCGTATGGCCCGTACTGCCAGTAGCCCTCGGAGTCCACTCTGAACTTCACCAGCCGCAGGCCCCTCCGGTAGGCGTGGTAGCGCCATTCAACCCATCACCCGAGCGTGGTACACGATCATGCATGGTAAATCACAAATGCATATTCTCATTAGAGGTGCGGTGGCTATAGTTATTTCTCAATGAATGAAAATTGGGCTGACTACATGCGCAGGGTCGCCGGTGGTGAGACTCAGGCGGAGATTGCCGCGCGAACCGGAATCGAGCAGTCCTCCATTTCCCGGTGGCACCAGGGTCGCAACACACCCCGCGCCGAACTCGCAGTGGCATTCGCGCGCGCCTATCAGCGCAGCCCGGTGGAAGCGCTGATAGTCGCCGGTTACCTGAACCGCGACGAAGTCGGCGGCGTGATCGAGTTGGAGACCTCACTGTCGGCGGTGCCGACCAGCCATTTGCTCGACGCCCTGAGTCGGAGGATCAACGACTTGGAGCGCGCCGCGGTCGGTACGGGGGCCGCGCTGCAATGGCCGGCCCACTGGGCCGACGGTGCACTGCAGCGGGGTGATCGACCGGGTCCGAAAGACTCCCGCCGCCAGGGCTCGGCCGAGGCCTAGGCAATCAGATCCGCGGTGCCGTCCGGGTGTGATCGGGTCTCGGCTGCCGCTTGAATGGCGGATTGGTCCCTATTTGTCGCCCTGGCCAGCCTCCGGATGGCAAGGACGGCGGCCTACTGGATCAATCCGACGAGGAGGACCGGCCAGAGAATTCCGGGAACCTCGGGAACGGATATTGCTCTACCTGCGCCCCCGGCACGACTCGAACGTGCGACCTAGGGATTAGAAGGCCCTTGCTCTATCCACCTGAGCTACGGAGGCATGTCTTAAAGTTTATCGGGCCGTGTCGCGCCAACAGCCCTCCGGGCTCATGTTATGCGGAAACACCGGATTGGCCGCATTGGTTACGGCGAAATCACGGTGGGCGCCGCCGTGATTCGCTAGCGTGGCGCGTCGGGCACCTCGGTGCCGCATACGGGGGCCGAACCGGGATGTCTCAAGGGAGCCGACAGGCATGAGCAACGCGATCGACGAGGTCACAGCCCGATGTAGCCGAGCTGTGCGGGCCGGGTCATTGGTCCTGCGCGGTTCCCCGGCCGCTGCCGGCTGGGTCCTGGGCTGGCTGGCTGCCGAATTCGCCCCGCACGTCGTCACCGGTCACGCGCTTTCCGCGCTGCCCGCCCCCCTGGAACGGGTGGCCCACGGTCTGGCCGGTCAGCGCGCCGATGCGGTTCTCGCGGCCGCGTTGGCTGAGACGTTCGGCGACGATTATCTGTCGGCGGTCCACCACCCACTGGAGGCATACAGCACGCGTCAGCCGAACCTCGTCGGCTTGGTCGGGGCGATGCGGCACCGGAAGCGTTACGCGGCGACGACCACCAACATCTCTTACGGTCCGGGTGGTCGGAGCAACCTGCTGGACGTGTGGCGGCGTCCTGACCTCCCGGCCGGCCACCGCGCCCCGGTGCTCATTCAGGTCCCGGGTGGCGGCTGGTCGGTCAACGACAAACGCGGACAGGCATATCCGCTGATGACACGGATGGTCGAACTCGGATGGATTTGCGTTCCGATCAACTACAGCCGCAGCCCCCGAAACGCGTGGCCGGCGCACATCGTCGATGTCAAGAAGGCCATCGCGTGGGTGCGGGCCAATATCGCCGATTTCGGCGGCGACCCGGACTTCATAGCGGTCACCGGCGGTTCCGCCGGCGGGCACCTCAGCTCATTAGCCGCGCTGACCGCTGACGACAGCAGTCTGCAGCCCGGCTTCGAGGACGCCGATACCAGCGTGCAGGCCGCCGCGCCCTACTACGGCGTCTATGACCTCACCGATCACGATCGTATGCACAGGCTCACCATGCCGCTTCTGGAAAATCTGGTGATGCAGCGCCGATTCGCCGAGGACCGGGCTGTGTTCGAGGCAGCCTCGCCGACCCTGCGGGTGCACCGCGACGCCCCGCCGTTCTTCATCCTGCACGGCGAGAACGACGCCATTGTCCCGCGCTCCCAGGCTGACGGTTTCGCCGATGCCCTGCGCGGTGTCGGCGCGGGCACGGTCGCGCACGCTGAGATCCCGAATGCTCACCATGCTTTTGATGCGATCGCAACACTACGTTGCCAGATGACGGCAGAGGCGGTGGCGGCATTTCTGGGCATCATCTACGGGCGGCATGTCGAGGCGCGGGACAACCCCGCCGCGGTCCGTTCGGCCGGTTGAGCGGCGTCGCGAGGGCAATCGTCCCCGCCGCCATGGTGCCGGGACTAGCCTGAATACGAGGTCGGATTTGGTGCGGGGCTGCGCGGTCACGCGATGAGCGCGAGGAGGAGGTAGAGCGATGAGCGGCCCCGTGGATGCCTCCGGGCTGCCATCCGAGCTTGGCGCCTTCGATCTGCTGATGCATCGTGGTGAGGCAAACCCACGGACCCGGTCGGGGATCATGGCCCTGGAGATCCTCGACACCACACCGGACTGGGCCCGGTTCCGCACACTGTTTGAGAACGCCTCCCGTAAGGTGCTGCGGTTGCGGCAGAAGGTGGTCATACCCACCCTGCCCACGGCCCCCGCGAGATGGGTGGTCGATCCGGACTTCAATCTCGACTTCCACGTGCGGCGGGTGCGGGTGCCTGAGCCCGGGACGGTCCGCGATGTTTTGGACCTCGCCGAGGTGATGCTGCAGTCGCCGCTGGATATTTCCCGGCCGCTGTGGACGGCGACCCTGGTCGAGGGCCTGGCGGGTGGGAAGGCCGCAACTCTTTTGCATTTGAGCCACGCCGTCACCGATGGGGTGGGTGCGACGGCGATGTTCGCCGAGATCTATGACCTGCAGCGCGACGCCCGTCCCCGCCCGGCGCCTCCACTTCCGGTACCCGAGGACATCACCGGGACGGACCTGATGCGCGAGGGTTTCAACCACCTGCCGGCAGCCATTCTCAGCGGCGTCGCCGGCGCACTTGCCGACGGTGCGGGGCTGGTGGGTAAAACGGTGAGTAACCCGGCGTCAGCCCTATTCGGGGCCATCGAGTACGCCCGGTCCGGACGCCGGATGGTGCGCCGGGCCGCCGAACCCTCGCCGCTGTTGCGCCGACGCAGTCTGTCCACCCGCACCGAGGCCATTGAGATGAAACTCGGTGATCTGCACCGCGCCGCACATGCTGCCGAGGGCTCGATCAACGACGCCTACCTGGCCGGGCTGTGCGGGGCGCTGCGCACCTATCACGAAACCCTTGGTGTGCCGATCAACACGCTTCCGATGGCGGTGCCGGTCAACTTGCGTGCCGAAGCCGATCCTGCCGGCGGCAACCGGTTCGCCGGGGTGAACCTGGGGGCGCCGGTGGGCGTCGAAGATCCAGTCGTGCGCATCGCGAAGATCCGCAAACAGATGATCTCCCGGCGTGAGGAGGCCGCCATCGACTTGGTCGGGGCGGTGGCGCCGGTACTCACATTGCTGCCTGACGCCGTGCTGCAGGCGATGAGCGGTTCGGTCATCGCCTCCGATGTTCAGGCGAGCAATGTGCCGATCTATCCGGGCGAAACCTTCATCGCCGGTGCGAAAGTGTTGCGGCAGTTCGGACTTGGGCCACTTCCCGGTGTTGCGATGATGGTTGTGCTCATTTCTCGTGGCGGCTACGCGACCGTAACGACCCGATATGACCGGGCCGCGGTCGCGGATCCCGACCTGTGGTCGCGCTGCCTGCGGCAGGGGTTCGACGAGGTGCTCGCACTCGCCGGGGATCCGCGCCCACGGGTCGTTCCCGCGTCGTTTCCCGATCAGCCAGACCAGTCCGTGACGTCACCCGCGACGTCCCCCGCGGCATCCACGAAGGGATCGGTGGCCTACTCATGAGCGATAAGACCGCCAGAGGAACAAAGGAGCTGCGGCTCCCCGGTTCGGTAGCGGAGGTGATGGCCAGCCCGCCGGGTCCCAGAGTCGGTGCGTTCTTCGACGTCGACGGGACTTTGGTCGCCGGATTCACCGGTGTGATCCTGACCCGCGAGCGGTTCCGCAACGGTGACATGGGTGTTGGCGAGCTGATCGGTATGGTCGCCGCGGGCCTGAACCACCAGTTCGGGCGGATGGAGTTCGAGGGGCTGATCAACAAGGCCACCGAGGTGCTGCGCGGCCGACCGCTGTCAGATCTTCAGCAGATCGGTGAGCGACTGTTCGTCGAGAAGATCGAGAAAAGGATCTATCCGGAGATGCGCGACCTGGTGCACGCGCATATGGAACGCGGGCATACGGTTGTGCTGAGCTCGTCAGCACTGACCATCCAGGTGGAACCGGTGGCCCGATACCTCGGTATTCCCAACGTTCTGACCAACCGTTTCGACGTCGACGACGACGGAGTACTCACCGGCGATGTCGTCACGCCGATCCTGTGGGGACCGGGTAAAGCCAACGCGGTACAGCAGTTCGCGGCCGATCACGATATCGATCTCAAGGCCAGTTACTTCTACGCCGACGGTGACGAGGACCTTGCCCTGATGCATCTGGTCGGCAACCCCCGGCCGACCAATCCCGGCGACAAGATGGCCGAGGTGGCCGGTAAGCGCGGCTGGCCGATCCTGCGGTTCAGCAGCCGCGGCCGGGGTGGCCTGTTGGGTCAGGTGCGCACCCTGCTCGGCGTCGGGTCGATCGTTCCGGCCGCCTACGGCGCGGTGGGCTGGGGGCTACTAACCCGGAGTCGTCGTCGTGGCGTGAACTTCTTCACTTCCGCGTTCCCGCAGATGTTGCTGGGCATCAACGGCGTTCGACTGAACATCCTCGGTGAGGACAACCTTACGAAGAAGCGCCCCGCGGTGTTCATCTTCAACCATCGCAATAATTTCGACCCCGTGGTGGTCGGTTCGATGGTCAAGGACAACTGGACCGGCGTCGGGAAAAAGGAACTTCAGAATGATCCGGTTGTGGGCACCATCGGCAAACTGGTCGACACCGTCTTCATCGACCGCGACGATCCCAAGAAGGCCGTCGAGTCCCTGCATCAGGCCGAGGAGCTGACCAGGAAGGGGCTGTCGGTGGTGATTGCTCCCGAGGGCACCCGGATGGATACCCGGTCGGTGGGCCAGTTCAAAAAGGGGCCTTTTCGGCTGGCCATGGCCGCAGGCGTCCCGATCGTGCCCATTGTGATCCGCAACGCGGAGGTACTTTCGGCCCGGGACTCGTCGACCCTGCATCCCGGAACGGTGGATATCGTGGTCTATCCGCCGCTGTCGCTTCGGGACTGGACGCTGGACAATCTGAACGACAAGATCGCCGAAGTCCGGCAGTTGTATGTGGACACCCTGGCTGACTGGCCGGTCGACGAAGTGCCCAAGGCCGGTATTTATGCTCGCCGGGTGAGGGCGCCGAGAAAGCCGGGCACGGCGACCGGGAAGGCCAGATCCGCCAGGCCGGCCGCGAAGGCGGTCAAGGGTGCCGCCCCTGCCAAGAAGGCCGCGTCAAAGAAGGCGGCCGCCAAGACTTCGGCTCCCACGAAGACCGTTGCGAAGAAGACCGCTGCCAAGAAGACCGCTGCGAAGAAGACCGCTGCGAAGAAGACCGCTGCCAAGAAGACCGCTGCCAGGAAGACTGTCGCCAAGAAGACCGCTGCTCGCAAGGCCGTTGCGAAGAAGACCGTCGCCGACTCGACCGCCACCCGGAAAGCCCCGAGGGGACGCCGATGAGCGCCGTCGACTACCTCACCGATTTCAGTACCACCGACGATGCCCTGGTGCTTGCCTCGGTGTCGTCCAAGGCGGAGTTCGACCTGCTCAGCGACTGGTTGCGGGTTCAGCGACGCGCACATCCCGACACCCGGGTCGAGGTGCTGCAACTGCCGCACAGCGACCCGTCGCCGCAGTTGGTCGCCGAACTTGCCGAAAAGCTCGGCGCGACACCGGATCGCACCGTCGTTCCGGTCCGAGTGTTCTGGGTGCCGGGCGGTTTACCCACCCGCGTGAAAGTGGTCGGTCTGCTCTCCGGCCGGGATACCTATCGGCCACCGGAGATGCTGCAGCGCGCGATCCTGCGCAAGAACCCCTCGCGTGCCCGGATCGTCGCCGGCGAACCTGCGAAGGTCTCCGAGCTACGCCAGCAGTGGCAGGAGAACACCGTCGGTGGCACCCCGAGCGACTTCGCCCAGTTCGTCCTGCGGCGGGCGAACCTCGCGGTCGAGCGGATCGAATTGCGTTTGCTCGGCCCGGAATACAAATCGCCGCGATTGATCACCGACGAGTTGATGGCGTCCTCGCGATTTATGGAGGGGATGGCGGGAATACCCGGAGCGAATGCCGAGAAGGCCGAAGTGATGCTCGACGAGCTCGCCACCGGCTGGAGCAGATTCTCGGTCGATCTCATCCCGAACCTGGGCCGGACCATCTTCAGCAGGGGCTTTGACTCCCGGATCGATTACGACTCCGGTCAGATCGAGTCCATGCGGCGCGCGCTCGAGGACCACCCGGCAGTATTCCTGTGGTCGCACCGGTCCTATCTCGACGGCGTGGTCGTTCCGGTGGCGCTGCAGGAGAACAAGTTGCCGCCTGCGTGCACCTTCGCCGGAATCAACCTGTCCTTCGGTTTTATGGGCCCGCTCATGCGTCGGTCGGGTGTCATCTTCCTGCGCCGCAAGCTCGACGACCCGCTCTACAAGTATGTGCTGCGCGAATTCGTCGGCTACATCGTCCAGAAGCGTTTCAACCTCAGCTGGTCCATCGAGGGCACCCGGTCGCGGACCGGAAAGATGTTGCCGCCCAAGCTCGGTCTGCTTTCCTACGTCGCAGACGCCTATCTGGACGGCCGAAGCGAGGATATCCTGCTGCAGCCGACGTCGATCAGTTTCGACCAGCTGCACGAGACCGCCGAGTACGCGGCGTACGCCCGGGGCGGGGAGAAGATTCCCGAGGGGGCCGAGTGGCTGGTCAACTTCATCAAGGCGCAGGGCGAGCGTAACTACGGCAAGATCTATGTGCGCTTCCCCGAGGCGGTCTCGATGCGGCAGTACCTCGGCGAGCCGGGCGGGCCGATCGCCGAGGACGAGTCGGCCAAGCGGCTTGCCCTGCAGCGAATGGCAATCGAGGTGTCCTGGCGGATTCAGCGGGCGACCCCCATCAATGCGACCAGCCTGGTGGCCGCCCTGCTGCTGGCCACGCGGGGCCGCGCGCTCACGCTGAGCCAGCTGCATCACACGCTGCAGGATTCACTGGACTATCTCGAACGCAAGAAGACGCCGATGACCAACAGCGCGCTGCGCCTGCACTCCTCGGACGGGGTACGGGCGGCCGTGGACGCGTTGTCCAACGGCCATCCGGTTACCCGGGTCGACGGTGGCCACGAGCCGGTCTGGCGAATCGCCCCCGAACAGGAACTCGAGGCGGCCTTCTACCGAAACTCCCTGATTCACGCCTTTCTGGAGACGTCCATCGTCGAACTCGCGCTGGTTCACGCTGCCCGCGCCCCGCAGGGGGAGCGATTCGACGCCTTCTGGGCCCAGGCGCTTCGGTTACGTACCCTGCTCAAGTTCGACTTCTACTTCGCGCCCACAGCCATTTTCCGGGAGAACGTCGCCGAGGAACTGGAGTGGAACGTTGACTGGGAGTCGCAACTTGACGCCGGTCCGGAGGCGGTTGAGGCGCTGCTCTCCGCCAAGCGGCCACTGATGTCCAACGCCGTGTTGCGTCCGTTTTTCGAGGCCTATGAGATCGTCGCCGACGTGTTGTGCGATGCACCCGCCGATATCGGTGACAAGGAGCTCAGCAAGCTTGCCCTCGGTGTCGGAAACCAGTACGCGGCTCAGGGTTTGGTCAGCAGCACCGAATCGGTCTCTGCGCTGCTGTTCGCGACTGCCCGCCAAGTGGCCGCTGATCAGAATCTCTTTGAACCCTCGCCGGATCTGCGTGAGCGGCGCCGGGCCTTCCTGCATGAGCTGCGCGGCATCATCGCCGATATGGAACGAATCCATCAGGTGGCCCGAGAACAGTTCTACGCCCGCGAAGCCCGTCTGCATTCACGCATCTGAGACGGGGCCGACACCGCCCGGCGGCTTCGGCGAGACGGCGCCGGATCAGTAGCGCCCGTTATAAGGTCGGGTCGGCCCAATTGCCCTGCCCCTAGCGAAATACGCCTGGCATTAGCGATACATGGAGGAACCATCTGATGAGGATCAATGGCGCGGCCGGTGCCGCCCTGGCGATTGCCGGACTGCTCGGCGCCGGGCTGAGTGGGTGTTCGAGCACCCCATCGCTCAGTGCCGCGGATCTGCAGAAGCGGCTTGCTGATCAGCAGGCTGAGGCCGGTGATCCACCGCAGTCGGTGACCTGCAACGGTGACCTGGTCGGAGAGGTGGGCAAGACCACGATCTGCGATGTCGTCTTCAGCGAGACGAACAGTGTCGAGGCAACGGTCACCGCGACCGGCGTCGACGGTTCCGACGTGTCCTTTGACGTTTCCCCGTCGGTGACGAAAGAGCAACTGGAAAAAGGGGTTTCAGGTAATGACGATGCCCAGGCCGTGACCTGTGACTCGGGTCTGGAAGGCGCGGTGGGTGCCAGTGCGAACTGCGAAGTCACCGTCGACGGTGTCACGGCCAAACAGGTCATTGTGGTCGAGAACGTCAACGGGCTCGAAATGGATGTCGCGACTTTCCCGGTGGTGCCCAGAGAAAAGGTCCAGGAAGTCCTCCTGCAGAAACTGAATGCCGATGGCACCCCCGCCGAGACCGTCGAGTGCGTCGACGACGTGACTGCCAGGGCCGGCACGTTCGGTGAGTGCGTCGCGGTCACCGGAGACCAGAAACAGGGCTACGACGTGACCGTGACGAACATCGACGGCGATAACGTCGAGATCGAGTACCAGAACAGCCCGTAGATGCCGCAGCCCCGGGACCTACGCTGACGGGGTGACGTCGACGGCCGCCCCGGTGGTCAGGAGCAGTGCCGCATGGCCGGTGCTGAGCGCGGTGGCACTGCTTGCGGGAGTGACGGCAGCCTCGATCGGGGCGCTGTCGCTGGCTGCAGCGCTGACCGCAACCGGCCTTCCCGATCCGGGTCCGGTGACCTCCCTCGGTCTGCCCTTCGTCCGGGCGGCCGGTGAGGTGGCCGCCGCCGTAGCCGTGGGCGGCTTCATGTTCGCGGCTTTCCTGGTGCCGCCCCAGGGGAGTGGCGTGCTCGATGCGGACGGCTTCCGCGCGTTGCGTCTGGCGACAGCGGCCTGCGGGGTCTGGTCGGTCTGCGCGGTGCTGCTGGTGCCGTTGACGGTCTCCGACGTGTCCGGCGAGCCGCTTACCGGCCATCTCAGCCCGATTGCCATCTGGCGGGCCGCTGATCTGGTTGACACCGCCTCGGCGTGGCGTTGGACGGCCGCCCTGGCTGTGTTGGTCACGGTCGCCGCGAGGGCGGTGTTGCGCTGGTCCTGGACACCCATGCTGTTCGGCGGTGCGCTGCTCACGCTCATGCCACTGGCCTTGACCGGTCATTCGGCCGCCGGCGGATCCCATGATGTCGCCACCAGCAGCTTGATCCTGCATCTGGTTGCCGGGTCGATGTGGGCCGGGGGCCTGCTGGCGCTTCTCGCGCACGCACTGCGGGGCGGCCGGCATATCGCTCTTGCGGCCGGCCGTTTTTCTGTGGTGGCACTGTGCTGTTTCGCCGTGATGCTGGTGTCGGGGAGTGCCAATGCGGCGGTGCGGATTCGCTTCGCCGAGCTGTTCTCGACGCCCTACGGGGCACTGCTGCTGGCCAAGGTCACCGCGCTCGTCGCGCTGGGGGCGATCGGGTGGGGTCAGCGCCGGATCGCAGTGGCGGCACTGAAATCCGGACCGGGTACGCGGGTTCCGCTGATCCGGCTGTCGATGGCTGAGGCGCTGGTGTTCGGCGCTACCTTCGGCATCGCGGTTGGGCTGGGGCGCACGCCACCACCGCCGCCGGCGGTCCTCAATCCGTCACCGGCGGAGGTGGCGCTCGGATATGACCTGATCGGGCCGCCGAGCATCGGGGGCGTTCTGCTGGACTGGCGCTTCGACCTACTGTTCGGAACTGCGGCAATCGTGTCGGCCGCACTCTACGTCGCCGCTGTGGTCCGCTTGCGTCGTCGGGGCGGCGACTGGCCGCTGAAGCGCACCGCCGCATGGCTACTGGGTTGCGCCCTTCTGCTGTTCACCACATCGTCGGGTCTCGGTCGGTATTCGCCCGCCGTCTTCAGCATCCACATGGCCACACTTGTGTTGCTCTCCATGCTGATTCCGATCCTCGGGGTGCTGGCTGCCCCCGCCGTCCTCGCGTTGCGGGCGCTGTCTCCCGCGGGCCCCGGTGAACCCCCGGGTCCGCGAGAGTGGTTGCTGGCCGGATCGGGCAGCGGCTGGGTGCGCTTCGTCACCCGGCCTGCGGTCGTCACCGTCGTGTTCGCCGCCGGTTTCTACGCGCTTTACCTCGGCGGGATCTTCGACAGTGCGGGTTCGGACCACGGCGCTCGTCTGCTGATGACCGCCTACTTCCTGGTGAGCGGCTTTCTGTTCTTCTCGGTGGTCATCGGTATCGACCCGGTACGCCGCACGGTGGGGCACCTCACCAGGATCGGGATGGTGTGCGCAGCGATCGCACTACAGGCGGTTTTTGGGGCGTTGTTGATGAGTATGCCGACTATCCGCGGGGAGCGGTTCTACCGGTCGCTGCAATTGCCCTGGCGCACAGACCTTTCCGGCGATCAGCAACTCGCTGGCGTATTTGCTGTAACTGTCGGTCTGTTACCGCTGGTGGTGGTGCTGGCAGCGGTCCTGATCCAGTGGCGGCGCACTGAGCGGGCGCCCTCTGCGACGGTACCGGCCGGTCCCGCCGATATCGGCACGTAGTCCACCGGCGGCATTTCATCCACAGACTGCCGGATCCGACCGCCCCGGCGCGGTCGGATTGTCGGTGCCCGGGCGCTCACTGGAGGCGCGAACCCGCACCGAGAGAAAGGGCATGAAATGTTTGAGACATCCATCACCGTCGTCGGCCGCATCATCACCGATTTCCGCCGCCGTGTGGTGGCCGACCAGGAAGTGATCAGCTTCCGGATGGCCAGTAATTCCCGGCGGCGCACGGCTGAGGGCACATGGGAGCCGGGGCAGACGCTTTACATCACCGTTAACTGCTGGGGAAAGCTGGTCACCGGAGTCGGGGCGGGTCTTTACAAGGGGGCGCCAGTTATCGCCGTCGGAACGGTCCACACCAGCGAGTACGAGGACCGAGAGGGGGCCAAGCGCTCCTCGCTGGAGATGCGCGCCACCGCCGTCGGCCCCGACCTGTCCCGGGTGATCGCGCGTATCGAGCAACGGCCCCGGCCCAACGACGGCGAGGGCACGGCCACCGTGGGTGGCGTGGCGGCGGGTACCGACGACGGCGCCGGCCCTGCTGATCCGGAGCCTGGCGCGCAGGAAGCACCCGCCGGGTCAGCTGCTGAGTTGGCCGATCACGTGGTGCTTTCAGCCTGAGCGGATGGGCGGTCGCGCCGGTCTGCCCGGTGTGACCGCCCACCCGAATCGGGTAGCGACCTAGGATGGTTGCCGTGGCGGAATTCATTTACACCATGCGCAAGGTCCGCAAGGCACACGGCGACAAGGTCATCCTCGACGATGTCACGCTGAGTTTCCTGCCCGGGGCCAAGATCGGTGTCGTCGGACCCAACGGCGCCGGCAAGTCGAGCGTCCTGCGGATCATGGCCGGCCTGGACCAGGCCAACAATGGTGACGCGTTCCTGGCCCCCGGGGCCACCGTAGGCATCCTGCAGCAGGAGCCGCCACTGAACGAGGAGAAGACCGTCCGCGGCAACGTCGAGGAGGGCCTGGGTGAGATCAAGGTCAAGCTGGACCGTTTCAACGAGGTCGCCGAGCTCATGGCCACCGATTACACCGATGAGCTGATGGAGGAAATGGGTCGGCTCCAGGAGGAACTGGACCACGCCGACGCCTGGGACCTTGACTCCCAACTGGAGCAGGCGATGGACGCGTTGCGCTGCCCGCCGCCCGATGAGCCGGTCACCCACCTGTCCGGGGGGGAGCGTCGCCGGGTAGCGCTGTGCAAGTTGCTGCTGAGCAAGCCGGACCTGTTACTGCTCGACGAGCCGACCAACCACCTCGATGCCGAGAGTGTCCAGTGGCTCGAGCAGCATCTCGCCGACTACAAGGGTGCGATTCTGGCCGTCACCCACGATCGATACTTCCTTGACAATGTCGCCGAGTGGATTCTGGAACTCGACCGTGGCCGCGCCTACCCCTACGAGGGCAACTACTCGACCTACCTGGAGAAGAAGGCCGAGCGTCTGGAGGTCACCGGTAAGAAGGACCAGAAACTGCAGAAGCGACTCAAAGAGGAACTGGCCTGGGTGCGCTCCGGCGCCAAGGCCCGTCAGGCCAAGAACAAAGCACGGCTGCAGCGCTACGAGGAGATGGCAGCCGAGGCGGAGAAGACTCGCAAACTCGACTTCGAGGAGATTCAGATACCTACCGGCCCCCGACTGGGCAGTGTGGTCGTAGAAGTCGAACACCTCGACAAAGGCTATGACGGGCGGATCCTGATCAAGGATCTGTCCTTCAGCCTGCCCCGTAACGGCATTGTCGGGGTGATCGGGCCCAACGGGGTGGGCAAGAGCACGCTGTTCAAGACCATCGTGGGTCTGGAAAAGCCGGACAGCGGCACGGTACGGGTCGGCGACACCGTCAAACTGAGCTATGTCGACCAGAGCCGCGGCGGTATCGACCCGAAGAAGAATGTCTGGCAGGTGGTCTCCGACGGGCTCGACTACATCGAGGTCGGCCAGAATGAAATCCCATCCCGGGCCTATGTCTCGGCTTTCGGATTCAAGGGTGCCGATCAGCAGAAACCGGCCGGAGTGCTCTCCGGTGGTGAGCGCAACCGGCTCAACCTTGCCCTGACTCTCAAAGAGGGGGGCAACCTTCTGCTGCTCGACGAGCCCACCAACGACCTCGACGTCGAGACTCTCGGCTCGCTGGAGAACGCGCTGGAGAAGTTCCCGGGTTGCGCGGTGGTGATCTCCCATGATCGCTGGTTCCTGGACCGCACCTGCACCCACATTCTGGCGTGGGAGGGTGACGGCGATAACGAGGCCAAGTGGTTCTGGTTCGAGGGCAACTTCGGCGCGTACGAGGAAAACAAGATCGATCGGCTCGGTGCCGATGCGGCGCGTCCGCACAGAGTGACCCATCGCAGGCTCACACGCGACTAGTGTCACGGCTGTGACGGCTGTCCGAAAAACGTCCGACCTCGAACGTGCTTTCTTAGCAACCTACCGCGGTCCGCATAGCGGTCCGGGACCCGGCGGAACCGTGTCCCCGGAAACGGCTGGCTCTGCGCCCCCGGAGCTGATCGCCGCCCAGGAGCGGCTCGCGCACCGCCGGCGGGTCGGCGAGACCCTTGTGGGGGTCATTCCCGCTGACGATCCGGGGGGTTTTGGTCCTGCATTGCAGATCGTCACCGACGAGGCCACCACGCTGATGGACTCGGTGACCGTGCTGCTGCACCGCATCGGTGTCGCGTACACCGCTTTGATGCACCCGTCGATATCGGCACACCGTGACTCCGCGGGCACGCTGATCCACGCCAACCCCGCCGGCGAGGAGGTCTCGGCCGATGCGATCGCCGAGTCCTGGATCCACATTCAGCTTGCCGCGGGAGTCGACCAGCGGGCGGTGGCGGAAGCCGTCCGTCTGCTGCCGCTGGTGATCGCGGATGCCCGGCAGGTTGCGAAGGACTCCGCTGCGCTGACGGCCGACCTGCAGCAGTTGGCCCATGATATCGCCGCCGACGACGGAACCCGGTTCCCGTGGCCTGATCGCATCGACGTTTCCTATCTGCTGCGTTGGCTCGGGGACGGGCACTTCGTGCTGCTCGGCGCCCAGCGATGCACCGTGTCCGATGGACACGCGGATGTGGATGACTCGAGCCGTCTCGGGGTGGCCCGACTGCGCACCCAGATTCTGCCCGAACTCAGCCACCCCGGCGAACCGGTCGCGCTGGCGCTGGCCACCATGCCGAGTTTCCTGCGCTACGGTGCCTTCCCCTATATCGTCGTGGTGCGCGAGGAGCCCGGCGGGCAGGAGCGAAGCGACGCGGGGAAATCTCCCGGCGGGCAGGAGCGAAGCGACGCGGGGAAATCTCCCGGCGGGCAGGAGCGAAGCGACGCAATCGAGCACCGCTTCATCGGCTTGTTCACCGTCGCGGCGATGAATGCCAACGTGCTCGACATCCCGCTGATCTCACGACGGGTCCAGGGCGCGCTGGCACTGTCCGAGGACGACCCCGGCCATCCGGGCCAACTTCTGCTGGACATCATCCAGACCATTCCGCGCTCAGAACTGTTCACGCTGAGCGCCGAGCAGTTGTTGGACACAGCGGCTGCGGTGATCGACCTCGGTTTGCGGCGAAGAGCCCTGCTGTTTCTGCGGACCGACCGGCTCGGACATTTCGTGTCCTGCCTGGTCTATCTGCCCCGGGACCGGTATACCACCGCCGTACGGCTGGCTGTGCAGGACATTCTCCTTCGCGAGTTCGGCGGCGCCAGTATCGACTATGCCGCCAGGGTCAGCGAATCCCCCTGGGCCATCGTGCATTTCACGGTGCGGCTGCCTGACGACCCGGGGCGAGGGCCGATTGACACTTCTGATGGTAACCGGCTTCGTATCCAGGGACTGCTCACCGGGGCAACCCGGACCTGGGCGGACCGACTGCTCACATCGGTCCAGACCGGGGCCATTGCCGAAAGTGTCGCCGAACATTATGCGGAGGCGCTCTCAGAGGAGTTCAAACAGGCCGTCACCCCGGATGAGGCGATCACCGATATCGCCATAATCGAGTCGCTGCAACCGGATTCGGTCGCCCTGCAGCTCGAACCCGGCGACACCGGCCGCGCGGTCTTTCTCACCTGGTACCTGGGTGGGGTGTCGGCGTCGCTCAGCGAGCTGTTGCCCATGCTGCAGTGTATGGGGGTCGAGGTCCTTGAGGAGCGCCCGTTCACCGTGGCCCGCCCGGATGGGCTGACGGTGCGGATCTACCAGTTCATGATCCGCCCCAATCCCACGGTGCCGGAGTCGGCGATGGGCGGGGACTGGGACGTCACGGCACAGCGATTCACCGATGCGGTTACCGCCATCTGGCAGGGGCGGGTCGAGGTGGATCGTTTCAACGAACTCGTCCTGCGCGCGGGACTGACCTGGCGGCAGGTCATGCTGCTGCGGGCTTACGCGAAGTACCTGCGTCAGGCCGGATTTCCCTACAGCCAATCGCATATCGAGTCGGTGCTCGGTGAGAACACCTCGACGGCACGTTCGCTGGTCGCGTTGTTCGAGGCGATGTTCGATCCGGACTCCGGGGCCAACGGCCGCGATGCCAGGGCCGCCGCGCGGGCCGTAGCCGCCGATATCGACGCACTGGCCAGCCTGGATACCGACCGGGTCCTGCGTGCGTTCGCCTCGATGATCGAGGCGACCCTTCGCACCAACTTCTACGTTACCGACCCGCAGTCTGCACAGAGCCAAGATGTGTTGTCCATCAAGGTAAATCCGGAACTGATCGGTGAACTGCCGCTGCCCCGTCCGCGTTATGAGATCTTCGTCTACTCACCGCGGATCGAGGGCGTTCACTTGCGGTTCGGCCCCGTGGCGCGGGGCGGTCTGCGCTGGTCGGACCGGCGTGAGGACTTTCGCACCGAGATCCTCGGGCTGGTGAAGGCGCAGGCGGTGAAGAACGCGGTCATCGTCCCGGTAGGCGCCAAGGGAGGGTTCGTCCTCAAGAACCCGCCCGCGCCGACCGGCGATACCGCTGCCGACCGGGAGGCGTTGCGGAACGAGGGGGTGGCCTGCTACCGGCTGTTCATCGCGGGGTTGCTCGATATCACCGACAATGTCGAGCGTGCCGGCCCTGCCGGAAACATCGAGCGTCCCGGCCGAGTCGTCACCCCGCCCGGTGTCGTGCGCAGGGACGGCGATGACGCGTATCTTGTGGTCGCCGCCGACAAGGGCACTGCGACGTTCTCCGATATCGCCAATGAGGTGGCCAAATCCTACGGTTTCTGGCTCGGCGACGCCTTCGCCTCCGGCGGGTCGGTCGGGTACGACCACAAGCAGATGGGTATCACCGCCAAGGGCGCCTGGGAATCGGTCAAACGGCATTTCCGGGAGATGGGTGTCGACACCCAGTCCGAGGAATTCACCGTGGTCGGTGTCGGCGATATGAGCGGTGACGTTTTCGGCAACGGTATGTTGCTCTCGCCGTATATCCGGCTGGTCGCCGCCTTCGACCACCGGCATATTTTCGTCGACCCCGATCCAGACGCCGCGCGAACATTTCAGGAGCGCCGGCGGTTGTTCGAACTGCCCCGATCCAGCTGGGAGGACTACTCCGCCGAACTCATCAGCACCGGCGGCGGCGTCTTCAGCAGACAGCAGAAGGCGATACCGATCAGCGAGCAGATGCGCCGGGCACTCGGGATCGGCGAGCAGGTCACCGAGATGACCCCGCCGGACCTCATCCGGGCGATCCTGCGGGCACCGGTGGACCTGTTGTTCAACGGGGGAATCGGCACCTACGTCAAGGCCGAGTCGGAGTCCGATGCCGCGGTGGGCGATCGTGCCAATGATGCCGTGCGGGTCAACGCAAATCAGTTGCGCGTCAAGGTGATCGGTGAGGGTGGCAACTTGGGCGTGACATCGCTGGGACGGGTCGAGTTCGATCTGTGCGGCGGGCGCATCAACACCGACGCGCTGGACAACTCCGCAGGGGTCGACTGCTCAGATCACGAGGTCAACATCAAGATCCTGATCGACTCACTGGTCGGCGCCGGCCGGATCCATCCGTCGGAGCGCGCCGAGTTGCTGGTCGCGATGACCGACGAGGTGTCCCGGTTGGTCCTCACCGACAACAGCGATCAGAACGACCTGATGGGTACCAGCCGGGCCAACGCGCCGGCGGTGCTCAACGTGCACGCCCGGCAGATTCGGGAACTCGAGGATCGTCGCGGGCTGAACCGGGCGCTGGAGGCGCTGCCCTCGGACAAGGAAATCCAGCGTCGCGCGGAGATCGGTATCGGCCTCACCTCGCCGGAGTTGGCCACGCTGATGGCACACGTGAAGCTGGCGCTCAAGGAGGAGGTACTGGCCAGCGACCTGCCCGACCAGGAAGTCTTTGCCTCCCGTTTGCCGCGCTACTTCCCGGCTCAGCTGCGGGACCGCTTCGCCGCCGAGATCTCCAGCCATCAGCTGCGCCGGGAGATCATCACCACCATGCTGGTGAACAACGTCGTCGACACCGGCGGGATCACCTTCGCCTACCGGGTCACCGAGGATGCCGGGGTGGGGTATGTCGACGCGGTCCGCGCCTTCGCCGCAATCGATGCGATATTCGGCATCGAACAGACCTGGCGGTGCATTCAATCGGTCGGCCTCGAGAAGGGAGTGGCGGTCGCGGTGACCGACCGGATGACCCTAGACCTGCGCCGTCGGCTGGACCGGGCGGCTCGGTGGATGCTCAACTACCGGCCGCAGCCGCTGGCCGTCGGCGCGGAGATCAACCGATTCGCCGCGAAGGTCGCGGAACTGACACCGGGAATGCCGGGCTGGCTACGCGGTGACGATCATGTGATCGTGGCCAGGGAGGCCCGGGAATTCGCCGTCCACGGCGTGCCGGAGAACCTGGCCTATGAGGTGGCCTCGGGCCTGTACCAATACAGCCTGCTGGATGTCATCGATATCGCCGATATCGTCGACCGGGATCCCGCCGAGGTCGCCGACGCCTACTTCGCACTGATGAACTTCCTTGGCACCGACGGTCTGCTGACGGCGGTGTCGGGCCTACCGCGTGATGACCGCTGGCACTCGCTGGCCCGGCTGGCCGTCCGCGACGATATCTACGGCTCGCTGCGCGCTCTGTGTTTCGATGTGCTCGCGGTGGGGGAGCCGGGGGAGACCGGCGAGCAGAAGATCGCCGAATGGGAGCAGGTGAACGGCTCGCGGGTGGGGCGGGCCCGCCGAACCCTGGCGGAGATTCGCGATCACGATACGGCCGATCTGGCGACCCTGTCGGTGGCCGCGCGCCAGATTCGCAGCATGACCCGAACCAGTGGTACCGGGACCAGTGGCTGACGTCGAGGCCGGGTTCACCACCGGGGTGCGGGTGCGCTGGTCGGATATCGACATGTACCAGCACGTCAACCACGCCACGATGGTGACGATCCTCGAGGAGGCCCGGGTCGACTTCCTCCATGAGCCGTTCGCCCCGGATATCGCGACCATCGGCTTGCTGATCCACGAGGTTCGGGTGCTCTACAAAGGTCAGCTCCGGCTGGCCGACTCACCGCTGCAGGTGACGATGTGGACCAAACGGCTGCGCGCGGTCGACTTCACTCTTGGTTACGAGGTGCGTTCGGTGCAGGCGGCGCAGGACTCCCGGCCTGCGGTGATCGCCGAAACTCAACTGGCCGCGGTGCATATCGAGGAGCAGCGACTGGTGCGGCTCTCGTCCACCCATCGGGAGTATCTTCAGCGTTGGCTTCGATGATCTCGATCCCCGAGGCCGCCGAGCGCGCCGACCTCTCCGTGTTCGCCGAGCGGGTTCTGCGTCTCGACGAGTCTGCCGTGATCCGGTTGCGCATCCGCGCCGACGGATTGATCGGTGCATGGGCGGCAACGGGTTTCGACGTGCTCGTCGGCCGGGTGGTGGCGGGCATCATGGCTCGGCCGGACGTCACCTGCGGCGCCGACGAGTTGCGGCGCGGACTCGCGGCGGCCGACGAGGCGGGAGTTGTCGATCCGGGCTACCCGATGGACTCCGCCTGGCGTTCGGCGCTGCCACCGGAGACGGGTTTCGTTCACGTCGATGACGTGCCCGCCACCGTGCTGGCCGATTTGGCGCGCAACGGAACCGAACTGGCGCGTGAGCATGGGGGTCCACTCGGACCGCCGGCCTCGCTGCTGGATCAGGAAGTGCTGCAGGTCAGTTCGGAAACGCAGACGGCCGCGGTACCGATGCGATGCGCTCTGGTGCTGGCTGCAATGGGTTTCGCGCCCGATGCGCCCGGTGAGGTGGTTCGGGTGCGGGCGATGCCGGCCTGGCTGCGTATCGATGCCCGGTTCGGGTCGGTGTTCCGCCGTCGCGGCGATCCGGTGCTGCTTCTGAACTGAGCATCCCATTCCGCCGCACGACCGCGATCTGGCTGCCAGACTCCTCGCATGGTCGACAAGAGCAAACCCTGGTTCAAACTCTACGACAGAGGCGTCCCGTATTCCGTCATCTACCCGCCGCTGTCGATCAAACAGATGTTCAACAGTTGCGCCGAGAAGAATCCCGACCGGGACTATCTGATCATCAACGATATGCACCTGCCCTACGGGCTGGTCAACAGCATGGCGCGCAAGGCGGCGAACGCTCTGGTGACCCTCGGTGTGAAGAAGGGCGACCGGGTCGCCATCATGTCGCCCAACGTGCCGCAGTACGTAATCGCCTTCCAGGCCTGCGCCAAGCTCGGCGCCATCGTGGTGCCGATCAACCCGCTGGCGGCCGGGCCGGAGGTGCACCACTACATCAAGGACAGCGGTGCCGAGACAGTGATCGTGCTGGCCGCCGTCTCGAAGGGCCCCATCGACGTCCTCAAGGCCAGTCAATCCGGCGGTGACACGCCGCTGCGCAACGTCATCGCCTTCCAGATCCCGTCGGTGACCACAGAGGTCGACACCGGTCCGGGAGTCCACGATTTCAACGACCTCGTCGGGGCTGCAGCGGATTCCGAACCCGATGCCGACATCCGCGGCTCCGACGTCCTGATGCTGCAGTACACCGGCGGCACCACCGGATTGTCGAAGGGCTGTGTGCTGACCAACGACAATCTGGTGTCGATCGCGTACCAGGAGAACTACTGGATGGCTCCGCTGATCGGCAAGGACGAGCCGTTGCGCACCCTGGCGGCGGTCCCGATTTACCACATTTACGGCTTCAACATGAACGTCAACGCCAACCACATCAGCGGCGGGACGATCATCATGGTTCCCCAGCCCAGTGTCGACAACGTGCTGGAGGCGATCAACAAACACGAGCCCAACCTGTTCCCGGCCGTTCCCGCCATGATCATCGGCCTCAACCAGCATCCCGACATCGCCACCTCCAAGATCGGGTCGGTCAAGGCGGTCGTCTCCGGGTCTGCGCCGCTGCCACTGGAGGCGATGAAGACCTTCGAGGCGCTCTCCGGAGCGCTGATCTTCGAGGGGTACGGGATGTCGGAGACGTCCAATATCGTCACCGCCAATCCTCTCTTCACGGTTCGTAAGCCCGGAGGGGTCGGGATTCCTTTCCCGGACAACGACGTTCGTATCGTCGACCTCGAGGACCCGGATAAGGAGATGCCGCTCGGCGAGCCCGGCGAGCTCACCTGCAAAGGCCCGACGGTCATGCGGGAGTACTGGAACAACCCTGGTGAGAGCGAGAAGACCCTTCGGGACGGCTGGCTGCTGACCGGTGATATCGCCTACATGGACGAAGACGGCCATATCTTCATCGTCGACCGCAAGAAGGACATGATTCTCTCCAGCGGGTTCAACGTCTACCCGCGGGAGATCGACGAATTGATGTACACCCACCCGAAGGTGCTGCAGGCCTGCTCGTTCGGTATTCCGGACCCCAAGCGCGGCGAGAGCCTCAAACTCGCGCTGGTGCTCAAGCCGGGCGAGGAGATGACCGCGGACGAGGCGCGCGCATTCTGTAAGGCCAACCTGTCCGGCTACAAGGTGCCCACCCAGGTGGCGTTCCTCGGCGAACTTCCGGTGACCCCGGTGGGAAAGCCTGACCGCAAGCGATTGCGGCAGTTGGAACTGGAGGGTCAGCTGGCCTAGCTGTGGCCGATCAGAACGACGAGTTCACCATCGCGTCGGCCGCCATCTGCAGATACGCCAGCAACTCGCGGCGGTGGTCGTCGTCCAGGGTCGCGGTGTCGATCGAGGCGACCGCGGTGTGCATGCAGCGTAACCAGGCGTCCCGCTCGATGGGGCCGATCCGAAACGGGGCGTGGCGCATCCGCAGCCGCGGGTGGCCCCGCTGGTCGGAATAGGTGCGCGGGCCGCCCCAGTACTGTTCGAGGAACATCCGCAGCCGGTCCTCGGCAGCGTCGAAATCGTCCTCGGGATACAGCGGACGCAGCACCTCGTCCTCGCGTACCAGCTCGTAGAACCGCGACACGATGGTGCCGAACGTCGCGGCGCCGCCCACCGCGTCGTAGAAGGTCGCCGGAGTCGGCTTTTCAGAATCGGCCACGTCCCTATTGAACACGAGGTAAATACGCGTGCGGCGGCCGCCGATCCGTGATGCACTATCTGGCGGAGGGCGTATGGCGCAGCGGAAACGGAAAACCGTCGGTCTGGTCGGTCACCGGCCTGCGCTGCGCAGTGTCGCCAACCCGCCGGAGGGGTCGCTGTGGGGGCGGCGCCGGGTGCTCCTGCTCAACTCCACCTACGAGCCACTCACCGCACTCCCGATCCGCAGGGCGGTGGTCATGCTGATGTGCGGTAAGGCCGACGTGGTTCACGATGATCCCGCCGGCCCGGTCATCCATTCCGCAACCCGGGTGATGGTGGTGCCCTCGGTGATCCGGCTGCGCAACTATGTCCGGGTTCCGTACCGGGCACGTATCCCGATGACCCGGACCGCCCTGATGCACCGCGACCGGTTCCGGTGCGCCTACTGCGGCGCGAAGGCCGACACAGTCGACCACGTGGTGCCGCGCAGCAGGGGCGGTGAACACTCCTGGGAGAATTGTGTCGCGGCGTGCTCGGCCTGTAATCACCGCAAGGCCGACAAGTTGCTCGCCGAATTGGGATGGACGCTTCGACTGGTCCCGACCCCGCCGAAGGGGCAACACTGGCGGCTGCTGTCCACCGTCAAGGAACTCGACCCGTCCTGGGTGCGCTACCTCGGCGAGGGTGCGGCCTGAGACTGCGTTACGGTTTGTCCCGTGCCATCTGCCCTCCTTCACGGACTACCGGTTCTGCTTGCGGTGGTCCTCATCGTTTTGATCTATCGCCATATGGGCGCCCGTCGTCCGCTCTACCGGTTGCCGGAGCCGTGGACCCATGGGCCCGTGCTGTGGGCCGCCACCGATGAGGTGATTCCGGCCGGCCGGCATGGTCAGAACGGCCACACCGACCAGTCCTTCGCGGTGGGAGGTGGCGCCAGTGGGCACTGGTGACGACCTCATGACGCGACGGGACAACGGCGCCCTCCCGGTCGGCTGGGCGGTCGGTTCCAGCGGCCGGCTGTCGGTCGCCTGCGAGCCCGGCCATCTGCCGTCCCAATACCCGTTCTCGACCATGGATCTGGTCAAACTTGACAATGCCCTGAGCTCGGCCAGCTACCAGTCCAGGGCCCGATTCGCGGTCTACGTCGGCAACCTGGGTTCGGACACCACTGCGGGGGCTCAGGAGATTCTTGCTCATGTGCCGACCCCGGATAACGCGGTGCTCCTGGCCGTTTCGCCGGACGAGCGCGCCATCGAGGTGGTGTACGGGACCGAACTCCGCGGACGCGGAGCCGAGTCGGCGGCTCCGCTGGGGGTTTCGGCTGCGGCGGCATCTTTCCGGCAGGGCGAACTGATCGACGGTCTGGTCAGCGCCATCCGGGTGATGTCGGCCGGTATCGCACGCCCGTAACAGGCCCCCGCAGGCCGTCGGTGGGAGCGGTTCTACCCGGCGTCGAACGACCGCGCCCGCAGCGCGCGTTCGACACCGGATCGTCCCTCCAGCACCAGTCGGCGCAACGGCGGAGGCACGTGCAGCCCGTTGAGGAACCAGTCGGCTGCGGCAAGGCCCGCCGCACTGACATCCCAGGACGGATAGAGGCCCACCACCACGGTTTGGGCAACCTCGCTGGAGCGCCGCTCCCACACCTGCGCGATGGCGTCGAAGTAATGGCTGCCGAACGGTGCCAGCAACTCACCCTGACCGGGTTGGGAGAACCCCGCGATGATCGCCCGGGCGGTGATGTTGGGCAGGGTGTCGTCCTCGATCACCTCGCGCCAGGCGCTGTGTTTGACGTCGGAACGGGGGCGGGCCGTGGATGCGGTGGCCGCATGCCGCTTGCCGGCCGCGGTCGGGTCCCGCTGCAGTTCGGCGTCGATGAACGGAGTCTGCGGCCCGTCGGCATCGATGCGGCCGCCGGCCGCCAGCGCGGTCACGAGCCTCCACCGCAGGTCGGTATCCACTTCGAGACCGCGCAGCCCGCATTCGGCCGGGTCGTGGTCGAGCAGACCGGCCAGTACCGCCAGATGCTCCGCCGACAGCTTCGACGTGCACAGCGCATTGACGAACGCGAGTTGATGATCAGAGCCTGCGTCCGCGCCGCGCGCCAGTTCCAAGAGTCGGTCGGCGAAGGCGGGCCAGCCCTGCTGCGCGGCCCAACCTGGTTCGGCGTAGGCGTTCAACGCGGTCTGGGCCTGCAGCAGTAAGCGCTGGGCGACCCCGACTTCGGTCTCGCCGTGCACGCCGCGCAGCACCACGGCGACGAAATCACGGGCCCTGAGTTCGGCGTCGCGGGTCATCTCCCAGGCCGCCGACCACACCAGGGTGCGGGGCAGCGGATCGGCGATATCAGCGATGCGCTCCAGGGCGGTGGCTAGTGACTCGGGGTCCAATCGCATCGAGCAGTAGGTCAGGTCGTCATCGTTGACCAGGATGAGCTTGCCGCGGGTAACGCCGAGCAGAGCGGGCACTTCGGTGATCTCGCCGACGACGTCGATCTCCTCCCGGTGGGTCCGAACCAGCTTCCCCGATCCCGCATCGTCGTAGAGGCCGACCGCCAACCGGTGCACCCGGGTCTCGCCCGCACCGGGGCTGGCGCCGCCCTGCCGGATGGCGAATCGGGTGAACCGGCCGTCATCGTCGACGTCGAACTCGGCCCGCAACGTGTTCAGCCCGGTCGTCTTCAACCACTGCCGACCCCAGTCGGACAGGTCACGGCCCGAGGCCCGCTCCAGCGCACCGAGCAGGTCGTCGAAGGTGGCGTTACCGAAGGCATGGGCGGCGAAGTAGTCCCGCAGCCCGGCCAGGAAGTGCTCGAGGCCGACATAGGCCACCAGTTGTTTGAGCACGCTGGCGCCCTTGGCGTAGGTGATGCCGTCGAAGTTCACCTCGACGGCGTGCAGATCGGGGATATCCGCGGCAACCGGGTGGGTGGACGGCAGCTGGTCCTGCCGGTAGGCCCACGACTTCTCCACATTGGCGAAGGTCGTCCAGGCCTCGCTGTACTCGGTGGCGTCGGCCTGGCAGAGCACCGAGGCGAAGGTCGCAAACGACTCGTTGAGCCACAGATCGTCCCACCACCGCATGGTGACCAGATCGCCGAACCACATGTGCGCCATCTCGTGCAGCACCGTCTCGGCGCGGCGTTCATAGGCCGCCCTGGTCACCTTGCTGCGAAACACATAGTCCTCGAGGAAGGTCACCGCGCCGGCGTTCTCCATGGCGCCCGCGTTGAACTCGGGGACGAACAACTGGTCGTACTTACCGAACGCGTAGGGAACCCCGAAGTTGGAGTGGTAGAACCCGAAACCCTGTTTCGTCTCGGTGAACAGCCGTTCGGCGTCCATGAACGGCGCCAGTGAGGCCCGGCAGAACAGGCCGAGCGGTATCCGGCCGTACTCGTCGGAGTAGACGTCATCCCAGCGCGCGTAGGGCCCGGCCACCAGCGCCACCAGATAGGTGCTCATCCGCGGTGTGGTCTCGAAGGTGTGGGTTCTGGTTTCGCCGTCCTTCTGCACGGCGGCGGTCGCTCCGTTGGAGATCACTTCCCAGTGCGCCGGTGCGGTCACCGTGATGTCGAAGGTGGCCTTGAGGTCCGGTTGGTCGAAACAGGCGAACATCCGCTTGGCGTCGGCGGTTTCGAACTGCGAGTACAGATAGACGTGGTCGTCGACGGGATCGACGAAGCGGTGCAGCCCCTCGCCGGTGTTGGAATAGCGGCAGTCGGCCTCGATGACGACCACGTTGCGTTCGGCGAGGCCGTTCAGCGCGATCCCGCGCGCTTCGTCATAGCCGGAGACGTCGATATCGTGCCCGTTGAGGACGGCTCTGTGTACTTTGTCTGCGGCCAGGTCGATATAGCTGTCGGCCCCCGGAAGGGCCTCGAACTCGACGGTCGTCGTGGAGCGGAACTCCCTGTCGCCGACGGTCAGGTCGAGTTCTATCCGGTAGCGCTCGACGGTCACCAGTGCCGCGCGCTCGATGGCCTGATTGCGGGTCAGATTCGGTAGCACGGGGACCAACCTATCCTGGGGGCATGGCCAACTCACTCCCGAAGTCCCCTGCGCGGTCCCGCGCCGATTTCTGGTTCGACCCGCTGTGCCCGTGGGCCTGGATCACCTCGCGCTGGATTCTCGAGGTCGAGAAGGTTCGCGATATCGACGTGCGCTTCCACGTGATGAGCCTCGCGGTGCTCAACGAGAGCAAGACCGACCTGCCCGACCAGTACCGCGAGATGATGAAGACCGCATGGGGTCCGGTACGGGTCGCCATCGCCGTCGAACAGGACCACGGGACCCAGGCACTCGGTCCGCTCTACACCGCGATGGGCACGCGGATCCACAATCAGGGCAATAAGAATCTCGAGCAGGTCATCGCCGAGTCACTGGCAGAGGCCGGCCTGCCGGCCCGGTTGGCCGATGCCGCCGGCGAAGACTCCCGCGACGCGGCGTTACGTTCGAGCCATCACGCCGGAATGGACCCGGTGGGCGATCAGGTGGGCACCCCAACCATCCACATCGATGGTGTGGCGTTCTTCGGCCCGGTGCTGTCCAGGATTCCCCGCGGTGAGCAGGCCTGTGAGCTGTGGGATGCCGCCCTGGCTCTGGCGTCCTACCCGCACTTCTTCGAACTCAAGCGCACCCGTAACGAGCCGCCCACCTACGACTGAGGTGGCGGCGTTACCGCCCGCAGTAGGGTGACTGCCATGCGTGTCTATCTCGGCTCCGACCATGCCGGTTACGAGCTCAAACAGGCGATCATCACCCACCTGCTTACGAACGGTCATGAGCCGATCGACTGCGGCGCCTACACCTACGACGCCGACGACGACTACCCGGCTTTCTGCATTGCGGCCGCACTGCGCACCGTGGCCGATCCGGGCAGCCTGGGCATCGTGCTGGGCGGGTCAGGCAACGGTGAGCAGATCGCCGCCAACAAAGTTCCCGGAGCCCGGTGCGCGCTCGCGTGGAGCACCGAGACCGCGGCCCTGGCCCGCGAGCACAACAACGCCCAGCTGATCGGAATCGGCGGCCGCATGCACAGCGAGGCCGAGGCATTGGCCATCGTCGACGCGTTCGTGGATACCCCCTGGTCGGAAGCGGCACGTCACCAGCGCCGAATCGACATCCTGGACGACTACGAGCGGACCCGCGTAGCGCCCCCGGTGCCCGGCGCGGACTGACCGGCCGTGCCGGAGGGTCATACCCTGCATCGACTGGCACGGCGGCAGCAGCGCCGCTTCGCCGGTTCCCGGGTACGGGTGTCGAGTCCCCAGGGCCGGTTCTCCGATGCGCCGGTGGTCGACGGCCGGGTGTTCCGGCGCGCCTCGGCATGGGGTAAGCATCTGTTCCAGGTCTACGCCGCCGAGGCCGGGGACCCCGAACGAATCGTGCACATCCACCTGGGGCTCTACGGCCGTTTCACCGACAAGCGGGTGCCCATGCCGGAGCCGCGCGGTCAGGTGCGGATGCGCATCATCGGGGCCGACTGGGGTACGGACCTGCGGGGCCCCACCGCCTGCGAGCTGATCGACGAGGCCCAGATGTCGGCGATTCTGGCCCGGCTCGGTCCGGACCCGCTGCGCAGCGGTACCGATCCGGAGCCGGCTTGGGCGCGTATCTCGAAGTCCCGCAGGGCCATCGGCGCCCTGCTGATGGACCAGTCGGTGCTGGCCGGGGTGGGCAACGTCTATCGCAGCGAACTGCTCTTCCGGCATGGTATCGATCCTTACCGGCCCGGCCGGGATGTCGACCGGGCGGAGTTCTCGGCGGCCTGGGATGACCTGGTCGAGTTGATGAAGGTCGGCGTGCGACGAGGAAGGATCATCGTGGTGCGCCCCGAGCACGACCGCGGGGCGCCGGCATACGGACCGAGGCGTCCGCGCACCTACGTGTACCGGCGGGCCGGCGAGCCATGCCGACTGTGCGGCACGGCGATCCGCACCGCCGAAATGGAAGGCCGAAACCTGTTCTGGTGCCCCACCTGTCAGGGCTGAACGCTCAGAACCCGCCGAAATCCCCGAAGTCGCCCCCGCCGAAGTCGCCCCCGCCATCCCAGCCGCCCTCCGTGCCCTGGTCGAGTCCCTGTCCGTAGCCCGTGTCGTATCCGGAGCCGAAGCCCTGGTCGAAACCCGCGCCGTAGCCGCTCTCGAAACCGGAAGCGCCGTAGCCCACACCGCTCATCCCGGAGAACATCGCGTCAAACAGCAGTACCGAGCCCAGACCCCAGGCCCCGGCCACCAGCGCGGGCTTCCACCACGGCTCGGAGTACCACCCGGCCGGCACCGGACGGCCCGCCACCCGACCACCCGGGTAGTAGTTCGGGGTGTTCGGGGAGGGCACCGGGGAAGCCTCGATCTCGCGGCCCTCGAACTGAACCCGGCGGTCTTCGGTGACCACGCCGGCAGACTGCTGGCCGGCGATGGTCTCCAATTCCGGCCCGGGGTCCATGCCCATCGCGGTCCGCGCCGCCCGCACGTAGTAGAGCCCTTCCAGGGCGCTTTCCTTGGCCAGCGTGGCCTGCTTCACCGTGGCGGCCTGATCGATCTGCGAGGCGGCCGCGGTGAATCGTTCCGAGGCGTCGGCCAAGGCTTGTTTGGAAGCCTGGTCATTACCGGTGAGGTTGAGCACCTGACCGCCCAGGCGCTCGATCACCCGTCGGGCATCGGCTTTGGCATCAGCCAGGCCGGCCGCCGCGCGAGTGCCCGAGGTGCGCGCCGAACTCCACATCGTCAGTGCGACCGCCGCGACCACGACCAGGATCAGCAGCACCAGGACACTGTTCATGACGACCACAGTACCCACGGCGCGGAACGAGAGCAGTGGGTCCGGACCGCTGTTACAAAACCCCGAGGGCCCGGTAGACCTCGTCGCTGAGCGCGGTGCTGCGCGGGTCCGCGTTGCATTTGGTGGCGTCGAAACGGTTCATCACATAGGCATAGCCGATGCGGTGTTCGAGGTCGACGAAACCGTAGGAGCCGCCCGAGCCCCCGTGGCCGAAGCTGCGCAGGTTCGGTCCGGCGACGCCGCGCTGGTTGAGCATGTAACCCAGCCCCCAGCCGTGATCGGCGACCCTCGGCCCGAGCACCACATCCGGATCCATTCCGCCTTGAGAGGCGCGGACCGCCGCCAGTTGCCCGCCGGAGATGATCTTCTCCTGCGCCAGGCCGTTGTAGAAGGTGGCCATTCCCAGTGCCGAGACGTGGCCATTGGTGCCGGGGAACTCCGCGGTACGCCAGGCAGCGGGCGAGTTGGAGCCGAGTTCGTCGTCGGGGACGAAGCCCATCGCGATTGCCAGCCCGGCCATCGGGTGATCGCTCAACGACGACGGGCTGGCCGGCGCTCCGCCGTCGGCCAGCACATCGCGGATGTGCGGCTTGTTCAGCATCTCTGCGCAGCGCCGGTGCTCGGCGGGTGGTAGTCCGATATGAACGTCGATACCCATCGGTTCGGCGATCTCGGTCCGCAGATACTGGCCCAGGGTGCGGCCGGTGACCCGGCGGACCACCTCCCCGAGGATGAAACCGAAGCTCACCATGTGATACCCCTGCGCGGTGCCCGGCGTCCACCACGGCTCGGAGGCGGCCAGTCGCGCGCAGACCTTGTCCCAGTCGGCCACCTCGCTCCAGTGCATCCGGGTACGCGGACCGATCACCCCGGAACGGTGCCCCAGCACATCGGCGATCGTGATGTCCTGTTTGCCGGCCTGGCCGAATTGCGGCCAGTAACTCGCGACCGGCGCGTACAGGTCCAACTCACCCCGGTCGGCCAGAAGGTGCACGCATGTGCTGGTCAGCGCCTTGGTGCCGGAGAACACACTGGCCAGCGTGTTTTCCCGCCAGCGCCGGCGGCGGCGTAGGTCGGCGTAGCCGCCCCACAGGTTGACCACGAGATCGCCCTCGACCCAGACCGCCACCGCGGCCCCGACGTCACCTCTTTCGGTGAAATTGCGTTCGAATGCGGACCCGACCGCCTCGAACCCGGCGGCGCAGTGGCCACCGATCGACGTCTGGCCGCTGCGCGGCTGGTCCCTATGGCCGCTGCGCGTCAACAGGCTCGGTGTCATCCTCGGGTGCCTCCTGACGGACAACCAAACGGCCCGGACGGACGCTGGACCGAACCCGAATCTACGGCCGGGGGGGTACCGACAGAAGTCGGGTGGGGAATCGCGGCTGAATCGCTATCGTGTCGTGACCAGCACGGACCGCTCCCGTCGCCCATCGTCGAACCCCCCGGCGAACCAACAGAGCGGGCGACGGGAATCGAACCCGCGTAGCTAGTTTGGAAGACTAGGGCTCTACCATTGAGCTACGCCCGCGTGCTTGCGCGAGCCCAATGTACCGGCGTTCACCAGTCCGGTTCCAATCGGATCCCTGCTGGGCCGTAGGATCGCGGGCGCGACGCAGCACAGCGGGGTGTAGCGCAGCTTGGTAGCGCATCCGCTTTGGGAGCGGAAGGCCGCAGGTTCAAATCCTGTCACCCCGACACGCCTCCACCAACGCCCCATGACACCGAGGAGTAACACCGTGAAGAGCACTGTCGAGAAGTTGAGCCCCACCCGGGTGCGTATCAACGTGGAGGTGCCCTTCGCCGAGCTGCAGCCGGATTTCGACAGGGCCTACAAGCAGCTGGCCAAGCAGGTCCGGTTGCCGGGTTTCCGGCCCGGTAAGGCCCCGGCGAAGCTGCTGGAGGCCCGGGTCGGGCGTGGGGCGGTGTTGGACCAGGTGGTCAACGACGCGCTGCCGGCCCGCTACAGCGAAGCGGTGACCAGCAGTGAGCTGCGGCCGCTCGGCAAGCCCGATATCGAGGTCACCAGCATCTCCGACGGTGATGAGCTGGTGTTCACCGCCGAGGTCGACGTGCGCCCGGATATCGATCTGCCCGAGCTGAGCGCGCTGAAGATTTCGGTGGAACCGGTCGAGATCGCCGAGGACGAGGTCGACGCCGAACTGGAGGCGCTGCGGGCCCGGTTCGGCACCTTGAAGGGAGTTGAGCGGCCCGCTCAAACCGGCGACTTCGTCTCGATCGATCTGACCGCGGTCGTCAACGGCGAGGAGATCCCGGACGGCAGTGCCGAGGGGCTCTCCCACGAGATCGGGTCCGGGCAGCTCATCGAAGGCCTCGACGAGGCGATTACCGGATTGGCCGACGGTGAGTCGGCGACCTTCACCACCAAGCTCGTCGCCGGGGAGCACGCGGGGGAGGAGGCCGAGGTAACCGTGACGGTGAAATCGGTCAAAGAGCGCGAGCTTCCGGATGCCGACGACGACTTCGCCCAGCTGGCAAGCGAGTTCGACACCCTCGCGGAACTGCGGGAGAACCTCACCGAGCAGGTCGGCAGGGTCAAGCGTATCCACCAGGCCGAGCAGATCCGCGACACCGCGCTGGAGACCCTGCTCGAACTGGTCGAGGTGCCGCTGCCGGAGGCCATCGTGCAGGCCCAGGTGGATTCAGCGGTGCACAACGCGATCCACCCGCTCGACCACGATGAGGCGAAGTTCGCCGAGACGCTGGAGGCCCAGGGCAGCTCCCGGGAGCAGTTCGACTCCGAGAATCGGGAAGCGGCGGAGAAGGCAGTCAAGACCCAACTGTTGATGGACGCCATCGCCGAGGAACTCAACATCCAGGTCGGTCAGAACGACCTGACCGAGCGGCTGGTCTTGATGTCGCGCCAGTACGGCCTCGAGCCGCAGCAGCTGCTGCAGTTACTCCAGGAGCAGAATCAGCTACCCGGGGTGTACGCCGATGTGCGCCGCGGGCTGGCCGTGGCCGCGGTGGTCGAGGCCGCGACCGTGACCGACACCGCTGGAAACGATATCGACACCACCGAATTCTTCGGCGGTCCGGCGGGCGAGTCCGACGAGTCCGGGGAGTCCGGCGAGCGGGCCACCGGCGAGGACGGGTAACGCCGTCAGCGAAAGACCACCGCCGGGACATCGTGGCCGGCGTCGGGTTGGCTAGGGTCGGGGAGTACCACCGAGGTGACGGAGAACCGGCCACTTCCGGGAAAGTTACGAGAAAGCAGGTAAGAGTGACTCACATGCGTTCCGGCATGGCTGGGCTGAACCTCACCGACTCGGTGTACGAGCGGCTGCTCGCAGAGCGCATCATCTTCCTCGGCTCGCAGGTCGATGACGATATCGCCAACCGGTTGTGCGCGCAGATCCTGCTTCTGGCAGCGGAGGATCCGACCAAGGACATCTCGCTCTACATCAACTCACCGGGCGGATCCATCAGCGCCGGGATGGCGATCTACGACACCATGGTGCTGGCGCCGTGTGATGTCGCCACCTACGCGATGGGGATGGCCGCGTCGATGGGCGAGTTCCTGCTGGCGGCGGGTGCCAAGGGTAAGCGGTACGCGCTGCCCCACGCACGCATCCTGATGCACCAGCCGCTGGGCGGTATCACCGGGGGCGCGGCGGATATCGCAATCCAGGCCGAGCAGTTCTCCCTCATCAAGAAGGAGATGTTCCGGCTCAACGCCGAGTTCACCGGTCAGCCGATCGAACGAATCGAGGCTGACTCCGACCGCGACCGATGGTTCACCGCCCAGGAGGCCCTGGAGTACGGCTTTGTCGACCACATCATCACCCGCGCCCACGTCAACGGAGCCAACAATGTCTGATTCACGGTCTGATTCACGGTTCGATCCACGTCTGTCAGATCCCCGCCTGGCGCCGCAGGCGCGCTACATCCTGCCGTCGTTCGTCGAACACTCCAGCTGGGGTGTCAAGGAGTCCAACCCCTACAACAAACTGTTCGAGGAACGGATCATCTTCCTCGGCGTGCAGGTCGATGATGCGTCGGCCAATGACATCATGGCCCAGCTGCTGGTCCTGGAGTCACTGGATCCGGACCGGGATATCACCATGTACATCAACTCCCCGGGCGGATCGTTCACCTCGTTGATGGCGATCTACGACACCATGCAGTACGTCCGAGCCGATATCCAGACGGTGTGCCTGGGCCAGGCGGCCTCGGCGGCGGCTGTTCTGCTGGCGGCCGGCACCCCGGGAAAGCGGCTGGCATTGCCCAACGCCCGGATACTGATCCACCAGCCGTCGCTGGGAGGCGTCATTCAGGGCCAGTTCTCGGATCTGGAGATCCAGGCCGCGGAGATCGAGCGGATGCGCACCCTGATGGAGGAGACCCTGGCCCGGCACACCGGCAAGGATGCCGCCGTCATCCGCAAGGACACCGACCGTGACAAGATCCTCACCGCCGAGGCGGCCAAGGAATACGGGATCATCGACACCGTTCTGGACTACCGGAAGCTGTCCGCGCAGAAAGCCTGATCCACCCCGGGGTGGTCGCGGACGGCTCTCGGTCGTGCAACACCAGCGACACGCTAGAGAGACGCTGGCGCGTCACCGCGCGGACGGGCCCGCGAAGGGATATGTTCAGCTTCGCGAGACCCACCGTGACAGCACCGAATACCACCGACGCTATTCACACCTAACGGTCGCACCGCTGGCGAACGAGCGGGTAGCGTCGGAGCAGATCGACACCAGACAAGCGGCAGACCGGCAAGAACGACGGCGAAGGAAGTAGGGCCCACCACCATGGCGCGCATCGGAGACGGCGGTGACCTGCTGAAGTGCTCGTTCTGTGGGAAGAGCCAAAAACAGGTGAAGAAACTCATCGCCGGTCCTGGCGTCTACATCTGTGACGAGTGCATCGATCTGTGCAACGAGATCATCGAAGAGGAACTCGCCGACAACGACGATGTCAAACTCGATGAACTTCCGAAGCCGGCCGAGATCCGGGAGTTCCTGGAAAACTATGTCATCGGCCAGGACACCGCGAAGCGCACGCTGGCCGTCGCCGTCTACAACCACTACAAGCGCATTCAAGCCGGTGAGAAGTCCCGTGACGCCCGGGCTGAACCGGTGGAACTGGCCAAGTCCAATATCCTGATGCTCGGGCCCACCGGTTGCGGTAAGACCTACCTGGCTCAGACGCTGGCCAAGATGCTCAACGTGCCGTTCGCCATAGCCGACGCCACCGCTCTGACCGAAGCCGGTTACGTGGGCGAGGACGTCGAGAACATTCTGTTGAAGCTCATCCAGGCTGCCGACTACGACGTCAAGCGGGCCGAGACCGGCATCATCTACATCGACGAGGTCGACAAGATCGCCCGCAAGAGTGAGAACCCGTCGATAACCCGAGATGTCTCCGGCGAGGGTGTTCAGCAGGCGTTGCTCAAGATCCTGGAGGGCACTCAGGCCTCGGTCCCGCCGCAGGGCGGTCGCAAGCATCCGCACCAGGAGTTCATCCAGATCGACACCACCAACGTGTTGTTCATCGTGGCGGGCGCCTTCGCCGGTCTGGAGAAGATCGTCTCCGACCGGATCGGTAAACGGGGGCTGGGTTTCGGCGCCGAGGTCAAGTCGAAGGCCGAGATCGACACCCAGGATCATTTCGCCGAGGTCATGCCGGAGGATCTGATCAAGTTCGGGTTGATCCCGGAGTTCATCGGCAGACTCCCGGTGGTCGCCTCGGTGACCAACCTCGACAAGCAATCGCTGGTTCAGATTCTGTCGGAGCCTAAGAACGCCCTGGTCAAGCAGTACACCCGGCTGTTCGACATGGACGGGGTGGAACTGGAGTTCAACGAGGACGCCCTGGAGGCCATCGCCGATCAGGCCATCCACCGCGGCACCGGCGCTCGCGGCCTGCGCGCCATCATGGAAGAAGTGCTGCTGCCGGTGATGTACGACATTCCCAGCCGCGATGATGTCGCCAAGGTCGTGGTAACCAAGGAAACCGTGCAGGACAATGTGCTGCCGACAATCGTGCCGCGTAAACCCTCTCGCACCGAACGCCGGGACAAAAGCGCCTAGCCGACCACCCGGTCCACCCGGCTGTAGACGTTCATCGAGTCGCCGCGCAGGAAGGCGATCAGGGTCAGCCCGGACTGAGCGGCCAGATCCACCGCCAATGACGACGGCGCCGATACCGCCGCCATGATCGGGATTCCTGCCATCACCGCCTTCTGGGTCAGCTCGAACGATGCCCGGCCGCTGACCAGCAGCACAAATCCGGTCAGCGGTATGCGTTCGTTCTCCAGTGCCCAGCCGATGACTTTGTCCACCGCGTTGTGCCGGCCTACGTCCTCGCGGACCGCCAGCATGGTCCCGTCGGTGCCGAACAGGGCGGCGCCGTGCAGGCCCCCGGTGGCGGCGAAGACTTTCTGGGCCGAACGCAAGAGGGCCGGCATCGCGCTCAGCGTCGCCGCCGCAACGGTGGACGGGTCGTCGCCGGGGGAGTGCCGGCTGGCCAGTCCGACCGCGTCCAGGGAGGCCTTGCCGCACACCCCGCACGAGGATGTGGTGTAGAAGTTGCGGACGACGGACCCCGGCACCTGCAGGCCGGGGCGCAGCGTCACATCGAGCACGTTGTAGCTGTTGGTCCCATCGGTCTCTGCCCCCCGGCAATATTGCACGGTGGACACCTCGTCGCGCTCGGCGATCACCCCCTCGGTGAGCAGAAATCCCTGTGCCAGTTCGACGTCCGAGCCCGGTGTACGCATTGTGACGGCCACCGGCGACCCGTTGACGCGTATCTCCAGTGGCTCCTCGACCACCAGGGTCTCGACCCGGTCGGTGGCCGACCCGCCGACGAGGTGGGTCACCCTCCGCCGCGACGTCACCCGGCCCACGGGTTCAGACCTTCTCCAGGCGGATCACGATCGCCTTCGAGACCGGGGTGTTCGATCTGACGGCGACATGGTCCAGTGGGACCAGCGGATTGGTTTCGGGGTAATAGGCCGCGGCGTTACCGATCGGAGTGGGGTAGGGCACGACCAGGAAATCCCTGGCGCGCCGCTCACTCGGATCCGCGCCGAACTCCGATATCAGGTCGACGCGGTCGCCGGCGACAAGCCCGAATGCCGAGATATCCGCCGGGTTGACGAACACCACCCGGCGGCCTCCGCTGACACCGCGGTAGCGATCGTCGAGACCGTAGATGGTGGTGTTGTACTGGTCATGGCTGCGCAGCGTCTGCAGGATCAGGCGACCGGGCGGTACGGGCACCCACTGCAACGGGCCGGCGACGAAGTTGGCTTTGCCGGTGGCGGTGGGGAATTCACGGGCATCGCGCGGCGGGTGCGGCAATCCGAAGCCATCGGGTGCGCGGACCCGTCGGTTGTAGTCCTGGCAGCCGGGAACCACCATCGCGATATCGTCGCGGATCGTGTCGTAGTCGGCGGCGAAACGTTCCCAGTCCACCGGGTGCAGCGGACCGAGCAGGCGGCGTGCCAGGCCGCAGATGATCGCCACCTCGCTGCGCACCTGATCGCCGGGTGGCGGCAGGCTCCCGCGGGACAGGTGCACCATCGACATCGAATCCTCAACCGAGACGACCTGTGTGCGGCCGGCGACGATATCGCGGTCGGTACGTCCCAGCGTGGGCAGGATGAGCGCGGTCCGGCCGTGTACGAGGTGACTGCGGTTGAGTTTGGTGGATACCTGCACCGTCAGCGCGCAGTTGGCCAGGGCCGCCTCGGTGACCGCGGTGTCGGGGGTGGCCGAGGCGAAATTTCCGCCCATGGCGATGAATACCGACGCCCGGCCGTCCCGCATGGCGCGGATCGCGTTGACGGTGTCGAACCCGTGGCGGCGCGGAGTGCTGATTCCGAACCGGTTCTCCAGAGCGTCGAGGAAAGAGTCCGGAACCTTCTCCCAGATACCCATGGTGCGATCGCCCTGGACGTTGGAGTGGCCGCGGACCGGGCACACCCCGGCCCCGGGCTTGCCGATCATGCCGCGAAGCAGCAGGACATTGGCGACCTCGGCGATGGTGGCCACCGCATGGGTGTGCTGAGTCAGTCCCATCGCCCAGCACACGATGGTGCGTCGGGACGCCGCCAGCATCCCGGCGACACGACGTAGTTGGGATTCGGAGATTCCGTTGGCCGCCAGCACGGTGTCGAGTTCGGTGGCGCGGGCGGCGGTGGCGTAGTCGTCGAACCCGTCACAGTGAAGGCCGATGAAATCGCGGTCCACCACGCTGCCGGGGGATCGATCGTCGGCCTCCAGCAGCAACTTGGCCAGCCCGCGGAACAGCGCCATATCCCCGCCGAGGCGGATCTGGACGAATTCGTCCGCCAACGGCACCCCGGAGCCGAGCACGCCGCGGACCGTCTGCGGATCCTTGAACCGGATCAGGCCGGCCTCCGGCAGCGGGTTGACCGCGATGATCTTCGCGCCGTTGGCCTTCGCCTCGCTGAGCACCGAGAGCATCCGGGGATGGTTGGTACCGGGGTTCTGGCCGGCGATCACGATCAGATCCGCAGCTGCGATATCGGTGACGGTCACCGACCCCTTGCCGATCCCGATCGCCTCGGTCAGCGCGGTGCCCGAGGACTCATGGCACATGTTGGAGCAGTCCGGCAGGTTGTTGGTACCGAAGCTGCGGACCAGGAGTTGATACAGGAACGCCGCCTCATTACTGGTGCGTCCGGAGGTGTAGAAGACCGCTTCGTCCGGATCGGCGAGGGCGTTGAGGTGCTCGGCGATCAGATCGTAGGCGTCATCCCAGTCGATCGGCCGGTAATGCGTATCGCCGGGCCGCAGCACCATCGGCTGGGTCAACCGGCCTTGCTGGGACAGCCAGTACTCCGGCCGGGACGCCAGATCGGCTACCGGATACCGAGCGAAGAATTCCGGTGTCACGACCCGGCGGGTGGCTTCCTCGGCGACCGCCTTGGCGCCGTTCTCACAGAACTCCGCCGATTTGCGGCCACCCGGTTCCTCGGGCCACGCGCATCCCGGACAGTCGAAGCCGTCACGCTGATTGACCCGCCTGAGTGTTTGTACGGTACGCACGACACCCATCTGGGCGAGGCCGCGTCGCAGCGCCACCAGCACGGCCGGCACGCCGGCGGCGACCGTCTTCCGGGCGCTCGCCGAGACCGCGTGCTCGTCGTACGCGCCGTCTGCGTTCCCGTTCCCGGCACCGGCCATGCGCCCAATCTAGCCAGTGACCGGGCCCGCCGGACCCGGGCCGGCCGCATTCCACACTTGATCCCGACGTAACACGTTCGGCATCGGCGCTTCCTACCTTGATGCGGACAGGCCTTGTTGCGAACAGGCCTTGATGCGGATACCGGCCCACTCGGGCAATCGGGGCGCCTCACAGTCGGTGGAGAGGAACTCAGTTGAGCGGCAACACGGTCCGCCTGCAGGCGATCAACAGCGTCGAGGCCAGTGTGCCGCCGGCGATCAGCTTCGACCCCGCCGAGGCACCCGGGGAGGTCTTCGGCGCCAACGTCTTCACCCTGGCTGAGATGCGTCTCCGGCTGCCGAAGTCGGTGTACAAGTCGGTGGTGGCGACGATCGAGAAGGGCGCCAAACTGGATTCGGCAGTCGCCGACGCCGTCGCCTCGGTCATGAAGGACTGGGCGCTGTCGCGCGGCGCCACCCACTACGCCCACGTCTTCTATCCGATGACGGGCCTGACCGCCGAGAAACACGACAGTTTTCTCGAACCGGTCTCGGATGGCCAGACGCTGGCCGAGTTCGCCGGAAAGACCCTCATCCAGGGCGAACCGGACGCCTCCAGCTTCCCCTCCGGCGGGCTGCGCAGCACCTTCGAGGCCCGCGGGTACACCGGTTGGGACGTCACCAGCCCGGCGTACATCCTGGAGAATCCGAACGGCAACACGCTGTGCATACCGACGGTCTTCGTCTCGATGACCGGGGAGGCCCTGGACTACAAGACCCCGCTGCTGCGCAGCCAGCAGGCGATGGGCAGCCAGGCCGAACGGATCCTGACACTGTTCGGGCACCGCGATTTCGGCCGGATCGTCTCCTTCTGCGGCCCGGAGCAGGAGTACTTCCTGATCGACCGGCACTTCTTCCTGGCCCGGCCGGATCTGATCAACGCGGGCCGCACGCTGTTCGGGTCCAAACCGCCTAAGGGGCAGGAGTTCGACGACCACTATTTCGGTTCCATCCCCGAGCGGGTGCTGGGTTTCATGATGGACACCGAGCGCGAGCTGTTCAAACTGGGGATTCCGGCCAAGACCCGGCATAACGAGGTCGCTCCCGGCCAGTTCGAGATCGCGCCGATGTTCGAGCGCGCCAATATCGCCGCCGATCACCAGCAGCTGCTGATGACAGTCTTCAAGACGACCGCCAAAAAGCATGGGATGGAGTGTCTCTTCCACGAGAAGCCGTTCGCCGGGGTCAACGGCTCCGGCAAGCATGTGAACTTCTCGATGGGTAACGCCGAGTTCGGCAGCCTGCTGGTACCCGGTGACACCCCGCATGAGAACGCGCAGTTCCTGGTGTTCTGCGCGGCGATCATCCGCGCGGTGCACAAATTCGCCGGCCTGCTGCGGGTGTCGGTGGCCTCTGCCACCAACGACCATCGGCTCGGCGCCAACGAGGCTCCGCCGGCCATCATCTCGATCTTCCTCGGTGACCAACTCGCCGATGTCTTCGAGCAGATCGCCAAGGGTGCCGCCACATCGTCCAAGGGCAAAGGCACCATGATCATCGGCGTCGACACCCTGCCGCACCTGCCCACCGATCCGGGGGACCGCAACCGCACCAGTCCGTTCGCCTTCACCGGCAACAGGTTCGAGTTTCGGGCACCCGGTTCCGGACAGACCATCAACGTCCCGATGATCGTCCTCAACACGATCATGGCCGATTCGCTGGACCATATCGCCACTGCCCTGGAGCGGGCCGTAGCCTCCGGAGTCGACTTCGACTCCGCCGTCCAGACGTTGCTCACCGATATCATCACCGAACACGGTGCGGTGGTGTTCAACGGGGACGGCTACTCGGAGAACTGGCAGATCGAGGCCGCCGCTCGGGGCCTGCCGAACCTCAAGACCACCCTGGACGCGATCCCGGAGTTGATCACGGCCGAATCGGTTGAGTTGTTCGAGCGCTACGGGGTGTTCAACGAGCGGGAACTGCACAGCCGCTACGAGGTGCGACTCGAGCAGTACGCCATGACGATCGCGGTGGAGGCCAAGTTGGCGCTGGAGATCGGGTCTACGGTGATCCTGCCGGCGGCGATGCGCTACCAGACCGAGTTGGCGCAGAACGCAACCGCGATGACGGCGGCCGGGTTCAAGGCGGACACATCGCTACTGGCGCAGGTGTCGGCCCCGGTCGCAGACCTCACCGCGGCGATCGCCGGCCTGCGGACCGCCCTCGCGATGCGCAGCGAGGGCAGTTTCGCCGAGGCGCAGCATGCCCGCGACGAACTGTTGCCGGCGATGGCGGCCGTCCGCACCGCGGCCGATGCTCTCGAAGGTCTCGTCGCCGATGATCTCTGGCCGCTGCCCACCTATCAGGAGATGCTGTACATCCTCTGAGCCTTGCCGCCCGCCCTCCCGCGGGCGGCGCAAATGGCCCTGGGAAACGCGAACGGCCCCGGAAAATACGATGATCAAGGCGGCGCGGGCCGTACAACCGCATTGATCCTGACGAAGGGCGACAACGTGGGTCCGAACGTGAACGGGGCTGCGAACCACCGGCGTGAGCTCGAGAAGTTCGTCATCAGGTTCGGAGGATCTGCCCCGCGGCAGTCGCTGCTCAGTGGCCGGGACACCTGGACTGTGGACTAGGCCGGTGCCCACCTCGGTTCCGCTGGCCGCTGTGCTGCTGGTCGGCGGGGCATCGCGCCGGATGGGCCGGGACAAAGCCGCGCTCCCTCATCCCGGGCCGCTGCCCGGCCCTGAGCGCGGCCGACCCGCGATGACCCCCGGGATGACCATGCTGGAACACGCGGTCGCCGTGCTGGCTTCGTGCTGTGCCCCGGTCTTCGTGATCGCGGCCGCCGGGCAGACGCTTCCGGCGCTGGATGCCCACGTGCTGCGTGACGAGGTCCCGGGGGACGGACCGCTGCGGGCCACCGGCCGGGGATTGCGGGCCGCCGGTGCGGCCGGCCTGGACCGGGCGTTCGTCTGTGCCGTCGATATGCCCTATCTGACGGCCGACCTCATCGAAACCCTTGCCGGCGCTCAGGAGGCCGATATCGTGCTGCCCTCGGACGGGCGCGACCACTATCTGGCCGCCGTCTACCGAACCAAACTGGCCGATGAGATCGATGTGCTGATCGGCGCAGGGGCGAGAAGTATGCGTGCGCTGGCCGAATCGGTGTCGACCCGCCGTGTCGTGATACCGGCAGGTTTGGCGCTGACCAATGTCAACGCCGAGTCCGACCTGGGTTGACCGGTGCTCGGATGGCGCGGGCGAGACCGAGCGATCCTGTTATTGGTGTTGACAATGTGCCGTATGTGGTTATTGGGCATTGGTTCGCTGTGTGCCGGTTCACAAAAATAGTGTGATCTACCCCACATCAATTGCTGGCCCCCTGCCCCTGGGGGTCAGCCAAACCACCCCCTTGACCTGCGATTGATCGGGAATGAGCCTCGTTGTGATTGGTCTGTTATCTGAAATATATTCGTATGTCATTCGCGTGACTTGCCCCAATTCGCTGCGTACCGTCGGTCTCGGCCCATGAAAGGCCGAACAATTCCAGATACGGAACCCTGCGTGTGAGCGGGAACCGGTGGGTCCGAAGGACCCCCTGATCGGTCCACCGCTGCTGTGCCAGACCTAGACGGCACAGCCCACTACCAGCACCTGCTTTGACAGCGAAACAGTGTGGCGCGCGCTCGGCGAAAGGAAAGATTGTTGAAGAACGTCCGCAACACCCTGGGCACCGCCCTCAAGATGGCGTCGGTCGCCGGAGCGATGGCCGTGGCCCCGATTGCATTCGCCGGTACCGCCAATGCCGATAGCGTCAACTGGGATGCCATCGCGCAGTGCGAGTCCGGTGGTAACTGGGCGATCAACACCGGTAACGGCTACTTCGGTGGCCTGCAGTTCGCGCCCGGCACCTGGTCGTCCAACGGAGGCGCCGGGATGCCGCACCACGCTTCCCGGTCCGAGCAGATCCGCGTGGCGGAGAACGTCCTGCGCACCCAGGGGATCGGCGCTTGGCCGACCTGCGGTGCCCGCGGCTAATCAGCACGCTTCAACGAAGGTGGTGCCGGAGCGATCCGGCACCACCTTTGTGTTTCTGTCCCGGCTGTAACAACCCGGCCCGCTAGTGCGATTCACAGCACAACCGCAGGCCATCGCGCAGCCCCGCGCCGGAAGGGACACCAGTGACCACGATCCGCAGAATCCTCACTCTCGCCGCCCTCGCACTGGCAGCGGCAGTGGGGGCCCTCGCACTGGGCAGCGGAACGGCCGCCGCGGACACCAAAGTCAACTGGGACGCCATCGCCCAGTGTGAATCCGGCGGCAACTGGGCCATCAACACCGGAAACGGCTATTACGGCGGCCTCCAGTTCAGCCCGGCCACCTGGAAGTCCAACGGCGGAACCGGCATGCCGCACCAGGCCTCGCGTTCCGAGCAGATCCGGGTCGCTGAGAACGTTCTGCGCACCCAGGGCATTGGCGCCTGGCCGACCTGCGGGAAGAAGGCCGGCACCCCCTCCTTCGCCACCGCGACCTTCGTGACCCCGGGCTCCACCGCGGCGCCCGCATCGTCGACTCCGGGTCAGTGTGACGGTGTGGGACGCGGGCCACTCGGCCTGGTCGACTGGGGTCAGGTGTGCCTGGCCTTCACCGACCCGGGCCGGGCTCTCACCAACGCGATCGGTATCGGCTGACCCGATCTGCGGTCTCGCGTAGGTTGGCCCCATGGCCGCGCGCGACACCGATACCCGTGAGTTCGACATCGTCTTGTACGGCGCGACCGGCTTCGTCGGCCGACTCACCGCCGAATACCTGGCGAAGTCCGGCGGGAAAGCTCGGATCGCTCTGGCCGGGCGATCGCCGGACAAACTGGAGGCGGTGCGGGCCACCCTCGGCGGCGCCGCCGTCGACTGGCCCATCCTGACCGTCGACGCCGACAATCCGGCGACGCTGGCGGATATGGCCGCCCGGACCCGCGTAGTGATCACCACCGTGGGCCCCTACAGCAGATACGGACTGCCGCTGGTCGCGGCGTGTGCTGAAGCCGGCACCGACTACGCAGACCTCACCGGCGAGGCGATGTTCGTCCGGCAGAGCATCGACGACTACCACAAGCAGGCCGTCGACACCGGCGCGCGGATCGTGCACGCCTGCGGGTTCGACTCGGTGCCCTCGGACATGACGGTCTACGAACTGTTCCGGCGGGCCCGCCAAGACGATGCCGGGGAGCTGCTCGACACCAATTTCGTCCTACGCGGGTTCTCCGGCGGGGTCTCCGGCGGAACGGTCGCCTCCATGATCGAGGTGTTCCGGGCCACATCGGGCGATCCGGACACCCGGAAGCTGCTGCAAGATCCGTATACCCTCGCCCCGGATCGCGGGGCCGAGCCCGAGCTGGGCGCCCAGCCCGACCTGCCGTGGCGGCGCGGCAGTGAGATCGCGCCGGAACTCGCCGGTTTGTGGGCCGCCGGATTCGTCATGGCGATGTACAACACCCGAATCGTGCGGCGCAGCAACGCACTGCTCGACCACGCCTACGGACGGCGGTTCCGCTACGCCGAGTACATGAGCGTAGGCCCGTCAGTCACGGCGCCGGTCGTCTCCGCGCTCACCACTGCCGTCACCGCCGGTACGTCCGCCCTGGGCAGCCGGTTCTTCCGCTTCCTGCCGCGCCGACTGGTGCAGAGGCTGGCTCCCAAACCGGGCACCGGTCCCAGCGAGCGGGTCCGCGAACAGGGCTGGTACCGGGTTGAGACGTACACCACCACCAGCACCGGGGCGCGGTATGTCGCCACGATGGCCCAAAGTGGCGACCCCGGCTACAAGGCGACTGCGGCGATGCTCGGGGAGTGCGGTCTGGCGTTGGCCCTGGACCGGGACAAACTGCCGGAACTGTTCGGGGTTCTCACCCCGGCAGCCGCGATGGGCGATGCCTTGCTGGCCAGGTTCCCGGGAGCCGGCATCACCCTGGATTCGGCCCGGTTGAACTGATCCGGCCGCCGACGCTATGGCGCGGCCGGCCTGTGCTGGCTACTGTCGAGACAGTTCGCTGGCAAACTCGAGCAAACTCAAGAAATCTCAAGCAATCTCAAGAAAGTAGAACCCCAATGGCCGGTCTCGATGACCTGTACAACCAGATCCCGGTGGCGGATATCGCCAGCAAGCTCGGTGCGGACGAGGGTCAGGTGAACCAGGCGATCCACGCTCTGGTGCCCACCCTGCTCGGCAGCCTGCAAGAAAACGTCCAGGCCGACGATATCGACTCCACCAAACTGGAGTCCGAAGTCGTCGCCGAGGGGCAAAGCGATCTGCTCACCGGCGGAGTCAACGTCAATCAACTCGATGAGAATCAGGGCAACCAGATGGTCGCCAGCCTGTTCGGCGGCAACGACACCAACCAGGTGGCCTCCGCGCTGGCCGGTGCGGGCGCTCCCGGCGGCGATCTGATCAAGCGACTGCTGCCGATGCTGGCCCCCATCGTGCTGGCCTATGTCGGCAAGCAGTTCGCCCAGAACAACACGGCCGGTGCCGGTGCGCAGGCAGCGCCCGGCGGCGGTATCGCCGACATACTCGGCAGCATCCTCGGCGGCGCGGCCGGCGGGGGCGCCGGTGCCAATAACCCGCTGGGCAGCATCCTGGGCAGCGTCCTGGGTGGCGGTCAGGGCGGTAGCGGCCAGGGCGGGGCCCTCGGCAGCATCCTGGGCGGCTTGCTGCGCGGCGGCAAGTAGCAGCTTCAGGGAGGGGCGCAGATCGGATGGCTGGCTGCGCCCCACCTAGAATCGCGGAGTGCCCACCGACGACGCCCGTGCCCCCGCCGATCTGTCGGCCCTTCCCAAGTCATGGGACCCGGGCGCAGTGGAGACCGAGATCTACCAGCGATGGGTTGACGCCGGTTATTTCACCCCGGATGCCGGCAGCGACAAGCCGTCATACTCGGTCGTGTTGCCGCCGCCGAACGTCACCGGCAGCCTGCACATGGGTCATGCGCTGGATCACACCCTGATGGACGCGCTGACCCGCCGTAAGCGGATGCAGGGCTATGAGGTGCTGTGGCTGCCGGGTATGGACCACGCCGGTATCGCCACCCAGACGCTGGTGGAAAGACAACTCGGCACCACCGGGACACACAAGGACGATCTCGGCAGGGAGCGTTTCATCGAGAAGGTGTGGGAGTGGAAGCACACCTCCGGCGGGACCATCGGCGGGCAGATGCGCCGACTCGGCGACGGGGTGGACTGGAGCCGGGATCGTTTCACCATGGATGAGGGACTGTCCCGGGCCGTCCGCACCATCTTCAAACGGCTCTACGACGCCGGGCTGATCTACCGGGCCGAACGGCTGGTCAACTGGTCGCCGGTGCTGCAGACCGCCATCTCCGACCTCGAGGTGAAGTACGAGGAGGTCGAGGGCGAACTCGTCTCGTTCCGCTACGGCTCTCTCGACGACGCCGAACCGCACATCGTGGTGGCGACCACCCGGGTCGAGACCATGCTCGGCGACACCGCGATCGCGGTGCACCCCGACGACGAGCGCTACCGGCACCTGGTCGGCACCTCGCTGCCGCACCCGTTCCTGGAGCGCGACATCGTGATCGTCGCCGATGCGCACGTCGATCCGGAGTTCGGCACCGGTGCGGTCAAGGTCACCCCGGCCCACGACCCGAACGACTTCGAGATCGGCACCCGACACGGCCTACCGATGCCCTCCATCATGGACACCGCCGGCCGGATCGCCGGCACCGGAACGCAGTTCGACGGACTCGACCGGTTCGAAGCCCGCTACGCGGTGCGTCAGGCGCTGGCATCCGATGGCCGCATCGTCGCTGAGAAACGCCCCTACCTGCATAGCGTGGGCCACTCCGAGCGCAGTGGCGAACCAATCGAACCGCGGCTGAGCATGCAGTGGTGGGTCAAGGTCGACTCGATGGCCACGGCCGCCGGTGACGCGGTGCGCGGTGGCGACGTCGTCATTCACCCGAAGAGCCTGGAGCCCCGCTGGTTCTCCTGGGTCGACGATATGCACGACTGGTGCATCTCGCGGCAGCTGTGGTGGGGCCACCGGATTCCGATCTGGCACGGCCCGGACGGCGAGACCGTCTGCGTCGGCCCCGACGAGACCCCGCCGGCGGGCTGGGAGCAGGACCCTGACGTTCTGGACACCTGGTTCTCCTCGGCGCTGTGGCCGTTCTCCACCATGGGCTGGCCAGACCGCACGCCCGATCTCGAAAAGTTCTATCCCACCAGCGTTCTCGTCACCGGCTACGACATCCTGTTCTTCTGGGTGGCCCGGATGGTGATGTTCGGCACCTTCGTCTCCGCCGACGCCGCCATCACCGGAGACGGTGCCCGTGGGCCGCAGGTGCCGTTCGAGAACGTCTTCCTGCACGGCCTGATCCGCGACGAACACGGCCGCAAGATGAGCAAGTCGCGCGGCAACGGGATCGATCCGCTGGACTGGGTCGAGTTGTTCGGAGCAGATGCCCTGCGCTTCACCCTGGCCCGCGGCGCGAGCCCGGGCGGCGACCTGTCCATCGGTGAGGACCACGCGCGGGCCTCGCGCAACTTTGCCACCAAGTTGTTCAACGCGACCCGGTTCGCCCTGATGAACGGCGCCGCCCCGGCGCGCCTGCCGGCCCCAGCCGACCTCACCGATGCCGACCGCTGGATCCTGGGCCGGACTGAACAGGTTCGGGCCGAAGTGGATGCGGCACTGGACGGCTACGAGTTCAGCCGGGCCTGCGAGGCGCTCTACCACTTCGCCTGGGACGAGTTCTGCGACTGGTACCTGGAACTGGCCAAGGCCCAACTCGCCCACGGGGCGGGCCATACCACCGCGGTTCTCGCCGCAGTACTCGACACCTTGCTCAAATTGCTGCACCCGGTGATGCCGTTTGTGACCGAGGTGCTGTGGAAGGCGCTGACCGGTGCGGAGTCACTGGTCATCGCCGAGTGGCCGGCGACCACGGGTATCAATGTGGATCCGGTTGCGGCGCAACGGATTGCCGATCTACAGAAGCTGGTCACCGAGGTTCGCCGGTTCCGTAGCGATCAGGGTCTGGCCGACCGGCAGAAGGTGCCGGCCCGACTCGGTGGTATCGAGGCGGCCGGACTGGCCGAGCAGTCCGCGCCGGTCGCTGCCCTGGCATGGCTGACCGATCCGTCGCCGGATTTCGGCCCCACCGCCCAGGTGGAAGTGCGGCTCTCGGGTGGGACCGTCCTGGTGGAACTGGACACCTCGGGCACGGTCGACATCGATGCCGAACGACGCAGGCTGGAGAAGGATCTGGCCGCCGCGCGCAAGGAACTCGCGAGCACGACAGCCAAGCTCGGCAATGACGCGTTCCTGGCCAAGGCGCCCGGCGACATCGTCGACAAGATGCGCGACCGCCAGGAACTGGCCCGTGAAGAGACCGATCGGATCACCGCGCGGCTGGCAGCACTGGGATGAGTGGGCCGGAACCGGCTCCCGATGAGATCGCCGCACTTCTTCAGGTGGAGCATCTGCTGGACCAACGGTGGCCGGAGACCAAGCTCATTCCCACCACCACCCGGATGGAAATGCTGATGGAGCTTCTCGGCTCACCCCAGCGGGCCTATCCGTCCATCCATATCGCCGGCACCAACGGGAAGACGTCGGTGGCCCGCATGATCGACGCACTGTTGACCGCATTCGGTCAACGCACCGGACGCACCACCAGCCCGCATCTCCAGTCGGTCACCGAGCGCATCGCCGTCGACAACGAGCCGATCAGTCCCGGTCGCTATGTCGAGACCTACCGGGAGATCGAGCCGTTCATTCAGATGGCGGACGCCCATTCCATCGCCGACGGCGGACCCGCGTTGAGCAAGTTCGAAGTCATCACCGCGATGGCTTTTGCCGCCTTCGCCGATGCACCGGTCGATATCGCCGTGATCGAAACCGGTATGGGTGGCTGCTGGGATGCGACCAACGTGATCGACGCCCCGGTTGCGGTGTTCACCCCGATCTCGGTCGACCACGCCGAGTATCTGGGTGACACGGTCGGCGAGATCGCCGCCGAGAAGGCTGGGATCATCGGTGCGCCACGGGGCGACCTGGTGCCGGTCGACACCGTCGCGGTGATCGGGCGTCAGCCACCCGAGGCCATGGGGGTGTTGTTAACCCAGGCTTTGCGGTGTGATGCCGCCGTCGCCCGCGAGGACTCCGAGTTCGCGGTGCTCGGCTCCCAGGTGGCCGTTGGCGGCCAGGTGGTGCAACTGCAGGGGCTGGGCGGGGTCTACTCGGATATTTTTCTCCCACTGCATGGTGGGCACCAAGCGCATAACGCCGTCATAGCGCTGGCCGCCGTCGAGGCGTTCTTCGGTGCGGGGGCACAGCGCCAACTCGACTCCGACACGGTGCGAGCAGGTTTCGAGTCGGTGCGCAGTCCCGGGCGACTGGAACGGGTTCGCAGCGCCCCCACGGTGTTCGTCGACGCCGCCCACAACCCCGGCGGTGCGGAAACGCTGGCGGCCGCACTCCGTGAGGAGTTCGACTTTCGCTACCTGGTCGGTGTGGTCAGCGTGATGGGTGAAAAGGACGTGCTGGGTATCCTGGCGGCGTTCGAGCCGGCTTTCGACCGGATCGTGGTGACGCAGAACGGCTCGCCGCGCGCCCTGGAGGTCGACGCCCTGGCTGCGCGGGCCGAGGAGGTGTTCGGGCCTGAACGGGTGGTGCAGGCCGCCACCCTGGCCGATGCGATCGAAACCGCGACCGTGCTGGTCGAAGAGGCGGCGGCCGAGGCGGCCGGGTTCGCCGGAGCCGGGATCGTGATCACCGGCTCGGTGGTGACCGCGGGCGTCGCGCGCACACTGTTCGGGAAGGAGCCGGAATGACTGCACCCGACCCCTGGAAGAGCTTCCGCGGCGTTATGGCGGGCACCCTGATCCTGGAGATCATCACCGTCCTGCTGGCACTGCCGGTGGTCGCGACGGTGGGTGGTGGTTTGACCGCCTGGTCGACGGGCTATCTGCTCGGCTTCGCGGTGCTGCTTGCTCTCCTGGCGGGTATGCAGGGCCGGCCGTGGGCGATCTGGGCCAACCTCGGGGTGCAATCGCTGCTGGTTCTCGGCTTCTTTATCTACCCGGCCATCGGGTTCATCGGAGTGCTGTTCGTCATGGTCTGGGGTGTGATCGCCTATCTGCGCGGTGAGATGCTGCGCCGCCAGCGGCTGGGCCAGCTACCCGGTCAGCAGCCCCCGCCACACTGACCGGTAGGCGCCCGCGCGCGGTTGCCCGGTACGCTCGCCGACGTGACTGAGCGAACCCTGGTGCTGATCAAACCCGATGGTGTCGAGCGACGGGTGGTCGGTGAGATCATCAGCCGTATCGAGGGCAAAGGTCTGAATATCACCGCGCTGGAACTCAAGGATGTCCCGGACGAACTGGCTCGTGCTCACTATGCCGAGCACCAGGACAAACCATTCTTCGGCTCGCTGGTGGACTTCATCACCTCCGGACCGGTGGTCGCGGCGATTGTCGAGGGCCCGCGCGCCATCGCGGCCTGGCGCCAGCTGGCCGGCGGAACCGACCCGGTGGAGAAGGCGGTGCCGGGCACCATCCGGGGCGATTTCGGACTGGAGACCCAGTTCAACCTGGTGCACGGCTCGGATTCACCGGAGTCGGCCGCACGCGAAATCGCGCTCTGGTTTCCGGCACGCTGATCCGTCAGCGGGCGTCGGGATCGGCGCCGAACGGCAAGTGTGGAACACTGGAAGCCGTCGCCCGGTAACGGGCGGCCGGGAATGAGATCACGAGACGTGCGCGACCACCGCTGCCCGCGGTGAGGCGCGGACCGTCAACGGTCGTCATTCAGCCAGGCTCCGGCCGGGTTCTTCCGAACCCACCGGGGCGAGACCATTGACAAGCCCGGGTAGCCGCCCGGGCGTACAGCGGAAGCCCTCGCGTGGCCGCGTCCCCAGGACGCGCCCGGGGGCTCGAGGAGATTACGTGGCCGACGATGACGTCAACCAGAATTCACCCGAAACCCCGCCACCCGGGCAAACGCCACCGGCGGTAGACGAGGTGCTGCCCGAGAGGCTGAGGGTGCACACCCTGGCCCGGGTTCTGGGGACCACCAGCAGGCGCGTTCTTGAAGCGCTTGCCGAACTTGACGGGCGCATCCGAAGTGCGCAGTCCAGTGTCGATCAGGCCGATGCCATCCGGGTCCGCGCGGCACTGGCCGGGGCCGACGAGCCGGACGCCGACGGGACCGTGCCGTTGGCCCCGGCCGTGCGGGGTCGCAGTCCCGAAGCTCAGGCCGAACCCGAGTCCGCGCCCGAGTCACAGCAAGTGTCGAGCCCGACCACCCTTCCGCCCCAGGAGGAAGCCGCCGCCGCCGGGGAGGCACCGGCCTATATGCCGCTGTTCGTCGCCCCTCAACCGGTCGCGCGGCAGACTGTCCCACGGAAACCGGCCGTCCCCGCTCCAGCGTCCGAGCACGACGATGACCGGGAAACCGCCGAAGTTCCCGAGTCCGGGTCGCAGGACACTCCCGAGTCCGGTTCCCAGGACACCGCCGAGTCCGAGTCCCAGGACCCTGATGCCGGTGAGCGGCCGGCCAATCGCCGGCGCCGCCGTGGCCGCCGGGGGAGGGGCCGGGGTCGGGGTGAGCAGGGCGGGCCCGAGGACGACGACGATGCGACGGAACGCTCGGCGGAGTCGGCCGAAACCGATAGCGGTGAGGGCGGCGCCGGAGGTGGGGAGTCCGGCGACGCGGGCAACGGTGATGACGAGTCCCCGAGTGCCGAGGGCGGAACCCGGCGGCGCCGCCGACGTAAGCGGCGCAAGCCCGGGAGCTCCGCGGATGACGGGGAGTCGCCATCGCCCGACGATCCGCCGAACACCGTCGTTCACGAGCGTGCGCCCCGGGAGAAGTCTGCCCGCTCGGATTCCAGCGAAATCCAGGGCATCAGCGGCTCCACCAGACTGGAGGCCAAACGGCAGCGCCGTCGCGACGGTCGCGACGCCGGTCGGCGGCGTCCGCCGATCCTGACCGAGGCGGAGTTCCTGGCTCGTCGCGAAGCGGTCGACCGGGTAATGGTGGTGCGGGAGAAGATCCGTACCGAACCCCCGCACCAGGGCGCCGTCTACACCCAGATCGCGGTTCTCGAGGACGGGATCGTCGTCGAACATTTCGTGACCTCGGCGGGTTCGGCCTCGTTGGTCGGCAATATCTATCTCGGCATCGTGCAGAACGTGCTGCCCTCGATGGAGGCGGCCTTCGTCGATATCGGCCGCGGCCGAAACGGTGTGCTTTACGCCGGTGAGGTCAACTGGGAGGCCGCCGGGCTCGGTGGCTCCAGCCGCAAGATCGAGCAGGCCCTCAAGCCGGGGGACTACATCGTCGTCCAGGTGAGCAAGGATCCGGTGGGCCACAAGGGCGCCCGGCTCACCACGCAGATCTCCCTGGCCGGGCGCTACCTGGTGTACGTGCCCGGAGCATCCTCGACCGGTATCAGCCGCAAGCTTCCCGATACCGAGCGCCAACGACTCAAGGACATTCTGCGCGAGGTGGTTCCGGCCGATGCGGGGGTGATAATCCGGACCGCCTCGGAGGGCGTCAAAGAACAAGACATCCGCTCCGACGTCGACCGGCTGCAGGCGCGCTGGGCCGCCATCGCCGGCCAGGCTGACGAGACAAAGGCTAAGAAGGCCGGTGCGGCCGTTGCGCTGTACGAGGAGCCCAATGTTCTGGTCAAGGTGATCCGGGATCTGTTCAACGAGGACTTCGCCGGGCTCATCGTCTCCGGCGATAGCGCCTGGGAGACGATCACTGGATACGTCAATTCCGTTGCCCCCGAACTGGTTCCCAAGCTGACCAAATACGATCCGCCCGGCGGGGACGGGCCGGATGTGTTCGCGGTGCACCGCATCGACGAACAGTTGACCAAAGCGATGGACCGGAAGGTTTGGTTGCCCTCGGGCGGGAGCCTGGTCATCGACCGGACTGAGGCGATGACAGTCGTCGACGTCAACACCGGCAAGTTCACCGGATCCGGCGGCAACCTCGAACAGACCGTCACCAAGAACAATCTCGAGGCCGCCGAGGAGATCGTGCGACAGCTACGGCTGCGTGATATCGGCGGTATCGTCGTCATCGACTTCATCGACATGGTGCTGGAGTCCAATCGCGATCTGGTGCTGCGCCGGTTGACCGAGGCGCTGGCCCGCGACCGCACCCGCCACCAAGTCTCCGAGGTGACCTCCCTGGGCCTGGTGCAGCTGACCCGTAAACGCCTGGGAACCGGACTGGTCGAGGCCTTTTCCACCACCTGTCAGCACTGCAGTGGCCGGGGTATCGCCATGCACGCCGATCCGGTGGAGAACACGCCCGCCGCGGGCGGTCGGGGTAGGTCTGAATCGGGCGGCCGACGCAACCGGCGGGGTAAGAAGGCCCGCGTCGAGGAACCGTCGGTGGCCCGGGTACCCCAGAACGCAGCAGGTGAACACCCGATGTTCAGGGCGATGGCAGCCAAGAACGAGGACGAGGACTCCGATGGGGAGGAGACCGAGGAGGCCGTCGCCGAGGAAGGGCATGAGGCGGTGGCCAACTCCGCCGGTCCCGAGCGGGTCACGGTGCCTGAGGACGATGACTCCGATGGAGACGATGACTCCGATGGGGACGATGACTCCGATGAGGATGATGACTCCGATGGGGACGATGACTCCGATGGGGACGATGACTCGGATGGGGACGATGACTCCGATGAGGATGACATCGAACTCGATGAGGTCGACGACGACGCCATCGATGACGACGATCTCGACGGAGACGATGACTCCGACGACGACGATGACGACGACGACTCCGACGACGACTCCGACGACGACGACGACTCCGACGACGAGGACGACGACGACGACGAGGACGACGAAGACGACGACGACGAGGACTCCGACGACGACGAGGAAGCCCCGGACCGCGGCCCGATAGTCCCGGTTACCGCGGCCGCGGTCCCGCCGCGCCGCGCGCGACGCCGGTCCGCGGCCCGGGCAGCTGGCCCCCCGGCCCTCGATCAGTAGTCGGTTTGACCCTCCGGCGCTGGTCGGAGTAGCCTTGAGCGGTTGTCGCCAGGCCCTGCCGGCGGCAGCGGGATCGCCCCGGTCCACTGGGTGCGGCCCGCGAGGTCAGACCCATGCGCGTGTACCTCGGTAGCGCGCGCCGACGAACAGCGACGCTTGTCGCCGAATGTGGAAGAGGAACCATGGCAGCCGATACAGCCACCTACGCAATTGTCAAGACAGGTGGCAAGCAGTACAAGGTGGCCGTCGGAGACATCCTGAAGGTCGAGAAGATCGAATCCGAACCGGGCGAGTCGGTATCTTTGCCGGTCGCGCTCATGGTCAGCGGTGCCACGGTCACCACGGATGCACAGGAACTGGCCAAGGTCGCGGTCACCGGCGAGATCCTTGAACACATCAAGGGCCCGAAGATTCGTATCCATAAGTTCAAGAACAAGACCGGGTACCACAAAAGGCAGGGCCACCGTCAGCCGTTGACGGTGCTCAAGGTCACCGGAATCAAGTAGCGACAGGGAGCGAACTGATATGGCACACAAGAAGGGCGCTTCCAGCTCGCGCAACGGTCGTGAGTCCAACGCGCAGCGGCTCGGCGTCAAGCGTTTCGGTGGTCAGGTGGTCAAGGCCGGCGAGATCCTGGTCCGCCAGCGTGGCACCCACTTCCACCCCGGCGTCAACGTCGGCCGGGGCGGCGACGACACCTTGTTCGCCACCGCACCCGGTGCGGTGGAGTTCGGCGTCAAGCGCGGCCGGAAGACCGTGAACATCGTGCGCGTGGCGCGTCCGGAGTAGGTCTCTTTTCGCGGGTGTGCAGCCACTGCGAAATCGAGGCCGATTTCTCGCAGTCAACGCACATTCGGAAAATGAAAGGACGCTCCGATGCCCCGCTTCGTCGATCGGGTGGTCATACACACCCGTGCGGGCAACGGCGGTAATGGCTGTGCGTCCGTGCACCGCGAGAAGTTCAAACCGCTCGGCGGTCCGGACGGCGGTAATGGCGGCCGCGGCGGCAGCGTTGTTCTGGTGGTCGACGCTCAAGTCCACACGCTGCTCGACTTCCACTTCCACCCCAACGTGGTGGCCGCATCGGGCAAACAGGGCCAGGGCGGCAATCGGGACGGCGCCGCGGGTGGCGATCTGGAGGTACGGGTTCCCGACGGTACCGTCATCCTCGACGAACGCGGTCGGTTGCTGGCCGATCTCGTCGGGAACGGCACCCGTTTCGTCGCGGCCGAGGGTGGCCGGGGCGGTCTCGGCAACGCCGCACTGGCATCCCGCGCCCGTAAGGCCCCTGGGTTCGCGCTGCTCGGCGAGAAGGGCCAGGCCCGCGACCTCACCCTGGAACTCAAGACCGTCGCTGATGTCGGTCTGATCGGATATCCGTCGGCCGGCAAATCATCGCTGGTTTCGACCATCTCAGCGGCCAAGCCGAAGATCGCGGACTACCCGTTCACCACCCTGGTGCCCAATCTCGGCGTTGTGTCGGCGGGAGAGCACACTTTCACCGTCGCCGACGTTCCGGGCCTCATCCCAGGAGCTTCAGAGGGCCGTGGGCTGGGCCTGGACTTCCTGCGTCACATCGAACGCTGCGCGGTGCTGGTGCACGTGGTCGACTGCGCGACCTTAGAACCCGATCGTGATCCGCTGTCCGATATCGAGACCCTGGAAGCCGAACTGGCCGCCTATCGGCCCACCCTGCAGGCCGATTCCGCGTTGGTTGACCTGGCGGAACGGCCGCGCGCGGTGGTGCTCAACAAGATTGATGTCCCAGAGGCCCGTGAACTGGCAGAGTTCGTGCGTCCGGAGATCGAAAAGCTCGGCTGGCCTGTTTTCGAGGTTTCCACCGTCGCGCGGGAAGGTTTGCGCGAACTCACTTTCGCGCTGTGGGACCTGGTGGCCGAATATCGGGCCGCCCAGCCTCCGCTCGTGGCGCGTCGTCCGGTCATCCGGCCCGTTCCGGTGGACTCGACCGGGTTCACCGTGGAATCCGACCCCGACCACCCGGGCGGGTTTGTCGTGCGGGGCAACCGACCCGAACGCTGGGTGGCCCAGACCGACTTCGTCAACGATGAGGCGGTCGGCTACCTGGGTGACCGGCTGGCCCGGCTCGGTGTCGAGGAGGAGTTACTCAAACGCGGGGCCACCCCCGGCTGCGCGGTGACGATCGGCGGTATGACCTTCGATTGGGAGCCGCAGACGCCGGCCGGTGTCGACGTTGTCCCGACCGGTCGGGGAACCGATGCCCGGCTGGAACGTAACGAGCGTATCGGTGCCGCTGAGCGCAAACAGGCCCGCCGAGATCGCCGCGGGCATCCGGACGACACCCGAGACGACGGGTGAGCGCGCACCGGGACGCCATACGCTCCGCCGGCCGCGTTGTCGTCAAGGTCGGAACCACCGCGCTGACCAACGCCTCGGGGCTGTTCGACAGTGCTCGGCTGGCCGAACTGGCCGACGCCATCGAGACCAGGATGGCAGCGGGCACCGATGTGGTGATCGTCTCCTCGGGGGCGATCGCCGCCGGTATCGAGCCGTTGGGTCTGAGCCGGCGCCCCACCGACCTTGCCACCAAACAGGCCGCCGCCAGCGTCGGGCAGGTCGCACTGGTGAACTCGTGGAGTGCGGCGTTCGCGCGCCACCACCGCACGGTGGGTCAGGTGCTGCTGACCGCCCACGACATCTCCCAGCGGGTCCAGCACACCAATGCCCAGCGAACCCTGGACCGGTTGCGGGCTCTGCACGCGGTTGCGATCGTCAACGAGAACGACACGGTGGCGACCAATGAGATCAGGTTCGGGGACAACGATCGGCTCTCGGCGCTGGTCGCGCACCTGGTCGGCGCCGACGCGCTGGTCCTGCTCTCCGATATCGACGGTCTGTACGACGCCGATCCCCGCAGGGGGGACGCCCGATTCATTCCCGAGGTGGCCGCACCCGGAGACCTCGACGGGGTGGTCGCCGGACAGGGTAGCCGGCTCGGCACCGGTGGTATGGCCTCCAAGCTGTCCTCGGCGCTGCTGGCCGCCGATGCCGGAGTCCCGGTGCTGCTGGCCGCGGCAACCGAAGTGACCGCCGCACTCACCGACGCGTCGGTGGGTACCGTCTTCGCCCCCCGTCCGGCACGGATGTCGGCCCGGCGGTTCTGGGTGCGCTACGCGGCTGAATCGACCGGGTCGCTGATCCTGGACGCCGGGGCGGTGCGTGCGGTGATCGACCAGCGCCGCTCACTGCTGCCGGCCGGGATCACCGAGGTGCGCGGTCGGTTCGTCGGCGGTGACGTCATCGAACTGCACGGGCCCTGCGGTGAGATGGTGGGCCGGGGTGTGGTGGCCTACGACGCAACGGAACTGGCCACGATGACCGGCCGGTCGACCTCGGACCTGCCGGCGGACCTGCGCCGGCCTGCGGTTCATGCCGATGATCTGGTCCCGGCCTGACTGACCCACCCGAGGACCGGTCGTGCCAGGGCGGCGATCGCCGATCGGATGGCCGCCGCCCGCTCAACGGCGGTTACCAGGACATCGTCATCGGCTGCTCGTACCGCAATACCGTGGGATTCGGCGGTGGCCTCGACACAGTCGCGCACCGCGGGGTCGGCCAGCACCAGCGCCGCCGGGATGCCCGGTGCGATCTGCTGGGCACGGATCAGGCCCCGGTAGTGCACGTCGGCGGGGATGTACACGGTCGAAACACCGCGGTCGAGGCGCAGTCCGGTGGCCAGCACCACGGCCGTCAGCATCGTGCGGGTGATTCCGCTGAGAACCACAGCGCGGCCGGGAAACCGCCACAGCGGCATCCGGTCGAGCTGCTGGGTGACCGCATCGGTGAACAGATAGCCGACCAGCCGGCGGGTCCGGATGTCGGTAACCCGCGTCCACTCAACTTCATTGCCGTCGAACTCAATACCGGCCGGGCTGACGGCTACCGACCCCAGGCGGTTGAGGTGGCGGGCCAGTCGTCGCATCGGGGCCGGCAGTTTAGGCAGACCGGCGGCGATTTCGCCGACTCCCACCGCCCACCGGGCCGTCACCGGGCCGGGGTCGGGTCGCAGTGGTTTGAGCACAGCCTCCCCGATGCCGACAGCCAGGGCGGTGATGACATCGACCGGAGAAGCCATGCCCGCGACCTTACGCCCGGCTCCCGGTCAGCTCGTCGGCGAGTAGCGCCAGGATCGGTGAGCAGCCGGCGTCCACTTTCACGGTCGCCAACTCATCTCCCCGGGTGGGTCCGCGGTTGACGATGGCAACCGGGATACCGCGCGCGGCCGCGTGCCGGACGAACCGGTAGCCGGAGAACACGGTCAACGACGACCCGGCCACCAGCAGCGCCTCGGATCGTTCCACCAACGAATACGCCTGGTCGACAACCTCTTTGGCTACTGACTCACCGAAGTAGACGATATCGGGCTTGAGTATGCCCGCACATTCGGGGCAGTCCACAAACCGGAATGACCCGGTGTCGGCGACGATCGCGTCGGCATCCGGGGCCACCGCCAACCCGCCTACCCGCGCGGCACGTGCGGTGAAACCGGGGTTGGCGGCCTCGAGGAGTTCAGCGAGCGCGGCCCGGGTCATGGTGTGCCCGCAATCCAGGCACACCACCCGGGCGTAGGTGCCGTGCAGGTTGATGACCGTCCGGCTGCCCGCCTTCGTGTGGAGTAGGTCGACATTCTGGGTGATCACCCCGGTGACCGTTCCGGTTCGTTCCAGGGCCGCGAGCGCGCGGTGCCCGGCATTGGGCTCGGTACCTGCCATATGCCGCCAGCCGAGGTGGTTGCGCGCCCAGTAGCGCTGCCGGAACTCGGCGCTGGAGGTGAACTGGCGGATGGTCATCGGATTGGCCGGCGGCGAGTCCGGACCCCGGTAGTCCGGGATTCCGGAATCCGTCGAGATCCCGGCCCCGGTGAGCACCGCGACCCGCCGGCCGGCCAGTGTGGCGATGAGTTCGGGTGCGTCCACACCATCGAGGGTAGATCGCCCGGACACCCGTTTGCTGGGACGGGATGCCGGCGGTGACAATGGTTCGTGGACTTTTTCTCCGCCTACGCCCGCGGGTTCGTGCGGGTGGCCGCCTGCACCCACCGCACCGTACTTGCCGAACCGGCCGCGAACGCCGAGTCGGTGCTGCGGATCGCGAGGTCCTGCCACGAGGACGGGGTTGCGGTTGCGGTCTTCCCCGAGTTGACGCTGTCCGGCTACTCAATCGAGGACATCCTGCTGCAGGACAGCCTGCTGGCGGCGGTGGAAACGGCGCTGACCGAGGTGGTGGCTGCCTCCACGGATCTGCTCCCGGTCCTGGTGGTGGGTGCTCCGCTGCGCCACCTGCACCGGATCTACAACACGGCGGTGGTCATTCACCGTGGCGAGATCCTGGGCGTGGCGGTCAAGTCGTATCTGCCCACTTACCGGGAGTTCTACGAGAGCCGTCAGATGGCCGCCGGCGACGATATGGGCGGGACCATTCGCCTGTTGGGGGAGCAGCGTCCGTTCGGCCCGGATCTGCTGTTCGCCGCCGATGACGTTCCCGGGCTGGTGTTGCATGTGGAGATCTGTGAGGACATGTTCGTGCCGGTGCCGCCGAGCGCGCAGGCAGCGCTGGCCGGGGCGACGCTGCTGGCCAACCTGTCGGGCAGCCCGATCACCATCGGCCGGGCCGAGGATCGCCATCTGTTGGCCCGCTCGGCGTCGGCACGGTGTCTGGCCGCCTACGTCTACTCCGCGGGCGGCGAGGGCGAGTCGAGCACCGATTTGGCCTGGGACGGCCAAACGATGATTTACGAGAACGGCCGGCTGCTGGCCGAATCAGAACGGTTCCCGACCGGTGCACGATGCGCGGTTGCCGATGTCGACTTGGATCTCTTACGGGCCGAAAGGCTGCGGATGGGCACCTTCGATGACAACCGCCGCCACCACCAGGGGATGCTGAATGGTTTCCGCCGTATCGGGTTCCGGCTCGTGCCACCGGGCGGCGATATCGGCCTGCGCCGCGAGGTGGAGCGGTTCCCGTTCGTGCCCAATGATCCCGCCCGGCTCGAACTCGACTGCTATGAGGGGTACAACATTCAGGTGTGCGGCCTGGAGCAAAGGCTGCGCGCCCTGCATTATCCAAAGGTCGTGATCGGGGTGTCCGGTGGCCTGGACTCCACCCATGCGCTGATCGTGGCCGCCCGTGCCATGGACCGCGAGGGCCGTCCACGCAGCGATATCCTCGCGTTCAGCCTGCCCGGATTCGGTACGGGCGAGCGCACCAGGAATAACGCCATCGCGTTATCGAAAGCCCTCGGCGTCAGCTTCGAAGAGATCGACATCCGCTCCACCGCCGAGTTGATGCTCGCCGAGATCGGCCACCCCTACGCCCGCGGTGAGCGGGGCGCCGGGGTGTATGACACCACCTTCGAGAATGTGCAGGCCGGCCTGCGCACCGACTACCTGTTCCGGATCGCTAACCAGCGCGGCGGGATCGTATTGGGTACCGGTGATCTGTCCGAGTTGGCCCTGGGCTGGTCGACCTACGGGGTCGGCGACCAGATGAGCCACTACAACGTCAACGCCGGTGTGCCGAAGACCCTTATCCAGCATCTGATCCGGTGGGTCATGAACTCCGGGGAATTCGACGCTGCAGCAGGCGAGATTCTCCAGTCGGTGCTCGACACCGAAATCACCCCCGAGTTGGTGCCCACCGGGGCGGACCGTCCGGTTCAGAGCAGCGAAGCCGTGGTCGGACCCTACGGACTGCAGGACTTCTCATTGTTCTACGCGTTGAGGTACGGATTCCGGCCGGCCAAGATCGCCTTTCTGGCCTGGTGGGCATGGAACGATGCCGACCGGGGCGGCTGGCCGCCGGGGTTCCCGGACGATAAGCGGACGGCTTACTCGCTGAACGAGATTCGCGGTTGGCTGGCGGTGTTCGCCCGACGGTTCTACTCGTTCAGTCAGTTCAAACGGTCGGCACTTCCCAACGGGCCGAAGGTCTCTCACGGGGGATCGCTGTCGCCGCGGGGTGACTGGCGGGCCCCGTCGGATATGTCCGCACGAGTGTGGTTGGACGAGATCGAACGGCACATCCCGGAGGCCTGAACTCAGACGGGCGGCGGGGAGACGCCCAGAACGCGTTGGATGTCGGGCTTCATCGCCTGCAGTTGCGCACCCCAGTACCCCCAGCTGTGGGTGCCGGCGGGAGGGAAGTTGAAAACGGCGTTGCGGCCTCCCGCGGCCAGATACTTCTTCTGGAACTCCTTGTTCGTGTCGAGCGTGACGTTCTCCAGGTAGCCGGCGGTGAACTGCACACCCATATTGGGGTCTTCGGTGTTGTCCAGGTCAGAGGGTGCGCCGGTGCCGCAGTAGATCCATACCGCCGTACCGTTGGCCACCAACCGGCCGACGTTGACCATCGGATCGTTCCGCTTCCAGGCGGGGTCACCCCTCGGGCCCCACATGTCGGTGGCGCTGTAGCCGCCGGCATCCCGCATAGCGACATTGATCAGGATCGGCCACAGTCCCAGCGACGGATTCAAGAATCCGGACAGCGATGCGGCGAAAAGGAACAGGGCCGGATGCCAGATCGCCAGGTTCAGGGCCGAACCGCCCGACATGGACAGCCCGACAATGGCATTGCCGGTCGGTTCGACGCCGCGGTTCGCCGCCAGCCAGGAGGGTAATTCGCGGGTCAGGAACGTCTCCCAGTTGTAGGTGACGGTGCCGGCGCGTCCCTTCGCGGGCCGGTACCAGTTGCTGTAGAAGCTCGACTGACCGCCGACCGGCATCACCACCGAGAGGCCCGATTCGTGGTACCACTCGAAGGCGGCGGTGTTGATATCCCAGCCGTTGGTTTCGTCCTCGGCGCGCAACCCGTCGAGCAGGTACACCGCGTTAGGACCGCCGCCTTGGAACTCGACCCGGATATCGCGGCCCATCGACGGCGACGGCACCTGCACGATCTCGATGGGCAGCCCCTCGCGGGAGAACGCCGTCGCGGCAGGTGTGGTCAGCAGAGTGGGCAGCGTCAGCGCCGCGCTGAAGGCCGCGATGAACCGTCGTACCCGCAAGACCGTCATCGGCGCAAATTAGCAACCTGGTGGTGCCGACGCGGTCGGCCACGCGGGGCCGTGACCGCTTCGTTAGCGGGTGATCAGCAGCAGTGCTCGCCACGCCACGCCGCCAAACCCTCGCGGATCGCGAAGCCGGCGATCACCAGAGCCGCGACCGGATCGGCCCAGCTCCATCCGAACAGCGCGTTGAGGCCGAGGCCGACCAGCAGCACCGCGGACAGGTAGCTGCACAACAGGGTCTGTTTGGCTTCGGCGACCGCGGACCGTGAGCCGAATTCCCGACCGGCGCGAATCTGCAGCCAGGCCAGCGTCGGCATCACTGCCAGGCTCACCGCGGCCAGTCCGATACCCACCGGGGAGGGCTCGGCCTCACCGGCCCCGGACAACGCCAGCATCGACTCCACCGTGATGTAGGCGGCGAGGACGAAGAAGGAGACAGCGACAAATCGCAGTGCGGCCCGCTCCCGGCGCTCCGGATCGGCGGCGGCGAATTGCCAGGCGACAGCGGCGGCGGCGGCGACTTCGACCACCGAATCCAGGCCGAAGCCCACCAATGCGGTCGACGAAGCATGGAAACCCGCCGTCAGCGCGACGATCGCCTCGATCACGTTGTAACCGATGATCGCCCACACCAGCAGCCTGATCCTTCGGCGCAGGACCGCCCGGCGCGCCGCGGTTGTCATGAGCTGACCATCGGAATGACCTTAACCTCGTCCGTGACCTCACCCGTAGCCCGTAACCGTAGCCCCAACCTTCCGGTTGGTGGATAACCGATACCCTGAGCAAATGAGCGTGCACGTCACCGCTGCCAGTGTCGAACCCGACATGCGCCGGGCCGTGCATGATGCCGCCCGGCGGGCCCGGGTCGCCATGCGCACCCTCGGCTCGCTGACCACCGCGGTCAAGAACACGGCGCTGCATGCAGCCGCTGATGCGGTCCTGGCCCACACCCACCAGATCCTGGCCGCCAACGCACTCGATCTGGACACGGCCCGGGCCGCCGGCACACCGGAGGCGATGCTTGACCGCCTCGCTCTGAACCCGCATCGGGTGGATGGGATCGCCGCCGGGCTGCGCCAGGTGGCCGGATTGCCCGACCCGGTCGGGGAGGTGCTGCGCGGCAGCACCCTGCCCAACGGTCTGCGAGTGCGCCAGCAACGGGTACCGCTCGGTGTGGTCGGCATCGTCTACGAGGGCCGGCCGAATGTCACCGTCGATGCATTCGGGCTGACCCTCAAATCCGGTAACGCGGTACTGCTGCGCGGCAGCTCCTCGGCGGCGCATTCCAACGCCGAGCTGGTGACGGCATTACGCGGGGCCCTGTGCGGGGAGAATCTGCCCGAGGACTCGGTCCAGTTGCTGCCCAGCGCCGACCGCTCCAGCGTCACCCATCTGATCCAGGCCCGGGGGCTGGTCGACGTGGTCATCCCGCGCGGTGGCGCGGGTCTGATCGAGGCCGTGGTGCGCGACGCGCGTGTGCCGACCATCGAGACCGGTGTCGGAAACTGCCATGTGTACGTGCATTCCACAGCCGACCTCGACATGGCCGAGCGGATCGTGTTGAACGCCAAGACGCGCCGGCCCAGCGTCTGCAACGCCGCCGAGACACTGCTCATCGATTCGGCGCTGGCGGACACCGCTGGGGTCCGGCTCATCGGCGCCTTGCAGAGGGCCGGGGTGACGGTGCACGAGAATCCGACCGAGGATGAGCTTCGCGCCGAGTTCTTGTCGATGGATATCGCGCTGGTCTTCGTCGACGGACTCGACGCCGCGGTCGAGCACATCAACACCTACGGAACCGGGCATACCGAGGCCATCGTGACCACCGATCTGTTGGCGGCGCAACGGTTCGCCGAACGGGTGGACGCCGCTGCGGTCATGGTCAACGCCTCCACCGCGTTCACCGATGGTGAACAGTTCGGCTTCGGTGCCGAAATCGGTATCTCAACCCAGAAGCTGCATGCCCGAGGCCCGATGGGCCTGCCGGAGCTGACCTCGACCAAGTGGATCGTCGTCGGCGACGGTCACACCCGGCCCGCCTGAGCACCCGACTGGAGACCGTAGTGACTGACTTTCCGGCGCCGGTGGCACCGTCGTTCTCCGATATCGACGATGTTGCGCGCCGGCTCGCCGATACCGGCTACCTGGCCGACACTGCCACCTCGACAGCGGTTTTCCTGGCCGACCGGCTGGGTAAACCGCTTCTCGTCGAGGGCCCGGCCGGAGTCGGTAAGACCGAACTCGCCCGTGCGGTCGCGCAGGCAACCGCGTCGGAGTTGGTGCGGTTGCAGTGTTACGAAGGTGTCGACGAGGCCCGGGCGCTCTACGAGTGGAACCACGCCAAGCAGATCCTCCGAATCCAGGCCGGGTCCGTCGGCGGCGACTGGGACCGCACCAGGGATGATGTGTTCAGTGAGGATTTTCTGCTCTCCCGGCCGCTGCTGACCGCCATCCGGCGCACTGAACCGACCGTACTTCTCATCGACGAGACCGATAAGGCCGATATCGAGATCGAGGGACTTCTTCTCGAGGTCCTCAGCGATTTCGCGGTCACCGTCCCGGAACTGGGCACCATCACCGCCACCCGCAAACCGTTCGTGGTGCTGACCTCGAATGCCACCCGCGAGCTGTCCGAAGCGCTCAAACGCCGATGTCTTTTCCTGCACATCGACTTTCCCGACCCCGATCTGGAGCGAAGGATTCTGCTGTCCCGGGTGCCGGAGTTACCCGAGCGGCTCGCTACCGAGTTGGTCCGCATCATCGGCGTGCTGCGGTCCATGGCGCTCAAGAAGGTGCCGTCAGTGGCCGAGACCATTGACTGGGGGCGCACGCTGCTGGCACTCGGCATGGATACCATCGACGACGCCACCATCGCCGCGACGCTCGGCGTGGTGCTCAAGCATCAGTCCGACAAGCAGCGCGCCGCCGGTGAGCTACGGCTCAACTAGGTACGACGATGGCCGCACGAAGGACCCGCCCGCCGCAGCCACTGGCCCCCAACGGCCTGCCCGGCCACCTGGTCGGCTTCGTCGAAGCCCTTCGAGCGCAGGGCATCTCGGTGGGGCCATCGGAGACCGTCGACGCCGGCGAGGTGCTGAGCGTGCTTGACCTCGGGGACCGGGAGACGGTGCGGGAGGGCCTCGCCTGTGCTGTGCTGCGCCGCACCGACCACCGGCAGGCCTATGACGCGCTGTTCGACCTGTGGTGGCCCTCCGCAATCGGCGGGCGCACGGTGCTGGTGGCCGATGATGCCGATGACCCCGACCCGCCGGACCCGCAGGACATCGAGGCGATGCGGGCAATGCTGCTGGAGCTGCTCACCGATAGTCCCGATGTCGGCGATCTCGATGATCGGCTGGTCGCGATGATCGCGGCGATCGTCGAAGCGCACGGTCGCTACACCTCGAGCCGGGGGCCGTCCTACTCGTCCTACCAGGCGTTGAAGGCCATGGGTCTGGACCAGCTCGAAGGCCGGCTGCTGGCCGGGTTACTCGCCCCGTACGGCGACGACCCGTCTCCGACACAGGCGCAGATCGCCAAAGCCCTTGCCGCACAGAAGATCGCGCAGTTGCGCCGGATGGTGGAGGGGGAGACCAAGCGTCGCACCGCCGAGCAACTCGGCCGCGAGCACGTCCAGACGTACGGTATCCCGCAACTCGCCGAGAACGTCGAGTTCCTGCGTGCTTCCGGTGATCAGTTGCGGCAGATGCGCCGCGTGGTGGCTCCGCTGGCCCGGACCCTGGCCACCCGGCTGGCGGCGCGGCGCCGCCGCTCCCGGGCCGGCGCGATCGACCTCCGGAAAACACTGCGAAAGTCGATGTCCACCGGCGGGGTGCCGATCGACGTCGTGCTGCGCAAGCCGAGACCGGCCCGGCCGGAGTTGGTGGTGCTCTGCGATGTGTCCGGTTCGGTCGCCGGGTTCAGCCACTTCACCCTGCTGCTGGTGCATGCTCTGCGCCAGCAGTTCTCCCGGGTGCGGGTGTTCGCCTTCATCGACACCACCGACGAGGTGACTCATCTGTTCGGGCCCGATGCCGACCTCGCGGTGGCCATCCAGCGCATCACCCGGGAGGCCGGGGTCTACACCCGCGACGGGCATTCCGACTACGGCAACGCCTTCATCTCGTTCACCGAGAACTTCCCGAGCGTGCTGTCCCCGCGCAGCTCGCTGCTGATCCTCGGCGACGCGCGCACCAATTACCGCAATCCGGCCGCCGATGTGCTCACCCACCTGGTGACCGCCAGCCGCCACGCGCACTGGCTCAACCCCGAACCGCGGCACCTCTGGGGCAGCGGCGACTCGGCGGTGCCGCGATATGCCGACATCATCACCATGCACGAATGCCGGTCGGCCAAACAGCTGGCGGCGGTCATCGACCAGCTGCTACCGGTGTGAGACGTAAGCTGACTCACCGTGACATCTCGGCTGGCTTCCCGGCGCAGGGTCGGCGTGATGGGCGGGACGTTCGATCCCATCCACAACGGCCATCTGGTCGCAGCCAGTGAAGTCGCAGACCTGCTCGGCATCGAGGAGGTGGTGTTCGTGCCGACCGGCCTGCCGTGGCAGAAGGACCGGCAGGTCACCGAGGCCGAGGACCGGTATCTGATGACGGTCATCGCGACCGCCTCCAATCCCCGATTCTCGGTCAGCCGGGTCGACGTCGACCGTGACGGTCCCACCTACACCACCGACACCCTGCGGGACCTGGGCGCGCTGTACCCGGACTGCGAGCTGTACTTCATCACCGGCGCCGACGCGCTGGCCTCGATCTTGACCTGGCAGGGCTGGGAGGAACTCTTCAAGTTGGCGACCTTCATCGGCGTAAGCCGACCGGGCTACGAACTCACCGACAGCCACATCGTGGCGGCCTTCGACCAGCTGCCCGAGGGGGCGCTGCGGCTGGTCGAGATACCCGCACTGGCGATCTCCTCAACCGACTGCCGGGTCCGCGCGGCCGCCGGCCGACCGATTTGGTACCTGGTGCCCGACGGTGTGGTGCAATACGTCGCCAAACGCGGCCTTTACCGCGACGCCGTCGCCGCCGCGGCCGAGCCGGAGGTGGGACGGTGACCGCCTCGCCCGAAGCGGTCTTGATGGCGACGGTGGCCGCGCGCGCCGCCGCCACGAAGCTGGCCGAGGACATCGTCGTCATCGACGTGTCCGGCCAACTCGTGATCACCGACTGTTTCGTGATCGCCTCGGCCGGTAACGAACGACAGGTCCGCGCCATCGTCGATGAGGTCGAGGACAAAATGCGGCTCGCCGGGTACAAACCGGCCCGCCGCGAGGGCACCCGCGAGGGCAGGTGGGTGCTGCTGGATTATGTCGACATCGTCGTGCACATTCAGCATCAGGATGAACGCAATTTCTACGCGTTGGACCGGCTCTGGCGGGACTGCCCGCTGGTCCCGGTGGAGCTTGGCGGTCTCGACATCCCGAACGGGGAGGACGGCCGATGAGGGTGCGGCGGCTGGTCATGCTGCGTCACGGCCAGACGGAGTTCAACGCCGGCAGTCGGATGCAGGGCCAACTCGACACCGAACTGACCGACCTGGGCCGCGCCCAGGCGGTCGCCGCCGCGGAGGTGCTGGCCAAGCGTCAGCCGATTCTCATCGTGTCCTCGGATCTGCGTCGCGCCGCCGACACCGCAGCCGCACTCGGCGACCGAAGTGGCCTGTCGGTGCGGATGGACACCAGGTTGCGGGAAACCCATTTGGGGGATTGGCAGGGTCTGACCCATCATCAGGTGGACGCCGCCGCACCGGGTGCCCGCCTGGCCTGGCGTGATGATGCGACCCTGGCGCCGCACCGGGGGGAAAGTCGTATCGACGTGGCCGATCGCAGTTTGCCGCTGGTGGCCGATTTGGTTGCCGCGGAGATGGGTTGGGGATACGGCGACCCGGACCGACCGGTGGTGCTGGTTGCTCACGGCGGCCTGATCGCCGCCCTGACCGCTGCGCTGCTCGACTTGCCAGTTGACAGCTGGCCGGTGCTCGGGGGAATGGGAAACGCAAGTTGGGCCCAGCTCTCCGGCCACGGAGTCGCCGATGCCGCGTTCGCGGACCTGCGGTGGCGGCTGGACGTGTGGAATGCTTCCGCCCAGGTCGCCAACGATGTCCTCTGATTCGATCCCCGAACGCCGCGCGCTGCTGGTCTTCGCCGACTCGCTGTCCTACTACGGACCGCAGGGCGGACTTCCCGCCGACGATCCGAGAATCTGGCCCAATATCGTTGCTCACCAGTTGGATTGGGATCTGGAACTGATCGGACGCATCGGGTGGACCTGTCGTGACGTCTGGTGGGCGGCGACCCAGGATCCGCGGTCCTGGGCGGCGCTGCCGCGGGCCGGTGCGGTGGTCTTCGCGACCAGTGGGATGGACTCGTTACCCTCCCCGCTGCCCACCGCGCTGAGAGAACTGATCCGCTACGTTCGGCCGCCACGGCTGCGCCGCTGGGCTCGCGACAGCTACGACTGGCTGCAGCCGCGGCTTTCCCCGGTGTCGCGCTCGGCCCTGCCGCCTAAACTCACGGTGGAATATCTCGAGATGACCAGGGGTGCAATCGACTTCAACCGGCCTGGGATACCCATCGTGGCGGCACTTCCGTCCGTTCACATCGCCGACACCTACGGTCGGGCCCACCACGGCCGGGCGGGCACCGTCTCGGCGGTGACCCGGTGGGCGGCACAGCACGACATCCCGCTCGTGGACCTCAAAGCCGCTGTGGCCGAACACATCCTCGGTGGGCGGGGTAATCCCGACGGCATCCACTGGAACTTCGAGGCGCATGAGGCCGTCGCGGAGTTGATGCTCAAGGCACTTGCCGAGGCCGGCGTGCCCCCCGGCGACACCTGGGGCTGACGCGGTGGCTGTTGTCGTGGTCACCGACTCCTCGGCGCGGCTGCCGGCGGATCTGCTGGCCGAGTGGGGAATCCGGGTGGTGCCGCTACACGTCCTCATCGACGGCCGTGACCTGCGCGACGGCCTGGACGAGATGCCGGCCGATTTGTATCAGCGCTCTCAGGTCAGTACCGCCGGGGCCAGTCCAACCGAATTGGCCGCGACCTACCGCACGGCGCTGTCCGACAGCGGTGACGACGGCGTTGTGGCGGTTCACCTCTCAGCGGCGCTGTCGAGCACCCTCGGAGCCGCTGAGCGTGCCGCCCGGGGATTCAGCGGTGCCGTTCGGGTGGTCGACTCGGGTGCGGCGGGTATGGGGGTCGGCTTCGTGGCGCTGGCGGCGGCCAGGGCCGCCCGCGACGGTGCCGCCCTGGTCTCCGTCGCCGCCCGGGCAGCGGAGGCGGTATCGCGGGTGCATGCCTTCATTGTGGTGCAACGGTTGGAGAACCTCCGCCGCAGCGGCCGGATCGGAACTGCGGCGACCTGGCTGGGCACCGCGCTGGCGTTCAAGCCGCTGCTGCGGATGGACAATGGACACCTGGTGCTCTCACAGCGGGTCCGGACCACGTCCAAGGCCATCGCGGCGATGATCGAAGAGGTCCTGACGGTGGTGGGGGAACGCCGGGCGGCTCTGGCGGTGCAGCATGTCGACAATCCCGCCGGGGCAGAGGATGTGGCCGCGACCTTGGCCAGCGCACTGCCCGCCTGCGGTTCGCCCGTCGTGAGCGAACTGGGCCCTGTGCTCGGCGTGCACCTTGGGCCGGGGGCGCTGGGTGTGGTGGTGGCTCTGGACAGCTAGCGTCAGCCGCGCAATTTGTTCAGCCACTCGCGGGCACCGCCGACACAGTCCCCCGGGAGTGCGAAGTGGTCGGCTTCGGGGTACTGGCGGACCTCGACACTGCCGCCGAAAGACTTGACGGCATCGACGTAGGCGGTCTGCCACGGAACCGGCACCACGGTCCCGCCGTCGAACGTGTCCATGCACACCAACACGGGGGCGGCCGGTTTACGGTTGGCCGCCGAGCCCGCCTCGATGAGGGACTTCCATTCGTTGAAGTTCTGCAGCGGGGAATTGAGGATCGGGCCCTTGAGCCTGAACAGACGGGCCACGGTCGCGTTGAGGTGATGGGTGGGCTGGTTTTCCCAGGCCTGTTCGAGGATCTCGATGCCCAGCGGGGTGAACACCTCCTGCAGTTGCAGTTTCGTGGGGTTGGCAGACTGGATTCCAGCCAGCATCATCACGATATAAGACGGTGGTGCCAGCTTGTTGTCGGTCAGTGCCGGCATCGGGCCCAAGTTGCTATTGATAGCGATCCTGGAGACCCCCGGAGACATCGGGACCGTGCCGATCAGCTTCAGGTCGCGGTAGTCGGAGGGATCGAGCTCGGCGACCGCGGCCGCGGCCCCGCCGCCCTGCGACCAGCCCGCGCAGCCCAGCGTCGTACCCGTCTCAAGGTCCATGTTGCGGGCCGCGTGGGCACTGTTCACCGCGTCGCGCGCGTTGGTGCGGTTGAGTAGGTACTGGTGCATGCCGGGTGTCCCCAGGCCCTGGTAGTCGGTGGCGCACACCACCCAGCCGTCGTCGATGAATCCCTGCAGGCCGGGTACCCCGTAGTCGATCTGCTGGGTGGATTGCGGGGTGAAGTAGGTGATGAGTTCGCGGGCCGGGTCGGGCTGGGCCGAGGGGGAGGCCGCGTTGCCGAGTCCGGTTGTTCCGTGGCACCAGATCAGCAGCGGGCGGTCCTGGCCGCTGGCCTCCGGGGCGATGATCAGCCCGCTGGACTCGGTCGGTGCGTCGTTGGCATCCCGGGATACGTACCGCACCTTCCAGGCCCGAGCCCCGGTGATCGGGGTGTCGATGGGTTCTTGACTGAGAAGAGTCCCTGGCTCGCCGGCGACCGGCGGCGGCACGGCAGGTTCGGAGGTGGGTGTCGGGGTGCCCACGGCGGTCTTCTCCTCCGCCTCGTTAGAGCACGCGGCGAGTAGTGGAGCCGCGAGGGCGACCCCACCGAGTCCTGCTATGAATCCTCGTCTATTCAGCTGCATTTCGGAAAATCTATATGAATTATGATGCTGGCGTACATGTTTCGGTCAATATGTCGGAAGTCGCCCGGTGATCGGAGGCAGAACCTTCAGCGTCACGATGCCCGGGTCGGCGGCCACCACCGCCGGTACCGCGTTGGTGACCGGCATCGCCGTGTAGATCATCCCCAGTCCGATGAAACCTGGTTCGGCCCAGTCTTTCGGGGGTAGACAGTGCAGCACCGCTCGCATGTTCTGCATCCCGAAGACCTGGATCGCGTGGCCGTGCTCGAGCGGCTTGGGTGGGTTGACGTGCGAGCCCATGATCCAGTTGAACCCGACGCTGACCACGTTGCGCTCGCCCACCCATCCGCCGCTTTCGTCTCGTGCCGGAACTGAAGTTCGCCGCCCGCCCGCTGCGCATAGGGTGTGGTGATGACCCCAGTGCTCATCACCGACTGCTCGAGCGGCATCGGCGCGGCCACCGCCCGACGGAGCTGAAGAGTCATGGCTGAACGCGTCAGTTTCGTGAGCGCGACCGGTCCCATTTTGGCCGGCCTGATCGACCTTCCTGCGGGGGAGGTTCGTGGGTGGGGGGTGTTCGCCCACGGATTCACCCTCGGCAAAGACTGCCCGGCCGCGAGCCGGATCTGTAAGCAACTCGCCAGCGACGGCATCGGTATGTTGCGCTTCGACAACCTCGGACTCGGTGATTCTGAAGGCGACTGGGGCGACGGCTCTTTCTCCCACAAGGTCGCCGACACCGTGCGGGCGGTCGAGTTCATGAATGCCTCCGGCCGGGAGGTGCGACTGATGGTTGGGCATTCGTTCGGCGGCTCCGCCGTGATCGCGGCGGCGCACAACTGCCCGAACGTGGAGGCGGTGGCCAGCATCGGCGCTCCGTTCGAACCCGCTCACGTCGAGCACAACTACGACGCCCTGGTCCACCGGATTGAGGAGGACGGCGAGGCGACGTTCCTCGCCGGCGGGAAAGCGCTGACCCTCAAGCGGCACTTCATCGAGGACGTTCGGGCCGCCGATCTGCGCGAACGGATCCGGACCCTGCACCGGGCGCTGCTCGTCATGCATTCACCGACCGACAACACCGTCGGCATCGAGAATGCGAGTGACATCTTCCGCACCGCGCGCCATCCGCGAAGCTTCGTGTCCCTCGAAGGAGCCGACCACCTTCTCACCGGAAAGAACCAGGCCGCGCGGGCCGCTCGCATCATCAGCGCGTGGGCCGATCCGTACCTCTGATTCGGCGCCGGTAGAGCGCGCCTAGGCGCCGGGTACCTGTTCTACGCTCATGGTCTGGGGCACTCTCGGCGCCAGCGCAACCACATCTGCCGAGGCCTCGGCCGGCGCCCATATCGTCGGAGATTCGTCAGCTTTCCAGGTGGGTGTCGAGGAACAACGCCATCTCGGCGAAAATGTCCTGGGACTCTTCGGCGAAGGGTTCGATGAAGTAGGTGAAGTGTGAGGCGCCCTCGACGAGGTGCAGTTCGGCGTGCACGCCGGCGTTGCGGAGTTTGCGGTGCATGAGTACGACCTGGCTCAGCAGCAGGTCGCGGGTGCCTGAGACCAGCATGGTGGGCGGGAATCCGGTTACGTCTCCGCGCAGCGGGGACAGTAGCGGGTTGGCGATGTCCTGGTCGCCGGCGTAGAGCGCGGCTCCGCGAGTGGCGATGGCGTCGTAGGTGATCAGGACGTTGTCGACCCATTCGTGGACCTTCAACGAGTCGCCCACCGGGGCCAGGTCGCACCAGGGGGTCTGCACGGTGACCGCGGCCGGTGGTGTCAGGCCTTCCTGTTTGGCGCGCAGCACCGTCGACAGCGCCAGGCCGCCGCCCGCCGATCCGCCGCTGATGGCGATGTTGGCCGCAGGCACCATTTCCAGGGCGGCTTTCCACACCGCGATGGCGTCGTCGGAGGCGGCGGGGAAGGGATGGTCGGGGGGCATCCGGAAGTCGACCTCGATGACTTTGATGCCGCAGGTGGCCGCGATGACGGCCGGTTCGAGCAGTGAGGCCCGGCCGGGGTTGAACACGTAGGCCCCGCCGTGGGTGTTGACCATCAGCCGGTTGGTGTTGCGCGCCGGAATCTGGGCCGGGGTGACGATGAAGACTGGGACCCCGCCGAGGGTGGTCGACTCGACCTGCACGCCGAGTTTCTCGATGGCGTCCTCGATGGCCGGGGCGGAGTGGCCGGCCAGGCCGGCGACGGCGTCCCTCCAGCCCTGGGTGTCGGGCGGGTTGAGCAGCCATTCGCTGTTGCGGTAGGGCATCGCGATCGCGGTCTGCAGTTCGGCGCTGACCGAGGTCGGCACCGGGATGGTGCGGCCGGGAACCACCCGGGGACCGGAATTTCCGTTGATCTGGCTCATCAGATTCTGCAATTGCTGACCGTCGGGGACCGCGATGACATTGGCCGGGTCCGGTGAGGTTTCAATCACGGAAATAAGCTACGCCGGGAAGCCACCCGGCCGCGAGAAGTCGCGCCGATTACCTTTTTTCGGTGTCGATAACGATCGCCTCGTGTGATCGGTCGAGGTCTTGCACCTCAAGAGGGTGTACGGGCCCGGCTACCTCGACGCGCTGCGCGAGGATTGGCCGCAGTGATCACGGTGCAGACCGCTGCCGCCCAGGCTGTGGCGACGTTCGACGACCGGCTGGCGCAGGCCGCCAGCTCCAGCGTCGATGTCCTCGGTCCAGTCGCCGCAGAAGCAGCGATCGGAAGTGAATCACTTGATCTCTGCAGTGATACACCCATGTCGGGTGAAACCGTGGGCTAAACCCGTTGAGCGCTATATTTGGCCACACGAACGGGCACCGACGGGAGAGCAAGCTCGATGGTCGCGGGAAACGCCAACTTAGACAGAGAAAGGCTCATCGAGCTCTTCACTGAACTCGGCGCTGTTCTCGCGGATCGGGCGGTCACGGGTGAGCTGTTCGTGGTGGGCGGCGCTGCGATGGCGCTCGCCTATGATGCTCGCCGGCTTACCAGCGACGTGGATGGAATCTTCGAGCCCAAGTCGGTCATCTACGAAGCAGCGGAGACCGTCGTATCGCGCCATCCGGAAATTGACTCCGGGTGGCTCAACGACGCGGTAAAGGGCTTTTTACCATCCGCAGGAGCGAATCCACGTGTGCTTCTCGAGGTTCCTGGACTCAGGGTGAGCGTCCCTGCCACCGACTATCTGCTCGCCATGAAGACTCTCGCTTCTCGGGTAGACCGCGATGACGACGACATCGTCTTTCTAGCGAATGAGCTCGGGTTGAGCACCGCCGACGAAGTTCTCGACGTTGTGTCGCGTTTCTACTCCGCGTCTCGTATAGAAGCGAAGGTCCAGTTCTACATCGAGCAGCTGTTCCCCTCCCGCTGATGTCGACTCCCAGCGAGCTCGCTCGTACCCTCATGGATCTCGACGAGCACGAGTATGTCCGATTCGCCGCCCACTGGATTTCGACGGCGACGGACGTGGGCACTGAGCCTGAGCTCACGGGTAACGACGTCATCGACGCGCTGGTGGCCGCCGCCGCGGCGTTTGTTGCCTACAGAGACACTCGAGCGGAGCCTGAATGGACGTACTCCCAGGGTCGGGCTCTCAAGGGGCGTCTTTGGCACCCGGGAGCACCGGGAATGCTGCCGTACTCGATAGTGAACGCTCCGGGTTCGTTCGTTGTGCGCGGTCTGGTCGTGTCCCGGGATGCGCTGGTGTGCGTCTGATGCCGCGGAAATTCCCCTCCGACGTCGAACGAGCGCTGCGCCGGCTGATGAACTTCGCCGAGAATCGGCAGGAGCGGTCAAAGAAGTGGATGCGCTCATCCGGGCGGTTCTTCGAATCGGTGAGGCGGGGGGTGTTCAGGAATTCCCGGGAGTTGGCTCGGGGAGGCGCGACCCCTCTCGCGATCAAGCTGCACATCGCCACTTGAGCCGGAATCGTTTGCCGGGCTTTACGAACCACCGGTGGGTGCCACCGCCCTCCAAGGATCTGGCAGCGCGGTGCGCAGAGCCGCAAGGTCACCCCCAACGGCCCGAAGAGAGCGGGCAGCCAGTTCGCCTCCTTGTCGGGGCCGGGGTTGGCATGCTGCAGGTATACGTCCAGCGATCCGTCGGCGTTGTACTGCAACACGTCTCGAACCCCGGACGCTGAACGATTGAGCTCATTGGCCACCCGGTATCCCTCGGCGTCGTACACCGTCACCGACCAGAAAGCGTCCACCGGGGGCGGCTTGTCGGCGTCGAGATGGATCACATTGTTGTGCTCCCCGGACAGTTGCACGCCGCCGGCATCGGGGACCAGGAGCGGATAGAGCGCATCCTCGGGGGTTGGCGCCCAATGCCACCAGTGTCACCGCGGGGCGGCGCAGGTAGGCGCAGGTAGGCGCAGGTAGGCATTGCCGTAAACGCCGATGCCCTCCAGCATGCTCATCCAGCCCACGACCGTGGTGCCCAGGTTCGCCGGCCACGCCAGGATCGAGAAGTCCGTTGGATGCGCGGGGTTGACGGCGAGCAGATCCGCGGCTTAGGCGAGGAAGTCCGCCGCCCCCACGGCGTTGACCGTGCGGAGAGGTTCGGTCGACACGCCGTTGCTGTCGTCCCTGGTGAACGGCGTCGGCGGCTCTCCTGACCTCGGGGCGGCAATGGCTGTTCAGCGTCGCCACAGACTCTTCACAACCGACTTTTCCACAATCCCGGCCGCGTCCACAGCAAGGTCCCGCAACGGTACGCACCGGCGTTCATCCGACGGTCGCCGAATCTACCGTCGCCCCATGCGAACCGAGGATCCGTTGAGCGCCCTGAACCGCCGTATGGGTGCCAAACCCGGTCCGGTGGCAGGCAACGGCGAGGAGACCGGTGACGACGAGATCGACGAGGCCGCGATCGTTCCGAGTTGGGTACCAGACGGCAGGGTGCCGGCCGGGCGGGCCTGGCTGGCCGCGGTACGCGCCGACCCGGGACGCGCCGGTGGGTTCGCCCTCGCCGCCATCGCACTGCTGGCGGTGCTGATCACGGTGTTCACCCTGGCCCGCAACCGGCCGGCACCGGTCGTGTCGGCGGATCTCCCGCCGGTGCAGATGGTGTCTACGGCCACGCCCGGCCCCAGTTCGTCGACCGCCCCGGGCAGTCAGCCCCTGATCGTCAGCGTCGTGGGTCTGGTGCGACAGCCCGGACTCGTCACCCTGACACCTCATGCCCGCGTCTCGGATGCGGTTTCGGCCGCCGGCGGTCCCCTCGACGGCGCGGACACCCTGGGGCTCAACCTTGCCCGCCAGGTGGCCGACGGCGAACAGATCGTCGTCGGTATCGCCGCACCGTCGGGCAGGCCAGCGGCACTGGGCAGCTCAGTGGGCGGAACACCGGAGTCTGGGCCCGGCGGCGCGACTGCTGCTCCCAGCGGGCCGGTGAACCTCAACACGGCAACTGCCGAACAACTCGACACGCTGCCCGGCGTGGGTCCGGTCACCGCGGCGGCGATCGTGGCCTGGCGTGCGACAAACGGGAGTTTCACCAGTGTCGAGCAGCTGGCCGAGGTCGACGGAATCGGGCCGGCCCGGCTGGCGAAACTTCGGTCGCTGGTGCGGGTCTGAACGGGTGTCCCATGAGGCCACGCGACTCGATATCCGGTTGGTTCCGGCCGCGGTCACGGCGTGGGTGGTGACCGCCGCCGGCATCGTGTGGGGTGCGGGTCCCGGACTGACGGTGCTGTGTGTGGCACTGGCAGCCGGATGGTGGGTGGCCAGCCGCCGTGAGGGCCGTCTGGCGCGGCAAATTCGGGCCGCTTCGGCCGGTGTTCTGGCAGCGGCGGTCATCGGTGCCGGATTCGGCATCGCGGTCGGGTTGCGCAGCGAGGCGGTCCGGGCCCATCCGGTGAGCCAACGGTTCGGCAGCACCGCATGGGTCACCATCAAACCCGTCGAGAGCCCCCGCCCGATGAACAACGGCCGTCTGATGATCCGCGCCGATCTCCTCGATGTGGCCGGCCAACCGTTGACCGGCGCGGTGACCGTCTTCGGCTCTGCCGCCGACTTCGGCCGGCTAGGCGCGGGCCGGCCGGCCCGATTTCGGGCCCGCATCTCGCCGCCGAAACGACGGGACTTCACCGTGGCCGTTCTGAGCGCAGCGGGCCGCCCGACGTTGGGCAGGGCTTCGGCAGTTCAGCACGCCGCGCAGTCGGCGCGCGACCGGTTCGCTGCCGCGGCGCGCCAGGCACTGACCGGCGACCAGGCGGCCATCCTGCCGGGGTTGGTGCTGGGCGACACCTCAGCCGTTGCAGCCACCACCGCGGCTCAGTTCCGCACTGCCGGGTTAACCCACCTGACCGCGGTGTCGGGTGCCAACGTCACCATCGTCTGCGGTGCTGTGCTGCTGAGCGCCCACCTGATCGGTCCGCGGCCGGCGGTCGGACTGGCCGTAGTGGCGCTGATCATCTTCGTCGTGGTGGTACAGCCCACCGCGAGCGTGCTCCGGGCGGCCGTCATGGGCGGCATCACTCTTCTGGCGATGCTCTCCGGGCGCCGGCGCCAGGCCATCCCGGTGCTGGCGGCCAGTGTGATCGCTCTGATGCTGGCCGCGCCGCAGTTGGCCGTCGACATCGGCTTCGCCCTGTCGGTGTCGGCGACGGCAGCGCTGGTGGTGTTGGCGCCGGTGTGGTCGGAGCGACTAGTCAAGCGGGGGTGGCCCAAACCGCTCGCCGACGCATTGAGTATCGCTCTGGCTGCGCAACTTGTCACCGCACCGCTGGTGGCCGCCATCTCTGGACGTTTCAGTCTGGTCGCGGTTCTAGCCAATCTTGCTGTGGCGATGGTGATTCCGCCGATAACGATTCTGGGGACCGCGGCCGCGGCCCTGGCCGGCGTGTGGCCGGCGGCAGCTGAACTTCTGATCCGGTTCACCGGACCGGAGGTGTGGTGGCTGCTGGCGGTGGCCGAGGTCGCGTCATCGCTTCCCGGCGCGGCCGTGTCGGTGCCATCGGGGTGGGCCGGTGTGGGCACCGTTGGCGGTGCGGCGATCGCCGTTGTCGCACTGTGGCGGTGGCGGTGGTTCAGGCTGGCCGCGATCGGATCCCTGATGGTTGTCGCGGCATGGTCGGTGTCCGGTGTCGTCGGCGGCCCGTGACACCATCGTCGGGTGAGTGTTGCCGACGGATTGCATCTGGTGCTGGGTGACGAGAGCCTCCTCATCGAGCGTGCGATCGCTGAGATCCTGCAGTCCGCCCGGGCGTCGGCGAACACCGATGACATCCCGGTCAGCCGATTGCGCGCCGGGGAGGTCTCTACGGGCGACCTCGCCGAGCTGCTCAGCCCCTCGTTGTTCGCTGATGAACGCATCGTGGTTCTCGAAGCCGCTGCCGAGGCCGGTAAGGACGCCGCCGCGTTGATCGCGTCGGCGGCGGGAGACCTGCCGCCCGGCACCGTGATGGTGGTGGTGCACTCGGGTGCCGGTCGGGCCAAGGCGTTGGCGGGTCAGCTGCGTGGGCTTGGCGCCCAGACCTACCAGGCCGCGAAGATCACCAAGCCCAGGGAGCGGGCCGGTTTCGTGCGCGCCGAGTTCCGCAGGCTGGGAGTGACGCCGGATGATGACACCGTCGCGGTGTTGCTGGAAACAGTGGGATCCGACATCCGGGAACTGGCCTCGGCCTGCTCCCAGCTAATGGCTGATACCGGTGGTCGGGTCGATGCCGGCGCCGTGCGCCGCTACCACAGCGGAAAAGCCGACGTCACCGGCTTCGAAATTGCCGATAAAGCCGTCGTAGGAGACGTCGAGGGTTGCACCGAGGCGCTGCGCTGGGCCGTGGCACGGGGGGTCAAGCCGGTGCTGGTTGCCGATGCACTCGGAGAGGCCGTCCACGCGATCGCCCGAATCGGCCCGCTCTCGGGTAACCCCTACAGCTTGGCGGGCGAACTCGGGATGCCGCCATGGCGGGTTGAGAAGGCCCAGAAGCAGGCGCGGGGATGGTCCCGGGACCACGTCGCCACCGCGATTCGGCTGGTGGCCGCGTTGAATGCGGATGTCAAGGGCGCGGCGGCGAATGCCGACTATGCACTGGAAACCACGGTCCGTGACATTGCCCGGCTGGTGGCCGGGCACGGCTAGTGCCGATACCCGTCGCCTTCGATACCCGTCAACGTTCCGGAGTCAAGCGGACCCTCACATCCGAGGGTGTGGACTGGACGGACGCGAGCCTGAGGTGTCGCAGGCGGGTCAGATTTTGTTGAAGGCCTGGGCCAGGGCCGACTTTTTGTTGGCGGCCTGGTTCTTGTGGATGACGCCCTTACTGGCGGCCTTGTCCAGCTTGCGGTTGGTCGAGGCCAGAAGGTCGCCGGCCTTGTCCTTGTCGCCTTCGGCGGCTGCGGTCCGGAATGCGCGAATGGCGGTGTGCAGCGAGGACTTCACCGACTTGTTACGCATGCGGCGGCGTTCGTTGGTGAGAATTCGTTTCTTCTGCGACTTGATGTTGGCCACGCGGTTAAATTCCTCAATCTCACAGTGCTGATGTCTGGATGCCGGGACAACAAAAATCAGTGCCCTCGCGGCGCGCTGGAAGAATACCAGCACCGGCGGTTCACTCCCAAAGTGGAGCCGCTCAGCCTGCGAAAACCGCGTTTTTAGTGCAGCATGTGACCCGTGTCCCTTCGCAGTAAGCAGGTCGAGGCCAGTCCCGCCTCCCCGAAGCCAGCCGAGCCCGACGCATCCGAGATTTTCGGTGGCTACCGGGACATGGGGCCCTATGCGGCCGCCTTCGATGAGATGTTCGACCGGCGGGACAATATTCGCGCCCCCTACCGGGGCATCCACGCCGAACTCGCTCCCACCGGACCGGAGGAGTTGGAGGGTCGCGCCGAAGCGCTGGGCCGCGCTTTCGTGGACCAAGGCATAACGTTCTCGCTATCTGGCGAGGAGGAGCGTCCGTTCCCGCTGGATCTGGTGCCGCGGGTGATCTCGGCAGCCGAATGGGCCAAGCTGGAATCCGGGATCACTCAGCGAGTAATCGCCTTGGAACGCTTCCTCGACGACATCTACGGCGACCAAGAGATTCTGCGCGATGGGGTCATCCCGCGCCGGCTGGTGACCTCGTGTGAGCATTTTCACCGGGCGGCCGCGGGCATCAGCCCGCCCAACGGCGTCCGGATCCATGTCGCCGGTATCGATATCGTGCGCGACGGGCAGGGCACCTTCCGGGTGCTGGAGGACAACCTTCGCTCCCCGTCCGGGGTCTCCTACGTCATGGAGAATCGCCGGGTGATGACCCGGGTGTTCCCGAATCTGTTCGGCACTCACCGAGTGCGATCGGTCGACGATTACCCGTCCCATCTGTTGCGTGCCCTGCGCAACGCCTCGGCGACCAACGAGTCCGACCCCACCGTGGTCGTGCTGACGCCTGGTCCGTTCAACTCTGCCTACTTCGAGCACTCGCTGCTGGCCCGGCAGATGGGCGTCGAACTCGTGGAGGGTCCGGATCTGTTCTGCCGGGACAACGTCGTCTACATGCGCACCACCGAGGGTGAGCTGCAGGTCGATGTGATCTACCGACGGATCGACGACGACTACCTGGACCCGATGCAGTTCCGTCCGGACTCGGTGCTGGGAGTAGCCGGTGTGCTCAACGCCGCCCGGGCGGGGAATGTGGTGATATCCAGCGCGGTCGGAAACGGCGTGGGTGATGACAAACTCGTCTACACCTACGTGCCGACCATCATCGAGTACTACCTCGGCGAGAAACCGCTGCTGGCCAATGTCGACACCCTGCGTTGCTGGCTCGACGATGAACGCGAAGAGGTACTTGATCGAGCCGACGAACTAGTCATCAAGCCGGTCGAGGGCTCAGGCGGTTACGGGATCGTCTTCGGTCCCTACGCCTCGGAAAAGGAACTGGCGACGGTTCGCAAAAAGATCGGCGATGATCCCCGGGGCTGGATTGCCCAGCCCGTCGTGCAGTTGTCGACGGTGCCCACCAAAGTCGGCGACGTGCTGGCTCCCCGGCATGTGGACCTTCGGCCGTTCGCGGTCAACGACGGAGAACAGGTGTGGGTGCTGCCCGGCGGGTTGACCCGGGTGGCACTGACCGAAGGTTCGCTGGTGGTCAACTCCAGCCAGGGCGGCGGATCCAAGGACACCTGGGTGCTGGCGTCGCGGGCGTCGGCGGCAACCCGAGAACTGTCCGCCGCTCAGGTGGTGCGAGAGCTACCGCGCTCAATCGCCGCCGCCGAGATGCACCCGCCGCAGCATCAGGTTCTGGCGGGCCAGCAACAGCAGCAACAGCAGCAACAGGCTGGGGAGCAGTAATGCTGGCCCGTAACGCCGAAACGCTGTACTGGATCGGCCGGTATGTCGAGCGTGCCGACGACACCGCCCGGATCCTCGACGTGACCGTCCACCAGTTGCTCGAGGATTCCAGTGTCAACCCCGACCGGGCCTCCCGGGTGCTGCTGGAGGTCCTGGGCATTGACTTGCCCAAGACCCGCCTGGACATGTGGGCGCTCACCGACCTCGTTGCTTTCCAGCGGGATCTTCCGGGCGGCTGTTCGATCGTCGATGCGATAAGCGCTGCCCGGGAAAACGCGCGATCGGCACGCGAAGTCATCTCCGGGGACATGTGGGAGTGTCTGAACACCACCTACAACGCCCTGCGGGAGCGTGAACGGGCGGCCCGCCGTCTCGGTCCGCATGAGTTCTTCACCTTCATCGAGGGCCGGGCCGCGATGTTCGCCGGTCTTGCTGATTCCACGCTGTCCCGTGATGACGGCTATCGCTTTCTGGTGCTCGGGCGGGCGCTGGAGCGGGTCGATATGACCGCACGGTTGCTGTTGTCCCGTGTCGGCGACAGCGCGTCCTCGCCCACCTGGGTCAGCGTTCTGCGGGCCGCCGGCGCCCACGACACCTACTTGCGTACCCATCGCGGGGTGCTGGACGCCAACCGGGTCGTCGAGTTCATGCTGCTGGACCGGCAGTTTCCCCGTTCCACGTTCTACTCGCTCAAGCTCGCCGAACACAGCCTCGACCAGTTGATGCGCGGGCTGAGTGACCGGACCGGCACGGGCGAGGAGGCCCGACGGTTGCTCGGTCGGGCCCGAAGCGAACTGGAGTTCGTTCGGCCGGGGGCGGTGCTCGATTCCCTGGAGGACAGGCTTGCGGGTTTACAAGCAACGTGTCAAGAAGTCGGAGAAGCGTTGGCGCTGAGATATTTTCGTTTTTCGCCATGGGTGGAGTGGACTGACGCCCGGCAAAGCGGCGGTATCCTCGTCGCGGACGGTATCAAGGACGGTGGTAACTGATGTGGCGGATGCGCGTCGTGCACGCGACCGGCTACGCGTACAAAACACCGGTCACCGCGTCCTACAACGAGGCCCGGCTGACGCCCAGGTCCGATGCCCGGCAGAACGTCATCATCAATCGTGTCGAGACTGTCCCGGCCACCCGCTCATACCGCTACGTCGACTACTGGGGCACCGCGGTCACTGCTTTCGATCTGCACGCCCCGCACACCGAACTCGAGGTCACCTCGTCCTCAGTGGTCGAAACCGACAAGCCCCCGGCGCGGCGGGCGATGGTCGGGTGGGACACCCTGCACTCCGAGGCGGTGCTGGACCGCTACAACGAGGTGCTCAGCGCCACCCGGTACACCCCGGCGAGTAAACGCACCGACCGTGTCGCACGGAAAATGGCCAAGGACCGTGATCCGCGGGAGGCCGTTCTGGCCACTGTCGACTGGGTGCACAGCGAACTCGAATACGTTCCGGGAACCACCGGTGTCCACTCGTCCGGGTTGGACGCACTACGCAAGGGCAAGGGGGTTTGCCAGGACTTCGCACACCTCTCCTTGATCTTGTTGCGCTCCATGGGTATTCCCGCCCGGTACATCTCAGGTTACCTTCACCCGCAGGAGGACGCCGCGATCGGCGACGCTGTCGAAGGTGAGAGCCACGCCTGGATCCAGGCCTGGATCGGTGGCTGGTGGAACTACGACCCCACCAATCACACCGAGATCAGCGAGCAGTACGTCAGCGTCGGCTTCGGTCGCAGCTACGACGACGTGACACCCCTGAAGGGCATTTACCTCGGTCAGGGTTCCAGCGATCTCGACGTGATCGTCGAAATGACCAGGCTCGCCTGAGGCTCAGGGTACGGCGACGCAGAGGAGGTCGTCGCCGAGCTCGACCCGCCCGGTGAACTCAGTGGCGGCCAGCGCCCGCCAGTGATCCTCCTGCCCGGGAACGAGCGGAGGCACGTAGTGAGTCAGCAAGAGTGTGTCGACACCGGCGCGGGCGGCGGTCGCTGCGGCCTGCTGCACCGATGAATGGTAGTCCAGAATGTCCCGGAAACGTTGGGCCGGCATATTTTCCACGAGGTCCTTGCGGATCGCGGTGTGCACCAGGATATTAGCGCCCCGGGCCAGGTCGTCGAGGCTGCTACACGGGATGGTATCGCCGGCCAGTACGACCGACGCGTCACCGTATTCGACCCGGAACCCAAGGGTGGGCTCTACCGGCCGGTGGTCGGTGGGCGCGGCGGTGATTCGCACGCCGCCGGAGTCCCAAACCTGGCCCCCGGTGTATTCGTAGACGTCCACTCGCGGCGGTTCAGTGATGTCGGCGTGGTGACCGATGCGGTAGGAGATGTCCGGGGCCAGCGCCGCGAGGGTGGCGTCGACCACCCCCTTGGTCCCCGGTGGCCCGATGATTGGCAGTGGTGTCGGTGAGAAGGTGCTGACCCAGCGGGTGGTGATGACATCGGACAGATCGGTGATGTGGTCGCTGTGCAGATGGGTCAAAAGCAGCGCGCTGATATTGGCCGCGCCCACCCCGACCGCAGCGGCGCGCATCAGTACGCCGCGCCCACAGTCCACCAGGAAATTCTGCCCGCCGGATTCAACCCCCGAGTCGCTTCGCTCCTGCCCGCCGGTCCTAACAAGCGTGGAGGGACCGGCCCGGTTCGGGTCGACCAACGGGCTTCCGGTTCCGAGCAGGATGATGTCCATCCCCACTGTCTTACCCGCCGACCCCTTCCGCGTCGCCCCCCGGCGTCGTAGCCTGGTGTGATATCGATCACAACAGGTGGTGGCACTCGGCGATCACCCCGATCGGGCAGGGGGCGTCGGATGCGAATCGCGGACATTCTGCGTGGTAAGGGCTCGACCGTAGCGACGGTCACTGCGACCACCACCGTCACCGGCCTACTCGCCGAACTTGCGGTCCACAACGTCGGTGCAATGGTGGTGATCGCGCCCCCCGGCGGGCAGGAGCGAAGCGACTCGGGGATCGGGGCCGGCGGGCAGGAGCGAAGCGACTCGGGGATAGGAGCCGGCGTGATCGGCATTGTCTCGGAGCGTGATGTTGTGCGGCACCTCCATGAGCAGGGCCCCGGCCTGTTGGGCCGTCCCGTCACGGAGATCATGAGCAGCGTCGCGGTGACCTGCTGTCCGGATGACCCGGTAGATGACCTGGCGGCGCTGATGACCAACAATCGCGTCCGCCACGTCCCAGTCCTGCAGGACGGCCGATTGGTCGGCATCGTCAGCATTGGTGATGTGGTGAAGAACCGGATGGAGGAGTTACAGGCAGAGCATCAGCAGCTGCGGGCCTACATCACCCAGGGCGGGTAGCCGGTCAGCTCCAGGAGTACTCGACCCGAAGTCGGGTGGCCACGACGTCGAAGGTCGGACGGTCCATGATCGCGCCCTCCCGGCGGATGCTCTCCTCGGGGACATCCAGAACCCGGTCGAGCCGCACCCAACTCTGACGACTCTCATGGTCCCAGCTGCCTGACCCGATGCCGACCCAGCTCGGGTCATGAGCGTGATGAGGCTGGCTGGAGAGCATCAGGCCTAGTAATGTCCGGCTGTCCCGGCCAACGACCAGGACCGGCCGGTCCTTGCCGCGGGTCGGGTCGTCTTCGTAGACCACCCAGGTCCAGACGATCTCCCCGGGATCGGCCCGACCGTCGAGGTCGGGCGCATAAATCACCTGGCGGGCCCGATGGGCAGTCGGAGCGCTGCTATCGGTGACCGGCCGCCCGGCGGTGATTGCGACCGGTGGATCGGTGGGCAGGGCGGTGGCCACCAGGACTTCGATGCCGATCCGGATACCTTGCGTAATGCCCGCTTGGATGGTCCGCGGCACGGTGCTGGGGTTCTGCAGCTGCCGGATCAACTTCGGAGCCTCATTGAAAACGAGATGTTCCGCCAACCGCTGGAACGTCCTCCACTGCGACGCCATTCTCGACAGCATAGGCGAGGATTCCAACCCGGTGCGCGTCACGATTGTGCTCGGCCGCACCCGGCTGGATACGCTTACCGTCCCGGAAGCCGCACCGCCCACCAGGAGATTCCCATCAGCAGTTTCGCCGACACGACGTTCACTGCGCCGGCGCAGATCCGAAACTTCTGCATCATCGCTCACATCGACCACGGCAAGTCCACGCTGGCCGACAGGATGCTGCAGCTGACCGGTGTCGTCGCCGACCGGGACATGCGCGCGCAATACCTGGACCGCATGGATATCGAGCGGGAGCGCGGGATCACCATCAAGGCGCAGAACGTCCGGCTGCCCTGGGTCGTGGACGAGGGGATCGACGGCGTCGAGCCGGGCAACTATGTGCTGCACCTGATCGATACCCCCGGCCACGTGGACTTCACCTACGAGGTTTCCCGCGCGTTGGAGGCCTGCGAGGGAGCGGTCCTGCTTGTTGATGCCGCCCAGGGGATCGAGGCGCAAACTTTGGCGAACCTGTATCTGGCGCTGGACCGGGATCTGGCGATCATTCCGGTGCTGAACAAAATCGACCTGCCAGCCGCCGACCCGGACCGGTATGCCGCTGAGATCGCCCACATCATCGGTTGCGAGCCCGGTGAGGTGTTGCGGGTTTCCGGTAAGACCGGCGAAGGGGTCTCGGCGCTGATCAACGAGGTGGTCCGGCGGGTGCCAGCCCCCACCGGAGATGCCGATGCCCCCGCTCGGGCGATGATCTTCGACTCCGTCTACGACATCTATCGCGGGGTGGTGACCTATGTGCGGGTCGTGGACGGCAAGATCACCCCGCGCGAGAAGATCAAAATGATGTCCACCGGTGCCACCCACGAGCTGCTCGAGGTCGGTATCGTCTCGCCGGAGCCCAAGTCGACCGCCGGTCTCGGCGTTGGCGAGGTGGGCTACCTGATCACCGGGGTCAAGGATGTCCGCCAGTCTAAAGTCGGCGACACCGTTACCGGGGCCCGTAACGGCGCCGCCGAGGCGCTTACCGGATACCGGGAGCCCAGGCCCATGGTCTACTCCGGTCTGTACCCGGTCGACGGGTCGGACTACCCGAACCTCCGCGAGGCTCTGGACAAACTGCAACTCAACGATGCTGCGCTGACCTACGAGCCGGAGACCTCGGTGGCGCTCGGATTCGGCTTCCGTTGCGGCTTCCTGGGCCTGCTGCATATGGAGATCACCCGAGAGCGGCTGGAACGCGAGTTCGACCTCGGCCTGATCTCCACCTCACCCAATGTGGTCTACCGGGTTATCCAGGAGGACGGGGCGGAGAAGATCGTCACCAATCCCTCCGACTGGCCGGACGGCAAAATGCGCGAGATCTACGAGCCGGTGGTCAAGTGCACGGTGATCTCGCCGAGTGAGTTCATCGGCACCATCATGGAACTGTGTCAGTCCCGGCGCGGTGAACTCGGTGGGATGGATTATCTGTCGCCCGAGCGCGTCGAGTTGCGGTACACCATGCCGCTGGGTGAGATCATCTTTGACTTCTTCGACTCGCTGAAATCGCGTACCCGCGGCTACGCCAGTCTGGATTACGAGGAGGCCGGCGAGCAGGAAGCTGCGTTGGTCAAGGTCGACATCCTGCTGCAGGGAGAGGCTGTCGACGCGTTCAGCGCAATCGTGCACAGGGACTCGGCACAGGCTTACGGGAACAAGATGACCACCAAGCTCAAGGAACTCATCCCGCGTCAACAGTTCGAGGTGCCGATTCAGGCCGCGATTGGTTCGAAAATCATTGCGCGAGAGAATATCCGGGCTATCCGCAAAGATGTACTGGCCAAATGCTACGGCGGTGACATCACCCGCAAGCGCAAGCTCCTGGAGAAGCAGAAGGAGGGCAAGAAGCGAATGAAGACCATCGGACGGGTCGATGTTCCACAGGAAGCCTTCGTCGCCGCACTGTCCACTGATTCAGCCGGCGACAAACCGGGTGACAAGACCCGAAAGTAGCGGGTCATCACTCAGAATCGCCCGATGGCGCGCAGGGCGCGGATTCTCGGTGCGGTGGTCTTGGCGGCTCTGATGACCGGGTGTGCGGGCAGTATCGACGGCACCGCGTTACGTCAGCAGCCCAGCGGACCGCAAACCCGGCTGGCCGGGCTGCAGGCCGTGTTGCCAACGCCCGAGCAGGTCCATCAGGCAGTCGGTGATCGGCTGTTGCCCACCGGGCCCGCATTGGTTGGTTCGATTGAGCTGCTGCCCAACGGTATTCGGGACGATAGTCAGGTGGCACCGCTGGAATGCCTCGGCCCCGCCACGCCCTTGATGAAGGTGGTGTACGGCGCGGCCGATGTGACCGCCGTGGCGCTGCGGGACTTCGCCCGCTTCGGTGAGGGCCTGACGGTGTCCAGCGCCCACACCGGGGTGGTTCGCTTCGGCTCGGAAGCCGATGCCGCCCGGGTGTTTGAGGCCTTCACCGCACAGTGGGAGGCTTGCGACGGGACCCCGGTGATCGTGCGGATCACCCCTTCAGCGGAACTGCGATGGACCGTGACCGACGTTGAACTCCGGGGCGGAGTCCTGTCGGCAACAATTCTCAGCGGGGAAAACGGGCAGGATCCGGTGTTCGTGACCGAACGCGCCGCGGGCGTTGTGGGCGGCTGCATCGTTGACGTCGATGTCGCGATCACCGACGTCGTAGGGTCGCAGTGGGAGCCCACCGGCCGGGCGGCCGACCTGGTCCGGTTGATGGTTGAGAACGCCGGCGGCGGCTGCTGAGGTTTCAGCTGGGGGAGTTGGCCGGCTGGAACACTCCCGAGGCGTCGCCCTGCTCCTCGGCGCGGATGACGTGGACCACCGCGTTGATCAGGGCCAGATGAGTGAACGCCTGTGGAAAGTTACCCAGGTGACGGCCGGTACTCGGCTCGATTTCCTCCGCGTAGAGGTGAAGAGGGCTGGCGAAGGACAACAGTTTCTCGCACAGGTAGCGCGCCCGGCTGATCTCACCGATCTCCACCAGGGCTGATACCAGCCAGAAGGAGCAGATGGTGAACGAACCCTCATCGCCTGACAGTCCGTCGTCGGTCTCGTGGACCCGGTAACGCAACACCAGGCCGTCTTCAGTGAGTTCATCTGCGATGGCCAGCACCGTGGCGCGCACCCTCGGATCGTCGGACGGCAAGAATCGCAACAACGGCACCAGCAGCAGCGATGCGTCCAGGGCATCGTCTCCGTAACGCTGAGTGAACACACCACGCTTGTCCACACCGTTGGCGAGCACGTCGGCCTTGATCTCGTCGGCGATCTTGCGCCACTGCTGGGAGTAACTCTTGGATCCCTGCAACTCCGCCAACCGTGCGCCGCGGTCCAGGGCCACCCAGCACATCACCTTCGATGAGGTGAAGTGCTGGGGTTCGCCGCGGACCTCCCAGATTCCCCGGTCCGGTTCACGCCAGTGCTTGATGGCCTCGTCGACCTGCTCTTTGAGCACCGGCCACAGTTGATCGGAGATGCTCTCCCTGGACTTGCAGTGCAGGTAGACCGAGTCCAGCATGGTGCCCCAGATATCGTGCTGGCGCTGGTTGTAGGCGCCGTTGCCGATGCGCACCGGACGGGCACCGTCGTAGCCGGAAAGGTGGTGGAGTTCCTCCTCGACCAGTTCGCGCTCACCGCCCACCGCGTACATCACCTGCAGCGGCTGACGTTCGCCGTCGTTGGCGCCCGATACATCGGCGATGAAGGAGAAGAAGTCGTCGGCCTCCCGATCCAGGCCCAGGGTGTAGAGACCCCACAGCGCGAATGTGGAGTCCCGAACCCAGGCGTACCGATAATCCCAATTGCGTTCGCCCTGAGGGGTTTCGGGGAGCGATGTGGTGCTGGCAGCAAGCAGAGCACCGGTCGGGGAGTAGGTGAGTCCCTTTAATGTCAGCGCACTGCGCTGTAGGTAGGACCGCCACGGGTGGTCGGGGAAGTCACCTATGTTGATCCATTGCCGCCAGGCCTCGCTGGTCTGCCACATCTTGTCGGCTGCCTGCTCGTAGGTCTGCGGCGACGGGTGCTTCGACCAGGACAATGCGACAAAGACGTCGTCGCCCTCCTTGAGGCGGGTTCGGGCGCGTGCCTCCCGGCCCTCGATGCCGATCCGCAGATCGGTGGTCAGCCGCAGGGTCGGGTGGGCGTCGGGTTCGGTTCTGGCCCGGGCGACGGCCTCGCCGTAGGCATTGGCCGAGTATTCCCACGCCGCGTTGACACGGCCGTAGTTGAACGACGGTTCGCAGTTCATCACCAACTCGACGGTGCCGCTGACACACCGCACCGTGCGCAGCAGGATGTGCTCGGCATCCCAGTCCATCGGGGTCCGGCGGTGGGTGCGGGACCGGGCTTCCAGATCGTGCCAGGGGCCCATCACCAGAGCGTCTCGAACAATGACCCATCCGGTAGGGGTCTGCCACGTGGTCTCCATGATGAGGCTGCCTGGGAGATAGCGCCGGGCCGCCGGCACCGAGACCCCGTACGGTGCGAGCTTGAAGTGCCCGGCCCCACGGTCCAGGATCGCGCCGAACACGCTGGGCGAGTCCGGGCGCGGCACACACATCCACTCCACCGACCCGGCCGCCGAGACCAGGCAGGTGTTCTCGCAGTCGGAAAGGAATGCGTAGTCGGCGATCGGAGGAAATGGACTTCGCCGCGGCCCGGCGGGCAAGTCCTGTCCGGTGTGGGCGACGGTCAGCGGGGTGCTCGTAGCATCCTGGCCGTGACCGCCGCCGAAGTCCTCAGCAGCGGGTTGAGCGTGCAGAACCATCTCGCCATCATGGCGGGCGAGACGTCTGGCGTCTACCGATCGGACCATAAACTGTGTCGGGCGTTCCCGGAGAGTACAGCCGAATGCAGGGGAATAGGGTGGGGGGATGACCGGATTCCTCAGTTGGTGGGACAGTGCCGAACTATGGCTGTCCGGTCTGAGTTTCGTGTGGCAGACGCTCATCGTGATGCCGGTGGTGCTGGTCTTGGCCTTCGGTATCGCCACCGTCGCCGATGTGATTCTGGCCGGCGGCATCCGGGTCTTCACCCGGCTCCGAGAAGGCCGGGGGTGGGGCCGTTGAGCGGTATGCCGCGGTCCCGCGTCACATTGGCGCTGGTAGCGCTGCTGGTCCTGGTAGTGCTGTTCTGGTTGCTCAACCGCTGACGGTGTCTGCCGGTCGGAAATCCACCGCTGTCGTGGTACCGGCGTCCCGTGACGCAGAGAGACCGGGAGAGTCTTTGTTGATGTTCACGGCGAAACCCCGCCGCCGGCGCGTAGTGGCGTCGCTGGCTGCCGTGTCGACGCTGCTTGTCGCCTGCAGCGGCGGTGGCGCCAGCAATGTCTTCGGTGGCGACACCGACGGTGAACCCGAAACCACCCTGATCGTGCTCGCCTACGCAGCAGCCGAGCCAGGCTGGAGCAAAGTGGTCGCAGCCTTCGCCGACACCCCGGCGGGCGACGGGGTTGCCGTCAAGACCTCCTACGGACCCTCCGGTGATCAGGCCGGTGCCGTGTTAGACGGCAAACCCGCCGACATCGTGAACTTCTCCATCGAACCGGAGATCACCCGGCTGGCCGAGGCCGGCAAGGTCGCGCCGGAATGGGACGCCGACGTGACCAGGGGGGTTCCGTTCGGTTCGGTTGTGACCCTGGTGGTCCGGGATGGGAATCCGAAAAAAATCAGGGATTGGGATGACTTACTGACACCGGGGGTCGAGGTCGTCACACCCAGCCCGCTGAGCTCTGGGTCGGCCAGGTGGAATCTATTGGCGCCCTATGCCGCGAAGAGCGAGGGTGGACGGAACCGGCAGGCCGGGCTGGACTTCATCACCGCCCTGGTCAAAAACCACATCAAGACCCTGCCCGGTTCGGGACCGGAAGCGACCGAAATATTTCTTCAGGGGACAGGTGATGTCCTGATTACCTTCGAGAACGAGGCGATCCAGATCGAACGGCAGGCTGCCGCCGGCGGCCGGGCGGATTTCGAGTACGTCAACCCGCCGCAGACCCTCGAGGTCGACAATCCGGTCGCGGTGGTCGCCAGCAGCCCCTACGTTGACAAGGCCACTGCGCTCAAGAACTTTCTGTTCACCCCGGTAGGTCAAACCATCTGGGCGCGGGCCGGTTTCCGCCCGGTGGACCCTGCCGTGGCGGACGCCTTCGCCAACGTTTTTCCCTCGCCGGAACGGTTGTGGACCATTGCCGACCTGGGCGGCTGGGGAACGGTGCAGCCGTCGTTGTTCGACAAGGACCACGGGGCCATCACCACCATCTACCGAGAGGCAACCGGATGACGCCGCGGGAAGACCGCTGCGGTCCGGCTCAGCGCCGCCGCCGTGTCGGCGCACGCGACTGTCGACTTCGAAGATCGCCCTTGATCGCGCCGAGGCACTCGGCGTTCGTGACGGCGCAGCGGTGTATGTCCGGTCAGCGGTGTATGTTCGGGCAGCCCGGATTCGCCGATCGCGAGCGTAGGTCAGTTCAGCCTCGCTGGAAGGAAACCCACGATGAACCTCTCCCGATTTCTGCGTCACCGCAGTCTCGTGGCGTTATTGGGGTCAGCGGGCTGTGTAGCCGCGATAGTCGGATGTAGCGCAACGACTACGGGAGCCCCGACTCAGGGTGAGACCATGACATCCACGGTCGCACCTGCGCCCGCGGGCAGCGAGGAGGACACGGTGACCGGAGGCAATGGCGGCCAGGGCGGCCAGGGCGGCCAGGGGGGTGCCGGTGGAAAGGGCGGTGCGGGCGGCAAAGGCGGCCAGGGCGGCAAAGGCGGTCAAGGCGGTAAAGGTGGTCTGGGAGGCGCTGACGGGGCCGATGGCGCTGACGGTGCCGACGGCGCTGACGGGGCTGACGGCGCCGACGGGGTGATCATCGTCCCCGGGTCGTAGGCGGGTTGTTCGTTAGTCACGGAGCGGTGGTGGCCTGAGATCATCGGCTTGACCCCGCGCACATTCCCCGGAGCCGGTGGCCAGTGCCGCAACCCGACGCGATCGCTATCTTCTTCGCCCCGAGCGGTCTACTGTAAAGGCGGAGCGAAAACCAGGAGGCCCCGTGCCATCCGCCCACAGATTGCTGCAGATCGCCCTCGCTGTTTTCGGAGCTGTGTTTTTGCTCATCTATCCGCTGGCCCTGATCTGGCCGTCGGGGTGGGTGTGGCATTCCGGGTCGCCCCACCAGTCCAACTACTACCTGATGATCGTTGGGGTGTACGCGACGCTGGGCGTCTTCTTACTCAAGGCCGCGCGTGATCCCAAAGCCAATATCAGCCTGATCTGGTTCGCCGTGTGGTCCAGTGTCGTGCACGCCGCGATCATGGCGGTGCAATCCTTTGGCAGCGGCGATCACCTGGGTCACCTGTTCGGGGACGTACCTGCCCTTCTGTTGGTGGCCGGCGTCCTGTCGGCACTGATGCTGTCATCCCGCCTCAGCGAGGACACGCGTGCGCCGAGTCGGTCAGGTTGACAACCCGCCGTCAGCACCACGGTGAGCGCGCCGCATCCCAGTCCGGCCGGTCAGGCCGCGCGTCGCTCGGTGATTGCCTGGTCGAAGCGATCGAGAACGGTCGCCGCCACCAACGGGTGCGCGCCGAGTGGTTCGGCCATCGGGATGCCGGTCCTCGCGGCCAACGCGGCAACTCGGTCGGTGATCCGCCCCGGCGCGATGAACCAGGGCGCCAGCGCGATGCGCCGGACTCCCGTCGCGCGCAGGGCAGCGATACCATCGGCGACCGAGGGTTGCGGTCCGGTGGCATAAGCCACCCGGACGGCGGCGTGACGGCCGGTTAGGCTGTCGACCAGGGAGGCGGTGCGGGCGTTTGCAGCAGTGTGCGATGAGCCGACCGCGACTATCAGCACCCCGGTATCGGAGTTCCCGCGGCCCCAGCACTGCGGGCCGAGTTCGGTCAGCCGCTGTTCCAGCACCTCGACGAGCCGAGGGTCTTCGCCCAGGGTGTCGGCCTGGATCGCGTCCCCTCCCGATTCGGCGACGATCGCCGGGATGTCGACCCGGGCGTGGTAGGCGCTGGCGAGTAACAGGGGAGTGATCACCGCCGGACCGCTCAGCTGGTGGAGCACATCCCGAAGATTGGGGACGCTCTTCTCGCAGAACGCCAGTTGCACATCCAGACCCGGCCGCAGTTCGCGGATCCGGGCGGCGACTGCCCGTGTGGTGGCCGATGAGCGGGGATCGACGCTGCCGTGCGCAGTGAGCACCAGAGTTGGCCGGATAGTCATGAGGCGTGCAGCCCGCACTCGGTCTTGACCTGCCCCTGCCAACGGCCGCTGCGCGGATCGGCGCCCTCAGCCGGTTTCGTGGTGCACGGCGCGCAGCCGATCGAGGGATAGCCCTCCTGGACCAGGGGATTCACCAGAATATCGTTCGCGTCGATGTAGGCCTGCATATCCTCATCGGTCCAGGCGGCCAACGGGTTGATCTTCACCAGTGTGAACGCCTCGTCGAAGCTGATCAGGGGTGCGTTCGCCCGGGTGGGCGATTCAACTCGCCGGATACCGGTAACCCAAGCGGCGTAGTTGCGCAGCGTTCCGCGCAACGGCAGGACCTTGCGCAGCCGGCAGCATTCGTTGGGTTGCCTGGCGAACAGATCCGTGCCGAGCATCCGGTCCTGTTCGGCCACGGTGTGTTCCGGAGTGACATTGACCACGTTGATGTCGTACACCGACTCCAGCGCGTCGCGGGTCCCGATGGTCTCGGCGAAGTGATAACCGGTGTCCAGGAAGAGTACGTCGACTCCGGGGCGGATCTTGGCAGCCAGGTCTATCAGAACGCCGTCCTGCATATTGGAGGCCACCACGTAGTGGCCGCCGAAGTGACGCTCGGTCCACTCCAGAAGTTCACCGGCAGTCGCACCGGCGAGGTCGGCGGCTCCCCGCGCAGCAAGACCCCGTAATTGGGTCTGGGTGAGTTTCCTCATCGCAGGGACTCCTCGTCCGCTCGGATGGCCCACTGTGCGAAGCGCTCCTCGGGCCGGCGTTGTTTGGTGAAGTTGCGCACCAACCGTTCGATGTAGTCGCCGAGTTCCGCGGCGGTCACTTTATGCTGGCGTAGCTTTCGGCCGAAGGCGCTGTCCAGACCGAGGCTGCCGCCGAGGTGAACCTGGAAGCCTTCGGTGTGACCGCCGTTTCCGTCTTCGATCACCTGCCCCTTGAACCCGATATCGGCGACTTGGATGCGGGCGCACGAGTTGGGGCACCCGTTCAGGTTGACGGTGACGGGTACGTCGAGGTTGGCGTTGAGGTCGGCCAGCCGCCGCTCGAGCTCGGGAACCAGCGACTGGGCTCGGGTCCTGGTCTCAGCGAAGGACAACTTGCAGAACTCGATTCCGCTGCAAGCCATCAGATTCCGCCGCCAGTGCGACGGTGTCGCCGGCAAGCCCAGTGCTTCCAGTTCGGTCACCAGTCCTTCGACCTTATCGTCGGGAACGTCGAGGACAATCAATTTCTGGTAGGGGGTGAATCGGATTCGGTCGGAACCCACCCGCTCGGCCATATCGGCGATTCTGGTCAGGATGGTGCCCGAAACCCGACCCGCGATGGGGGCGACACCGACGGCGTTGAGACCGTTGCGCAGTCGCTGCACACCCACATGGTCGATGGGACGAACCGGGGGCTCCGGTGCCGGGCCGTCGATCAGGGGCCTCTTGAGGTACTCGGTCTCGAGTACGCTGCGAAATTTTGTCACGCCCCAGTCCTTGACCAGGTACTTCATTCTCGCCTTGGACCGAAGCCGGCGGTAGCCATAGTCACGGAACAGGCTCACCACCGCCTCCCACACATCGGGCACCTCCTCCAACGGCACCCAGGCGCCCAGGCGTTGGGCCAGCATCGGGTTCGTGGACAACCCGCCTCCCACCCACAGATCAAGGCCGGGGCCGTGCTCCGGATGATTCACCCCCACGAAAGAGACGTCGTTGATCTCGTGGACGACATCCTGAAGGCCGCTGATGGCGGTCTTGAACTTCCGCGGCAGATTCGAGTACTCCGGCTTGCCGATATAGCGGCGGACGATCTCTTGGATCGCCGGGGTAGGGTCGAGCACTTCGTCCAGGGACTCGCCGGCCAGGGGAGATCCCAGCACGACGCGGGGGCAGTCGCCGCAGGCCTCGGTGGTCTGGAGTCCGACCGCGTCGAGGCGCCGCCAGATCTCCGGCATGTCCTCGACCCGGATCCAGTGGTACTGGACGTTCTGCCGGTCGGAGATGTCGGCGGTGTCCCGGGCGAATTCGGTGGACAACTGGCCGAGGGTTCGCAGCGAGTCGGCGGTCAGCGCACCGCCGTCGCTCCGCACCCGCAGCATGAAGTAGGGAGCCTCCAGCAGGTCGATGTTCTCGTCACCGGTGTAAGTGCCGTCGTAGCCCTGTTCGCGCTGGGTATAGAGACCCCACCACCGGAACCGGCCCCGCAGGTCGGTCTTGTCGATGCTGGCGAAACCCTGCTTTGCATAGACATTCTCGATCCGCTCCCGCACGGCGAGGGGGTCCTCGTGGCGCTTGAACTCTTCGTTGGCGTTGAGCGGGTCGCGCTCACCGAGGGCCCACTGCCCTTCGCTGCGCGACTTGGCTGGTTTGGTCATACGAGGTGCTCCTCAGGATCGGGGAACTGAGCCTCCGGGGCGCATCATCGCCGGGTTATCTTCCGGCTACGCAATCCGGCAGCCAGCCGATTGGCAGACGGGTGGACTACGGTGTCAAACCGGACAACAACAGCTGCACACACGCTTGAAGTCGACATGCCGCCGTGCCACCAGGGTCACGGTGGGCAGGGGGCCGACGACCAGCATGGCAGTTATTCTGCCATGGGCGGCCGTTCCGGCCCAACCGGGCAGACATTGCGCCCGCGACAGGGGAATTCCGCGTTCTGCAACACTGGGGTCATGTCGGTAAGTCCGGTGCCGGCCCAACTGCCCGATCCCACCGCGACGCCGGGCACGGCATTTGGCGTTTACGTCCACGTCCCGTTCTGCGCGAGCCGCTGCGGTTATTGCGACTTCAACACCTACACCGCCGGGGAACTCCGTGGCGCGACTCCGGATGGTTGGCTGGCCGCGGTCCGCGACGAGTTGGCGTTGGCCGGCAACATGCTCGGGGGGATTGCCGTCGACAGCGTTTTCGTCGGCGGGGGGACACCATCGGTCCTGGGCGCGAGCCGGCTTGCCGACGTGCTGGATGCGGTACGTGCCGGCTTTGAACTCCGCAATGACGTCGAGATCACCACGGAGGCGAACCCGGAGTCCACATCGCCGGAGTTCTTCGATGATCTCCTGGCGGCTGGCTACAACCGGGTCTCGCTGGGCATGCAATCGATTTCGGCGCGCGTACTCGCGGTTCTGGACCGCGTCCACTCCCCGGGCCGGGCGCCCGCAGCCGCCCGCGAGGCGTTGGTCGCCGGCTTCACGCACGTCAACCTCGATCTCATCTACGGCACACCCGGGGAGTCCGACGCGGACCTCCTTGCCTCGGTGGAGGCGGTCCTCGACGCTGGGGTCGACCACGTTTCGGCTTATGGACTTGTCGTCGAGGACGGCACCGCGCTGGCTCGTCGGGTGCGCCGCGGTGAGGTGGCGGCCCCCGACGATGACGTGCTGGCGCATCGCTACCAACTGATCGACCAGCGGCTCTCGGCCGCAGGACTGCACTGGTATGAGGTATCCAACTGGAGCCGACCGGGTGGCCAGTGTCGCCACAACGAGGGCTACTGGGGTGGCGGCCAGTGGTGGGGCGCTGGGCCCGGAGCGCATAGTTTCGTGGGAGATCTGCGGTGGTGGAATGTCAAGCATCCCAGGACCTATGCGGATTCGCTGGCCCGGGGCGGGATCGCGGTCGGCGGTTTCGAGCGGCTCGATGGGAGGGATCGCCACACTGAGCAGGTGCTACTAGGCATCCGGTTGGGCCGCGGTCTAGCGGCAGCGGTGCTCACCGAGGCCGAACGCAGTCGCGCCTGGGATGCGGTTTCCACGGGGCTGCTTCGGCACGCGGACGACCGTTTCATCTTGACTGACCGTGGCCGTCTGCTCGCGGATGCGGTGGTGTGTGGTCTGCTCGACGACTAGCCGTAATGGGGCCAGCCGCTGAGGGCTTTGGGGCTCTCAGCGGCTGGTGGTTGT
>CAZKUK010000004.1:0-72124 GCA_964555915.1 uncultured Mycobacterium sp.
CGCATGACTACTCCGGGGTCACGCTGAACCCCGACGATCCCGACTACAACCCGAATACCGTCGTCCAGCAACGGGGTGACACCACCTACTACTTCATTCCCAGCGAGACGCTGCCGCTGCTGCGGCCACTGCGTGACCTCGGCGTTGACCCGGTGCTGCTCGATGCCGCCGAACCGGTCCTGCGTCTGCTGGTCGAGTTCGGTTATGACCGCACCACCCCCTTCGGTGAACCCGCGCCCGCCGTGCTGACCCAACGCGAGGGCTTCGACGAGCTGAGCAGGGAGGTTGCCGCTGCTGTCGAACAGGGTCAGGCGATGCTCGAGGCCGCCGCTGACTCACCGCCGGCCGCGCCGAGCACCTCGATACCGTCGGTGCGGAGTTCAGCCAGGACCATGGAGTCCGCTGATGCGGTCACCGTCGACCTGCCGGCGCAGGAGGAACCCACCACGGTCGGCGCCCCGAGGCGGGCGTCACGGGTCAGCACCGCACCGGCATCGCGGGCCATCGCCGAACCCGGACCGGCTCGGGGCGCGCCGTCAGCGGCATCGCGCCCTGATCCATCGCGGCCGGATTCGTCATCGGCTAGTCGATCACGCCGGTGAGACCGAACTCCCCCAGCGCCTGAGCAGCGAGTTCACGCAACGCCTGCTGGCAGTTGTCGACGCCAAGAGCGTAAGCCTCCACCGAGATCGAGATCTTGCCGTTGATTCGGCCCGACACCACCACCAGTTGGCCGTGGGATCGCTGCAATTCACCCATGGAAACGTTGGTGTCCAGCGCCCGGATGAAGACGTTCTCGGCGGGAGTGCCGTCGGCACGGGCGAGTTCCGGCGGCAGATCGCCGAGATTGGAACATGACACCGGCAGATCCTCGGAATAGGCGAACAACAGGTCTGCCACCCCCTTGACCGCGCTTCGCGGCAGCCAGGGAATGAGCGGGAGGATCTCCATAGTCGGATCGGGTTCCTGTTTGGCCCGCTCCCGCGCCTCGCGCACGGCGCGGCGGGCTTCGGTGAGGTCGACGGTGACCTTGGTCGGGTCAACGGTGGCATTGGCAAATGCCATTGCCAGCGCCCGGTCGTCATCAAGACTCTCCCGGAGGTTGATCGCGATGAGCAGGGTCACCGCCCCGTCGGCGGCGCGCCGTCGATCCAGGTGCTCGGCGATCTTGGCCGCGAAACCACCCAACAGCGAGTAGCTATTGCCGCCCAGGGCTTCGGCCCTGGCATCCCACTCGGCGGTGTCCACGTAGATCGCTACCGATGGAACGACGACATGACGGGTGTCCGAAGGGCCGGCCTGCGCGGCCCGCGCCCGGGCGAAATCCTCCCGCTTGGCCCGGATCATTTTGGCGGCCTTGACGGCGGTCCGGGCCGTCAACGGCAGATCCAGGACGGCTCGACGGAGGTCAGCACCGATTACCGCGCGCGGCGACCGGGAACCACGCTCCTCATAACCCGGGTTGCGGATGTTGCCGGTGATTGCCTCGAAGACCGCCATCAGCCCGCCGACGCCGTCGCCGATGACGTGCGAGGCCACGATGCTGACCGCGGTGGCGCCGTCGTCCAATGGCTGGACGGCAAGATGGCAGGCCGGCCCGCGCTCCGGGTCGATGGGCAGGTTACCCAACTCGTCTGCCCAGTCCATCAGTTCCGCGCGCGGGCGGACGGTCGGAGCGGTCTGTATCGGCGGGGGCGGTCCTGCCGGTCGCACCCATCGCGGCCGGCCGAACGGCAGCGGGGAACGTTCGATCAGTCGGCTGGCCAGCGATGCATAGAGATTGTGGTGGAACCGGTCGAGCCCGTCCCGGTCAAGAGGGTGCTCGTAGACCCACACGATCTGAATGAGTTGGTTGCGCCCCGTGACGCGCAGCAGTTCCAAGGCGGTGTGGTCGAGGAACGCCAGCCGATGTTCATCCATCTGCTCACGTTCGGCGCGCCGAAACAACTTTCCGCGGGGATGGGCCTCTGCCGTCAAATCGATTCCACCTCAGAAGATCTCACCGGTCAGGCCGAACTCGCCCAGAGTCTCGGCGATCATCCGATGCAATTCGGCCGACGAATTCTCCATTCCGGGCTGCCAGCTGATGACGGTGATCGACATCTTGTCGGCGATCTGCCCGGAGGTCACCGTCATGATACCGCGCCGCCGTTGAAGGTTCTCGACCGTAACGTGCCGGTCCACCCCGCGGAAGGACAGGTACTCAGCCGGCGTGCCGTCCACACACAGCGCCGCGGGCGGCATGACGCCCATATTGGAACAGGACACCGGCAACTCGGTGGAGAATCCGAAGGCCGCATCGGCAACCCGGGCGATACCCCGTTTGGGCACGAACGGCACCAGCGGAACGAGTTCCATCATCTCGTCGGGAACCTCGCGCGCCTTTTTCAGGCCGTCGCGGATCGCGGTACGCGGCCCGCTCAGATCGGAGGTGACCCGGCCCGGATCGAAGCTGACATTGGCGATCGACACCACATTGCCGCCGGTGTCCTCGAAATCGGCCCGGTCGCTGACCGGGAACATCAGCGTCACCAGCCCCTGTGGACCGTGGGCACGGTTGAGCCGCTGCGCGAGCCGACCGGCGAAACCGGCCACCAACGAAAAACTGTTGCCACCCAGGTTTTCGGCACAGGCGTGCCACTGTGCGGCATCGATGAACGCCGAGGCGGAGGGCATCCGAACCGTTCGCCGGTCGGCCGTCACGGCGGGTAACGCGGCACCCGGCCGCGCCAGCTCGCCGCGGCGCCGCACCGCCACCGACGCGGCTCGTCGCAGGGTCCTGCCGATCTGCGGCAGATCCCGCCTCAGCTGGCGCAGATCCTCCCGGATACCCCGCCATCGGGTCCGTGAGCCGGCCGCCGGGTAGCCGAGATCCCGGGTGGCCCCGGTGCTGGCTTGGACACAGGCCAGCACGCTGCCCGCGCCGTCGGCCACACAGTGCGAGATCACCAGGCTCACCGCGGTGGAGCCGTCGGTGAACGGCTGGACACCCAGCCGCCAGGCCCACCCCGACTCCGGGTCCAGCGGCAGCTCGACCTGCTCATCGGCCCAAGCATAGAACTCCGCGCGGGTCCGGGGGATCTCGGCGATCTCGAAATTGGAGTCGGTGAACGGCTGCGAGACCCAGCGGTGCCGACCGAACGGGAGCGGAGATGGTTCGATCCGGCGGGCCAGCAGGGTTCCGAAAAGGTTGCGGTGGAAACGCTTCACACCGTCGAGGTCGATGGGGCGCTCGTAAATCCACAGCGCCTGCATCACGGCTTCGTGACCGGCTCCGCGCAGCGCAAGGAACAACGCCTGGTCCGGGTAGGGCAGGACGTTATCCGGCGATGCGGCGGCGCCGCGGACCGTGACGGTCAAACCGTCACCCGGGGGATACGCGGGGATGACACCGAGTCCGCGCGGCCGTCGGCGGCGCGCAGGAAGACCATCTTCATCAAATCGACGTACTGGGCCACCGACTCGCGGGCGATCGGGTTGTCCGGATAGGCCACCGTGACCGTGGTGCCGGTGTCGCGGCGGTTGACCCACATGCCGATCTGCTTGGCCGCCCCGAGATCGGTGTACAGGGTGCCGTTGCGATCCTGCCACTGACCCATGACCACCGGGTTCAACGGCGGCAGGCCGATATCGAGATAGGACAGCATCGGAACCCCGGGACCCGGTTCCCCGATACCCGGTACCGACTGGGCCAGCTCGAACACCCGCTCGATGGGGACGTTTGCCAGATGCATACCGGAATCGAATGCGGCTTGGGCCGCCCGGGCCACCTGGTTGAACGACATCTGTTCCACCGGAACCGAAATCGGGACTATCCCGGTGAACCAGCCGGTGGTCATGAACTCCGCCGGCGTGCGGGTGGTTGTCGGCGTGATCACGTTGTAGGTATCGACACCGCTCAACTCCCGTTCGGCGATCGCCGCGCAGGCGAACACCCCGCCGATGAAACGCACCCCGGCCGCAGCGCACACCGTCTCGAACCGGTCGCTGTCATGGGCGTCCATCAATCTGACGGTGATCAGGTCCCCGGTACACGGAACGTCCGAGTCGCCAAGCGGCAGCGGGAACGTCGGCAACGAGCCACCGTTGCGTTCCAGGAACGTGAGCCACTCGGCGACTTCGGAGGATTCCAGGGTGAGCGCCGAGGTGTACTTATGCTGCCGGGTGCAGTAGTCCAGATACCGGCCCGCCTCCGGCAGCTTGATCGGGGCGCCGCCCTCCACCAGAGCCGCGTAGTTCATGTGCATCTCCACGAACAACCCCACCATGAACATCGCATCGGCGTGGACATGGTCGATACTCGCGTAGAAGGTGAAGTGGTCGGCTCGCTGGATCACGCCGAACCGGAAGCAGTCCCACTGCAGTGGGCTGGGGGTGTCGAGGATGTGCTGACGCCACTGCGCCGCGTTCATCTCCCCGTTCCGAGTTGCGACGAACTGGATATCGGCGGGGTTCGCGACCGTGTGCCGGACGACGTTCTCCTGATCGTCGAACTGGAACCAGCTGTGATAGGTGTCGTGCCGGCGCAGATACGAGTTGATCACATAGGTCATCGCCCGGATGTCACAGCGGCCCGGGATGGTCCAGGCCGGAATCAGCAGACGCGCCATTTCCAGGCCGTTCTCCGAGTGGGCCCGGTAGGTGCGGATATGTTGCTCCTGCTGATAACTCGCCGGCACGGGACTCACCGGCGCCTGCGCCACCTTGGCGAGGCACCCCGGTGACGGACCCCATGACACCACAGAACCCGGCGCATCCACCCAGTCATGGATTGCCGTTAACGCAACCACTCAGTCCGCTCCCTATCCCATCCTGTCAGGCCACGTCAGCGGGCTGATGTACACACACCCGCCAGCGTCTCGCACAGGCTCTCGGCCAGCGCCCGAACAGTGGTGATGTCCATGGACCGGACCCGGATACCCGTCTCGGTTTCGATCCGGGTGCGCAGCTCGAGGTTGCCCAGCGAATCCAAACCATACTCTGAGATCGGCCGGTCCGGGTCAATCGACCGGCGCAGGATCAGACCGAGTTGTTCAGCCACCAGACGCCGGACCCGGGTGGGCCACTCCTCCCGGGGCAGCGAGTGCAGCTCTGAGCGGAAACTGCTGGTATCGGCCGGGCGATCGGCGCTGGACGCGAATGCTTCCGCGAATGGGCTGCGCGCCGCCAGGTCGGTCAGCCACGGTGTGCCCATCACGGGTGCATAGCCGGTGTGGGCGCGGTTGTGTCGCAGCACCGCCTCGAACGCATAGGCGCCCTCCTCGGGGCTGATCATCGTGGTATCGCCGGAGCCGGCCAGATGGCGGCCCGCACCGATCTCGTCCCAGGCCGCCCAGGCGATCGCCGTCGCGGGCAGACCCTGTGCGCGGCGCCACTGGGTGAAAGCGTCCAGCCAGCTATTCGCCGCGGCATAGGCGCCCTGGCCCGGAGAACCGAGCAGCGCCGCCGCCGAGGAGAACGAACAGAACCAGTCCAGCGGCTGAGTGGTGGTCGCGCGATGAAGATGCCAGGCGCCGTACACCTTCGGCGCCCAGTCCCGCTCGACCAGCTCATCGGTGATGTTGGTGAGGATCGAATCCTCCACCACCGCCGCCGCATGCAGAACACCCCGCACCGGCAGACCACTGGCAGTCGCCTCGGCCACCAGCCGGTCGACCGTTTCAGGTCGGGCGATATCGCCGCGGACGACCTCGATTTCGGTTCCCTCGGCACGCATATGCTCGATGTCCGCCAGCGCCTCGGGTGTCGGCCGCGAACGGGAGTTCAACACGATCCGCCCGCACCCGGCCGCCGACATCTTGGCCGCCAGGAACAGTCCGAGGCCGCCCAGTCCGCCGGTAATGATGTAGGAGCCGTCGGCCCGGAACACCGGGGCCTGTTCCGGCGGCACCACCACCTGGCTGTGACCGACCCGCGGCACCGACAGGAGCAGCTTGCCGGTGTGCTCGGCCGCACCCATCACGCGAATGGCGGTGGCCGCCTCGGCCAGCGGGTAATGGGTAGTCTCCGGCTGCGGCAGAACCCCATCGGCAGTGAGCCGGTACACCGTGGCGAGCAACTCACGAATCCGAGCCGGATGAGTGCTGCACATCAGGGCCAGATCGACGCCATAAAAGGACAGGTTGCGGCGGAACGGGAACAGACCCATCCGGGTGTCACCGTAGATGTCCTTCTTGCCGATCTCGACGAACCGGCCCCCGAAGGCCAGCAGCTCCACCCCGGCCCGTTGGGCGGCACCGGTGAGCGAGTTCAGCACGATGTCGACGCCGTATCCATTGGTGTCGTCGCGAATCTGGTCGGCGAAGGCCGTGCTTCGGGAGTCATAGACCCGCTCGACACCCATCCGCCGCAACATGTCGCGGCGATCCCTGGTACCTGCGGTGGCATAGATCTCAGCACCGGCCAGCCGGGCGATCGCGATCGCGGCCTGGCCGACACCGCCGGTGGCGGAATGGATCAGCACCTTCTCTCCGGACCGGATGCGGGCCAGGTCCTGAAGGCCGTACCAGGCGGTGGCTGCGGCGGTGGACACCGCAGCGGCCTGGTCGTCACGCAGTCCGGCGGGCAGCGTCACGGCCACATCCGCATCGCAGGTCAGAAAGGTGCTCCAGCAGCCGTTGGGCGACATACCACCCACGTGGTCGCCGACCCGGTGGCTGCTCACCCCGGACCCGACCGCGGTGACCACACCGGCAAAGTCGACCCCGAGCTGCGGGTTGCCGTCGAAGCTCGGGTAGCGGCCCATGGCGACCAGGACGTCGGCGAAGTTCAGGCTGGAAGCGGTGACGGCCACCTCGATCTGTCCCGGACCCGGAACCATCCGTTCGAAAGCCGTCAATTCCAGGGTCTGCAAATCGCCGGGAATCCGGATCTCCAGCCGCATCCCCTCGCGCTGGTGGTCAACCACCGTGGTGTGGCGCTCCTCGGGCCGCAGTGGGCTGGGGTATAGATGCGCGGTGTACCACTCCGCGTTGCGGAACGCGGTCTCGTCCTGCTCAGAGCCGAGTAACAGCTGCTGGGCGATGAACTTGCCCTCGGTCTGCTCGTCGACGTCGATCTGGGTCGGGCGAAGATGGGGATGTTCGGCACCGATGACGCGCAGCAGTCCACGCAGACCGGCCTGCTCGAGGTTGGGCCGCTCAGCTGGGAGGACGGTCTGCGCCCCGCGGGTGACGACGTACAGCCGCGGCGGATCACCGGCCAGTTCGGGCAGGTCACGGACGATCCGCACCAGGTGCCGGACATGGTCGGCGCCGCGGGCGGCCAGTTTCTCCTTCGGGCAGTCGTTTCGTGGTGCCTGCACCATGACCACATTGCTGAAACCGACCTCGCCGAAGTACGCGGTCAGACGCTGGGCGTTGGCCTCATGATCGGCGTGCTGCGGCCACGACATCGTGGTGACATCCGCGCCGTTGAGCTTGAGCGCGTCGGTAAGTTCGGAGACCAGAATGTCGGTGGTGTCCGATGCGCTCACCAGCAGCCAGGTACCGGAGCTGACGTGACCGGTCACCGCCGGCAACTCCTGCGTGCGCCACTCGACAGCCATCAGCCGCTCGTTGAGCACACGGTCACCCTCGGAGCCACCGGTGCCCATCGACAAACCCTCGGCGGCCAGCAGCACGGTGCCGTGCTCATCCATCAGGTGGATATCGGCCTCCACGCCGGAACCGTCCAGCGAAACGATTCGGGTCAGGCAGTAGCGCGCCTTATTCGCCGGACCGTAGACACCAAGACGACGCACCCCCAGAGGCAGCAGCAGGCCGCCGGTGCCGCTGTTCTGCACCCCGGGATGTGCCGCAACCGATTGGAAGCAGGCGTCCAGTAATGCCGGGTGCACACCGTATGCACTGTGCTGGGTCCGGATCACACTCGGCAGTCCGATCTCTGCCAGTATCGTCTCGCCGGAACCGCCCCCGTCATCCGCCGGGGCGTTCACGGCGACCAATGCCGTGAACGCCGGACCGAACTGCACACCGCGGGAGTCGAACCAGTGCCGGATATCTGCGCCATCGGCCCGCAGCGGATGCTCCGCGCGCAGCGCATCCAGATCATGATTAGCGGGCCGGCCGCCCGCACCGGAGGGGTCAGCGTCCCCGACAGCGCCGGTCTCGCCGACAGGTGCCAGGACCGCACTGGCCCGGCGCTCCCGCTCACCGTCCTGATCGGTTTCGATCAGGAAATCCAGCGTCCCGTTGCTGCGGACCGATGCTGCGGCAGTGACCTGAGTGTTCTGCTCCAACAACAGCATTCGCTCGAACCGGATATCTCGGACCTCGGCCGCCTCGCCGAGCACCGCACAGGCCGCAGCCAGCGCCATCTCGCAGAATGCGGCGCCCGGCATGGCCGGGACGGTGTTGACCTGATGATCGACCAGCCAGGGTAGCGCCGCGATACCAACGTCGGAGGCCCAGACGTGTCGCTCCGGCTGCTCCAGCAAACGCACATGCGAGCCGAGCAGCGGGTGGGCTGCCACCAGGTGGGAGCCCCGACCGGTCTCGGCTGTATTCGGGCGCAGGACCAACTCGCGGTGCGTCCAGGTCGGCAGGGGCGCATCGACCAGATGCCCGGTCGGCAGCCAAGACTCGAAATCGATCCGCGCGCCGGCCGAGTAGAGATCGCCGAGCAGGGCGCGCAACCCGTGCGGCATCTCCTGACCGCGCCGCATGGCCGCGATCGCAGCCACCTGAATGTCGAGTGCTCCGGCGGTCTGATCCACCGGCCGGGTCAGCAGCGGATGCGGCGACAGCTCCGCGAACACCCGGAAGCCGTCCTCCAGAGCGGCCTGCACGGCCGCTGAGAAGCGAACGGTGTGGCGCAGGTTGTCAATCCAGTATTCGACATCGCAGTACGGCTGCTCGCGCGGGTCGAATGAGGTGGCGGAATAGAACGGAACCTCCGGCGTCAACGGGGTGATGTCATCGAGCAACGCGGCGAGTTCCTCGAGTATCGGCTCCACCTGCGGGGTATGGGAGGCCACATCGACGGCGACCTCGCGCGCCATGATGTCCTGCGCCTCCCAGTCGGCAACGATCCTCCGGACGGTGTCGGTGTCACCGCCGATCACCGTCGACTGCGGGGAGGCCACCACGGCCACCACGACATCCTCGACGCCGCGACGCTCCAGTTCCTCACGAACCTTCTGGGCGGACAGCTCGACCGCGGCCATTGCGCCGCCACCGGCGATCTTCAGGCACAGTAGCGAGCGTCGGCAAATCACCTTGACGCCATCCTCAAGCGACAGCGCACCGGACACCACGGCGGCGGCGACCTCGCCCAGCGAGTGGCCGATGACCGCACCGGGGTTCACCCCGTGGGCCCTCATGGTGGCCGCCATTGCCACCTGCATCGCGAAAATCGTCGGCTGTACCCGATGGATTCCGGTCACGGTGTCCGGGGCCAGCATCGCCTCGGTGACCGAGAAATCGGATTCAGCGGCGATCAGCGGCTCGATATCGGTGATCGTGTCGGCGAAGACCGGTTCAGCGGCAAGAAGTGCAGCACCCATGGTGGCCCACTGGGATCCCTGGCCTGAGAACACCCATACCGGCCCGCGGTCGTCCTGGCCGACGGCGCTGGGGAACGGGTCCTCGCCGTCGGCGACCGCCCGCAGGCGGCCGGCCAACGCCGTCCGGTTTTCGGCGATCACGGCGGTACGTACCGGGCGATGGCCGCGGCGACGGGCCAGGGTGAAGGCGAGGTCGTCGAGTTTCAGGTCCGCGCCCGCGCTGTCGATCCACTCCGCCAGCCGGCGGGCGGTCCGCCGCAACTCATCGGCCGAGGTCGAGGACACCGGAAACACCAGCGCATCGGCGGGGACCGCCGGGGCCGGGTCGGCGGCAGGCGCCGGGTCCGGCGCCTGCTCCAGTACGACATGGACGTTGGTGCCGGACATTCCGTACGACGAGACCGCAGCGCGACGCGGGGCGATCCCCGGATCGACCGGCCACGGGACGCTCTCCCGTGGTACGAACAAACCCGTCTCGATGGCGGCTAGGTGCTCGGGGAGCCGCTTGAAGTGCAGATTCGGCGGCACCACACCATGACGAACCGCCAACACGGCTTTCAGCAGGCCCAGCACACCTGCAGCGGACTCGGCATGGCCGAAATTGCTCTTGACAGAGGTGAGCGCACAGCGTGCGGCCTGTCCGTACACCGTCGAGGTACTGGTGTATTCGATGGTGTCGCCGACCGGGGTGCCGGTACCGTGGCCCTCCACCATGCCGATGGTTGCGGGATCGACGCCGGCGTTGGTCAATGCGGCGCGAAACACTGCGACCTGCGCGTCCCGGGACGGCGTCAGAATGTTCTCGGTTCGGCCGTCCTGATTGGACGCGGTCCCGCGAATGACCGCCAGAACGCGGTCGCCGTCACGTTGGGCGTCATCGAGACGTTTGAGCAACACGACCCCGCAGCCCTCGGCCCGCACGAAGCCGTCGGCCTCAGCGTCGTAGGCATGGCAACGCCCGGTCGGCGAGAGCATGCCCTGGCCGGAGGCCGATGCGTACAGCCGTTGGTCGAGCATGAGCATCACGCCGCCGGCGAGGGCCATTTCGCTTTCGCCTTCGTGCAGGCTGCGGCATGCCTGGTGCACGGCAACCATGCTCGATGAACAAGCGGTGTCCACGGTCAGCGCCGGCCCCTGCAGTCCCAGGGCGTGGGAGATCCGGCCGGACGCCATGCTGAACGGGTTACCCGTGAAGGCGTAGGCCTGATCGAACGCACCCGCATCGCTGGTGACCATCGCGTAGTCGTCATGGGACATCCCGACGAAGACGCCGGTCGAGGTTCCCGCCATGGATGCCGGTGTGCGGCCGGCATGCTCCACAGCCTCCCAGGCGGTCTCCAGCAGCACCCGGTGCTGTGGATCCATCGCAGTGGCCTCACGCTCGTTGATCCCGAAGAAGTCGGGATCGAAGCCGTTGACATCTGCCAGGAAAGCCCCCCACCTCGATACCGACCGACCGACCACGCCGGACTCGGGATCATAGAGGTCGTCGGCGTCCCAGCGGTCTCGGGGAATCTCGGTGACCAGATCGTCACCCCGCAGCAGTGCCTCCCACAGCTTGTGCGGCGAGTCGATATCGCCGGGAAGCCGACAGGCCATACCGACCACGGCAATTGGGGTCATCATCGGGGGCGTAGAGGTTCCTCGCACGTCGTTCACACCTCGTTCTTCGTCGATGCGGGGCAAGTTGTTTCTCACTGCCGGACAAGTCACGAGTTCGCCGATGTGAGTCGCGTCTTTGCGCCGACATCAACCCGAAGTTGCCAGTTCCGGCAATAGCTTAACCGCTTCGAGATAAAAACGCGAGACCTATTTTCGCTCCAGCATTACGCCCGAAGCGCAAACTCCATTCCGCCAGCCGCCCATCCCGCGAAGCAATCTCGAGATTAGCTGTTGCTCAGATGACGCACCCCATCGCCGACGGTAAGGCGACCGCAATACCGGGACCATCGAGGGAATAACCGCTGTTCACGCCCCTTAGCTAGCTTGCTGCCAGCCCATCCGGCACCAGTTGAGCCCGGGTCCGACTACGGTTGCGGACCCTCGTTAGGGTTGCGGGAGATCCAAGACCAGGAATTCTATCGATTCGACTGAAAAGAGTACTGCAGCAAATATTTTTCCGACCGCGCAACGTCCGGCCCATGCACCCGCTGGTAAATCGATATTCAACCGACACAGCACTGCGGGAGACACCACTTACCGACCTGCCGATCGGGATGCCAAACCGGCCCAATGCTGAGAGCTTTCGCTAACCTGCTGAGAAGATATTATTCATTCTGATCAGGTATCTTCGAAGTTTTCTCAGCTACACCGCAACTTACCTGAGAGCAGACTGAGATCACTCATGACGTGCTTCCGGAGGCAATCTCCGCTCGTGTGTCGCCGCCGAGCGTTCTTTGTTTTCATGCCGCCGTCAACGTTGTCGATGGGGGATCGGCAAAATAACCAATAAGGAATTAATAGCTATTTCATGAAAACAACAGATAAATGGTCAAAGACGGCGTCGGCGTCACTTTTCCGGGGCCAGTTACACAGGCGCAAAAGCCATTTACGACGACCGAATTCGACGGTCATTGATGTTAGCCAGATCACTATCCCGATGCCCCGATGGGACCATCCCGGCGGGCGGTGAACAGCTACAACGAGGGAACTAACCGGCAGCCGTCCTGGCCCGGGGAGCTCCGTACCTGGAGCCGGATTCGACGATCGGACCGAATCCGCGCCTGCGAGCCGTCGCGGCACCGAGCCGAACCAGGGCCGCGGTGCCGACAAACCCCGCTTGATCCGAGGCTACCAGCGGGGTGAGCAGGCGGTTATGGACCATGGCGAAGGCCAGTCGGGCCCCGGGAATCGCCCAGCCGAACGAGCCGCCTAGTCCGACGTGTCCAAAACCCGGGAGAACCCCCGGAACGGGCAGGCCATGAAAACCAAGATGAAACGCGAGCGGCATGATGAGGTTGCGGTCGGGCCTCAGGTTGGGGCGGCCGGCCAGCGTGGCGACTCGCTCAGCCGACAGGTAGCGGCGGCCATCGATCATGCCGGCATTGGCTATCGCCCCGTACATCCTGGCCAACGCCCGCGCCGTGATCACACCGTTGGCGGACGGCAGTTCGGTGTCGAGCAGCGGCATGTCCCGCTGGACGACCGCTTTCATACCGGGGAAGTACATCGAGCCGAAACCTCCGGAGCGGTCCAGGATCGCCACGGCCGGCGCCACGGCGTTGAACACCGGATTGGGGATATTGAGTTGGGGCCCGATGATTCGTGCGACGCGGGTGGGTGCATCGGCCGGCGGTCGACCGAGGTGGACACCGTCGGTGTCCAGCGGCGCGGCCACCTCGGTGCGCATCAACGCGCGCATCCCCTTGCCGGTGACGGCGCGAGCCAGCCCGGACAGCAGCCAGCCGTAGGTCAGGGCGTGGTAAGCGGATCTACCGACGTGCGGCCCGGTCGCTGCAGCGGCGATCCGCTCCTCCATATGCCGGTGGTCGAGAAGTTCTCGTTTGCGCACACCACGCAGATGCGAAAGCCCGGCGCGGTGGCGCATCACATCGCGGACGGTGATCGCGGCCTTGCCGTTGGCGCCGAACTCGGGCCAGTACTCGGCGACCGGTGCGTCGTAGTCGAGCAGGCCCCGGTCGGCGAGCCGGTGGATCACCGTGGAGGCGACTCCCTTGGTCGCGGAGAACACCATTGGCGCAGTATCGGCCGACCAGCGCACTCGGCCGCGCCGATCTGACCATCCGGTCCATACGTCAACGACCGGTTGGCCGTCCAGGTACACGGCCAATGCTCCTCCCCCGAACTTGGGATGCGGAAAGAGACCGGCGAAACCTCGCACTGCGCAGGCGAAACCGGGATCGGCGGCTCCCTGCACCCCATGGGGCAGATCTAAACCGCGACTTTCAGCCGAAGCCCGGGTCACCCGGTTGAACTTACAAGCCTGACGCGCAGTCACCGGAAATCGTTGTCGAACCGTTAGATTCGTCGGAGGCGGCAAGGATTCGCTGGGCGGCAAGGGCCGGAGTCAATTCGCCGTTGCGGACCTGCCTTTCCACCTCGGCCCGAATCGCCTGCACGCCGGAATGTCGCAGCACCCGGTCAAGTACGGCGTCGCGAACCATCGCCCAGGTCCAGTCCACCTGCTGGGCTCGCCGGCGGGCCTGGAATTCACCGGCGCCGGTCAGGACAGCGCGGTGCTCCAGCACCGTATCCCACAGTTCCACCAACCCGGTTCCCTCGACCGCGCTCATCGTCAGAACCGGTGGGCGCCATAATGTTTCACGCGGGTATATCAGCCGGATCGCGGCCGACAACTCGCGCGCCGCGGCGGTGGCTTCGATGGCGTGCTTGCCGTCGGCCTTGTTGACCACAACGATATCGGCGAGTTCCAGCACACCTTTTTTGATGCCCTGGAGCTGATCGCCGGTGCGGGCGAGAGTCAGGAAAACGAAGGTATCAACCATTTGGGAGACAGCGACCTCCGACTGCCCCACCCCGACGGTCTCGACCAGGACCACGTCGAAACCGGCCGCCTCAAGCAACACAATGGTCTCCCTGGTGGCCCTCGCCACCCCGCCGAGTGTGCCCGAGGTTGGAGACGGCCGGATGTAGGCCTTCGGGTCAACGGCGAGCCGCGCCATCCGGGTCTTGTCACCAAGGATCGAACCGCCGGTGCGGGTCGAGGAGGGATCGACCGCCAGCACCGCAACCCGATGGCCGGCGTCGATGAGATACATGCCGAGCGCCTCGATCATGGTGGACTTGCCGACACCCGGGACACCGGTGATCCCGATATGCATCGCTGAACCCGCGGTCGGCATCAGCTCCATCAGCAGCTGTTGGGCCTGCTCGCGATGATCGGACCGGGTTGATTCGACCACCGTGATTGCCCGCGCCAGAGCGGATCGGTCACCACCACGAACAGCCCCGGCCAATTCGCGAACGGCGCGGCCCGCCGAACCGTCCGGGACCATCAGCTCACGTCATAACCGAGCCGGTCGGCCAGCTTGGTGAGCAAGCTGACCGCGGCCTCGCCGATGACGGTTCCGGGCGGGTAGATCGCGGTGGCGCCGGCGGCGTACAACTCGTCGAAGTCGCCGGGTGGCACGACCCCGCCGACCACGATCATGATGTCGGGGCGCCCGACGTCGGCCAGCGCAGCACGTAGCGCGGGCACCAGCGTGAGATGCCCGGCGGCCAGGGAGGACACCCCGACCACGTGCACGTCATTGTCGGCGGCCTGCCGGGCGACCTCATCGGGGGTGGAGAACAACGAACCGACGTCGACATCGAACCCGATGTCGGCAAAGGCGGTTGCAATGACCTTTTGTCCGCGATCGTGGCCGTCCTGGCCCATCTTGGCCACGAGGATACGAGGCCGGCGGCCGTCCGCCTCGGCGAACTTCTCGGCCAGTCGGGTGGCTTCGGATAATCCAGTGATGCTGCCTCCTGTGCCTGCTCCCGCCCGCGCGGTGCCGTGCCCTCCACGGTGTCCTCCCGCGAGTCCCACCTCATCGCGGTAAACCCCGGAGATGGTGCGAATCTCGGCTTGGTGCCGCCCGTACACCTTTTCCAGCGCGTCGGAGATTTCACCGACCGTTGCCTTGGCCCGGGCGGCATCGATGGCCTGCGCCAACAGATTATCGCCGAGTCCGTCGCCCCCGCTGCGGCCATCGGCAGCCGCCGCCCGGGTGAGCCGGGCCAGCGCCGCCTGCACCGAAGCCTCGTCCCGATCGGCGCGCAGTTGTTGAAGCTTCACCAGCTGCTCGGCGCGGACACGGCTGTTCTCAACCTTGAGCACGTCGATATCGGGATTCTCATCGACCTGATACTTGTTCACCCCGATCACCGGCTGCAGACCGGAATCGATCCGGGCCTGGGTTCGGGCGGCGGCCTCCTCGATCCGCAGCTTCGGGATACCGTCGCTGATCGCCTGCGCCATTCCCCCCAGCTCGGTCACCTCGGCGATGTGGGTGCGGGCCCGCTCAGCCAGCGCATGGGTTAGCCATTCCACGTAGTACGAGCCGCCCCACGGATCGATGGGACGCGTCGTTCCCGACTCCTGCTGCAACAGAAGCTGGGTATTGCGGGCGATACGCGCGGAGAAGTCGGTGGGCAGCGCGAGTGCCTCGTCGAGGGCATTGGTGTGCAGCGACTGGGTGTGTCCCTGGGTTGCCGCCATAGCCTCGATGCAGGTCCGGGCCACGTTGTTGAATGGATCCTGGGCCGTCAGCGACCATCCCGATGTCTGCGAATGGGTGCGCAGCGAAAGGGATTTGGGGTTGCGTGCACCGAATCCGGCAACCAGTTCACTCCACAGGAGACGTCCGGCCCGGAGCTTGGCGACCTCCATGAAGAAGTTCATCCCGATACCCCAGAAAAAGGACAGCCGAGGCGCGAACGCGTCGATATCCAGACCGGCGTCCAGTCCGGCCCTGAGGTAGTCGACACCGTCTGCCAGCGTGTACGCCAGTTCGAGATCCGCTGTGGCACCGGCTTCCTGGATGTGGTACCCGGAGATCGAGATCGAATTGAACTTCGGCATATGCATGCTGGTGTAGGCGAAGATATCGGAGATGATGCGCATCGACGGCGTGGGCGGATAGATGTAGGTGTTGCGGACCATGAACTCCTTGAGGATGTCGTTCTGGATGGTCCCGGCGAGCTTCTCCGGCGGCACACCCTGCTCTTCGGCCGCCACCACGTACAGCGCCAGAATCGGCAGCACCGCCCCGTTCATGGTCATCGACACCGACACTCCCGACAGGTCGATACCGTCGAAGAGCTGCCGCATATCGAGGATGGAGTCGATCGCCACACCGGCCATCCCCACATCACCCTGCACCCGGGGGTGATCGGAGTCATAACCCCGGTGGGTGGCCAGGTCGAACGCCACCGACAGACCCTTCTGCCCGGCGGCGAGATTGCGCCGGTAGAAAGCGTTGGAGTCGGCGGCGGTGGAAAACCCGGCGTACTGGCGGATGGTCCAGGGCTGGTTGACATACATCGTCGGGTAGGGCCCGCGGATGAAGGGCGGCTCACCGGGAAACGTGTTCACCGGATAACCCGCCGCCGCGGCTGCTGCGCGGTCCGCACCGATATAGAGCGGCTTGACGACGATGCCCTCCGGGGTGTGCCAGTCCAGCTGTTCAGCCGCATAGCCGTGGGCCCGGGACATCGCCGCGATACGGTCCGCCGCGGCGACCGGAGTTGGCGCGGTCGGATTGTCGCCGTCGCCTAGCGGGATCTTGGCGAAACTCGGCACCGCGGAACGGATCTCAGATCGCGTCATATCAGGCCCCCAACCGGCTGAGCATCAGCGCGAGGGTCGCGACCGCGTCGATCCCGGTGCCGAGACAACCGTCCGGCCTGATGTCCACCGGCACCCGTTCCACCGCCGCTTCCGGACCGGCCAGATACAGTCGCTCGATCCCGGCCGCCCGGGCAGCGGGTACGACAGCGGCCAGCTCCGCCCCGTAGCGGGCTTCGGTGCCGCAGATCACGGCCAGCGAAGTAGCGGCCCCGCGCACCACGTCCTCGATCTCGGCGGGCCCGACGGTGCCGGGGTTGACGGCCTGAATCCCGCCGCTCGCGAGCAGGTTCGCAACGAAAGTGGACCGGCGGTTGTTCTCCGCCAGCGGACCAAGCGGCAGCAGCAGTACCCGGGGACGCTGGCCGGTGCGGTCCCGATACGCATCTGACCGGTCGCGTAGTTGCTCGAAGGCTGCCGCGTAGCGCACCCCCGACGCGGTCTCGCCGGCCTGCGGCAGTTCGGTCTCCCCGAGATCGGGGAACTCGTTGACTCCAGTGACCGCTGTGCGCCGATGGGCGATATCGTCGGCGCGGCGGTCCCGGGTCTGGCGGATCTGAGCTGACAGGTAGTCGACGGCATCCCGGAAACCACCGCGGGCCTCGATAGCCTGAAATTGCGACCAGGCCTGCGCGGCAAGCGTTTCGGTAAGCTCCTCGACGTACCACGAGCCGCCCGCAGGATCGAGCACCCGGCCGATGTGGGACTCCTCAAGCAACAGAAGCTGGGTGTTCCGGGCGATACGCCGGGCGAAATCCGGCGTCGCACCCGGGAGTCCACCCGGTATCGCGCTGTCGAACGGAAGGGCGGCAACCGTATCCGCTCCCCCGACACCGGCGCCGAATACAGCCACGGTGGTGCGCAGCATGTTCACCCAGGGATCCCGCTGGGTCATCATCGCCGGTGAGGTGACCGCGTGAATCCGCAGAGCTCCTGAGTCAGGATGGCCGAGCACTTCGGCGATCCGGCCCCACAATCGCCGGGCCGCACGGAGTTTCGCGATGCTCATGAACTGGTCGTCGTCGGCGACCAACCGGACGCTGATCTGATCCAGCGCAGCGGGGACGCCGCTGCCGGCGTTGGTCAGCAGTCGCAGATAGTCGGTAGCCGCCGCGAGGACACCGGCCAGTTCCCAGCTCGCGTCGGCGCCGCGATTGTGAAACGCGGGGCCGTCGACGGTGATCGCCCGCACTCCGTGCCCACTGTCGATCCCGGTGGCCACGGTGAGCATATCGGCGACATCGGGAGCCGGCAGACCGCTCACGGCTGCGGTCAGCGGGTCCGCGCCGAGGTCGATGGAAATCGACCCACGCCTGTCCGCATCCGCGCCGGCGACCAGTCCCATCACCTGCCCGGCCGCAGCACAGAAATCAGTTCCGGCGTCAAGGATCACCGGAGCGAGTTCCAGATAGACACCTTCCAGCCAGCGATCGAGCTGTCCGGCTTCGATACCGGTGTCTCCCACTCGCAGCAGCAGGGCACTGACGCCCTCGGTCAGGGCGTCCAGGACCGCGGAGTTCCCGTCGGCGGCCGTGCCGACGAATCCGGGAGCCGGGAACTCGCCGACTACCTTCCACCCGGCCAGCACGTCCCGATGGCGGTCGGCGCCGCGCACGAAGGGCCAGTCACCGGGCAGCGACGCTTCCGGCAACGCGTCGAGAGCGGTGTACAGCGCCCGAATCGGGAAGCCCTCATAGGTCGGCGTATCCAGCAGGCGCTCCGGCTCGGCCGGCAGGTCTGCCGCATCGCACGTCCCGCTCTTGGCGAGTACGCCGGCCACCGCGTCGCGCCACCGTGCGCGGGCCTGAACCAGGTCTTCCGCCTCGACTGGGGACACCGGCTGCTCCTTAGCTCCGGCGGCACTCACCGCCTGACCCTCAGGCTAAATGATCCGCGCCCTTCCGCAGCCGCCGCGTACCGCCGTTCATCGGCTCACGTCGCCCGGGTCCGCATGTAGCCCCCGGTAGCCTTGGCGGTTGTGACCGCACCGATGCTCAGGCGCGGCCTGACGACCCTGGGCAACGTGGCCACCGCGCTGTCGGTCAGCGCGCGGCAACTGAGCCGGGCCCGGCTCCTGGTGAGCGCGATCACGATCATGTCGCTGGTGACCGTCGTCCTGGTGGTTCCGTTTCCCACCGCCGTCCAGATGCGCGACTGGGCCACCTCGGTGGGCCCCTGGCTGCCGCTGGCCTTCTTCGGTGCACATGTCGCCGTCACGGTCCTGCCGTTCCCGCGCACCGCCTTCACCCTGGCGGCCGGACTGCTGTTCGGCCCGGCACTGGGGATCGCCATCGCGGTGACGGCGAGCACCACCAGCGCCCTGATCGCACTGCTGCTGGTACGGGCCTTCGGCTGGCGGCTCAACGGGCTGGTGGGTCATCCCGGGATCGAATCGCTGGACGCCCGACTGCGCGAGCGCGGGTGGCCGGCGGTGCTGTCGCTGCGACTGATCCCGGCGGTGCCGTTCTCGGTTCTGAACTATGCCGCCGGCGCCTCTGCCGTGCGGGTCGTGCCCTATCTCCTGGCGACCCTGGCTGGACTTCTCCCGGGCACGACGGCCGCCGTCATTCTCGGAGACGCCATGACCGGCGACGTCAACCCGTTGCTGATCCTGGTGTCGACGGGCATCGCAGCGCTGGGGGTCACCGGTCTGGTGTACGAGCGGCGCCGATACCGGCGGGATGTCGGCTCAGTCCGCCGGGGGCTCAGTCGTGAAAAACCCCGCGAATGAGACTGTCGACCGGGATGTTGCACCTGTCACGCAAATCCTGCACCGGCGAGCGGATGGCGTCGATCTCCGCCTGCGTCTGCGGGTTGGCGGTCAGGTAAGTCTGCACCGTGCTGACCGCCTGCGATTTGGGCAGCCCCTGTACGCCGGAGAACAGTTGGTTCACCTCCGGGTGGGTCAGGAAGTATCCGGCCATGGCCGCCGCCACCTGGCTTTCCACGGCGGTGATATCCGCGGCCGTGCACCCCGGGCCGGGCGCGGCAGTGGCGGATGGCGCGCCCGCGACCAGCACAGCGCCGGTGCCGAGGACCGCGACGGCGACGCGTCGGGCGAACAGAACTGAGGCTGACATAGAGCTCCCGTTGTAGACGACGGGCCGATTCGGAGCGGCCGCGCCTACACTAACGTACAAACCCCGAGATTGAAGGACGCGCTGATGCAGAAACGCCCATCGTTGATTGTCGTCGCGGCGGCAGCCGGAGCCGTCGCGGCTCTCATGGCCGCCCCGCTGGCCCTGGCCGAGGATGGCGGCGGCGGTCCCAACAACCCGCTGCTGCCCGGTTGCGATACCACCGGCGGAAGCTCGATCACCGGCGGCCAGATGACGGACTGCGCGAGCCCCGGCAGCTCCGAACTGCGGGCCACACCCAATGACCTCGGCATCATGGGGGCCGAGGTCGACGAGCCTATGTTTGGGATGTTCGGCTGGTAGGCGGCTCGACGGCCTCCGCCGAGGCCGGCGGCAGCAGCGCACCGAGGTGATCGGCCGCAGCATCCCCGCCTAATTGGGCTGCGCCGAGAGACGAAATCGGCTTTCGCGCCTCAGACTCGGCCTTGGCCACCGCCTCGGCGATATCCGGATCGGTCCGGGTGTTGAACCAGTCCGCGACCTCGTCGGAGTCATCCTCCGGCTTGGGCAGGTCGGTCTCCACCGGCGACGGCTGGTACCGGAACACCCCGTCGGAACCCGGCGCACCGAGCATCTTGGTGAAGCCCTCCAGGGCGGACCCGAAGTCGCTGGGCACGAGCCATACCTTGTTCGCCTCGCCCTTGGCCATCTCCGGCAACGTCTGCAGGTACTGATAGGCCAGCATTTCCGGGGTGGGTCGGCCGGCCTTGATCGCCGCGAAGGTCTTCTCGATGGCTTTGGCCTCACCCTGGGCCTGCAGGTACTGCGCAGCCCGCTCGCCCTGCGCCCGCAGGATCCGGGACTGCCGTTCGGCCTCGGCGGCCAGGATCGCGGCCTGCTTGGCGCCCTCGGCGGCCAGGATCTGCGACTGTTTTTGCCCCTCCGCCTGCTTGATCGACGCCTCCCGGGTGCCTTCCGCGGTCAGAATCATTGCACGCTTCTCCCGGTCGGCGCGCATCTGCTTCTCCATCGAGTCCTGGATCGATGGCGGCGGATCGATACTGCGCAACTCCACTCGGGCCACCCTCAGACCCCACCGGTTGGTGGCCCCGTCGAGCACCCCGCGCAACTGGGCGTTGATCTTGTCACGGCTGGTGAGGGTTTGTTCCAGAGTCATCCCGCCGACCACGTTCCGGAGGGTGGTGGTGGTCAGCTGCTCGACACCCACGATGTAATTGCTGATCTGATAGACCGCGGCCTGCGGGCTGGTCACCTGGAAGTACACCACTGTGTCGATATTGACCGTCAGGTTGTCCTCGGTGATGACAGGCTGCGGTGGAAAGGACACCACCCGCTCACGCAGGTCGACGCGGGCCCGGATGCGATCGATGAACGGGATGAGCAGCGTCAGCTGGCCGGATACGGTCTTGCTGTAACGCCCCAGTCGTTCGATCACCGCCGCCTCGGCCTGCGGGATCAGTGCCACGGACTTGGCGACGATAATGATGGCAAACACCACCAGCACCACCAGCAGCACCAGGCCGGTAATTGCACCGTCCATATCGCGTCCTCCTTCGGTTAGGTGTTACGGGGCTTTCCATACCACCGCGGTGGCCCCATCGATGTGCATGACGGTCACCTGGTCACCGGTCTGGTAGACCGCGTCATCGTCGAACGGCCTCGCGGTCCACACCTCGCCGTCCAGATTGACCTGGCCCTGGTCCCGGTTGATCAGGTCGAGGACCAGCGCATGCTTGCCCTCCAGCGCCTTCACCGGATCGGGAAGGCCCCGGCCGGCGGTCAGCCGGCGGCGGACCGTTGGGCGTACCAGAACCAGGAGGAGAACCGACACCACGAGGAAGACCACTCCATCGGCCCAGATGGGCAGGCCGAACAGCCAGCTCGAACCCGCCGCGGCGAGCGCGCCGCCACTGAGCATGAGCAGGAACATATCCCCGGTCAACGCCTCAGCACCGGCTAGCCCCAGAGCGGCGACCAGCCAGATCAGCGAAGCGCTCATAACGCCACGATACGCGCCACTCGGCGGGCCCGGCACAGCCTGAGCCGGAACGAACCAGCCATTAGACTTCCGTCATCATGTGGTGCCCAAGCGTCTCACTGTCGGTGTGGTCGAATGCCTGGCTGGCCGGCCAGGCCGCTCCTGACGATGTCCTCGACGCGTTAAGCTCATGGGCACCAACACATTCGGTCATCGCCTATGACGCGGTCGCCGCGGGCCGGACCGGATTGCCCTGGCCCGATATCGATAACGGTGGCGCGATGTCCCTGCTGCAGACATTGCGCACGGCGGCGGGTGGACGTGGTGATACCCGTCGGCCGGACCGCCGGGCCATCAGCCTCACGCTGCCGGTTCCGGGCGACGTCCGGGGTCTGGCTCCGGGCACCCAGTTCCAGAACGATGCGGTGGAAGCCGGCGAGGCGGTGATCGTCAGCGTCCCCGACGGGACGGCGATCGGCCTGGTACCGGTTTTCGAGGACGCCGACACCGATGACCCGGCGGCGTTGTCCTGGTCGGTCTACTCTCTGCCACGTGTCCCGGCGCCGGAGTACCCGAACCTGGGCGAGGCCGAATATGAGCTGAGATCGGCAGTGCGATCGGCGGCCGAGGCCCTGGATACGGTGCGGCCCGCACCAGGTGCCGAGGACCCGCGGGCCCTGGTCGAAGAGGTGCTGCAGGCACATTGCCACCACCGGACGCCCGAGCATGCCCCCGCCCGGGCGTTACGGGTGTTGTCGACGGCCGCGCACGTGGATGCGATCATCATCGTCAGTTCCGGACTCGCCCCGATTGGCACCCATAGCGCCTCAGAAGCCGGTATCGCCGACGCGGCGCTGCGACCGTTGGCGGCGGTGGTTCGTTCCGCCAGGACGGCGGCGGTCAGCGCGATCCTGGAGTCGGCCTGGCAATAGCCGCGGCTGCGGCTGCACTTGCCTCACAGTCGGCGGTGCAGAACCGGCCGTTGACGCTGGCACCGTAGCCGGGAACAGGCTCGGCACCAACGACTCTGGATGCCTCGCGGCCATCCCGTTTCTCGTCGAGCAGGTCGAGCGCCATTGCGGCAAAACGCGGTTGGGCATTCGGCGTGGTTGCGCGGGCGAGGGCAACACCGAGTTCGTCGGCCTGCTCGGCGAGTTCGCTGTCCAGGTCCCAGATCACCTCGATATGGTCGGCGACGAACCCGACGGGACACACGATGACAGCTTTGGCCCCGCCTTCCGCCAGCGTCGACAGGTGTTCGCCCACATCGGGTTCCAGCCACGGCACCTGCGGTGGCCCGGACCGGGACTGCCACACCAGGTCGTAGTCGGCATACCCGGCCGCCGCGGCCACCAGGCCCGAGGTGTAGGCGACCTGCCGCGGGTACAGGCCCGGACCGCAACGATCGACCGCGCGCATCGGAATCGAGTGTGCGGTGAACACCAGCCTCGCCCCGGCGCGCAGCGGTTCAGGAAGCCCGGCAGCGGCTTCGGAGATCGCATCGGCGAACATCTCAACGAGGAACGGGTGATCGAAGTACTGCCTCAGTTTGACCAGTTCCGGCGCGGGCCCGCCCTCGGACGCCTCAACCGCCGACCTGGCCCGCGCGATATCCTCCTGATACTGCGTGCACCCGGAGTAGCCGCCCCAGGCCGATGTGGTGAACACCGCGGCGCGGGCGATGCCGTCGGCTTTCATCTGCGCGACGGTGTCCTCGACGAACGGGTGCCAGTTGCGATTACCGAAGTACACCGGCAGCGTCTCGCCGCGGTCGGCCAACTCGGTTCTGATGGCCTCGATCAAAGCGCGGTTGATGCGATTGATCGGCGACACTCCGTCGAAGTGCAGGTAGTGCTCGGCCACCGACTCAAGTCGCTCCCTCGGGATACCGCGCCCGCGGGTTACGTTCTCCAGGAACGGCATCACCTGCTCGGGCCCCTCGGGTCCGCCGAAGGACAGCAGGAGCAGCGCGTCGAACTGCGAGCCCGCCATCACAACAGCTGGGTGCTGGCGCCGCCGTCGGCGAAGATGACGGTTCCTGTGGTGGCCGGCAGCCAGTCCGACAGCAGCGCGCATACGGTCTTGGCCACCGGGGTGGGGTCCTTCATATCCCAACCCAGCGGGGAACGTTGATCCCAGCCCTCCTCGAGCATCCTCATCTCGTCTTTGAACTGATCGCCGAGCGCGCCGCCCATGATCGCGCTCATCGCGAGCGTCCGGATCGGTCCGGCTGCAACCAGATTGGATCGGACGCCGACCTTGCCGGCCTCCCGCGCGACGAAACGATTGACCGACTCCAGCGCGCTCTTGGCGACCGTCATCCAGTTGTACGCCGGCATCGCCCGGGTGGGATCGAAGTCCATCCCCACGATGCCGCCGCCCGGGTTCATGATCGGCAGAACCGCCTTGGCCAGCGAGGCGTAGGAGAACGCGGAGATGTGGATACCCTTGGCGACGTCTTCATAGGGAGCCTCGAAGAACGGGTTGATACCCATACCGCTGGGTGGCATGAAGCCGATGGAGTGCACCACCCCGTCCAACCTGTTACCGGTACCGATCACTTCGCCGACCCGGTCCGCCAGGGTGTCCAGGTGCTCGGAATTCTGTACGTCGAGTTCCAGCAGAGGCGCCTCGGCCGGGAGCCGGGAGACGATTCGCCCGATGAGTTTCATCCGGTCATAACCGGTGCAGACGACCTCCGCGCCGGCCTCCTGCGCCACCCGGGCGATATGAAAAGCGATCGAGGAATCGGTGATGATCCCCGTCACGAGGATGCGTTTACCGCCAAGAATTCCTGTCATGTCACGTCCTTCCGGTGCAGCGTGATTAATGGCCCATACCCATACCACCGTCGACCGGGATCACCGCGCCGGAGATATAGGCCGCATCCTCCGATGCCAGGAAGCTGACCGCCCCGGCCACCTCCTCGGCGGTGCCGATCCGCTTGGCCGGGATGAACTCCAGCGCGCCCTGTTGGATCCTCTCATCGAGTTCGCGGGTCATATCGGTGTCGATGAAGCCCGGGGCGACCACATTGGCGGTGACCCCCGCCTTGGACAGCTCCCGGGCGATCGATCGGGCCATGCCGATCAGCCCGGCCTTCGATGCCGCGTAATTGGACTGGTTCCCAATACCCCAGGTTCCGGAGACCGAACCGACGAAGATCATCCGGCCGAACCGCTGCCGCTGCATGCTGCGACAGGCCCGTTGCGCGACGCGGAACGCCCCGGTGAGGTTCGCGTCGATCACCTTCTCGAACCGCTCCTCGGTCATCCGCATCAGGAACGCGTCCGCGGCCACCCCCGCGTTGGACACCAGGATCTCGACCGGTCCCTGATGCTCCTCCACCGCGGTGAAAGCGCCACCGACGGCGTCGTTATCGGTCACATCGCACTCGACCCCGAACAGACCCTCGGGTGCCCCGCTGCCGCGGTGGGTTACTGCGACCCGATGGCCATCGGCGGCGAGACGACGGGCGATGGCCAGTCCTATGCCCCGGTTTCCGCCGGTGACCAGAACCGAGCGGGACACAAACGGCGGCCTGCCGCCCTCGCGGGAGTCGGCTTCGGTGGTGTGGCTCATCCCCGACAACTTAGTGCCTCATGTTGGTGGCGCCGAAACCGACACCATGGTTGCCCCCGAAGCAGAACAGCGACCCCGAGGTCAATCTCGGCGCGGAATCAGCCGGGCAGCCGCCGATTGATCAGCAACGCCGCCAGGGCGGCCAGCGCGAGCAGCACCGAGCCAAGCCGCAACCAACCGGCGCTGGCGTCGCCCTTGATGGTTTCGTAGCCGATTTGGTCCTGCAGCGAGGTGAAAACCTCCTTGAGCTGCTCCAGGGTCGCCGCGGAGTAGTGATTCCCATCGGACAGTTCGGCGATTTTGTCGAGCATGTCCTCATCGACCGGCACCGGCTGACGCTGGTCGTTGATCTCGACATAGCCGTACGGGGTGCCGAAGGACACCGTGGAGATCGGCACGCCCTGGTCCCGGGCGGTCCGAGCCGCGGTGAAAGCGCCCTTGGGGTTGTCCGGATTGGACGGCACGGTCTCCTTACCATCGGACATCAGCACGATTCGTCCCGGAGCCGGCTCGTCGCCGCCGCCGATGACCGCACCGACGGTCGCGATGGCCTGCAGTGCGGTGAAGATCGCCTCACCGGTCGCGGTCCGATCGGCCAGCTGCAATTTGTCCAACGCAGCCTTGGTGGCTTCCCGGTTGGTAGTCGGCGAGACCAGGACCGTCGCGGTCCCGGCATAGGAGATCAGTCCCAGGTTGATACCGGTGGTGAGCTCGTCGGCGAACTGTTTGGCCGCCTCCTGGGCGGCAGCGAGACGACTCGGTTCGACATCGGTTGCCCGCATCGACTGCGACACGTCAACCACCAACATGACCACCGCGCGGTTGCGCGGGATGCGCACATCGTTCTGCGGGCCGGCCATCGCGATGGTCAGCAGCACGAGTGAGGCCACCAGCAGGATCGCCGGCAAGTGACGCCAGCGGCTGGGGCGTTGCGGCGCAACGCTTTCCAGCAGTTCCATATTGGCGAAACGCAGGATGCGCTTCTGCCGGGCAACTTGCACGACGATATAGAGCGCCACCAGGCCCGCGACGGCCAGCAGGAACAGGAAGAACCACGGGTGGGCGAAATTCGTCAGCCCCATCGGGCCGAGCAACGGCAGGTTCATCGGCGAACCCCCGCCCCGGTCACTGGACGCCCGCCATGGCTCCACGCCGCCGGGAGGCCACGAACCGCACGATATCGGCGATCCAGTCACGGTCGGTGCGCAGCGTCAGCAATGGCGCACCGCAGCGGCGCAGGGTACGCGCGACCTCATCACAGTGAATTGCCGCAGCCCGGGCGAAGTCGTCGCGTAATTGTGCGTCGATGGTGAACTCCCGGGTGACACCGGACTCGGTGTCCTGCAGAATCACATCACCGACATCGGGCAGCTCGACGTCCCTGGGGTCGAGCACCTCGATCCCGAGCACCTCGTGACGGGCGGCAATGGCCCGCAACGGCCGGAACCAGTCGATCGGACCGAGGAAGTCACTGATGATGACGGCCATTCCACGCCGGCGCTCCGGGCGCCGCAGGGCATCGATGGCAGCACCGAGATCGCCCCGCACGCCAAGCGGGGCCCGGGGGGCTGTCGCGATGGTTCGCAACAGTGTCTGCTCATGCTGGCGCCCGGATCGCGCCGGGACCCGCAGGATGTCCTGACCGTTGGCGATCAACGCGCCGATCCGGTTACCGCCCCCGCTGTTGAGGTAGGTGATCGCCGCGGCCGCCCCGACCGCCAGGTCGCGCTTCTCACAGTCGGCGGTGCCGAAGTCGAGACTCGCCGAGACGTCGACGACAAGCCAGGTCTCCAACTCCCGGTCGGCGATCATCTGCCGGACGTGCGGGTGTGTGGTGCGCGCGGTAACCGACCAGTCCATCCGCCGAACGTCGTCACCAGGCTGGTAAGGCCGCGAGTCACCCGGTTCGGAGCCGGGACCGGGGAGCAGCCCGAGGTGATTGCCGTGCAGCACGCCGTCGAGTTTGCGTTTGACCGTCAACTCCAGGGTGCGTAACGCGGCGGACAGTTGCGCGTCACCGATCTCGCCGCGCTGGAACGACGGTGGGTGGACGGGCTGCGCGTGACCGGCTGCCTCGGAGGCAGATGCCGACTCGCTCACCGAGCGTTGGCGCCGGCCGCGGGAGACACCGCGGACGCACTCGGCGCGCCCGCACCCGCCGGGGGTACCGAATGGCCCTGCTGCGGAATGGCGTTCACCTGCGGCAATGCCACGGTCTGCAGGATTCGTCCGATCACCACATCGGCTTTGACATCATCGGCCAGTGCGTCGTAGGTGAGGACCAGGCGGTGGCGCAGCACATCGGGAATCACCTCGATCACATCCTGCGGAACGACATAGTCGCGGCCACGGACCAGGGCGAGAGCACGCGCGGCGGCAATGATGCCCAGTGAGGCGCGCGGCGAGGCACCGAAGGCGATCCACGATTTGACGTCCGGCATCCCGAACTGTTCGGGCCGCCGGGTGGCGGTAACCACCCGCACCACGTAATCGACCAGGGCGTGGTGGACGAAATTGTTGGCTGCGACGTCCTGCAAACGCAACAGATCACCGGTTTCGAGAACCTGTTTGGGTTCGGGCGGGGTCACCCCCATCCGATAGATGATTTCGCGCTCTTCCTCCGGCGCCGGGTAGTCCACGTTGATCTTGAACAGGAACCGGTCCCGCTGGGCCTCCGGCAGCGGATAGACGCCCTCGTTCTCGATCGGGTTCTGCGTGGCCATCACCAGGAACGGCTTGGGCAGCGGGTAGGTCTTGCCGCCGATCGAGATCTTGCGCTCGGCCATGACCTCAAGCAGCGCGGACTGGACTTTCGCCGGCGCGCGGTTGATCTCGTCGGCGAGCAGGAAGTTCACCACCACCGGCCCGAGTTCGATATCGAACTCCTCGCGGCCCTGCCGGTAGATCCGGGTGCCGATGATATCGGTGGGTACCAGGTCCGGGGTGAACTGGATGCGCGCGAAGGTGCCGCCCACAACCTTGGCGAACGTCTCGACGGCCAGCGTCTTGGCCACACCTGGCACACCTTCGAGCAGAACGTGCCCCTTGGCCAGCAGACCTACCAGAATGCGCTCGACGAGTTGATCCTGGCCGACGATGATCCGCTTGACCTCGAAGATCGCCCGTTCCAGGGTGTGCACATCGGCGGCCAGGCCGTTACCGACGGCCGACGGCGCGCCGGCTCCGCTTGAGCCGCTGTGGCCGCCGGGGCCCCCGGTCGACCCACCTGGTGACGTCATCAAGTTCCTCCACAGCTGTTGGTCGGCTTCGGGGCAGCATGGCGCCCCTCGGACAACTATTCCAGGCGTTGCGGAATCCGTCGACGTGGGTTGCCCGCTGGCGCGTCGAAGTCCGGGCCCGGTATGCCGGCTCGCGGTCAGGTCTCGATGATCCTGGTCACATACGGCGTCATCCCGGCCGTACGGACCGGACCGACAGTCACCTGCCCGGCCGCCGAGGATGATTCGAGCATCTGGCCGTTGCCCAGATAGATCGCCACATGCTGGGACCCACCTGGACCCCAGAAGATGAGGTCGCCCCGCTTGGCCTGCGACGGCGACACCTGGCGTCCTGCGGTGTATTGGTCGCCCGAGTATTTGGGAATCTGAACACCGACGCCGGCGAACGCATATCGGGTGAAGCCAGAGCAGTCGTACCCGATCTTGCCCGCATCGTGGTCCACCCCGGCGCTGGGGCCGTTGATGGCGCCACCGCCCCACGAGTAGGGCACACCCCGCTGGGACGCTCCGCGCCGGATGACATATTCGATTGCCTGTGGACCGCGGACCCGCCCGCCCGGAAGTGCGGCACTGCTGCTGCCGCCGCCGATCCCGAGGCCGGACAGGAACTTACGGCCGAGGTCCATTGTCGCCTGAGCAGCCTGCTGGGTGAACGCCAGCGACGCCTGGGCCACCGCTACCGGGTCGCCGGGCGCCCCGGCGCTGATCATCTTGGGAAGTGTCGGGTCCCACTCGTCGGCCTGCGCGGGCGCCGCCAAGCCAAGCGACAACGTCAGTGCGGTCAGCGCCGCCCCGAGGGCCTGCAGTGACCGAGCACCTTTGCCGGACATGCGATTACTCACCTCACCACTCGATATAACGCACGACGAAGGGGGTCATACCGCTGGTGCGAACCGGCGAGATCTTGACGAACGAGCCGGTGTAGGGCGCTTCGATCATCTGACCGTTACCCAGGAAGATCGCCACGTGCTGGCTGCCGTTCGGGCCCCAGAAAATAACGTCGCCGCGACGCATCTGCGCGGAGGGAATCTTGCGGCCCAGGTTGTACTGGGAGCCTGAATAGTGCGGCAGCTTGATACCGGCCCCCGCGAATGCGTACAGAACAAGGCCCGAGCAGTCGAAGCCGACGGTGTTGGCACCGGAGTCAATACCCCGGCTAGGACCGGCGGCGTTTCCGCCACCCCACGAGTACGGAACCCCGATTTGGGACTGTGCGCGCTTGATGACGTACTCGATCGCCTGGTTCCCGTACACCACCGGGATTCCGCCGTCATTGGTGATTCCGGTGTCGGTGGGTTTGAGGATGCCCAACTGCTGGAGGAAATTCCTGCCCAGTTCCTGGGTGACCTGGTAGGAGTACTGCGCGATCTGCAAGACCGCGTTGATGATCTGAATCGGGTCACCGGACAGGAACGCGCTGGGTACCGCCGGAAGGGTGAGATCCCATTCGGAGGGGTCGCCGTAGGGCACCTTGACCTCGGCGGGCCCGCTGCCGGCGCGATCCCAGTTGTCCTCGGGTGAGCGACCCGTGGGGGCGAGGGCCTGGGCCGCCGGGACGGTCGCGACCGGCCCATCGCCGGCCACCGGCATGGCGCTCGGCGCCGATGACGCCTGGGCGTCCTCAAGTTTGCGTTGGGCCACTTTGCGCGCGGCGGCGAGCCGATCGATTTCCGCCTGCTGCCCGCGGAACGTCTCCTGTGCCGCAAGCAGTGCGGCCACTGCGGCATCCTGGCTGCTCTGGGCGTCGATGACAGCCTGATCTGCTTTCTGTTTGACCTGACGGGCGGCGGCCTCAGAGTTGACCGCCTCGGTGCGGGCCCGCTCGAGGCCGACCATCACACGCTCGGAGCTCAGAGCCAGGGTCCGACCCGCCGTCGCGGCGGTGATGATCTCATCGGGTGTGCGAGCCAGCACCAACGATGCGGAGGGCCCGCTGATGTAGGTCGCGGCGGCGAACGTGTCGAAGCTTTGCTGTGCGGCCGTAATCGCCGCGTTGGCTTCGGTGACCGCCCGCCTGCTTGCCTCCACCGCCTCCTGCGCCATGTCGGCGGCGTCCCTGGCTTCCTGAACCTGCAAGATGGCCTTGTTGACACCCTCCTGCTCGGCCTGCACCTGCGCCCCGATGTCCTGTAACTGCTGATTGGCCTCGGCGACGTCGGCGACCAGGGCAGCCACACCGTTCGGCGCGGTCTCGGGGTCGGCCTGTGCCAGGCCCGGGACGGTGAAGGTCATCGCAACGGTGAGGGTCAGCGGGCAGACCGCCCGGGTGGCCCGGACGGCGCGGTTACCGCGAGGGGAAAGGTTCATCGACTCCGACTCCTAAAGCTCCGCGAACAGTCACGCCAGTCACACGTGTCACATATGCCACTTCAATAACAATGGCTTCTTTTGCACCGTACGTCACGGCTGTCGCAGAAGAAACGGGCGCTGAGAATTACACGTTTGTATTTCCGCAGGTGTGACCGAATAGTAATCTTAGGGAATTGCCAAAAAATGGCGCCTACGCAGCGGAGTCGCAGCTGGACCTAATTTGTGGAGGCGGTGTGGCGTTGCGCCCAGCGCTGCAGAAGTCGGGTCACAACAGCAGCCCCGGTAACCGCAAATACGAGGCCGATTGTGAATGCCGTCCAACCAAAATCCGGGGTGTTCAGCTGGTCGACGAAATTCTGTGTGCCCTGCACCGGATTCGGGGCGAGTTTGGCCACATCCTGACCGGCTTCGAGTACAACCCGGTCGTAGGTGGTGCTGTACGAGCCGGCCCACCCCGGGCTGAGAACCAGCACCGTCGCGCCGGGGTGCTGCTGGCCGACCTGGGTGGCGATATCGCGCAGCGGAGTGTCGATCGGCGGGCTCTGCTCCAAGACGACGACCTTGAGGTCGATACCGCGATCTTCAGCTCCGCTCACCACGTCCAGCAGACCCGGGACATCGGCCGCCGGGGCCGCCACACCATCTTCGGCAACGTCGGCTTGCACCGCAGCCATGCAGGTATCCAGCGGGGTGGCGACGGGCAGCCCGACAGCACTGCACACCTCAACCGGGATGAAGGCGGGTGGAGCCGGGGTCGTCACGAAACCAGACCGTACCGCTGATGTCTCCACAGGGTGGCAGCACGCGCCGACAAGGACGAGACTGGATGCGGGGTCGGATCCGGTGAAGGGGTCCGCCCGTTGGCACCACCCCGTACCGTTAATATCCGACCTGCCCGCCATCCGGCGGGATCAGCACATGCCGGGAGTTGATGTGAGCAGCGCAAATCCGTCCCTGAACTCGTTTGGAGCCCGCGACACCCTGACAGTCGGGGACAACAGCTACGAGATCTACCGCCTCGATGCGGTGCCGGGGACCGAGAAACTCCCCTACAGCCTGAAGGTCCTCGCCGAGAACCTGCTGCGAACCGAGGACGGCGCCAACATCACCTCCGAGCACATCCGGGCGATAGCGAACTGGGATCCCAACGCGCAACCTGACACCGAGATCCAGTTCACCCCCGCCCGCGTGATCATGCAGGACTTCACCGGCGTGCCGTGCATCGTCGACCTCGCCACCATGCGCGAGGCGGTGGCCGCTCTCGGTGGGGATCCAGACAAGGTCAATCCCCTGGCCCCCGCCGAATTGGTCATCGACCACTCCGTCATCATCGACGTGTTCGGGCGGGCGGACGCCTTCGAGCGCAATGTCGACATCGAATATTCCCGCAACGGGGAGCGCTACCAATTCCTCCGGTGGGGGCAGGGCGCATTCGACGACTTCAAGGTCGTGCCGCCCGGGACCGGCATCGTGCACCAGGTCAACATCGAGTATCTGGCGCGAGTGACGATGGTGCGCAGCCGGGCGGACGATGCCGGGGGCGCAGAGATTCAGGTCGCCTACCCGGACACCTGTGTGGGCACCGACAGCCACACCACCATGGTCAACGGCCTCGGCGTGCTCGGTTGGGGTGTGGGAGGCATCGAAGCCGAAGCCGCGATGCTGGGCCAGCCGGTCTCCATGCTGATCCCCCGCGTCGTCGGATTCAAGTTGACCGGGGAGATCCAGCCCGGCGTGACCGCCACCGACGTGGTTCTCACGGCCACTGAGATGCTGCGCAAACACGGGGTGGTCGGTAAGTTCGTCGAGTTCTACGGCAAGGGCGTTGCTGAGGTGCCGCTCGCCAACCGGGCGACGCTGGGCAATATGAGTCCCGAATTCGGCTCCACTGCAGCAATTTTCCCGATCGATGAGGTCACCCTGGACTATCTGCGGCTGACCGGACGCAGCCCCGAACAGGTGGCACTGGTTGAGGCCTACGCCAAAGCTCAGGGCATGTGGCACGACGCCGCCCACGAGCCGGCCTACTCCGAGTATCTGGAATTGGACTTGTCGACAGTGGTGTCCTCGATCGCCGGTCCCAAACGGCCCCAGGACCGCATCGAACTGTCCGACGCCAAGACCGCGTTCCGCAAGGACATTCACAACTATGTCGAGCAGAACAAACCCGCTCCGCAGACCAGTCTCGACGAGGCGATCGAAGAGTCCTTTCCGGCCAGCGACTCGGCCGCACTGAGCTTCGCCGACAATGGGGCGGTGGATGTCAAATCCGCCGCGAACGGTGCGGCGGGGCGGCCCACCCGTCCGGTCAAGGTCAGCTCGGCTGAGCGCGGCGAGTTCGTGCTGGACCACGGCGCGGTGGCGATCGCTTCGATCACCTCGTGCACCAACACCTCCAACCCGTCGGTGATGCTGGGGGCGGCTCTGCTGGCCCGCAACGCCGTGGAGAAGGGGCTTGCCGCCAAACCGTGGGTCAAGACCTCCATGGCGCCGGGCTCCCAGGTTGTCACCGACTATTACGAGAAGGCCGGGCTATGGCCGTATCTGGAGAAGCTGGGTTTCTACCTGGTCGGGTATGGGTGCACCACCTGCATCGGCAACAGCGGGCCGCTGCTGCCCGAGATCTCCGCAGCGATCAACGACAACGACCTGACGGTGACGGCGGTCCTGTCCGGCAACCGCAACTTCGAGGGCCGCATCTCCCCCGATGTCAAGATGAACTATCTGGCCTCGCCGCCGCTGGTGATCGCATACGCGCTGGCCGGTTCGATGGACTTCGACTTCGCCACCGATCCGCTGGGTCAGGACCAGGACGGAAACGATGTGTTCCTCAAGGACATCTGGCCCTCGACCAAGCAGATCGAGGAGACCATCGCCTCGGCGATCACCCAGGAGATGTTCACCACGAATTACGCCGACGTCTTCAAAGGGGATGAGCGCTGGCGGAACCTGCCGACCCCATCCGGCCGAACCTTCGCCTGGGACACAGCGTCGACCTACGTGCGCAAACCACCGTATTTCGAGGGTATGCCGGCCCAGCCTGACCCGGTTTCCGATATCGCCGGTGCCCGGGTACTGGCACTCCTCGGCGATTCGGTGACCACCGACCACATCAGTCCGGCCGGCAGTATCAAACCGGGCACCCCGGCAGCCGAATACCTGGAGGCGAACGGGGTGGAGCGCAAGGATTACAACTCCTACGGGTCACGCCGCGGCAACCACGAGGTGATGATCCGTGGGACGTTCGCCAATATCCGGCTGCGCAACCAACTGCTCGACGCGATTGTGGACGGCGGCGTATCCGGTGGTTACACCCGCGACTTCACCCGGCCGGACGGCCCGCAGGCGTTCATCTACGACGCCGCGCAGCACTACGCTGCGGCCGGCACCCCGCTGGTGGTCCTCGGCGGCAAGGAGTACGGCTCCGGCTCATCGCGAGACTGGGCGGCCAAGGGCACCAGCCTGCTGGGGGTGCGTGCGGTCATCACCGAGTCCTTCGAGCGGATTCACCGGTCCAATCTGATCGGTATGGGCGTGATACCGCTGCAATTCCCGGCCGGGGAGTCGGCAGCGTCACTGAAGCTGGACGGCACCGAGGTTTTCGACATTTCCGGCATCGAGGCACTCAACACCGGCAAAACGCCGAAGACGGTTCACGTCACGGCAACCAAGGCAGACGGCTCGAGGGTCGAGTTCGACGCCGTGGTGCGCATCGACACACCCGGCGAGGCCGATTACTACCGCAACGGCGGCATATTGCAGTACGTGCTGCGCAACATGCTGAAGGCGGGTACGGCCTAAGGCCGTCCGGCCGTCTGGGCACCCACCTCCCGCCGAGTGTGCCGTGTCGTCCGCGACCCGCCGCTTGGGCCGGATGGAGTCGCACAATCGGCGGGGAGCTCAGGCCAGTTCGATGAGGCTGGAGTACTCCTCGGACCAGTGATCCTCGGTCCCGTCGGGAAGTAGCACCACACGCTGCGGGTCCAGGGCGTCGGCCGCTCCCGGATCGTGGGTTACCAGTACCACCGCGCCGCGGTAGCTGCGCAGCGCATCGAGCACCTGTTCGCGGGACGCCGGGTCGAGGTTGTTGGTGGGCTCGTCGAGGAGCAGTACGTTCGCCGTGGAGGCGACCAGGCCGGCCAACGCCAGCCTGGTCTTCTCACCGCCGGACAGTGTGCCGGCCGGCTGATCGAGTTGAGCGCCGCTGAACATGAAGGCGCCCAGCAGACCGCGCAGGTCCTGCTCACCGCTATCGGGGGCGGCGTGGCGGATGTTCTCCCACACCGAGGCGTTGTTGTCCAGCGTCTCGTGCTCCTGAGCGAAGTAGCCGACCTTGAGGCCGTGCCCGGGTTCGATCGCGCCGGCGTCCATGGGTTCGACGCCGGCCAGCAGTCGCAGCAGCGTTGTTTTGCCGGCACCGTTGAGGCCCAGCACCACGACCCGAGAGCCGCGGTCGATGGCGAGGTCCACCCCGGTGAACACTTCCAGAGAGCCGTAGTTTCTGCTCAGGCCTCTACCGACCAGCGGAGTGCGGCCGCACGGTGCGGGGCTGGGAAACCGGATCTTCGCGACCTTATCGGCCACCCGCTCGTCATCGAGGGCTGACATCATCCTTTCCGCACGGCGCAACATGTTCTGCGCCGCGACCGCCTTGGTGGCTTTGGCGCCCATCTTGGCCGCCTGATTGCGCAGCGCCGCCGCCTTTTTCTCAGCGTTGGCCCGCTCACGCCGGCGGCGCTGCTCGTCGGTGGCCCGAGCGTCGAGATAGCGCTGCCAGCTCATGTTGTAGACATCGACCTCCCCGCGGACGGCGTCGAGGAACCACACCCGATTCACCACATCAGCGAGCAGTTCGACATTGTGGCTGATGATCACCAGCCCCCCGGTGTGCGCCTTGAGGAAGTCGCGAAGCCAGCCGACCGAGTCGGCATCGAGATGGTTCGTGGGTTCATCGAGCAGCAGGGTGGTGGCGGAACCGGAACCGGAGTCGCTGGCGGCGAACAGAATTCGCGCGAGCTCCACTCTGCGGCGCTGGCCGCCGGACAGGGTCCGCAACGGCTGGGTAAGCACCCGATCCGCCAGACCGAGACTCGCACAGATCCTGCCCGCCTCGCTCTCGGCGGCGTAGCCGCCGAGAGCGGCGAACCGTTCCTCGAGGTTGCCGTAACGGCGAATCGCTTTTTCCTGTTCGGCCGCGTCTACCACCTCGGACATCAGGACCTGCTGCTTCTCCAGATCGGCCAGCAGGGTGTCCAGGCCGCGGGCGGACAACACCCGATCGCGAGCCAGGACCTCGAGATCCCCCTCACGCGGGTCCTGCGGAAGGTAGCCGATCTCCCCGGTTCGCACCACGGTGCCGGCGTAGGGCTGACCCTCCCCCGCCAGGATCCGCATCGTGGTGGTCTTGCCCGCGCCATTGCGGCCTACCAGACCGATCCGGTCACCGGGCTGGATCCGCAGCACCGAACCTTCGGAGAGCAGGAGGGTGCGTGCGCCGGCGCGGACCTCAAGGTCCGTTGCGGTAATCAACTGCCCCGCTCCTGTCCTCCCCCGGTCGCCGTGTTCCTGACACCCGGGGGTCTACCTATCATCGGTGAAGACCGCAGCGCGATTCTCGGCGCGCGCAGCAACCGCCTCCTCGAAATTGGCGGTGAGCAGTCGCACATAGAGCTGACCGAGGCCCTCGACCTGCATATGGCCCTCCAGGGTACTGGCCTCCAGCCCGGTCCACAGCGTGCGCTTGGTCAGTTCGGTGCCCGGACGGGAGAAACCGGCGATCCGCGCGGCCATTTCGTAGCAGGTCGGTAGCAGATCGTCGGGCGCGACCTGCCGCGATACCAGGCCGATCCGCTCGGCTTCCCCGGCGTCGACATCGCGACCGGTGAGCATGATCTCGAACGCTCGGGAAGATCCGATGGCTCGCGGCAACAGGAAACTCAGACCCAACTCGCTGGCGGTCAGTCCGTTATTGATGCCCGCTGCCCGGAAGTAAGCGTCGGCTGCGGCCACCCGGATATCGGCTGCAAGGGCCAGACACAATCCGCCGCCTATGGCCGCGCCGTTGACCGCGGCGATGATCGGCTGATGCATCCGGCGCATCGCCAGAATGACCTCGTCGAGAACCTCCATCGACCTGAGCGCATACGCCGGGCGGGTGAGCCCCTCGACATGCGGTACTGCACCGGCCGACTTCTGGTCGGCCCCCGACGAGAAGCCCCGGCCGGCTCCGGTCAGCACGACGACCCGGACCCCATTGTCACGGCTCAGATCCGTCAGCACTTCTTTGAGGGGCACCATCACATCGAAGGCCATGGAGTTCATCCGCTCCGGCCGGTTGAGGGTCACCAGAGCGATATTCGGGGACGGATGATCGACAAGGACGTAATCGGACCGGTTCACCGTTGCACGCTATCGCGTGTACCGACCTCCGGGAATCCTCCCTCGGGAATCCTTCACAGCTGCCTCAGAGGTCGGACGTGGGCGACTGTTTGGCGATCTCCGCATCGATATCGAACTCGCGGACCTGGGTGATCAGGTCCTCAAGTCCGGCCGGCGGTAGTGCCCCGGCGCCGTTGAAGACCAGATGACCCTTCTTGAACGCCATCAGGGTCGGGATGGCTCTGATCTCGGCGGCCGCCGCGAGTTGTTCCTGCGCCTCGGTGTCCACCTTGGCGAAGACGATGTCGGGGTGTTTCTCCGAGGATGCGGCGAAGGTGGGAGCGAACGCGCGGCACGGACCGCACCAGGACGCCCAGAAATCGACCAGCACGATCTCGTTGCCGGCGACGGTGTCGTTGAAGTCCTGATCAGTGAGGTCTCGGGTAGCCATGACAGTGGCAACGTCGCAGATGTCCCGTTGTGTTCCCAGTCCGGACGCCCGCGCCGTGAGTCGGTGCCGCTCATCACCGGGCGGATCAGAGCTCGGATTGCGCCCAGGAAAAGAAAGCGGCGATCCCGGTGGTGATCGATTCGGCATCGGCGGCGGTGTCGATCGGGTGCAGGGCGCCGAATGAGGCGTTCCAGACGGTCCCGGTGCGAGGGTTCGTCGGGTAGCCCCACGGAGCGACATAGGCGTACGGCAACGGATGCTCGTCATCACCGGCCGAGACACCGTAATTGACCTTGTTCTCGTGATCGCCGACATCGAAATGTTCGGGCCACAGCACCGGATGACCATGGGACAGCACTTCGGCAACAGCGGTGCCCCCGGCGTAGAGACAGCGGTAGATCGTCTCCGCTGCCTCTAAATCGAGATCGATGACCGTTTCCGGTTCCAGCGGCGCTTGCGGTCGGTACACCTCCGCCGGCGGTGGGCCGAGCAGCAGACCGGAGGACGCCGCGATCTCACCGGCGGGCCCCGCCAGCGGCACGCTGCCATCCGGCCAGATCAACGTGGCTCCCCGCACCTCCAGCGGTAGTGCCGTTCCGGTAAACCCGTCGGGTCGCACGGCGAGCCGGATCGTTCCGGTCGCGCGATATTGCGGACCCGCGATCAGGTTCTCGGCGATGGCATGGAGTTGTCGCCGGGTGGCGATGACGGCGCCGGTCACCTCAGACCGTGAATCCCAGGGCTCGCAGCTGCTCGCGTCCGTCGTCGGTGATCTTGTCCGGCCCCCACGGCGGATTCCAGACCCAGTTGATCTTGACTTCGTTGACCAGTCCCGGTCCGACCAGCGCGTTGAGCGTCTGATCCTCGATGACATCGGTCAGCGGACAGGCCGGCGAGGTCAGCGTCATATCGATCAGCGCTACCTTCGCGGCGTCCTGCTCACCGCTGCTTTCCACGGTGATCCCGTAGACCAGCCCCAGATCGACCACGTTGATCCCGAGTTCCGGATCGACCACGTCGTACATGGCCTCCTCGAGGTCGGCCACCAGCGCGTCAGCGGTGGTATCAGTCATCACTTGTCCTCCAGATCATCGGTGCGGGAACCCCGCACGGCCCGTTGTGTCACCGCCGTCGCCTCGGCGACAGCGCTACCCCACACCGTCGCCTCGGCGACAGCCGCCTTGAACGCCAGCCAGCCCAGCAGAGCGCATTTCACCCTGGCCGGGTATTTCGACACCCCCGCGAAGGCAATGCCGTCACCCAGCATGTCCTCGTTCCCGGCGATGGCGCCACGGGAGGACACCATCTGGGTGAATTCCGCCACTGTCTCCAGTGCCTCGCCGACCGAAAGGCCGATCACCTGATCGGCCAGAACTGAGGTGGCAGCCTGGCTTATCGAACAGCCCTGCCCGTCATAGGACACGTCCAGCACCCGGTCGCCGTCATCGGAAAGCGTGACCCGCAGGGTCACGTCATCCCCGCAGGTGGGGTTCACATGGTGCACCTCCGCGCCGAACGGTTCCCGGAGACCGCGGTGGTGCGGGTGTTTGTAGTGGTCGAGGATCACATCCTGATAGATCTGCTCGAGCCGCATCAGGTCGACCTGCCCACCGGGTTTGCGCCGAAGAAGTCGATCGCACGCCGGACACCCGCGATCAGCCGATCCACCTCATCGAGGGTGTTGTACACCGCGAAGGATGCGCGCACGGAGGCGGCCACCCCGAGCCGTCGGTGCAACGGCGCGGCACAGTGGTGGCCGACCCGCACAGCCACACCGTCATCGTCGAGCACCTGACCGACATCATGGGCGTGCACACCATCGACGACGAACGCCACCGGCGAGCGCCGGTCCGCAGGATCGGATGGGCCGATGACGCGGACCTGGGGTATCCGGGCCAGCCCCTCTAATGTTGCGGCGACCAGCCGGTGTTCATGAGCTTCGATCGCCGACATCCCGATGGCGTCGAGATAACGTGCGGCGGCGGCAAGTCCAACGACCTGGGAGATCATCTGGGTGCCGGCCTCGAAGCGCTGCGGCGGGGGTGCATAGGTCGCCGACTCCATCGTCACCGTCTCGATCATGGACCCGCCGGTGAGGAAGGGGGGCAGCGCGGCCAGCAGACCCGGACGAGCATAGAGCACGCCGACCCCGGTCGGCCCGAACATCTTGTGGCCGGAAAACGCCGCGAAGTCGACACCTAACGACACGAAGTCGACCGGCTGATGCGGGACCGACTGGCACGCGTCCAGAACGGTCAACGCCCCTACCGCTCTGGCCCTGGCCACCAGATCGGAGACCGGTGCGCTGGTTCCGGTGACATTCGAGTGATGGGTGAAGGCGACGACTTTCACCCGCCCGTCGAGTTGTAGCGACTCGGGGTCCAGCTGACCCTCATCGGTGATTTCGTACCAGCGCAGGCTGGCCCCGGTGCGGCGGGCGAGTTCCTGCCAGGGGATGAGGTTGGCGTGGTGCTCCAGCTCGGTGGTGACGATCACGTCTCCCGGACCCAGCGCCTCCCCGAACCGGTTGTCCCCCAGCACATAAGAGACCAGATTGAGCGCCTCGGTGGCATTCTTGGTGAATACCAGGTCATCGGACGCGGCCCCGACGAAGCCGGCAATATCCGCGCGGGCCGCTTCGAACGCGTCGGTAGCCTCCTCCATGAGCTGGTGGGCCCCCCGGTGAACCGCCCCATTCGAGGTTGTCAGGAAGTGGCGTTCGGCATCGAGAACCTGAACCGGCTTCTGTGATGTCGCGCCAGAGTCGAGGTAGGCCAACCGTTGGCCGCCGCGCATCACCCGGTCGAGAATGGGAAAATCGGAGCGGACCCGCGCCAACGGGGTGAGGTCAACAGCCGCGGATGCCGTCATCGGCGTCCTTATTGCGTAGCGGCCGCGCGCTGGGCGAACCGGACGTAGCCGTTCTCCTCCAACTCGTCGGCAAGCTCTGGCCCGCCCGACTCGACGATGCGGCCGTCGACGAAGACGTGGACGAACTGCGGGTTGATGTAGCGCAGGATCCGGGTGTAGTGCGTGATCAGCAGCACGCCGGCGTGCTCGGCCTCGGCGTAGCGGTTGACGCCCTCGCTGACCACCCGGAGCGCATCGACGTCAAGACCGGAGTCGGTCTCGTCGAGGATGGCGATCGCGGGCTTCAGCAGGCCGAGTTGGAGGATCTCGTGGCGCTTCTTCTCGCCGCCGGAGAATCCCTCGTTCACGCTGCGCTCGGCGAATTGCGGATCGATATCAAGATCGGTCATCGCCGCCTTGACCTCTTTGACCCAGTTCCGCAGCTTCGGTGCTTCACCCCGGACCGCTGTCGCGGCGGTGCGAAGGAAGTTCGACATCGAGACACCGGGCACCTCGACCGGATACTGCATGGCCAAGAACAGCCCCGCCCGGGCCCGCTCGTCGACACTCATCTCGAGGATGTCGCGACCGTCCAGGGTGATCGATCCGGAGGTGACGGTGTACTTCGGGTGCCCGGCGATGGCGTAGGACAGTGTCGATTTCCCAGATCCGTTGGGCCCCATCACCGCATGCGTCTCTCCGGAGTTCACCGTCAGGTCGACACCCTTGAGAATCTCTTTCTCGGTGCCGTCCGGCGTGGCGACGGAGACATGCAGGTTCTTGATTTCCAGTGTGCTCATTGCTCGGCTTTCGACTCGGTGATGGCCAGTTCGTGTTCGATGGCGTCGGTCAGACGTTCGCGGACCTCGGGCACGGCGATCTTGGAGATGATCTCGCCGAAGAACCCGCGCACCACCAGGCGGCGGGCCTGATCCTCCGGGATGCCGCGAGCCTGCAGGTAGAACAGCTGCTCGTCATCGAAACGACCGGTCGCGCTGGCATGTCCGGCACCCACGATCTCGCCGGTTTCGATCTCCAAGTTGGGCACCGAATCGGCGCGGGCACCATCGGTGAGTAACAGGTTTCGGTTGACCTCGAAGGTGTTGGTGCCGGTGGCCTCGGCGCGGATCAGCACATCGCCCACCCAGACGGTGCGTGCGTCGGGTCTGTTCGAGTTCGGATCACCTTGTAGCGCACCCTTGTAGAGCACATTCGATGTGCAGTTTGGCTGGGAGTGGTCAACCAGCAATCGCGACTCCAGATGCTGGCCGCTGTCAGCGAAGTAGAGACCGAGCAGCTCAGCATCGCCGCCGGGGGCGTCGAACCGCACGGTGGCCGACATCCTGGTCACCTCGCCACCGAGTGTGACCGCCACATGCCGTAGCACCGCGTCACGTCCGAGGCGGGCATGGTGGGCGCTGACGTGCACCACGTCATCAGCCCAGTCGGCGATCCAGACCACCGTCAGCCGGGCACCATCGGCAATAACGAACTCGACGTTATCGGCATAGGTTCCGTTGCCCCGCAGGTCGACCACGACAACCGCTTCGGCCAATTCCCCGGCGCGGATTTGCAGGTGACCGTAGCCGGTTCTGCCCTCGCCCGGTCCGGTGATGGCAATTTCCACCGGGGTCTCGAGGCGTACCGAACCAGCGACGGTCACCACCGTGGCCTCGGTGAACGCCGTGAAGGCCTGGGCAGCGACGCGGTCGGCCGGAACTCCACCTTCACCCAGACGGCCGTCGCCGCGGGCGACGGTCTCCACCGCCAGTCCGGGCTGCTCGGTAACGACGATCCGCGCCTGGCCGTCGGCCCGCGCTGAGCCGTCGTGCAAACCGCGCAACCGGCGCAACGGGGTGAACCGCCACAGTTCGTCGCGGCCGCCCGGCACCTCGAAGGCCTTGACGTCAAAAGAACTGAACTGCTCACCTTTGTTGACGGCGAGGGCCGAACCCTCCACCGCGGCAGTCGCGTCCGCCATCAGCCGACCGCACCTTCCATCTGTAGTTCGATCAGCCGGTTGAGCTCGAGTGCGTACTCCATCGGCAGTTCCCTGGCGATCGGCTCGACGAATCCGCGCACCACCATCGCCATCGCCTCGTCCTCGGTCATCCCCCGGCTCATCAGGTAGAACAGCTGGTCCTCGCTGACCTTCGACACGGTGGCCTCATGGCCCATGGTGACATCGTCCTCGCGGATATCGACGTAGGGATAGGTGTCGCTGCGGCTGATCGTGTCGACAAGCAGTGCATCGCATTTCACACTTGAACGCGAGCCGCTCGCGCCCTTGTTCACCTGGACCAGGCCGCGGTACGAGGCGCGCCCGCCACCGCGTGCCACCGACTTCGACACGATGTTGCTCGACGTGTTCGGCGCCAGATGCAGCATTTTCGCACCGGTGTCCTGATGCTGACCCTCGCCGGCGAATGCGACCGAGAGAACCTCGCCCTGAGCGTGCTCCCCGGTCATCCACACCGCCGGGTACTTCATGGTCACCTTCGAGCCGATATTGCCGTCGACCCATTCCATGGTCGCGCCGGCCTCCGCGCGGGCACGCTTGGTGACCAGGTTGTAGACGTTGTTCGACCAGTTCTGAATGGTCGTGTAACGAACCCGCGCATTGGGTTTGACGACAATCTCCACCACCGCCGAATGCAGCGAATCGCTCTTGTAGATCGGAGCCGTGCAACCTTCTACGTAGTGGATGTAGGAACCCTCGTCGGCGATGATGAGGGTCCGCTCGAACTGGCCCATATTCTCGGTGTTGATCCGGAAGTAGGCCTGCAGTGGAATGTCGACGTGCACACCCGGGGGCACGTAGATAAAGGACCCCCCGGACCACACCGCGGTGTTGAGTGCGGAGAACTTGTTGTCGCCGGCCGGGATCACCGTGCCGAAGTACTGCTGAAAAATCTCCGGGTGCTCTCGCAAGCCGGTGTCGGTGTCGAGGAAGATAACCCCTTGTTCCTCAAGGTCTTCCCGGATCTGGTGGTATACGACTTCGCTCTCGTACTGGGCCGCGACGCCCGCCACCAGCCGCTGTTTCTCGGCCTCCGGTATTCCCAGCCGATCATAGGTGCGTTTGATGTCCTCGGGGAGTTCCTCCCACGAGGTCGCCTGCTTCTCGGTGGAGCGCACGAAGTACTTGATGTTGTCGAAGTCGATGCCCTCGAGGTCTGAGCCCCAGTTCGGCATCGGCTTCTTGTCGAAGGTGCGCAGGGCCTTCAGCCGGACGTCGAGCATCCACTCCGGCTCGTCCTTCTTGCTGGAGATATCGCGAACCACAGCCTCCGACAGGCCGCGTTTGGCGCTGGCACCCGCGACGTCAGTGTCCGCCCAGCCGTAGCCGTACCGCCCCAGGGAGTCGATGGTCTCCTCTTGGGTGAGCGGTTGGACCTCAGGGGAAATCGTCATGCTGACGCTCCTTTTTCGTTGTCGGGTGCTTCTTGATCGATTGCAGCATTGCTATCGGGTACGGCGTCGCGTGCTACGGCGGTACTGGTCGGGATGGCCGGCAGGGGTAGCGGGATGTGGGTGGTGCAGGCGCAATCACCGTTGGCGATCGAGGCCAGCTGCTGCACATGGGTTCCGAGCACATCTGAGATCGCCTGCTGCTCGGCTTCGCAAAGTTCCGGGAATTCCTCGGCCACGTGGGAGACCGGGCAATGATGCTGGCAGATCTGTATACCGTTGGCCGGGCCGCCGACCCGCGTGGTCGTGGTGGCGTAGCCGGCCTCGGTCAGCGCCTCGGCCACCCGTTCAGCCGCATCCTCAAGTGCCCGGTCCTCGCCGGAGTCGGCCGGCGCCACCCCGTCGAGGATCGTGTCGATACGCCGACGTGCGAAAGTCCGAACCGCTTCCTCACCGCCGATCTCGCGTAGGTGCCGCATCGCGGCGGCAGCGAGATCGTCATAAGAGTGTTCCAGCTTGCCCCGTCCGGCGGCGGTGAGCCGATACCGCTTCGCCGGGCGGCCTCGGCCGGCGTGCTGCCACGCGGCGGCGGGGCTGGCCTCGGCGTCGCCGTCATCGACCAGCGCATCCAGATGCCGGCGCACCCCGGCCGCGGAAATGCCCAGCCGGCGACCGATTTCGGCCGCTGTGATGGGACCGGACTCCAGCAGCAGCCCGACGACAGAGCGGCGGGTACGGCCGTCTTGTGCCGCCACCCGGGGCAGCGGCGAATCGTCGGACAAGATTTTCACAACACAAGTGTGACGCAATTAAGCACTCGGGTCCAGCAAGGGCACCCTCACTCGGGCCAGTTGCCGGGTCGCGGCCGGATAGAGTGCGGTGGTGGCAGCCCGCCAGCACCTCCTCACCCTGTCCATCGCAAGCTGGCACGGCGACGAACGGACCGTCGGCGCGCCACTCAACCGGATCGAACTCCGGGCCATGGACCGCACCCGGCTGTTCGGCGCGACCGGAACCGTCCTCATGGCGATCGGCGCTCTAGGAGCCGGAGCCCGCCCGGTCGTACAGGACCCCACCTTCGGTGTGCGACTGCTCAATCTGCCGTCCCGCATCCAAACCGTGTCGCTGACCATGACCACCACCGGAGCGGTGATGATGGCGCTGGCCTGGCTGATGCTCGGCCGCTTCGTACACGGCCCGCGACGAATGTCGCGTAGCCAACTCGACCGGACGCTCCTGCTGTGGATGCTGCCGCTGCTGATCGCCCCTCCCATGTACAGCAAGGATGTCTACTCCTATCTCGCCCAGAGCCAGATAGCCCGGAACGGACTCGATCCCTATCAGGTCGGCCCCGCGCCCGGGCTGGGGCTGGACCATGTGTTCACATCGTCGGTACCCAGCCTGTGGCGGGAGACACCGGCTCCGTACGGCCCGCTGTTTCTTTGGATCGGACAGGGGATTTCGGCGCTCACCGGTGAAAACATCGTTGCCGCGGTGCTGTCCCACCGCCTCGTGGTGCTGATCGGAGTTGGGCTGATCGTGTGGGCCACGCCACGATTGGCTCGCCGGTGCGGTGTGGCAGAGGTCACCGCGCTGTGGCTCGGCGCGGCCAACCCGCTGCTCCTGATGCACCTGGTCGCCGGAATCCACAACGAGGCGCTGATGCTCGGCCTGATGCTGACCGGCACCGAAATCGCACTTCGGGGTATATCCGGAGCTCCCGGGCGGCTGGTTCCCCGGCCGCTGCAGTGGCCCGAATCCCGCGCCGACTGGTCGCGATGGGCCCCGTTGGGCCTGCTGCTGGCCGGTATCGTACTGATCTCCCTATCGTCTCAGGTCAAACTCCCGGGTTTGCTGGCCCTGGGCTTTACCGCGATGGCACTGGCCCACCGTTGGGGTGGCACGCTCAAGGCATTCCTCTCGGCCGGCATCCTGACCACGTCGGTCGCATTGGCGGTGATGGCGCTCGTCGGGTGGGCGAGCGGGCTGGGCTTCGGGTGGCTGTTCACCCTCGGCACCGCCAATGTGGTTCGTAGCTGGATGTCCCCCCCGACACTGCTGGCGCTGGCGACCGGACAGGTGGGCATCCTGCTCGGGCTCGGCGATCACACCACCGCCGTTTTGGCCCTCACCCGCGCGACGGGTGTGCTGATCATCGCCGTCCTGGTCAGTTGGCTGTTGGTGGCGGTCCTGCGCGGACGTTTGCACCCGGTCGGCGGGCTGGGGGTCGCGATGGGCGCAACAGTGCTGTTGTTCCCCGTCGTCCAGCCCTGGTACCTGCTGTGGGCGATCATCCCACTGGCGGCGTGGGCCACCCGGCCGCGCTTCCGGATCGCCACCGTCGCGGTCAGCCTGATTGTCGGGATTTTCGGTCCGACGGCCAACGGCGATCGCTTCGCACTGTTCCAGATTCTCAATGCAACGCTGGCCAGCGCGGTGATCGTGATGTTGCTCATTGTGCTGACCCTCAACCGGCTGCCATGGCGTTACCTGCCTGGTTCCGATGAGCGCTACAGCGGAGAGGATCTCGATATCGGGCCCGCGACGGGTCCGTCCCGACCACCACCGGCGAGTGGCCCCAATCGGGACGCCTACGCTGATTCCCCGTGAGTCCTGGCTCCCCCACCCCGGTACGGCTGCGCGGGGTGTCCAAACGCTACGGATCCACCCTCGCGGTGTCCGATCTCAACCTCGACGTACAGCACGCCGAGGTACTCGCGCTGCTCGGCCCCAACGGTGCCGGCAAAACGACAACCGTCGAAATGTGCGAAGGCTTCGTGCACCCTGATGTCGGGACGATCGAGGTTCTCGGTCTTGATCCCGTCGCCGACAACGCCCGGGTTCGGGAGCGCATCGGAGTCATGCTGCAGGGCGGTGGCGGCTACCCGGCGGCCCGGGCCGGCGAAATGCTCCACCTGGTGGCGGCCTATGCCGCGCGACCACTCGACCCGGGCTGGCTCCTGGACACCCTCGGTCTCAGAGACGTCGCCGATACCACCTACCGAAGGCTTTCCGGAGGCCAGCAACAGCGACTGGCGCTGGCCTGCGCCATCGTTGGCAGGCCGGAGCTGGTTTTCCTCGACGAGCCGACCGCAGGTATGGACGCCCACGCCAGACTGGTGGTGTGGGAACTCATCGACGCACTGCGCCGCGACGGTGTGACAGTGGTGCTGACCACCCATCAGCTCAAGGAGGCTGAGGAATTGGCCGACCGGATCGTGATCATCGACCGTGGCTCCACGGTCGCATCCGGAACACCCGCCGAACTGATGCGAAGCGGGGCCGAGGACCAACTGCGTTTCACCGCACCGCGCAAGTTGGACCTGTCGCTGCTGGTGTCAGCCCTGCCGGAGGGCTACCGCGCCACCGAGCCGACCCCGGGGGAATACCTGGTCGAAGGAACCGTCGACCCACAGGTGCTTGCCACGGTGACCGCGTGGTGTGCCCGGCTGAATATCCTGGCCAACGACCTGCGCGTTGAACAGCGCAGCCTCGAGGATGTTTTTCTGGATTTGACCGGCAAGGAGCTGCGGTCGTGACCGACCTCTTCCCGACGGGAACCTTCACCCCGGACCCCCGCCCCAGCAGTGTGCCGCGAATGCTGTTGGCGCAGTACGGCCTCGAGCTGAAGTTGTTGCTGCGCAACGGCGAACAGCTGCTGCTGACCATGTTCATCCCGATCACTCTGCTGGTGGGGCTCACTGTTCTGCCGCTCGGCGATTTCGGCGCGAATCGGGTGGCGGTATTTGTGCCGGCCATCATGGCTTTGGCCGTGATCTCCACGGCCTTCACGGGCCAGGCAATCGCGGTCGCATTCGACCGCCGCTACGGTGCGCTGAAGCGATTGGGGTCCACTCCCCTGCCGGTGTGGGGGATCATCGCCGGCAAGTCACTGGCCGTGGTGACGGTGGTGTTTCTACAGGCGATTCTGCTCGGCGGGATAGGACTGGCGCTGGGCTGGCGCCCACAACCTCCAAGTTTGTTCCTGGGCGCGGTGATCATCGCCCTGGGCACCGCGACATTCGTCGCCATGGGACTGCTGCTCGGCGGCACCCTGCGCGCGGAGATCGTACTGGCGGTGGCGAATCTCCTCTGGTTCATCTTCGCCGGTTTCGGTGCGCTGACCGTGGAGAGTGCATCGGTTCCGGCCGGGCTGGCCTGGGTGGCACGTTTGACACCATCCGGAGCGCTGACCGAGGCGTTGACGCAGGCAACCGCGGTGTCGGTGGACTGGTTCGGTATTGCCGTGCTCACAGCGTGGGGCGTGGTGGCCGGGGCGGCTGCGCTGCGCTGGTTCCGATTCACCTGATCGCCATCCCCTACTACGGGATGTAGTTCAACCTCCTCTAGGCTCAGACGGTGGCCGTGGTTCAGCTTTTCCTACGCATGGTGGACAAGCTTCCGCTGCCCAGCCTGCGGACCCAGCGCATCATCGCCGCCGCGGTGGTCCTGAGCCAGGCGATGATTTCGGTAACCGGATCGATCGTCCGGGTGACCGCATCCGGTCTTGGCTGCCCCACCTGGCCGCAATGCTTCCCGGGCAGTTTCACCCCGGTCCCGCACGCCGAGGTGCCCGGGCTGCATCAGGCTGTTGAATTCGGCAACCGCCTGCTCACCTTCGTCGTCGTGATCACCGCGATCCTGGCGGTTCTGGCCGTGACCAGGGCAAGAAGGCGCCGGGAGGTCCTGATCTACGCCTGGCTGATGCCGGCTTCCACCGTCCTGCAGGCGGTGATCGGCGGCATCACGGTGCTGACCGGGCTGCTGTGGTGGACGGTGGCGATCCACCTGCTGGTGTCCATGGCGATGGTCTGGCTTGCCACCCTGCTCTACTGCAAGATCGGTGAACCCGATGACGGCCTCCGGATCGACAGAGTTCCGAAACCGCTGCGCCAGTTGACGTTCCTCAGCGCACTCGCGCTGACCGCGACGCTGATCACCGGCACCATGGTCACCGGTGCCGGACCACACGCCGGGGACAAGAGCCTGGAGCGGCCGGTACCCCGGCTTCAGATCGAGATCGTCACCCTGGCCCATGCACACAGCGCCCTTCTGGTCAGCTATCTGAGTTTGCTGGTCGGCTTGGGGGCCGGACTGCTGGCCGTCGGAGCCCCGCGCAGCGTCCGACGCCGACTCGGTGTGCTGCTGGGACTGGTTTCGACGCAGGCGCTTATCGGTTTTGTGCAGTACCACAACGATGTCCCGGCCGCGCTGGTCGCGATGCACGTCGCGGGCGCGGCGGCCTGCACTGTCGGCACGGCCGCGCTATGGGCGTCTATGCGACCGCGGGCCGAGTCCAAGGCGTTCGCAGGCTGACTCCACTTCGAGAGCGAATCGACGCTGCTGCTGGCGTCTTGTCCCGTCGTCGAGCTGTCCCCAGCCCAGTGCCGGCTCGACCAGTTCCAATTCCAGCAGCGCCGGGGCCTCGGGTCCCCCTATCAGGTCGACCCGGGCATACAGCAGGTCGCCCTTCGCGATACCGGACCGGGCGCAGGCGGCGTCGAGGGCGGCGTGGCCCAAATCCCACATCCCGGATTCCGGGGCGGCGGGGGCGAGTTGTTCCCGCGCATAGGTTCCCGATTCGTCCAGCGCCGGAATCTGGCCCGCCGGCGGCAACATCGGCCCCTTGGTGAAAGCGTGCGACTGTTCGCCGCCCAGGAAGACCAGCGCCGTCTCGCCGTCGGCTATCCGGGCGTCATAGGGTTGCACCAGAACGCTGCGGCCCTGATCCAGCAGTACCGCGGCGCCGGCGGCGGCCGCCCCGTGATCGACGAATCGCATCGTATCGACCGACCCGGCCCCCACCGCGGGTTTGACGACGACCTCAGCACCGGTGAGGGAAGCCGGGAAAACCGGGGCCTGACCCGGCTCGAGGAAACATGACGGCACAATGGGCAAGCCGGCGGCCTCGAGATCCTGCAGGTAGTGCTTATCGCTGTTCCATGCCACGACCGTCGGAGAGTTCAGTAGGTTACGCACCCGGGTGCTCCAGGCCAGAAACTCTTCGCGGCGCGCCGCGTAATCCCAGGCCGCACGCAGGATCACCAGATCGGCCGCCTCGGTCTGCGGATCATCCCAGGGCATCCACCGGGCATGCAGCCCACGGCTCCGCAGGGCCGCGACGAGCCCGTCGTCATCACCATCGCCATCGGGCAACTGCCGGCACGATGCCAGCACGATGCGCGGATGGAAGACATCCGGCCGGGCCAACTTCATCTCAACTCCGCTGGGCTGTCGATAACGCTGGGCTGTTGAAACCACGCAGGGGATGATTGTGACATGTATGCAGTGGAAGTCGCCGTCACGGGCGGCCCGGAGGTTCTCCAGTACGTCGATAAGCCGATGCCCGCCCCCGGCCCCGGTGAGGTGCTCATCCGCGCGGACGCCATCGGGGTCAACTACATCGACACCTATTTCCGCTCCGGACTGTATCCACGCGAACTTCCTTTCGTCGTCGGACAGGAGGTCTGCGGGACCATCGCCGCGGTCGGCGACGACGTCGCCGCCCTCACCATCGGCGATCGGGTGGTTACTGCGAACGCTGACGGTGGGTACGCTGAATACTGCACGGCACCAGCAGATTTCGTTGCCTACGTGCCCGGCCCGGTACCCTCCGACGCCATCGCCTCCGCGTTGCTGAAGGGTTTGACGGCGCACTACCTGATCAAGTCGGTTTATCAGGTCGCCCCGCAGGACTTTCTGCTGGTTCACGCCGGGGCCGGCGGCGTCGGCCTGATCCTGACCCAGTGGGCCACGAGCCTCGGCGCTCGGGTGATCACCACCGTGTCAACACCGGACAAAGCGGAGTTGTCCCGGCAGGCCGGCGCCGTGCAGGTGCTTGACTATCCCGAAGACGCCGCGCTTTTCGCCGATCGGATCCGGGAACTGACGGACGGACATGGTGTGGCCGCGGTCTACGACGGCGTCGGAAAGTCGACATTCGACGCCAGCCTCGCCAGCTTGCGGGTCCGCGGGACGCTCGCGCTGTTCGGAGCCTCCAGCGGTCCGGTTCCCCCGGTCGATCCTCAGCGGCTCAACGCCGCCGGCTCGGTGTACCTCACCCGCCCGAACCTGGCCCATTTCATCCGCACACCCGACGAGTTCGCCTGGCGCGCCGGAGAACTACTGGACACGATTGCCGATGGTTCGATGACCATCACCGTCAGCGGGAAGTACCCGCTGGCCGAGGCGGCGCGTGCTCACGCGGATCTGCAGGCCCGCCTCACCACCGGCGCGGTGGTCCTACTGCCCTGAGACGGGTCTAGCCGAACAGCATCGGCAGCGGGATCACCGAATCGACGGCCAGTGCGCAGAACACGGCCGCCAGGTAATTGTTCGAATGCAGGAACAGCCGCAGCGGCTTGACCGGATCACCGCGCAACACACCGGCGTGCAGACGATGGGCCAGGGTGAGGAACCAGGCGCCGGCCAGCACCGCCACCGATGCGTAGAGCCATCCCGCGGCCGGGATGAGGGCCAGGGTGGCCGCGACGGTCAGCCAGGTGTAGATGACCACCTGTTTGGTCACCTGACGTTCGGTGGCCACAACGGGCAACATCGGCACCCCGGCGGCCCGGTAGTCCTCTTTATATTTCATCGCCAGCGCCCAGGTATGCGGCGGCGTCCAGAAGAAGATGATGGCGAACATCACCAGTGCCTGCCAGCCGATCGTGCCGGTCACCGCCGACCAGCCGATCATCACCGGCATACAACCGGCGGCGCCGCCCCACACCACGTTCTGCGACGTGCGACGCTTCAGCAGCAGGGTGTAGACGAGAACGTAGAACGCGATGGTGGCCGCAGCCAGGTGGGCGGACAACAGGTTGGTGGTCCACCACAGCCAGAAGAACGATCCGACCGATAGCGCCATACCGAATACGAAGGCGTGACTGCGCGGTACCACCGCCCGTGCCAGCGGCCGACCCGCCGTGCGTTTCATCACTTTGTCGATATCGGCGTCGGCGACGCAGTTCAACGTGTTGGCGCCGGCCGCGGCGAGCATTCCACCGAACAGAGTGTTGAGGATCAGCACCAGGTCGACGGTGCCCCGGGCGGCCAGCAGCATGGCCGGGATCGTGGTGACCAGGAGCAGCTCAACCACCCGTGGCTTGGTCAACGCCAGGTAGCCCAGCAGCGTGCTGCGGATCCGGCCCGGCGCCGCGTGACCGGTCTCGCCGACGAGGCGGGTTTCGGGCATCCTCACGCGGTCAACTCCTCACGGACGGCGGCAACCATCCCAGTGTCTACTACAGAGAATGGTAGACCGCGACGCGATCGATTCGGTACTACAGGGTCCAGTTCCGGCACTAGGGTGTGCTCAGTACCGGGTTGCCAGCCGATTCGACGCCCCCAGGAGTGACTTCGTGACAACGCTCGACGAGATTTCCGCGTTGACCCAGCCGCATCATCCCGAGGACTGGACCGAACTGGACTCGCGGGCCGTCGACACGGCGCGGGTGCTGGCCGCTGATGCGGTCCAGAAGGTCGGAAACGGTCATCCCGGGACCGCCATGAGCCTCGCGCCGGTGGCCTACACCCTGTTCCAGCGGGTAATGCGTCATGACCCGAACGACACCGAATGGTTGGGCCGCGACCGGTTCGTGCTGTCCTGCGGACATTCCAGCCTCACTCTTTACCTCCAGCTGTATCTCGGCGGATTCGGCCTGGAACTGTCCGATATCGAGGCGCTGCGCACCTGGCGCTCCAAGACCCCCGGCCATCCGGAGTTCCGGCACACCCGGGGTGTGGAGATCACCACCGGCCCGCTGGGACAGGGTCTGGCGTCGGCGGTCGGGATGGCGATGGCCTCCCGCTATGAGCGCGGGCTGTTCGACCCCGACGCCGCATCGGGAACCAGCCCGTTCGACCATTTCATCTACGTCATCGCCTCTGACGGAGATATGCAAGAGGGTGTCACCAGCGAAGCTTCCTCACTGGCCGGTACCCAGCAGCTCGGCAACCTCATCGTGATCTGGGACGATAACGAGATCTCGATCGAGCACGACACCAATATCGCGTTCACCGAGGACACCCCGGCCCGCTACGCGGCCTACGGCTGGCATGTTCAGGTGGTCGAGGGCGGGGAGAACGTGACCGGTATCGAGGCGGCGATCGAGGCGGCGAAAAAAGTCACCGATAAACCGTCGTTCATTGCCCTGCGAACCATCATCGGCTATCCGGCCCCCACCAAGATGAACACCGGCGGGGTGCACGGCTCAGCGCTGGGCGCCGACGAGGTGGCGGCGACCAAGAGAATTCTCGGCTTCGACCCGGACAAGAGCTTCGACGTCGCCGACGATGTTATCGCCCACACTCGCGGGCTCGCCGACCGTGGCCGGGTGGCCCACCAGAGCTGGCAGGCCGGTTTCGACGCCTGGGCGCAGCGCGAACCTGAGCGCAAGGCGCTGTTGGACCGGCTGTTGGACGGCCGGCTGCCCGACGGCTGGGACGCGGATCTACCGCACTGGGAACCGGGTTCCAAGGCGCTTGCCACCCGGGCGGCCTCGGGTGCGGTGCTCTCGGCGGTCGGCCCCAAGCTGCCTGAACTGTGGGGTGGGTCGGCCGACCTGGCGGGCAGCAACAACACCACCATCAAAGGGGTCAAGTCTTTCGGGCCACCGTCGATCTCGACCGAGGACTGGGACGCCACCTGGTACGGCCGCACCCTGCACTTCGGTATTCGCGAACACGCCATGGGGGCGATCCTGTCCGGAATCGTCCTGCACGGGCCCACCCGGGCCTACGGCGGGACGTTCCTGCAATTCTCCGATTACATGCGGCCCGCCGTGCGACTGGCTGCGCTGATGGACATCGACCCCGTCTACGTCTGGACACATGATTCGATCGGCCTCGGCGAGGACGGCCCCACCCATCAGCCGATCGAACACCTGGCCGCCTTGCGGGCGATCCCGCGGCTGTCGGTGGTGCGTCCCGCCGACCCCAACGAAACGGCCTACGCGTGGCGGACCATCCTCGAGCGCGGGGCCACCACGGGCCCGACCGGGCTCATCCTGACCCGACAGGGTGTCCCGGTGTTGGACGGCACCAGCGCCGACGGGGTCGCCCGCGGTGGCTACGTGCTCGGCGGGGGCAGCCCGGCCGTTGACGCCGACGTGATCATCATCGCCACCGGATCGGAGGTTCAATTGGCGGTGACGGCAACGGCGATGCTGGCCGACAGGGACATCCGCGCGTACGTCGTCTCGATGCCCTGCGTCGAGTGGTTCGAGTCCCAACCGCAGGAATACCGGGACAGCGTGCTGCCTCCGGCCGTCCCTGCCCGGGTTGCCGTCGAGGCCGGCGTCGCCCAGAGTTGGTACAAGTTCGTCGGCGATACCGGGGAGATCATCTCCATCGAGCACTACGGCGAGTCGGCGGATGACAAGACGCTGTTCCGCGAATTCGGGTTCACCCCCGAGGCCGTCGTGGCCGCCGCAGAACGGGCGATCGACAACTAACCGGTAAACCCCAGATCCACACCAGGAGTTCTCATGGTCCAGAATCCAAATCTTGCGGCCCTGTCCGCGGCCGGCGTCTCAGTCTGGCTCGACGACCTGTCCAGGGATCGCCTGAAGTCCGGGAACCTGCAGGAACTGATCGACACCAAATCCATCGTGGGGGTCACCACCAACCCGTCGATCTTCCAGGCGGCGTTGTCGAAGGGCACCGCCTATGACGCCCAGGTCGCCGAACTCGCGGCCCGCGGAGCCGATGTGGATGCCACGATCCGCACCGCCACCACCGACGATGTGCGGGAGGCGTGCGATGTGTTGCGGCCACAGTGGGAGGCCTCCAACGGTGCCGACGGACGGGTTTCCATAGAGGTCGACCCCCGGCTGGCGCATGACACCGACAAGACCATCCTGCAGGCGATCGAGCTCTGGAAGATCGTCGATCGGCCCAACCTGCTGATCAAGATCCCCGCCACGCTGGCCGGGCTGCCGGCGATCACCGCCGTTCTGGCCGAGGGCATCTCGGTCAACGTCACCCTTATCTTCTCGGTGGAACGGCATCGTGCGGTGATGGAGGCCTATCTGGCCGGACTGGAGGCTGCGCGGCCGGCCGGCCATGACCTGAACACCATCTTCTCGGTCGCCTCATTCTTCGTGTCCCGGGTGGACACCGAGATCGACAAACGGTTGGAGGCCATCGGCACCGAGGAAGCGCTGGCGCTTCGAGGACAGGCCGGTGTCGCCAATGCCCGACTCGCCTACGCGGCTTACGAGGAGGTGTTCGGATCGGGCGGGCGGTGGACCCCGCTTGCCCAGGCCGGCGCCTGGGTGCAACGACCACTATGGGCCTCGACAGGTGTGAAGAACCCGGACTACTCCGACACGATGTACGTCACCGAACTGGTGGCCCCCGACACGGTCAACACGATGCCGGAGAAGACTCTCGACGCGGTTGCCGACCACGGAATCATCACCGGCGACACCATCACCGGAACCGCGGGGGCCGCGCAGGCGGTGTTCGACAAGCTTGAGGCGGTCGGAATCGATCTCGGCGACGTGTTCCGGCACCTTGAGGAGGACGGTGTGGCCAAATTCGAAAAAGCGTGGCAGGAACTGCTGGATGCCACACAGGTCCAGTTGGACGCCGCAGGGAAATAAGTCCGGCAATGAGCCCCGTCACCCCTTCCACCATCTCGGCTCCGGTGCCCGCCGGCTGGCACAACCCGTTGCGGGACAAGCGAGACAAGCGGATGCCGCGCATCGCCGGACCGTGCGGCGTGGTGATCTTCGGTGTCACCGGCGACCTGTCCCGCAAGAAGCTGATGCCGGCGATCTACGACCTCGCCAATCGGGGCCTGCTACCGCCGTCGTTCTCGCTGGTCGGTTTCGCCCGCCGGGCCTGGGCCGACGAGGACTTCGGCCAAATCGTCTACGAGGCGGTCAAACAACACGCCCGCACCCCGTTCCGTCAGGAGGTCTGGGACCGGCTGTCCGAAGGATTCCGGTTCGTGCAGGGCAGTTTCGACGACGATGCGGCATTCGCCACGCTGGCCCAGACGCTGAACAGTCTCGATATCGAACGCGGCACCGGCGGCAACCACGCCTTCTATCTGTCAATACCGCCGAAGGCCTTCCCGGTGGTCTGCGAACAGCTGAAGCGTTCCGGCCTGGCGGACCCGAAAGACGGCCAGTGGAGCCGGGTGGTCATCGAGAAGCCGTTCGGGCATGACCTGGGCAGCGCCGAGGACCTCAACCGGGTGGTCAACAGCGTCTTCCCCGAGCAGTCGGTATTCCGCATTGACCATTATCTCGGCAAGGAGACGGTGCAGAACATCCTGGCCCTGCGATTCGCCAACGAACTCTACGAGCCGATCTGGAACAGCCACTACGTCGACAGCGTGCAGATCACCATGGCCGAGGACATCGGCCTCGGCGGCCGGGGCGGTTACTACGACGGAATCGGCGCGGCGCGCGATGTCATCCAGAACCACCTCCTGCAACTGCTCGCCCTGACCGCCATGGAAGAACCGGTCAATTTCGGCCCCGATGAGGTCAAGGCAGAAAAGATCAAGGTGCTGGCCGCCACCCGACTCGCACAGCCGCTGGACCTGACGACCGCCCGCGGTCAGTACACGGCCGGCTGGCAGGGCGGGGAGCATGTGGTCGGGCTACTCGAGGAGGACGGTTTCTCCCACACCTCGACCACTGAGACATTCGCGGCGATCACACTCGATGTCGACACCCGGCGCTGGGCCGGCGTCCCTTTCTACCTACGCACCGGAAAACGGCTGGGCCGCCGGGTGACCGAGATCGCCTTGATGTTCAAGCGGGCACCGCATCTGCCGTTCGACTCGACCATGACCGAGGAACTCGGCCAGAACGCCCTGGTGATCCGGGTACAGCCGGATGAGGGAATCACCATTCGGTTCGGTTCCAAGGTCCCCGGCAACACCATGGAGGTGCGCGATGTCAACATGGACTTCTCCTACGGGTCCGCCTTCGCCGAGGACTCCCCGGAGGCCTACGAGCGGCTGATCCTGGACGTTCTGCTCGGGGAGCCGTCGTTGTTCCCGGTCAACGCCGAAGTCGAATTGTCCTGGGAAATATTGGATCCTGCGCTTGACTACTGGGCACACCACGGCAAACCGGACCCATACCCGTCGGGCACCTGGGGGCCGGAGTCGGCCTTCGAGATGCTGGAGCGATCCGGCCGGGAATGGCGGCGCCCGTGATGAGCGCCAGCGAAGAACGGAGTTGGCCCAAGTGATGAGCGCCAGCGAAGAACGGAGTTGGCCCAAGTGATGAGCGCCAGCGAAGAACGGAGTTGGCCCAAGTGATCGTCGACCTGCCGGATACCACCACCAACACGATCAACAAGCGGATCACGTCACTGCGCGAGGAGGGCGGCGCCATCACCCTGGGCCGGGTGCTGACCCTCGTTGTCGCACCCGACTGCGAAGAGCTTCTGGAGGACGCCATCGAGGCCGCCGTGGGGGCCAGCCGGGAACATCCCTGCCGCATCATCGTTGTGGTGCCCACCGACCGGGAAGCGGCCGAGGCGCGGCTGGACGGCCAGTTGCGGGTGGGAGGCGACGCCGGCGCCGGTGAGGTCGTGGTCCTCAAGACCTCGGGCCCGCTGGCCGATCATGCCAGCAGCGTGGTGCTGCCTTTTCTGCTGCCCGACACCCCGGTCGTGGCCTGGTGGCCCCGGGTTTCGCCACCGATTCCGTCACAGGATCCGCTGGGCCGCTTGGCGATTCGCCGGATTACCGACGCCACCGGCGCTCCTGATCCGCTGGCGTCGCTGCGCAGCCGGCTGGCGGGTTACGCCCAGGGCGACACCGACCTGGCATGGAGCCGGATCACCTACTGGCGGGCCCTGCTGGCCGCCGCCCTGGAACAGCCTCCCTACGAGGCGATCACCTCGGCGACGGTGTCGGGACTCCCCGATGAGCCCGCCCTGGATATCCTGGCCGGCTGGCTGGCCAGCCGTATCGACGGGACGGTGGTCCGCGCGGTCGGTGATCTCAAGGTCGAGCTGACCCAGCCGAGTCAGACCATTACTCTGAGCCGGCCGCAGGACGGGTCCACCGCCACGCTGACCCGCACCGGACGGCCCGAGGCGAAACTCCCGCTGGCCCGCCGTGAGACCCGGGAGTGCCTCGCCGAGGATCTTCGCCGACTCGACGCCGACGAGGTCTACCATGAGGCGCTGTCCGGTCTCGAGAAGGTGCGGTACAGCTGATCGTGGGCGTGACCGTACAGATCTCCCCGGACACCGAGGCGCTGGTGACCAGGGTCGGCGGCCTTCTGGCCGAGGCGATTTCGGAGGCCATCGCGGCCCGTGGCAGCGCCTTGATCGTACTCACCGGCGGCGGGACCGGGATCGGGCTGCTCGCACAACTCGGCACCCACCCCGTGGACTGGTCACGGGTGCACCTGTTCTGGGGAGACGATCGCTTCGTGCCCCGCGACGACGACGAGCGCAACGAGAAACAGGCACGCGAAGCCTTACTGGACCGAATCAGCATCCCGGCTGAAAATGTCCACCCGATGCCGCCCAGTGATGGCGCTTTCGGCGACGACCTCGAGACCGCGGCGCGGGCGTACCAGGATGAACTGTCCGAACAAGCGGAGAATGGCTCCCCCACACCGACTTTCGATGTTCATCTGCTCGGTATGGGCGGCGAGGGCCACATCAACTCGCTGTTTCCGCACACCGTGGCGGTGCGAGAGACAGAACGAATGGTGCTGGGAGTGGACGACTCGCCGAAACCACCACCGCGCCGGATTACGCTGACCCTGCCCGCGGTGCGGCGCTCCCGGCAGGTCTGGTTGGTCGTGTCCGGTAGCGCCAAAGCCGATGCGGTGGCCGCAGCACTTGCCGGGGCCGACTCCGATGACGTGCCGGCCGCCGGGGCGGTGGGCCGTGAAGAGACGATTTGGTTTCTTGACACCGCCGCGGCCGGCAAACTGTCAGACTGACCGCCATGGACGACAAGACCCGGCCCCGCACGCCTGCTGAGCGTCTCAGGACGTTGGCCCAGGCGGCGCTCAATGCCGATGAGACCGTTGATCAGATGGACCACATCCTGGACGATCTGGAGCAGAGCCTGACCGGCCTGAATCAGGCGGTGGGCACCATGGAGGCCTCCCTGGAGTACTTCAACAGCACTCTTCACCGGCTCAACGAGAGCCTCGGCCAGTTGGAGGGCATGATGGGCCGGGTAATGCGCCTGGTCGACGTCGCCGAATCGGCGATGGCACCGGTCGCGGCCACCGAGGCTGCCGTACGCGGAGCCTTCAACATCATCCGAGGAAAGTGACTCAGCCGCTGTTGCGCAGTGCCGAGGCCAAACCACTCATCGTGAGCAGAATCCCGCGCTGGACGAGCTCATCGTCCTCGCCCTCCCGGTAGCGGCGAAGCAACTCCACCTGAAGGTGATTGAGTGGTTCCAGATAGGGAAACCGATTGAACACCGAGCGGGCCAAAGCGGGGTTGTCCGCGAGTAGGTCATCCTGCCCGGTTACCAATTTGTGCATCGCGATGGTGCGATCGTGCTCGGCCCGGATAGTACCGAAAACACGCTCCCGCAGTTCGGTGTCGGCGACGAGTTCTGAGTACCGTGCGGCCAGCCCCATATCGGACTTCGCCAGCACCTGCGCCATATTGGAGAGCACCGAGCGGAAGAACGGCCAGCGGCGGTAGAGGTCTCGCAACACCTCCACCCGGGTGGAATCCTGATCGGCACCTCGGCCGATCCACTCCTCGATTGCTGTTCCGGTGCCGTACCAACCGGGCAGCATCACCCGCGACTGGCTCCACGCGAGCACCCACGGGATGGCCCGCAAATCGGTGATTGCGGTGGTCTGTTTGCGGGCCGTCGGACGACTGCCGATATTGAGCGAACCGATCTCGCTGACGGGTGTGGACTGCTTGAAGTACTCCACGAAACCGGGTGTTTCGTGGACGAGTTCGGCATACGCTCGCTGCGCACGGGCGGCGAGTTCGTCCAGAACGCGATACGCCGGGTCGGCGTCGCCGCCGAGACCCTCAACGTCCAACAGGGTGGACTCCAGTGTCGCTGCGACCAGGCTTTCGAGGTTTCGGTGCGCGATACGGGGTTCGGCGTACTTGGCGGCGATCACTTCACCCTGCTCGGTGAGCCGCAGCGAACCGTTGACCGCGCCGGGCGGCTGAGCCAGAATCGCCTCGTAGCTCGGTCCGCCGCCGCGGCCCACCGTCCCACCGCGGCCGTGGAAGAGCCGCAGCCGGATTCCGGTCTTGCGGGCCGAATCCACCAGATCCAGTTCAGCGCGGTAGAGCGCCCAGTTCGCGGCCAGATACCCACCGTCCTTGTTCGAGTCGGAGTACCCGAGCATGACCTCCTGGGTCTGGTCCCGGGCCGCCACCATCGCCCGGTAGATCGGGACATCAAGAGCGGCCTCAAGGATCGCTGATCCGCGCTGAAGGTCGTCGATGGTCTCGAAGAGTGGCACGATTCCCACTGGAACAAAACGATTCTCGGAGGAAAGATCAAGCAGGCCCACTTCTTTGAGCAAAAGGGCAGCTTCCAACATGTCCGACACCGACTGGCACATCGAGATGATGTAGGTCGGCACCGCCTCGGCGCCGAGTACGTTGACCGTCCGAGCCGCCGCACCGACGATATCCAACTCCTTTCGGGCCAGTTCCGAAAGCTCGGCGCCGTCACGAACCAGCGGGCGCCGGGTCGATAGCTCCGACACCAGCAGCTCGACGCGCCGGCTTTCCGGCAGCGATGCGTAATCGTCGTGCACGCCGGCCCATGCCAGCAGTTCTGTCACCACCTGCTCATGGGTCTCTGAGTTCTGCCGCATGTCCAGCCCGCATAGATGGAATCCGAACGCATCGACGGCATCTCGCAGCCGGGACAGCCGATCGTCGGCCAGGAGCGCACTGCCGTGCATACGCAGGGATGTGTCGATGACATTCAGATCAGCGAGCAACTCTTGGGAATCCCGATACCTTGGCAAACCGAGCTCCAGGGTATGTTCGGGCGCCCGGTCAAGGATATCGGCGGCAGTCGCGGTCATCCTCGCACGCACCACCCGCACCGCCCGGCGGTACGGCTCGTCGGCCCGGGCCGGCTCAGAGCAGCCAGCCGCCAGTTGTTCAAGAGCGGAGTCGGTGCGAACCAGCCGGGCCGACATCGACAGCTCTTGCTCAAGGAGAACCAGCTCGTCGAAGTAGTGCGCCAACGCGGTGTGGGCCGCCCTGCCGGTGGCCAGCTCCACCACCGCGGCGGTGACATTCGGGTTGCCGTCGCGATCGCCGCCGATCCAGGATCCCGGCCGTACGATCGGACGGTCCAGGAGACCGGCGTCCGGCCACCGGCTCCGCAGCTCGTCGCGAACCGCGGCATTCACCTTCGGGATGACCTCGAAGAAGGCCGCCGGGTAGTACCGGAGACCGGCTTCGATCTCGTCGGCGACCTTCAACCGGGACAGCCGGATCAACGCCGTCTGCCAGAGGGTCAGAATCTCGCGGCGCAGCTCCTGTTCGACCTGCCGGCCGTCCTCGGTCTGATCCTGCCCGTGCAGCCGCAGCCGCATCAGCCGGGTGATGTGGTTTTGGGTGTCGAAGACGGTGCGCCGGCGGGTCTCGGTCGGATGCGCCGTGATCACCGGGGACACCAGCGCCCCGCTCAGCGCGCCGGCGACGGCGTCGGCGCTCAGGGCGGCGGCATCGAGTTTTCGGTAGGTCGCCGCCAGGGTGCTGTCCGGCGCGGGCTCGCCGGCGGCAACGTGAACGGCGCGGCGCCGTTCACGGTGAATGTCCTCGGCGACATTGGCCAGCAGCGCGAAGTTACTGAACGCGCGGATCACCGGGATCGCCTGGTGGATCTCGATTCCGTGGAACAGCCGGGTCAGCTCCGCGCGGTCGATCTCCGAGCGCCGCACCCGGAAGGATTCCACCCGGGCGCGCTCAACCAGGTCGAACACCGCCTCACCGTTCTGCTCACGAACCGTGTCGCCCAGGATCGCACCGAGGAGGCGGATGTCCTCGCGCATGGGTTCGGTAGCCTCCCGGCCGAGTTGTGTGCGGCGAACCCCGCCGATCGGTTCCAACGTCACCTCGGAGACCTGAGCCATGTGACAAGTATCGGTGCGTGGGGAGTCCGGCGCAGGACGAGTCATCGATAATCCCGTCGAAATGCACCACGCGCGCTGCTGGCAGGCCGGTGGCGCGACCGGTGCGGGCAACCTTTTCCTCCCCTGTCCGGCTGATCACGCCGCCGTGACCGCCGGTCAGCACATGACACCGGTGACCGATAAAGGCCGTATCGCCCGGGTCGACGGCAGCGCAGGGCCGCGGGGCGTTCACGTCCAGAACCCTGCGGAACTGCTCGATGCTGGTAATCCGGATGACCCGGACACCCGGCTCGGTTCGTACGGGAAGATCGGTCCATGCCCGGGATAACCGTGTTTAGCGCCCACCGCGTCATCACCATGGATCCGGATGTGCCGGACGCGACGGCGGTGGCGGTGTCGGAGGGCCGGATCACCGCCGTCGGCGCGCTCGAGGACCTGGGCGATGCCGGACGGATCGATGACACCTTCGCCGACGCGGTGCTCTGCCCGGGCCTGATCGATCAGCACCTGCACCCGATTCTGGCGGCGTCCACCCTGATGACAGAGGTCATAGCCATCGAGGATTGGGTGCTACCAAACCGAACATTTCCCGCCGCACGTTCTGCCGCCGAGTATCGGCGGCGGCTGATTGCCGCCGAGCGTGACCTGGAGGATTCGCAGGAGTGGCTTTTCACCTGGGGCTATCACAAACTCTGGCATGGACCTCTGGATCGCAGCACCCTCGACGCGGTGAGCAGGACCCGCCCGATCGTCGTCTGGCACCGCTCGTGTCACGAGTGGTACCTCAATACCGCGGCCATCGATGCTCTGGGACTGACGGCCGAGCAGATGGCAGGTCACGGGCCGGCCAGCAGCATGGTCGATCTGGCCGCCGGGCACTGGTGGGAATCCGGGATGAACCTGCTCCTGCCCAGGATCTCGCCGATCATGATGACCCGGGACCGACTCGCCGCCGGGTTGCGCCACATGGTCGGCTACCTGCACGCCAACGGTGTCACCGCCATCAATGAACCCGGCATTATGTGGGCCGTCGAACCTTGGGATCTCTACCAGCAGATTCTCGGATCCGCGGAAACGCCCTTCGGTTCGACGTTCCTGGTCGATGCACGCAGCCAGGCCGATTCCGGGATGGATCCCGCCGACGCCGTGGCCGATGCCGAGGCCCAGTTGGCGCGGGCTGCAACGGGCAAGGTGCGGTTGCTGCCCGGACAGGTGAAACTGTTCGCCGACGGTGCGATCATCAGCCAACTCATGCAAATGCGCGATCCCTACCTCGATGACGCCGGCCACCCCGACCTCTGCCACCACGGCGAGTGGATGATGCAGCCGGACACCTTCCGGGCGTTCGCGCGAGCGTACTGGGACGCCGGGTGGCAGCTGCACGTCCATGTCAACGGCGACGCCGCGTTGGATTTGGTACTCGACACCGTCGAGGACTGCCTGACCCGACGTCCCCGCACGGACCACCGCACCGTGATCGTGCACTTCGCCAACTCGACCGAGGAGCAGGTCGACCGCATTGCCCGGCTTGGCTGCCTGGTGTCGGCCAATCCGTACTATCCGGTGGGATTCGCGGATATGTACGCCGCCCGCGGCCTCGGCGAAGAGCGGGCCCACGAGATGGTGCGAGCCCAATCGGTTCTGCGCCGCGGGATTCCGTTGTCGTTACATTCGGATCTGCCGATGGGGCCGGCCGAACCGCTGCGGTTGGCATCGTTCGCGGTCAACCGGCGCACTGCCAGCGGACGGGTCGCCGCGCCGGGCCAGCGCATCAGTGTGCATGACGCGCTGCGGGCGGTGACCATAGAGGCCGCCTATTCGTGGCGGATGGAAAGCGAGTTAGGCACGATCACACCTGGAAAAGCCGCGACGTTCACCGTGCTCGCCGAGGACCCGTATGCGATAGACCCGGCGCGGCTGGGTGATATCGGGATCGTCGGAACAGTGTACGAAGGACGCTGGTTTCCCGCGCCTGGTCGGCTCAGGAGTACTTGATCTGCAGGGCGACGCCGACGATCGCCACCAGCCAGATACCGGTGACGAACAGCGTCAGACGATCGAGGTTCTTCTCGACCACCGTGGACCCGGACAGGCTGGACTGCACACCGCCGCCGAACAGCGTCGACAGGCCACCGCCCTTGGCCCGGTGCAGCAGCACCAGCAGCACCACGAGCACGCTGGCGACCACAAGCAGAATCTGCAGGGCGAAAATCATGGCCGTGAGCCTACCCGGTTTACCGGTCTGTCACGGCAGGGGCCCACCGGCGGCGATCGCCGAGAGCGTCGCAAACTGTTCTCCGTCCAGCGAAGCCCCGCCGACGAGGGCCCCGTCGACGTCGGTCTGGGCGACGATCTCGCCGACGTTCTTGGCGTTGACCGACCCCCCGTAGAGGATTCGGACACCCTCAGCGCACCGCGGAGACGTCAACTCCGCCAGTTCAGCGCGGATCGCGCCGCATACCTCCTGGGCATCGCCGGCGCTGGCCACCCGGCCGGTTCCGATCGCCCACACCGGCTCGTAGGCGATCACCACATCGGCCAGTTGCTCATTGGTCAAACCCGCCAGTGATCCGCGCAACTGGGCGACATTGTGCTCGACGTGCTTGCCGGCCTCACGCACATCGAGATGCTCGCCGATACACACAATCGGGACCAGCCCGTGCCGGAAGGCGGCCGCCGCCTTCGCGGCGATCAGGGCATCATCTTCGTTGTGGTAGGTGCGGCGTTCCGAATGGCCGACCACAACATAGGTGCAACCCAGTTTGGCGAGGAATGCGCCACTGATATCGCCGGTGTAAGCGCCGGAATCAAATTGCGAAAGATCCTGAGCACCGTAGGTGAGCTTCAGCTTGTCCCCGTCGACCAGTGTCTGAACACTCCGCAGATCGGTGAACGGGGGAATGACGGTGACATCGACCTTGTCGAAATACTTACCGGGCAGCGCGAACGCGATCTTCTGAACCAACGCGATGGCCTCGAAATGATTGAGGTTCATCTTCCAGTTCCCCGCGATCAGGGGCGTACGGGACACAGTTCTCCTTGTTGATGTTGGTGGCGATCAGTCGAGGATGTCGATACCGGGCAGCGTCTTGCCCTCAAGGTATTCCAGGGACGCCCCGCCACCGGTGGAAATGTGGGAGAACCCGTCCTCGGGCAAGCCGAGTTGACGCACCGCCGCCGCCGAGTCTCCGCCGCCGACCACACTGAAGGCGCCCTTGGCGGTAGCGGCGATGATGGCCTCGGCCACGCCTCTGGTGCCGGCGGCGAAGGCGGGGAATTCGAACACTCCCATCGGCCCGTTCCAGAACACGGTGCGGGCGTTGGACAGCAGCGTGGTGAAACGCTTGACCGACTCGGGCCCGATGTCCAGCCCCATCTTTCCAGCCGGAATCTGTTCCGCAGCAACGGTTTCCGGTGGTGAATCGGCGGCGAACTCGGATGCCACGACGATATCGACCGGCAGGTGGATCACATCGCCGTAGTCCTCGAGCAAACGACGGCAGGTGTCGACCATCTCCTCTTGGAGTAGCGACTCGCCGACCGTGAAACCTTGGGCGGCCAGAAAGGTGAAACACATCCCGCCGCCGATAATGAGGCTGTCGGCCTTGCCGGCCAGGTTCTCGATCACCGCGAGTTTGTCGGAGACCTTAGACCCGCCCAGCACCACGGCGTAGGGCCGTTCGTCGGCGTGGGCCAGTTGCTCCAGAACTTTGGCCTCGGTGGCGACCAGGGTGCCCGCGTAGGCCGGCAGAAGCGCCGCGATGTCGTAGACCGAGGCCTGTTTTCGGTGCACCACCCCGAAACCGTCGGAGACGAAGGCACCTCCCGAACCGTCCGCGCCGGCCACGAGTTCGGCCAGCGCCGCGGCCAGCGCCCGACGCTCGGTGTGGTCCTTGCTGGTCTCGCGGGGATCGAAGCGGATGTTCTCCAGCAGCAGGATATCCCCGTCGGTCAGACCCTCGGCACGGGCCAGCGCATCGGCGCCGACCACATCACCGGCCAGCTGGACGTGCCGGCCCAACCGCTGCGCGAGCACCTCCGCCACCGGTGCCAGGGAGAACTTAGGATCGGGTCCGCCCTTCGGGCGGCCGAGGTGCGCGGCCACCACGACCTTCGCTCCGGCATCCGAGAGCGCCTTCAGGGTGGGCACCGAGGCGTCGATACGACCGGCGTCACTGACGGTGCCGCCCTTGTCGACGGGAACGTTGAGATCGCAGCGAACCAACACACCTCGGCCCTGTACGCCCTCGGCGAGTAGGTCGGCGAGACTCTTGACAGGCATTCGGCTCCCGACCGCTACAGAGATTTGCCGACGAGGCCGACCAGGTCGACCAGGCGGTTGGAGTAGCCCCACTCGTTGTCGTACCAGGACACCACCTTGGCCTGGTTGTCGATGACTTTGGTCAACCCGGAGTCGAAGATCGAACTGTGCGGGTCGGTGACGATATCGCTGGAGACGATCGGGGCGTCGTAGTACTTGAGGATGCCCTTCATCGGCCCATCCGCAGCTGCCCTGAGCGCCGCGTTGATCTCGTCGGCGGTGGCATCCTTCTTCAGTTCAACTGTCAGGTCGGTGACCGAGCCGGTCGGAATCGGTACCCGTAGCGCGTACCCGTCGAGTTTGCCCTTCAACTCCGGCATTACCAGGCCGATGGCCTTGGCGGCACCGGTGGAGGTCGGCACGATGTTCAGCGCGGCGGCGCGGGCCCGACGCAGATCCTTGTGCGGGGCGTCCTGCAGGTTCTGATCCTGGGTGTAGGCGTGGATCGTCGTCATCAGGCCTCGAACGATGCCGAACTCGTCGTTGACGACCTTGGCGAGCGGCCCGAGACAATTGGTGGTGCAGGAGGCGTTGGAAATGACGTCCTGACTGCCGTCGTACTTGTCGTCGTTGACGCCGATCACGATGGTGATGTCCTCATCCTTGGCCGGCGCGGAGATAAGCACCTTCCGGGCGCCCGCCTCCAGATGGCCCCGGGCGCGGGCATCGGTGAAGATGCCGGTGGACTCCACCACCACGTCGACGCCCAGGTCGCCCCAAGGCAGCGCTGCCGGACCGTCTTTGATCGCCAGAGCCTTGAGTTGCGTGCCACCGATGGCGATGGTGTCGCCGTCGACGCCGACGTCCCCGGGCAGCCGGCCCAGAATGGAGTCGAATTTCAACAGATGGGCCAGGGTGGCGATATCAGTGAGATCGTTGACCGCGACGATTTCAATGTTCTGGGCCTTACCCTCGGACTTCTGCGCCGCCAGCGCCCGGTAGAAGTTGCGTCCGATACGGCCGAAACCGTTAACGCCAACCCGGATCGTCACGTGTGTCTCCTCGCGTGTGTCCAAAACAACTACATGCCACGGTCAGCCTAGTGGCGCGGTGGGCAACAGGTGCGATGAACCTGGCGAACCGCGTACCGTCGGGATATGCCGCTACCGTCGCCGCTGGACATCGATTTCGGCGGAGTGCGGGAACGCCTCGGCCAGGGACTGTTCGCCATGGTTGCCGGCCCTGAGGGCCCCCGGAACCGGGCACGCATCCACGACACACCCGGACCGCGCTGGTTCGCCGAGGACCGCCCCATCCGCCGGGTGCACGGGGACGCCGCAATGTTCGTAGGGGGTCTGCGAGCGCTGCTGCTGCAATCGCTGCACCCGCTGGCAATGGCGGGGGTCGCGGAGCACTCCGACTACCGCGGCGATCCGTGGGGGCGACTCCAGCGCACCAGCACTTTCCTGGCGGTGACCACGTTCGGGACAGCCGGTGATGCCCAACGGGCAGTCGACCGGGTACGCGGTATCCATCGCCGGGTGCGCGGCGTCGCGGCAGACGGCCGGCCCTACCGCGCCGATGACCCGCACCTGCTGGAGTGGGTGCATATCGCCGAGGTGGACAGTTTCCTGCTGGCCTACCAACGCTATGGGCCGAAACCGCTGGATCAGACCGGCCGGGACGACTATGTCGGCGACACCGCCCGGGTGGCCGAGGCGCTCGGTGTCGAGGACCCGCCACGTACCGAAGCGCAACTGCGTCAGCGGCTCGCGGCCTATCGCGGCGAACTGCACAGCACCGAGGCCGCCCGGGAAGCCGCCCGGTTCCTGCTGGTCACTCCCCCGCTGCCGGTACTTGCCCGGGCACCGTACGGGATCCTCGCCGCGACGAGCGTGTCGATGCTGCCGGCCTGGGCCAGGCTGCCGCTGCGGCTGCCCTACCTGCCGCCACTGGAGGCGACCGCGATTCGGGTGGCGGGCACCGTGATGGTCGGAGGTATCCGCTGGGCGCTGACGGCCAACCAGCCGGCCGTGCAGCAAGATGCCGCCCTAGCTCAACCCTGACCCGGTAGTTCTGCCTGCACCGGGGGTTTGAGCTGCCCTCAGGCGTCGTCGAGCAGATCCGGCGTTACCGCGGACTCGGTGTCGGCGATACCGTCCTGCTTGGCTTTGCGGTCGGCCATCGAGAGCAGCCGCCGGATGCGCCCGGCGACGGCGTCCTTGGTCATCACCGGATCGGCCAGCCGGCCCAGTTCTTCCAGCGAGGCCTGTCGGTGCTCCACCCGCAGCCGCCCGGCGGCGGAGAGATGGTCCGGCACCGTGTCGCCCAGGATTTCCAGGGCACGCTCCACCCGGGCGGCGGCGGCCACCGCCGCGCGAGCCGACCGGCGCAGGTTGGCATCGTCGAAATTCGCCAGCCGGTTGGCGGTGGCCCGCACCTCCCGACGCATGCGGCGTTCCTCCCAGACCAGGCGGCTGTCCTTGGCCCCCATCCGGGTGAGCAGCGATCCGATCGCCTCTCCGTCGCGGACCACGACACGATCGATTCCGCGCACCTCGCGGGCTTTGGCGCCGACCCCGAGACGTCGCGCCGCGCCGACCAGAGCCAATGCCGCCTCCGGTCCGGGGCAGCTCACCTCGAGTGCCGACGACCGTCCCGGCTCAGTCAGCGAACCATGGGCCAGGAAAGCGCCGCGCCAGGCCGCCTCGGCGTCGCCGACGTTACCGCCGACCACCTGGGCGGGCAGCCCACGCACCGGCCGGCCGCGCACGTCCAGCAGCCCGGTCTGGCGGGCCAGGGCTTCGCCGTCTTTGGCCACCCGCACCACGTAGCGGGTGTTCTTGCGGACCCCACTCGCGGAGAGCACGTGGACAACAGCGTTATAGCCGTACAGGTCGTAAATATCCTTGCGCAACCGGCGCGCAGTGGCGCTGAGGTCGACCTCCACCTCGATCACCGCCCGACCGGAGGCGATTTGCAGGCCGTCGGCGAACCGGAGCAGCGACGCCACCTCAGCCCGCCGCGCACTCACCGACTTGACGTTGAGGCGGCTGAGCTCATTTTTCACCTCAGCTGTCATCGCCACGAATGCTCACCTCTCGGTCCGTCTCGGGGCCACCACGGGCACGGTGGCCGTCGCCGAATCCGCGCCGGCGGCGAGCACCGCGTCCAGCGCAGCGGCCAACTTTGCCGGGTCGTGCAGTGGCGTACCGGTCCTGGACACATCAGCAAACCTTACTGACGCCTCCAAAAGGGTCGCCGTGCGGCGAAGTTGATCACGCTCTCGCTGTGATGGCACACGCGCCGCGTCGACGATGATGTCATGGACGGTGAACCCCGGGGCGTGCTGGGCCAGAACATGCAGATGCCGCTCAGCGGAGAACCCGGCGGTTTCACCCGGTTCGGCGGCCAGGTTCAGCACCACAGCACGGCGGGCCCGCGTCGAGGTCAGTGCAGCCGCCAGTCCGGGCACCAGCACATGCGGGATGACGCTGGTGAACCAGGAACCAGGACCGAGAACCACCAGGTCCGCACCCATCACCGCATCGACGGCCTGACGCGCCGCCGGCGGATCGACCGGAAGGAGCCGGACTCTGCGCACCTTCCCCGGTGTGGTGGCCACCGCCACCTGCCCACGGATCACCCGGCTCATCCGGGGGTCGGATTCCAAACCGGCGACATCGGCCTCAATCTGCAGCGCGATCGGGCACATCGGCAGCACCCGACCCTTCAGGCCAAGGATGCGGCCGAGCTCGTCCAGCGCGGCGACCGGATCGGCGAGCACCTCGTTGAGACCGGCCATCAACAGATTGCCGATGGGGTGTCCGGCCAGCGCCCCGCTGCCGCCGAACCGATGCTGGATGATGGTCGCCCACAGCCGGCCGTGCGGACTGTCGGATGCCAGTGCCGCCAGCGCCATCCGCAGGTCCCCGGGTGGCACGATATCGAGTTCGGAACGCAACCGACCCGATGAGCCGCCGTCATCGGCAACGGTGACGACCGCGGTGACGTGCGGGCTCAGCCGACGCGCCGCGGACAGCGTCGCGTAGAGCCCGTGCCCGCCGCCCAGGGCGACAATGCGCGGGCTGGTCATTCGCGCCCCAGATCACGGTGGAGGACCCGGACCGACAAGTGCCCGTTCTCATCGAGTAGCGCGGCGAGTGCCTCGGCGATGGCGACGCTCCGATGCTTGCCGCCGGTACATCCGATCGCCACCGTCATATAGCGCTTGCCCTCCCGGATGTACCCGTCAGCCACCAGCATCAGGAGTTGATGGTAGGTCTGCAGAAACTGGGTTGCACCGGGCTGAGCCAGGACGTAGTCACGAACCGCGGGAGATTGACCGGTGTGCGGGCGCAGTTCGTCGACCCAGTGCGGGTTGGGCAGGAACCGGACGTCCATCACCGTGTCGGCGTCCATGGGCAGGCCGTACTTGAAGCCGAACGACTCGACGGTGACACTGATCTGCGCGACCGTCTCAGCGCCGAAAGCACTCTCGATGCTGGCCCGCAGAGCCGGCACCGGCAGCGTGGAGGTGTCGATGATCAGATCCGCGCCGGCCCGGACCGGTGCCAGCAGGGAACGTTCGGCGGCGATCCCCTCGGCCAGGGTCTGGTTGCCCTGCAGGGGATGACTGCGGCGGTTGTTCTCGTAGCGCCGCACCAGCGTTTCGTCGGAAGCCTCCATGAACAGCACCCGGGGGGTGATATTCCGGGTGGCGAGGTCGCTGCGCACCATGTCGAGATCACCGGTGAAACCCCGTGAGCGAACATCCATCACCACGGCCAGCTGGGTGATCCGCGACCCCGCGGCCAGCCCGAGGTCAACCATCCGGGCAATCAACTCTGGCGGCAGGTTGTCGGCGACATACCAACCCAGGTCCTCGAGAACTTTGGCGGCGGTACCGCGGCCGGCCCCGGACAGTCCGGTCACCAGCACCACATCGATATCCGATGCGGCGGTATCGGCGGTTGCGGGGTCTTTCATCGAGGGATCCGTCATAGCGTCTGCCTGGCATCATCGTCCACCACATCGGTCGGCGCATCCGTTGTCGTCGCATCCGTTGTTGATGCATCCGTTGTCGGTGTGTCGGATCGGGCCTCGTCGGGGCTGCCACCGAGGGCTGCCAGCACCGCCGCGGCGGTGGTGGCCCCGATGCCCGGAACCGCGGTGATCTCCGCCAAACTGGCCTCCCGGAGACGAGCCAGCGACCCGAAATGACTGACCAGCGCCTTGCGTCGTGCCGCACCGAGGCCGCGCACCGCGTCCAGCGCCGAAGCGGTCATCCGCTTGGAGCGCTTGCTGCGGTGGTACCCGATGGCGAAGCGGTGCGCCTCGTCGCGTACCCGCTGCAGCAGATACAGCCCCTCGCTGTTCCGAGGCAGGATCATCGGATCAGCCTCGCCGGGAACCCATACCTCCTCCAGCCGCTTGGCCAATCCGATCACCGCGACGTCGGTGACCCCGAGTTCTTCGAGGACGGCCTTGGCCGCGTTCACCTGAGGTGCTCCACCGTCCACGACGTACAGGTTGGGTGGGTAGGCGAACCGACGCGGGCGATCCCCGCCGCTCGCCTCGGTGACTGGCCCGGTTACCGGGCCGGCGGCCGGGCCGGCGGCCGGGCCGGCATCGTGAATATGCCGCAGGAACCGTCGGCGGGT